>JAKYXN010000179.1 GCA_022538095.1 Puniceicoccaceae bacterium K14 | reverse complement strand
CTGAGCTTGTCGAATGGCAAAGGGACTGCCGGCACTCCAACTCAAAATGAAAGAAGCTAATCCCAAAATGCCGCGCAGCGGCTTAGTTCAACAAGGCACTGCTCACAACGAGCGCAAGCGCCCGTCGTGAGAGCTTAGCGATATGCATAAGAAGATAAACCTGCCTTCGCCTTGCGACACCTGTATCGCCAAAGGCGATCCAGCGACAACGTCGCGATGTTAAAAAACGTATACAAAAGAAAAAATGATAGCGACATTCGACAGGCTAAGACTTTTCAGTAAAGCAAAGGATAGATAGAATTCTTCGAGTGTATCATCCCTTGACGTTCCAACGATTAACTAGCATATCAAGACGTGTGTGGGCAACGCCGAGAAGCTCGCGAGTCTATCATCTCCTTGACGAAATCCAACCTCAACCCTTAATCAACGCATACCCTGAATCGGCGTTCAATCACTCGACGTTCGCAAAGAAATGAAACAAACAGAAGACAGCGATATTAGCCTTTATTGGGTACTTCGGATACTCACGATACTATTGCCGTTCCTGTTTGCCTACCTACTGCTTCAGACCTTCATCGATCCCTCCTTCGTTGAACAGGTGCCCGAGAAAGATAAATGGATGATACGGTTGATTGGCGTGTTGGCAGTTGTGTTGTTCGGCGTCACCGCAATCCGGCTTGGCCGGATATCCTACGGTTGGGGAAGCATAATCGCTTATCGTAATGGAAAGAAGAAAGAATACAAATGGAGTGAAGCTTCCCGAGTTGTAAAAATTCCCGGATGGACACCGCCGATGTATAGGATGTCATTTAGGAATGGAGACAAACCAATCTATTTCGCGATGTCTTGGTGGAATGTATCGATTGGCGTATGGGCTTGGGATTTCACTGGTTTCTACGACTTCGCAAAAAACATGATCGAAGCCGAAAACAAAAAACGGAAAGATGTGAACAAGGCAGAGCTCACAACTCCGGACGCTGCGCGTCCTACGTCGTGAGTCTTTGGCGTGCCAAACAATTGAGAGTTACGCAAACAAACTATGAAGTACTACATCATTGCAGGTGAAGCTTCTGGCGACCTGCACGGGTCGAACCTCATTCAGTGCATAAGAGAGTTAGATGCCGAGTCCCAGATTCGCTGTTGGGGAGGTGACAGAATGGCAAGTGCAGGGGGCAGCCTTGCGAAGCACTATCGCGATTTAGCTTTCATGGGATTGTTCGAAGTTCTGGCTAATTTTCGGGCCATCAAAAAGAATTTCAGATACTGCAAAAGCGACGTAATCAACTTCGATCCGGATCTATTGATATTCATCGACTATTCCGGTTTCAACCTTCGAATAGCTGAATGGGCCAAGAGAAAGGGGTTCTATACGAGCTACTACATATCGCCTCAAGTTTGGGCGTCACGCGCAAAGCGCGTCGAGAAGATCAAGAAGTGCATAGATCAAATGTATGTGATTCTTCCATTCGAAAAGAAATTCTATCAAGAAGAGTATCAACATAGGGTCCACTTCGTCGGTCACCCACTGCTGGATGAAATTGGGAAGCGAGAGTTTCTCGATAAGGAGGTTTTTAGAAGAAAGTTCGGTTTGGATGATCGTAAGATTATAGCAGTTCTCCCTGGAAGCCGTACCCAGGAAATCAGTCGAATGTTGCCACCCATGTGTTCAGTGGCTGATTCCTTTCCAGATTGTCAATTCGTAATAGCAGGAGCTCCCAACCAGGACCACAACGCCTACAAGCAGTTTATCGATAAGGAGAACATCCGATTAATCGACAACAGCACCTATAGCCTGCTAAATGCCTCTCATGCGGCCGTAGTTGCATCAGGGACCGCAACTTTGGAAACTGCTCTTTTCAAGGTTCCTCAGGTTGTTTGCTACAAAGGGAATTGGCTTACTCACTTTATTGCCAAACGAATCTTCACTCGAAAGTACATCTGCTTGGTCAATTTGATCATGGATAAGCAGGTGGTACCTGAACTGATCCAGGCGAATTGCAATTTTAGCACAATCGAAGCTGAGCTTGCTCGAGTGCTAGATGAGGAAGAACGTCGGGGAATATTGATGGATTACGATGCCTTGGAAATACGAATTGGCGGAGTCGGCGCTTCGATGCGAGCGGCCAAAATAATAATCGAACATTTTAGAATCAAGAAGGCACATTAAGGCGAGTGAGGCAACGGCCTTCAGCCGCACCTCCTCTTAGCGTTGATATGGTCTCGTGCTGTCAATACGAATATAATATTCCTAGCCATCTTTTTGATGGATATCTTTTAAGTTGAACTGGTTTGAGGGTACGAG
>JAKYXN010000178.1 GCA_022538095.1 Puniceicoccaceae bacterium K14 | reverse complement strand
ACGTATACGAGAGGATTGGACATTGCTCAATCCTTGGATGCCACCAACGGCATCGGTGCCTTGCTCGCGGTACGCCAGGGAGATGGCGACATCTACTATGCCCAGGCCGATAATGTAGGCCATATAACAGCCTACTTGGATGAAAGCGGACAGGTATCTGCTAGTTACCAATATGATACTTTTGGGGATGAAGTGGGAAGTACAGGAATTGCATCTGAATTTAACTATAGGGCGCTATCCAAGTACTATGACTCTGAGACAGGTTTAGTGCAGTATTTCTATCGCTACTACAATGCTGAGGATGGTCGTTGGACAAATAGGGACCCGATAGAGGAACAGGGTGGATACAATCTGTATGGCATGATCGGTAATGATACTGTTAACCGTATTGACATCTTGGGACTTCAGGGAACATGGGGCTTTGGCGGACATTCGGGACCAAGGGGTTACCCAAGGAGACCTCTACCTCGGGATCTCGATGACTCCGAATGTAGCGACGATGACGGCTGCCCTAAGTTTTCCAGATTGGGGATGGCTGGAGACAATGCGTTCGCCTGGAGGGAAAGAAAGGAAAGGCAAGCTGAGGAGTGGAGCAAGCAGTACGAGAAGTACGGCGAATTGATTGATCAGGTTGCGGATCGTAACTACAACTATGCTCCTCGAGGGTTCTGGAATACAAACGGCGCGTCTATCGGTAGGCCGAAACCTCCAATTTATTGGGAGGTTAATGGTAGCTGGTTGAACAATACAATCGAGTCTATGCAGAGCTCTGTTGTTAAGTCGTCAGGAGGTCGCTATCAAGCTGGAGATATCATAGATGATCCGACGGCCGGGCGAAATATGAGCCCGACAAGAACTAACCGAGCTGGTGGGGTCCCATATATTTTGAAGTTAGGCCAACACTTACTCGGGACTCGAAATCAATATACTATTGGGATGAGTAGTACCGGAGATGGTTTCTTTGTAGCATCAAATTATCGAAATGGTGTATATTTAGGACCTCGTGCACCGCTTCGTGACCGCTATTTGGAAGAGGATCGTGGTCGTCAGATTATTGATGAAATTGCTCAAGGGTATGAGAGCCTCACGAACCCTTATTTGGAATTGATTGAACGGTGTACAAAGAAGTGGAGAGATAATCCAAGTAGCCAATATCGATGATTGTTAGGTTTTTGAGTGGGAAGTTCCCGAGGTGAGCGGATGCTGTTTCGTTGAAAAATGAAGGATGTGATAATGAAAATAACTATACAGATTCGTCTGATCTTGATCATTATGGGGTTTGCTGTTGCATCTTCTTCTTGTGTTGAGTTTGAACCCGATTTGCGTATAGTAGATTATGCGTATACGTTGCCTAACTACTGTGATGATGATTTAGTTATGCTGAGTGTGCTAGAGACCGAAACGAAGGAGTACGGTCGTTTTTTGGCCGAGAAAGGATACTTTGGTGAATGGGACGGCCTTTTGTGGGGGCTTATGCGGCATCACTTCTTGTGGGGAAATTACCTTTCCACGGTGAAGTTTGGTGGCGAGTTCGATGATGCGTCCGATTTCGTTGAGTATTGCGTTGCTAAGTACATGAGTAAAAACGGGGCTGGTGCTTCAGAAGCGTCTAATCGTTGGTTGGAAGGGACGAGGTTTGAAGAAATTTTTCTGAACAGGAGTAATGACATTGCGGTGGATTGTTTAAGTCGATTTGATGGTGTTGATACCTTGGCCGAGTTTGAAAATTGGGCGGGGGCTCCTATCGGATTGGATTCTGTGATCATTTTATCAGCAAGATTGTTGATGGATGAGGATCTTGAATCGGAGAGTGAACCGGTTGTCCAAGTGTTAAGGTCGCTACTAACTCATGGAGATAATTTGGATCGTTTCTTCGGTCTCACGAATAGCGTGGGTTCATGGCCTTGGGACAAATGGCTTCAAGCGAGTCTTTTGTTTGAGAGATATGCACTTGAGAGTGGAAACGTCGGTCTCGTTGCTGAATTGAGGTCTGCTCGTAGAGGTATTGGGCGTCGTATGTTGGAGGCAGATCGTAAGCTGAACTGGGTTTCCTGTGTTTTAGACGAGAGTGGGGTTTTCGAAGCTAAATAGTTAAACCTGTGTTTGTTTCCTGCACTGTTGCACATGCTCGGCTGAGCCTCGGCCCTTCGGGCTCCTGCCAGGGACAAGCCCTGTCATGCCCTGTGCTTATGTTCGTCGGCACGTATCCGCAAAGTGGTAAGCGTGATGCCAAGCGCCGTCTGATTTTGCTTGATTGATCGGAGCGATTCGCTGGTCCGAAACAAATCATAAGTATCATAAACGTCGTAGC
>JAKYXN010000177.1 GCA_022538095.1 Puniceicoccaceae bacterium K14 | reverse complement strand
TCGTCGTCTCCTTGACCCTCAGAGACTTGAAATGTGTCGTTCCCTTCGCCCCCATAAAGGTTGTCGTTTCCTTCGCCTGCGATGATGGTGTCATCGCCAGTTGAGCCAGTGATGTTGTCATTTCCAGCACCACCATCAATGGATTGGATACCGTCGAGTTTGGTTTCAGAGAAGTCTAGCGTTTGACTGCTTCCATCCCCTACAATATTGACGCCTTCGTTTCCTCCAGATGAGATTGTTTCAATGGAATTATCTGAAGTAAGGTTTGCATCGATTCGAATGTCGGACCCGTCCATTGAAACGATTGTATCGTCGCCTTCGCCTCCATAGAAGTCGTCGAACCCATCACCCTCTGATACTTGGAAGGTATCGTTACCTTCTCCACCATACATATTATCGTTCCCAGTGCCCCCTACGACAACATCGTCACCTCCTTCAGCATTGATTGTATCGTTTCCACCATTACCAAGAATAGTGTTGTTGTTGTCGGTTCCGTTGACGGTGCGACTCGAATCGCTATCGACGATTAGACTATCATCGCCTGTTACCGTAACGGTTACAGTTGATGTAGAGATTCCACCTTTTTCATCGGAGATTGTGTAGGATATTTCAACATTCTCAGTGTCATCCATTGCCAGGTCAGGGAAACCGTCTTCTGGATCATAGACTAGTTTATTTCCTACGATGGTAACTGACCCTTGCCCTGAAGGGACACTTGCTTCGGAGATTGTTAAAGAATCACCTGCGTCGATATCAGTGTCATTTGCTAAAACATCGATCTCAACCGTATTTTGTTCCGTTACTGAAGAAGTGTCTGCGTTTGCGACAGGTCCGTCGTTAGTGTTTTCGACAGAGACAGTGAACGTGTCGCTTGCTGATTCTTCACCATCTGAGGCTGTTACCGTGATTGAGATGTCACCGACATCCCCATTTCCTGGAGTTCCGGAGAGTTCGCCTGTTTCGGAGTCGATTAATATCCAGTCTGGCAGTGGATCGCCGTTTTCGAGAGTAGCGGAGTAAGTGAGCGTGTCGCCGAGATCTTCGTCTGCGAAATTCTCTGAAACATCTAGGCTAAAAACGGAGTCTTCGTCTGTTGATTGGTCTGCAATACTTGATGTGACAGTTGGACCATCGTTTGTATTCTCGATGGTTAATGTAAATGTATCGCTTGCAGAAGTTTCCCCGTCGGAAGCAGTGACCGTGATTGAGATGTCGCCGACGTCCCCATTTTCTGGAATTCCGGAAAGGACACCTGTTTCTGAGTCGATAGTTAACCAATCAGGTAAGGGCTCGTCGTTTTCGAGAGTTGCGGAAAACGTTAGTGTATCGCCAATATCTTCGTCTGAGAAGCTCTCTGAAGTATCTAATGCAAAAAGATTGTCTTCGCTGGCGTTCGTATCCGACAGTCCAACACCGTCTCCGTTAAGCTGAACGTTGTCGATTGTGAATATCTCAGCAGAATTTGTTGTTTTTGCTTCAAATGAAATTATTAGTTCATCGCCCTGAGGAATGTTGCTTAGGGTGATGCTATGCATGGCGCCATTGCCATCGGCGTGATTTCCATCTTGCTCATAGATTTCATGGCTTTCTCCATCAACGATGACGACAACCTGGAAGTAGTCGTGCCATGAGCCGCTTTCCTCCATGTCTCCGTTTGTCTGAAGCTCGAAAGTAAGCTCTAAGTTTTCTTTCCTGCTTATATCGATAGGCTCCGATTGGAGCTTTAGGAGTGCGTCGTTGTCGTTAGCCTGGCTGGTTGAAGTTGAAAATTCATAAGCTTCGTTTGCAACCCCATGAATAGGCGATGTATTTGTAGCCGATTCATCAGTTGCCCATGCAGAGTCTCCAGAATCGCTCTTAGCTCCATCTGATAACCCCGAAAAGTCTTCTTTCCAGAGAGCTTGTTGCGATTGGGAAACGACAGTCGGTCCGTCGTTTGTGTTCTCAACAGAAACGGAGAATGTATCGGAAGCTGATTCTTCGCCGTCTGATGCAGTGACGGTGATTGAGATGTCGCCGACGTCTCCATTTTTTGGAGTCACCGAGAGTTCGCCTGTATCCGAGTCGATAGTGATCCAGCCTGGGAGTGGGTCACCGTTTTCGAGGGTAGCGGAGTAGGTGAGCGTGTCGCCTAAATCTTCGTCTGCGAAGTTACCGGACACGTCTAGGCTAAAGGCTGAATCTTCGTCTGTTGATACGTCCGCAATTGAAGCGCTTACGGTTGGTCCGTCGTTGGTGTTTTCGACTGATAGAGTGAATGTATCGGATGCAGTCGCTTGGCCATCTGATGCAGTGACCATGATTGAAATGTCACCGACGTCCCCATTTTCTGGTGTTCCTGAGAGTTCGCCTGTTTCGGAATCTATCGTGAGCCAGTCTGGGAGTGGAGCACCGTTTTCGAGGGTAG
>JAKYXN010000176.1 GCA_022538095.1 Puniceicoccaceae bacterium K14 | reverse complement strand
AGTGTGGCACATGCTCGACTTCGCATCGGTGGTACGCCCTTACGCCGCAGATGGGCTTTTTTACATTATCTATGACTGAACTTATTGGCCATGAAAAAGCCCCGTTCGATTTCTCGAAACGGGGCTTGTGTTTGGAATTAGGTGATTAGTATTGAAAGAATCATGATGAAATCATTTTTTGTAATTTGTGTTTTTGGGGTTAATGTTTTTTTCTTAAAGGCATCTTCTCTAGATAATGAGGCAGCTATCGATTTTACTCAAAGTTATTCGATTGAGCTTAAAGATGTTTCGGACAACTTTGTCGGACTTTTTTTACAGCAGTACCCTGGTTTTGAGTTGAAGAACGGACTGTTAATCGAATCTAAGCTAAACTGGTTTAGTGATGATCTTACGCTTAGCGATCTACAGCTAGAATTAATCAGATTGAAAAAGGAGTACCGTCATGGTTACTCCGTATCTATAACAGAGTATAAGGACTCTATATTTTTAGCTATAAAATTTGAATACATAGATGCGTTTGAGTTGCGAGGGTTTGTGTTTAAGGAGCACAGTGACGGGTTGAGCGTTGTCTCGGTGGACTCTTTAGATTACAAAAGGAAATACCCAAGCCACGGTTATACAATCTTAGATATACCAATTCCTGAGATCACTGATAAAAAGCCAAATAGTGTAAAGTAACCAAACCAAAAATACTCAGCTTGAGTTATCTGCCAGTGAAGCATATGCTCAGCTTCGGCTCATGCCGTCGCTTCGCTCCGTCATGCCATGTGCTGTCCATCGTCCGCCACCCCATTGGCGGGGCTCAGTATTGGCTATCTAGTCTAATCAGCATTCCACCCGTCAGAGCGGTATCTATCCTGCCAGTCGTTCCGCCTGTCATGACAGTTGCGATACGCCCTTCGAAAGCCCTATCATTAGGGCGACACCTAGAGAAGGAGTTGTGGATGTGAACGTTGAGCACTATGCGACTGCCGCGAATGAATTAGCTGATGCCTTGTTGGCTGAGGAGTTGATCCAAAACCGAGACCAAATAGTTTTTCGTGTTGCCACATCGGAAAAAGAAATGCTCACTTTACTTGAGGCTGCAATAATTGACGAAGCGAAGATTTTTATAGCTAGTCACGGTGGACGTGACGGAGGTCGCTTAATGTGGGGAACGTATGGTTCTCAAAATACATACAGGAATAACTGAAATCAGTTGGTCGGTTTACATTCTGATGAATTGAAATTTGGAGGAAATTATCTTAAGCCTTATCATTGCAAGTTTGGTGGATGTTTTATGGAGGCCGTTGGATTGACAGGAAGGCTGACTGGGACCCTCTATCCAGAGGGAGTGGTTAAGGAATTTAGCTGTTCGATAAAAGGATATTTTAGAAAATGAAAAAGTGGCTAACTTACATTTTATTTGTGTTACAATTAACATACTATTTAGTAGGAGGGCAGGTGAAACCTGTTCACGAGTTTTTTGAAATAAATTTGGACGAGGATTTAGAAGTCGAAAATTTTGGAGATTTTTTGTCGAATCGATTCGAATTAGGGATGTCTATTGGCGATGTTTTTGCAGAGTTAACAGAGATAGCTGACCTTAAGAAACGGGTGATACGTATAGAATATGCTGAAGGCTCCGTTGTTTTGCAAATCAATCAAGAGTGCGAAAGAACTCTCTTCATACACGAAGTGGGTTTCTATTTTGATCAAAATAAGCTAGTGGATATATCCTATGGAAAGAGTTTTACTTTAACGCCAGGGGTGTGATTTATTTTGTGTAATTCGTTTTTCTAATGTGTGGTCATTTGTAGTTGATTTTTTGGGTCATGTCGGCGGCGTTTCCTTCCGTAAATGAACGTACAGGCCAACCAATAGCATGTATGCCAATTGATTTGGCTAGTGATGATATCCAAAGTCTTTTTATGCGGAGTAAGTAAGTCTTATTCGTTCGAACACCCAAACGCCTAGCCCTCCACGTGGCGCTTGTTCCCGTCAACCCAGCATGCATTCAAGAGCCAGGTTTAGCATTAGAAATTAGGTATGGATGCGACTGTTCATGCTATGTTAGGTTACTTGAAGCTCACCTTCTTGATGACTGCAATCTTTGAATCCGGCCGTAGTCGCACCTTCACCTGGACAAGCAGTGGGCAAGTGCGAAAGATCACGCTGAGTAGCAACCGCCACACCCAGTTCCATTTGGGTGTAGGTAGTGAACGTGTGATGCAGATCGATACCGATGGCAGCGACGTTACCAAAACAGTGTACGCGGTTACCGAAGAGTCCGGACAGGTTGAGTACCGCTACCTCTACGACCCATGGGGCAAACGAATCCTGACGGAACAAATGCAAGTGCAAAGTAGCTCTTGGCAAGATGCCTTGGCCAATCCACCGACACGCGGCTTCACCGACCACGAGCACCTAGATGATTTTGAAGTGATCCACAT
>JAKYXN010000175.1 GCA_022538095.1 Puniceicoccaceae bacterium K14 | reverse complement strand
TACGATAGAAAACCGGAAACTTATATGGGATTCGCAACGCTCTCAGCATTAACTGATTGGATCAAATTCGATATTGTCCACACGGCCTAGTAATAACATTGTTAAGATCAGAATCTTTAATGCAATTTTTGTTTTACCCACCATCCTGTGTCATCAATTCTATTCATTCTGTAAGTTGTGCCTTTACCTGGCCACCAACGTATATATCGAGAAGTACCAGGCAATGATGCATTAACGCCCTCAGTGTAACCAACTGTTACGTTCGAACCTTGAAAGCTTAGGTTAGCTATGAGTGAATCAATACATGCATTCATGTGACAAGTATCTAGCGAAATATACGCACCAGCTGCAACTACATGGTTAGTTAGCAATGCGATAAAATCTTCAGACTTCACATCCATTGAGCGGTCAGCTCCAAACATAAGGTCTCCGTCATGATGCCCTCCTACCCGAAGATACTCGATTTTCGAACCGTTTTGACCAAGAGTATCAATTAGATCACACAACTTCGACGGCCCTCCTGCAAATTAGACTAGGGAGCCAATACCCTGAGCCCCGTCGAAGGGGTGGCAGACGACGTACAGCACAGGGCATGACGGAGCGAAGCGACGGCATGGGTGCAGAGCACCGAGGCTCAGCCGAGCATGTGCTTCAATGCAGGAAAACACAGGTTTAGTATTGGATCGTTGGTTACTCCTCATCATTTGACTTTTGATGAGTGACTCCTCTTGCGAAAAATAGCTTGATAATATCCACGTCTATTTCTTTTCTCAATCGCCAAGATCGACGCAGATCTTCCAGACTATTATCGTCATATAAGTCGCTTACAATTTTCTCTGCTGAATGCCCCAACTTGCATGCAAAGTGCAAATACACCCAAGCTCCTTCCACCAGCGCAAAAAAATTACGAAAACAACCCTTGTATAAGGCATAAAATAGTTCCTTTTCTGACTTTAAGCAGTCTAGGCATCCAAAAAATTCTGCAAAAGTAAGGCTGAAATTTGAAGGAATAATTTTACTGGTCTCGATCCGATCTGGATTGATTTTAATTCCGCTCAAAACCATACCCAAACATCCGTCTCTGTCCTTCCTAAATTTTCGAGGCCTATAGTCCCAAGCTGGAGAATACTCATCTCTGAACAGATTAGTCATAGTCAAACCAAATGATGGAGAGTAGAGATAAATATATAAATCTTCGTCTCGATTCCAATTACCATTCTCTGGAGCGACCTTAATGTAAAAGTCTACCAAAATACATTTAACGAGTGAATTTGCCTCGCCTTCTATAAAACCGCGGCTTGTAAGATAATTATATAAATCACTCATCTGAGAACAAAGCATCCCCGATTGCATCCATACTCTCGTGGGATACATGCTATTGGTTCGCCTGTACGTTCATTTGCCGACAGCAGAGCGAACAACACATAAGTTGAGTATTCTTATATTGGTTACTTGTCATTATTTGACTTTTGATGAGTGAACCCTCTCTTGAAAACCCCAACTCATTACATCTGTATTTAAACGCATTTTCTGAATCGTATCCAAATAGTCAATCGTGGTAACCCCTAGACTAAAATATGTAGATTTCGATTCATTACCTTTAAAAGAAAACAATATGTGAACCATTAATATGTCGTGCTCCGATGGATAATAGAACCTAAAAGACAACAAATCCTTTTCTTTAGTCTGAAAAACGACAGGCCTTACAACAAGATCAAGATTTCGACTCGCTACATACTTCAAAAATTCTTCCTTACTTTCGAAACTTCTTACAAAAACAAGAAGCATATCCTTTATCTCATTACTATGAGTTTCCTCGCTAAGCTCTATGTCAAAATAAGCTAAGGCATCAACCACGTAAGGTTTGTTTAAAGATTCAGCACTTACGTGATGGATAGAAACAAGAAACAATATAGACCAAATTATTTTCATCTTTTTTCCGCATATGTATCTAGGTAGGCTTTAGCAGTTTCAAGTCCCCAAACAGTCTCGGTTCCTTGGCAAGCCTGGAATCTGCAACCATAGCTTCTAGCTATTCTGTCTGCAGAACTAAAGAGAATCCATGTTCCCTTACCGTCACCACTAATCTTAACTTCATTTCCTCCGCCATGAGCAAAAACCAAGCCCGACAAACGAGCTCCCAAAACATTGGCACCTCTTTCGTAAATTTTCAATTTCACATTTAGGTCATCTTTTCCATTAAACGTATCAACCGTAGCTCCTTTATATCCACGAGCAAGCTGCTCGAAAGCATGAAGTTTGGTTTCATACTCTACACCTTCCGCCATTTCTAAATCAAAAGTGCCATCATCGAGTCGTTTGAATCCTAATCTATTTCCGGCCGTGTGGACAAAATGTGTAAGTTCTCAAGTAATTGATTTGCAATAGGATGCAAAAATTATATCAAGTTTTCGATGATAAAGAACAAAGCCGA
>JAKYXN010000174.1 GCA_022538095.1 Puniceicoccaceae bacterium K14 | reverse complement strand
GGAAAAAATGCATCGTTCTTCCCCCACACAATAAGAGCTGGTGGTTGATTATCACGAAGGTATTTTTGCCATAAAGGATAAAGCTTAACATTGTTTTGGTAGTCATAAAAGAGCCCCAGCTGAATTTCCGCCTGTCCCGGTCGAGTAATTTTCGCGGTATCTATTATCCAGTCATCCGGGTTAATGAGATGAGGATTTTTCGTGCCATGCGTGTACTGCCACTTCATACCTTCAAGGCTAAAAACCTGCTCCGCGATTGTTTTTCCAAGATCAGAGTCTTTAGTTTTCCAATACTCAAAAATCGGGCCCCACCCCTCTTCACTGAGACCTTCTTCGTAAGCGTTACCATTCATAATGATTAGGCCTTTTACTCTCTCTGGGTGCTCTGTTGCGATACGGAACCCTATTGGAGCCCCATAGTCTTGGATCATTAGTGTGTATTCTTTAAGATTCTTTTGCTCAAGAAATTGATCCATTACGTCGGCAAGATTATCAAAGGTATAAGCAAAAGCGTCTGGGTTTGGTACGCTACTTTCACCAAAGCCAGGATAATCTGGAGCTACTAAATGGTAGTCTCCATGAAGCTCGTTCAGAACCTTCCGATACATCTGCGATGATGTCGGAAACCCATGAAGAAGAACGATTGTCTTCTTCGACGGGTCCCCCGCTTCTCGATAGAAAACCTCGACGTCGCCTACTTGTTCTTTACCGTAATGAATTTCTGGAACTGCTGCATCAGTTAAAGAAATCAAAGTAAACAACATCCCAACCAGAGAAATACTATTTTTTAGTTTAATTTTCATATTTATTTTCGTTTTACTTGCTTGTACATGAAATCAATTGATAGCTCAAATCTTCGCTATTTACTGATTAATCAAAATTTAACTTTTAAGTAATTGTCTCGCTGCGGCTAACTCTTGAACGAGTTTCTTAAATCGAGCACCACCGAGTTCACTATCCAAAATTTGTTTGAGCGAATCCATCGTCTTTTTGACTCTACGATAGATTTTCATTCCCTCAGGCGTGACAGATAATGAAGAACCGCGACCAACTCCCGATTTCTCGATCAACCCTTTGCTAATCAACGTATCGATAAGACGGTTAATCGTAGAAGCCTCTAAATCGAGGTACTCACCATATTCCTTTTGTTGCTCATTCGGTTTCTCGACCATAGCGAACAACAAGTATCCATGGGAAGGGATCAAGCCTAGTTGCGCGAACTCATCTTTCCACATGTTTGTTATGCTTCTACTCAGTGAAGAGAGATTAAAATAGAGACAGTCATCGAACATGGAAAGGAATCTCCAATTATTTGCTTGTACATGCAAGTAAAAACTAACAAACCTTATCACTCATTTCAAATAATGGGAATTGTTCAGCTAATTTCTTATTAAGTATAAGAAATGAATAAAAGAACCCTGACAAAAAAACTAACTGTTTAATGAATAACAAAAATCGCCGCTCATTTCTAAAATGTTGCTTCGGCACCTCTTGTGGGTTTTGTGCAACACTACTCTTTTCCCCCTTGGGCTCTCGTAAGGCTTATGGTCGTGAAACTCAAGGTAAGCAAATTGGCAAAAGACCATACGCGCGAATCGAAGAAATTGGTGACGGAGTCTACGCGCTAATCTCCACTCCCTTTACTAAGGATGGGAAAGCAGGCGATCTCGCAACCCACTCAAACGGGGGGCTTATTATTGGAAAAGAAAAAATTCTCGCCATCGACTCGTACCGTACGCCAGCGGGAGCATCTTACATGGCAGACGCCTGCTTATCCATTACAGGGCGACTCCCCACTCATGTCGTCAATACTCACTTCCACTTCGATCACCTTGGAGGAACTCGCGCTTTCATGAGGGATGGTGCAACCCCAGAAGTAATAATGACGCAAACAACCCGCGAGCTTGCATTTGAAAACTACATAAAAACCGTCCCTCACCCTGAAGAACCAAACCTATCGATCTCAACTCTTAATAAATGGGGTGGCTACCTATCCGACGCTTCAACCATCATAACAGATGAAAACAAAGCGCTGCTCCTTGATCTTGGTGGCAGGACTGTAACCATTACTCCGATGCGGGGCCACACTGCAAGCGATCTTATAATTACCGATGATCACAGTGGAACCACCTTTGCTGGTGATCTAATTTGGGACGGCATTTTTCCCAATTTCATGTCATCGTCCCCTTCACAATGGATACAGTCCGTCCAAAACATTCTTACAACAAGCAATGGGATAATTGTTCCGGGCCATGGCAGCGTTAGAAAAGTAAACTCCCCATCAACCCAGTCTTATAGTAAGCTTTTATTGGAAATTGAAGAGCACGCTCGCCAAAGTGCAGAAAAAGGAATCACTTCTGATCAAGCGGCAAAGGAGTTCACTCTCTCAGACTCGCTCGGAGACTACCGCTACTTCCGAAACGGATTTCACGAAATGGCCATGGAAGCATGGTACAACGATATCTCAAAATA
>JAKYXN010000173.1 GCA_022538095.1 Puniceicoccaceae bacterium K14 | reverse complement strand
ACTTGTAAAGCTCTGTTTGTTGGCTTCGGCCAACACCACGAATTTAACTCTCTGTTCCATTGGCAACACTTCCTTCCAGGCCATAGCCTGAGATTTATAGTGTTACCCATGTCTTTGTGTTAACTGTTACCTATGTCGATGTGTCGTACCATCCGAATGGCAGGGGATCGAGCCTGGCACGTCGATGTGTGGTACCGGTCTGCCTATGGGCTCTACAAAGGAGATTTTTTTAATGATAAACTGTCCTTGCTTGCTGGTTACAGATATGACGAATACTTCACACGTGCTCAATTGTGGGATCGTTTTGATGAAAATGCCCCTATAGCGGGCTTCGCGAACTATGCAGAATTAATCGCCTCCGACGACGAAGCTACAGATGGTGCTGATAGTTGGGATGATGCTACACTTCGCGATCCTGAAGGTGAAACTTACCTGCCCATTGTTAGCCCTCTTAATACACTTGGGTATTCTTGGGAAGATCCAGGCACTTTTGGCTATAATTTCCGAGCTTATGATACTGAAAGTGAGTACGGACCAGGCGATAGCCCTTCAAGTGAAACGAGTGTGACCTTGGCTTTGAATTACGATATCACTGATGCCTTGACGGTATATACTGTTAGTTCAGGTGGAGTTACTCCAAATATTGGGTTACTAGATGGAAACCTAGACCCCCATCCATCAGAAATAACTCAAAACCTTGAAATTGGTCTGAAATTCGAGTTGTTCGATGGTAAGCTATCCGGAACGATTTCGGCTTATGAGATCACTCGAGAGAATGCGGTTTGGGAGGCGGCTGGTGCTCCAAGGCCAAGCGATTACGGAGGCTCTATTTACACGGTCGACGAGGCAGGTGCTCCGAGGTTTGATGCTCCTTTGGTTCAAAGTGGTGCCTATCCCATTAATTACGGCGTTCACGCTAACGTGTTTGACGAGATTTGGAAAGATGCGATAGTTAGAGCGAAAGAGATCGATCCTTCGTTTGCTGAAGCAAGGCCTGACCTTGATTTGTCGCAATTTGAAGAGGGCGACTATGGGTTTCGTGATGTTTTCGGCAACAGGAGATTATCAGGTTATACATACGATGAAAATGGAGTTATTGAAGCTCCGATTGATACACCACAGTTTGCCGAAGGGGTGTATGAAAGAGTGGATGAGTGGACTTATCTAAACTATAACGATTTGGATGCGCCATTGGTCGCTACCCACAACAATGGATACACTCGAGTTGTTTTTTCCGGTGAAGAATACCGACATGAGGTTCAACCAGGTCCAGGTACGGGGCCAGCGTTTCCAGACGTAAATATCTATTATCTTCCAATCGCTCGAACTTTTCGGGATGTTTTGGAGACAGCTTATGCCGATCGTGAGCGCTCTACTGAAGGTGTTGATACAGATTTTAGGACTCCGGAACAATACACTCCTCTTTACAAATCGGGTGGCACTCCTCCGGGGTGGGGAGCGCATACAAGTAGAGAATCGCAAACGGATGTGCTCTTTACCGATATAGCTACTGGATACGATTTGCAGCTGATTTACCAACCAACCAAGTCATGGCAATTCACCTTTAGCTATGCGCATACAGAGCGTGAGGCACAGGGAGGTTTCCAGTTTGTCGATGCGGCCGTGGATTTGATCGATCCAGTTACTGGAGTTCGTGACGGTATAATTTCGGACAATGAGCAGTTCGGAACTCAGTATGATTCTTTCGCTCGAATCTATGGTCGCGAATCGTTCGGATTAGTAGACGTGTATCACACAGATGACGACGGAAATGTGCTTCTTGATGTAAATGGCAACCCTCGTGTAAAAGAGACCCTCAAAGACGGAGTGCCTGTTGGTGTTGGAGACGTTCGAGCATCCGAAGCCAATGCCGGTATAGACGGACTTAGTCTTTACTATGGTTTCGAAGATAGTGCTAGTTTTGTGCAAAAATATACTTTTCAAGAAGGGTTTATGAAAAATTTCTCTGTCAGTGTTGGTGTGATTTATCAAGGCCCCGCAAATACTTCCATTGCAATTGGAGGTAGGAGTTTGGCTGAAAACCTGTATCCAACTCCGCCCACGAAAGAGAGAATTTATTCGAACATGAATCTTAACTATTCGTGGCGCTGGGGTAATTTCCCAATTAAGGCAGCGTTACGCATATCCAATCTCGGGAATGATACTCATAGTTTGAATACAGTTGTATATGAAAACGTGATTGATGGCTCCCCGGAGGTTCGTAGAACAGAAAAATTCTACGCACCTAGAAGCTTCCGATTTAATCTATCTACGACTTTTTAAGATGATTTTTAAAATTGGCTGAATTCGTATTCGGCCAACAATTTACCTTATTCTTTAATCAATTATAGGCTTTAAAATTTATGAATTTTAAAGGCCCCAAATTTGATAAAATAACTAGGCCGTGTGGACAAAATGTGTAAGTTCTCAAGTAATTGATTTGCAATAGGATGCAAAAGTTATATCAAGTTTTCGATGATAAAGAACAA
>JAKYXN010000172.1 GCA_022538095.1 Puniceicoccaceae bacterium K14 | reverse complement strand
GCTTCCTTCTTGAACTCTTCTGTATATCGTTTTTGCTTCAAGTTTCTATTCTCCATTTAGGAGAATCTCATGTCCACTTTTTACAGGGCGCATCACTTTGGGCTAGGAAATGAAAAGAAAACGAAGGATGAAAAAACAAAGAAAAATAAGACGGCAGAAAGAATTAAATATGGAATCTATATATCTGGACTCTGGCCGATTGCTCTAATCAACTATTTGATTCACTTCAGAAAAACCGACTAAAAATAGTGAAAACCATTACATTGAGTCAATCGCGGTAAACCGCTCCGACTCATGCAGACGTTAGACGTAATGAGAACCGATGAGGAACTAAGGGACCCTATGCTCAATGAGTGATCTATCTATCGCCGTTATCGCCGCACTTATTGGTGCGATCGCCGTGCCGTTTAGCAACGCGCTATACAACTACGTTACTTACAAGCTTACACCTATGCGCGTTAGAAAACTGGCGAAGCACTGGAAATCGACGTGGTACGTCAATGACACGGACCGCGCTGAAACCCACTCAGATACGATCAAATTTGTTCAGTTCGGGCCATATCTGTGGGGCCGAGCAGTAGGTCAGGGTTTTTCATACAAGGTCACTGCGAAATTGGAGCCAGACGGGATAATCGCGGGTAAGTGGAAAGACACACAAGCCGACAAAGATTGGTACGGACTGTTCAAACTCAAGTTGGAGTTGAACGGAAATAGGATGGAGGGGAAATGGGTAGGTAAAGATAATACCAAGATTCGTAGCGGAGATTGGATCTGGGAGAAAGAATAGAAGCATGGCGCGAACGAAAACCATTAATTACCCATTTTGGAACCCACGATACGAAAACGTGCATGTGGAAGTAGAGAAGCGACTTATTCGTAGTGATTGGAAATGCTTGGTACAGCGGTTCGCGAATACGCTTAAAAGTCGCTTCAAAGGTCGAGACAGATTAATCGTGCTAGACATAGGGTGCGGCGACGGTACTACCGCCGCGACGCTACTGCCTCTTATTGAGATTCCGGTCGTCTACCACGGGATAGAACCGGACGCGAAAACGATTCGCGTGTGTAAGCGGAATCTGAATCCTGTAGATTGCGTTATTGGCTCTCAATTTAGCACCTGCACTTTTGGAGATTTTGGAGAATTTAAGGACTCGTACGATTTGGTCCTCTTCTTCCATTCCAACTATTACATCGCAGAGAATCTCTGCAAGTATAAGGCGATGTTACAAATGTCGCTAGAAGGCCTGCGCTCGGAAGGGGTAGTCGCAATCATCACGTTGCCGGACTTCTCTCCGTTCTATCGATTAGGGCCAGGAAATGTATTTCCAGATTTTGCTACAGCCGAAACCACTCATCGATTACTATTGCAGCTGGATTTATGTGTCACCTCTTATCAGAACCGTGTTCGTTTTCTGTTTGATGAACACGAAATCCCCGAAAAAGAGTCACATCGCTTTGCTCAGTATCTTGCGAACGATCCAACTCTGTCCGAATCTGAATCTCGAATAATTCGCGATCGGTTGGGTAGTGCAGCACGCCTATCGAGAGGTGAAATAGATTTTTGCGACTGGACTTTGATCGCCCAACTGGACCGTCACTTCGAGAGTCATGATTCCGTCTAACAAGTCGTTTCATACAACTTCGGCCATCGCTCCGCGATGACCTACGTCGTATGAACTCTGCGTTGGCCGTGCTCGCTGCGCTCCCACGGCAACTTCGCGGATGGCCATCCGCTGGTTGCGTGTCCGCTCCGCGGCCCCACAACCAGCTGATGCAAACAGTTCGCTTATTCGAAGACTTGCGTCTTCTCAATCACTCATGTTTGATCCGCGAAGTTCTGCAAAATAGATGAATCAAAAACCAGACACTCCTCCTGCTTGGCTTACGCTGGTCAGTCATTTTGTCCCGCCGGTTACGTTTGGCTTTTTGGCGTATCTAGAATTGGCACCGTGTCACACCGTAAGATGGGAGACAATATTGATATTCACTTTGGCGACATCGCCGTTTATTCTCATACTTCTATCGATCTACGTTAAGAAGCTAAAGATTGGAAACAATGAAATCGAAACCGCTTCGAAGTCGGAAGCATCCAAGGAATATATAAAATCCAAAGAACTTAAGAAAGAAGATCAGCCTGTGGATTCGAACACCCTGTATGATCAGTTCGCTTGGCAAACGAAAAAGGTCTTCAAAACCCTTTGGTTTCAGCAGAAGAAACTATTTGGGTTAGATGGAGACAAGCGATTCGGCTTCACGATTGGACCGTATGTCCCAGACCACAAGGAATTTCGATATGGTGTATTTGAATTGTTGAATCATGGATTGATCATCCAAGATGAAAACGGGATGATCTACCTCACTAGCAAAGGGATAGATTTCTCGAGATCTGTCGAAAGCAAACTAGACAACCAGGGTATATGGAATGATTGGGACAACTAAGCAGAACAATAAAGGATTCTTCGAACAGTAGGTTCGCATGAATCCATGGTTGAACAAGCCTTCGTCGAGACTACGGCCCGCATGCAAGCCGCGATCA
>JAKYXN010000171.1 GCA_022538095.1 Puniceicoccaceae bacterium K14 | reverse complement strand
GCGAGCTGCAATCGCTCGTCGGATACCTTCTCGCTGGCCGGCGAGCCGAAGAGCTTGCGCTTGAGAGCCTCCATCTGACGGCGAACGTAGGCTAGTTCGCTTTCCAGCTCCTCAATTCGTCTGTCTTTCTGCTCCGATGTAAGCATATTTTGGATGCATACGTATGAAGGACTATCGCTCTTTGGTCTACCGAGGCCAAAGGCCGACAGCGAAGCGAAAAACAAAGTTTTTTCAGTCGCAGCTTCTTTAAATTTCCTCCAGTGAAAAGACAGGCAACTTCTTCGCCGGTGAGCTTCTGCTTGCCGAGGTGGCTTTCGGGCCAATCGAAGGCGCAATGATGCAGACGTCTCGTTCCGCAAAACACTCCCGTAGAATCCACCCAAAGAAACTTCAGCAAGGCCCGAGTCCTGTTGGAGAAAAGATAGAGTACTCCGGGTTCGGTTTGGCCAAGCAAAGTTCGCAAGCTATCCGCTCCCTTTCGCAAGTCCACTACGCCGGAGTAGACGTAGCAACGTTCTGATTCGATTCGAGACATCCACACAGAATATCAAAACGCTGTTTCAAAAACCAGACGCTCTAGAGCGGACGCTTACTTTGTATGCTCTTTTAAGGAAAATTGATATCTGACGTTTGACCCCTCTCGAGAATTGAGCTAAAAGTGATTTAAGCGACTGATAGATAAAGTTTTGTGGCATTTTCGGCTTTTAAGCTTGCGTGACACGGGTGAATCTCGGTTTGGCTGATTATCAACGAGTTGCGAATTTCAAGGGACGGAAAAGCGGCATTCATAGTAACCGCATTGAATCCAAATTCTCTTGAGGTTATCGGTTCTCGGGTGACTGCTAATTGTGCGTGGAAGGATCCGAATCTCTAGTTGAGGATTAGCAAGGAGCGGGTAATCAGTTGGCTAAATAAAAAAAGAGGTAGCGAGTGTGGGTAAATTGGCTCTCTGTGAATTAGTGTGGATGATTTTTAGTTACCTTTCATTAAAGGTTAAGACCCAATCAGCTTCAATATGCTGCTCATTGTTGTTCTTGTGGCCGATATGATGGAAATACGCTAGTTTTGTTAAGATCAATCACTATATAGGAACCTTAGCTTTGCTGTGTCTGTGATTTCCCAGGTGGATCGTCTGATATATTCCACACTTAGGAATAAAGCATCAAACGGGATTCCTCAAAAGATTTTAACAATTCAAAATCTCCACTCTTGGTCGAAAACTCAATGATCCTATTTCTAAGATTCACTAAATCAGCCTCCTCTAGAAGCCATACTAGATTGCAAATTGCACCATACAACCGCGACTCGGTGAACCACCCCATTAACTCATTTTCATCGCAAGTCGCCATGAACGACGCTATCAAATAGTCGGAATACCGTTGATGTCGAAAATACCAATTTTCTTGATTCCCCGCTATTTGCAATGTTCGGCGATAGACAATTCTGTGCTCCTCCATACATAATAATTCAGCTCCAAATTGGCTCGAATCGATCTCATCGTTTCCTTCCATCCTCATCTTTAGAACATTAGAACCTAACTTCCAAAAATTAAACAGGCGCCCTTCATTTGTATTTCGAAAATCGTGTTCAACCAATTCTAATTGCTGGCGAACTAAGTTCGAACTGGCTGGGGAGATCTCTTCCGAAAGTAAAGACCCGATCAAACTCAGATCAAATACGTTTAGCAGCCTTTTCCAATCATCACCAAACTTCCCCCTCATTGTTTCATCGCGTAAAAGTTGACAACAAGCCTTCTTATATTCGCTTTGGGTCAGACAGCTTTTTGAACCGAAGAACGCGTACCGAGAAACTAGAAATTCCACCGCCAGATCGGTTGACATCCCTTCTATGAATATTTGACGCGAAAAATTTGGACGGTCTTTCCACTCAAAAGGCTGAGAGGTTAAAACAATTGATGATTTTCCAAATGTTTCACAAAAATCCGAAATCCTCACTAGTGCTTCAGGACTTGCCTCGTTAACACCATCGATTAATATTTTCACAGTGTTAGTATATATAAGGGTTTTTAAGAGTCCTAAATCATTTTCAATACCTTCAATTTTTCTTGCGATCGCAAATTCAACACCTTTCGTACATTCCTTAGCCTTTATAAAAAAGGAAAATCCACTCCCTTTCATATATATATACTTTAGTAGCCAAGTCTTACCGTAACCTGATCGTGCAGTCACTAAGGTGACCCCTTTATCAATCTCACAAAGATTCCTAAGCTTAACGCAGGTGTCCTTGGCCGTATCAAAAAGTATAATAGATTCAAAAAATTCTACATCCCTAAATCCGTCATCTCCATCGCTTCTTACGAAGCTGACAAAAGATTTTAATAACCGTTTTCTCAACAATGGAATCATATATATAAAACAATCGACATAACCTAGACCAAGAAATCGACGAACTGTTTTATTCCAGAAAAATATTGCACGAACTCTAGGCCGTGTGGACAATATCGAATTTGATCCAATCAGTTAATGCTGAGAGCGTTGCGAATCCCATATAAGTTTCCGGTTTTCTATCGTACCTT
>JAKYXN010000170.1 GCA_022538095.1 Puniceicoccaceae bacterium K14 | reverse complement strand
ATCAATCTTACCTAACTTCACTCAAGTAGCCATCTACCAAATTCAAACTAAAGCCGAAGCAAGCTTCGAGGTATTAAGCCCAAAGGGAATAAAATTTAGAATTCTCTTGCCAAGGTCCATTTCACCTCCATGTTTCGTCGTTTCAACAATTTCAAGTCATGGCCAGAATTTGCGCAATCACAGGTAAAAGACCAACAACCGGCAGCATCATCCACCGTAAGGGACAGAGCAAGAAGAGCGGCGGTATTGGCACTCACGTAACCAAGTCAACCAAGCGGTTGTTTCGTCCAAACGTTCAGCGCGTTAGAGTGAAACTCCCTTCAGGACAAATTAAACGCATGTGGGTAAGCGTTAAGGCTATCAAAGCCGGACTCGTTACCAAAGCATAGTTAACGGTTCACACCAAATAAATTTCAACCACTTAGAATATCTCTAAGTGGTTTTTTATTGCCCCAAGGCTTAGCGGACCACGAAGGCCCACTCCAATTAAATTTGGAAATTTACGTTTCCGGAATCCTCGTGCAATCCACACTCCCGCTTCATGCCACCAAAACGGGTTTCTTCTTCCGTCATTCCGGGTTGCAACTTCGAGGTACTGTGCCAATCCCCCAAGGATACATATCCCTCCTCCCAAAGAGGATGATACGGCAAACCATTCCCCTCCAAGTATTGATGAGCTGATCGATTATCCCAATCCAAGATCGGGTAGACTTTTGTCATCTCTCGTTGCCGTTCCACCACTGGGCGATCCACTCGAGACGCGGCCTGTGACCTACGGAGTCCTGCCAGCCATGCCTTCGCCCCCAGCTCCTTCACAGCTCGATTCATCGGCTCAACCTTGTTTATGAGATTATATTTCTTGAGCCCATCCAACCCTTGTTCCCAAAGCTTTCCATGCACTGCTTCCTGCTCAGCTGCTGTCGATAATGCATGATATTTCTTCAAGTTAAGATTCAAACGTTCAGTCAGCTCTGCAGCAAAGCGGTATGTCTCTGGGAACAAGTACCCAGTGTCCATAAAAACCACCGGAATATCTGGGATTATACTCGTTACCAAATGCAACATGATTGCAGAATGAGTCCCAAAACTTGTCGTCATGATCAAATCGTTTCCAAAGGTCTCATGAGCCCAAACGATTCGACTGGTTGCCGATGCTGTCTCCAATTCTGCTTCGCCAATAGCGGAAATATTCTTTGTTGGGGATGCTGTCATTTTAATCCTAAGTAAATTAGTTAATTTATAAATGTATATATCGGCGGCGAATTGCAACTGTCAAGTATTCGAATGCGATTCCTGATAAATGGCAGCTATTTGTGTGTATTTATGCCTAAAGAATACGGCTGCCTTAAGCATCGAACTCTATCTCCGATATAGGAAGTCAAACAGGGAATCACAACTCGCAAGCCTTGTTATACAAAGAGACCACAAAACCGTTAACAATAGCCACGTCTACGAATATGTTTTCGAACCATTCACTCAATACACGCATTTCTGCCCTCTTCCTAATACTTACCGCTACCATCGGTGGCCTAGGCTTTGTTGCCATCACCAACGCAAGTCAAACAGCTGCTATCATATTTACCTCAATCGCCGCCAGCGCTTCAGTAATCGGTTTTGTTTATCTTAAAAAATCGATAATAGGACCACTTGTGAGTGTCGAAAATGACCTTGCAACAATGGCGGACCAAACTAACGGAGCCGCTGCCCAAATTTCCAGCTCAGGCCAATCACTTGCTGACGGCACAACACGCCAAGCCTCTTCAGTGCAAGAAACCGCTTCTGCTCTTGAACAGCTTTCCGCTTCAACCGAGCGAAATAGCAGCAATTCGCTAGAAGCGAGCCAGAAAGCAAACGAAACGCGAGAAGCAGCGGAATCAGGCGCAAGCGAAATGCAGGAAATGATAGATGCGATGAACTCCATCAAGTCATCCAGCGACAATATCGCGAACATCATCAAAACCATCGACGAAATAGCTTTTCAAACAAACATTCTTGCATTGAACGCAGCCGTTGAAGCTGCCCGAGCGGGTGAAGCTGGAGCAGGATTCGCAGTAGTTGCCGACGAAGTACGAAGCCTCGCTCAACGATGTGCCTCTGCGGCCAAGGATACTGCACAGCAAATTGAAGACTCCATCCAACGAAGCGAAACGGGTGTGGCTATAAGTAACCGCGTCGGAGAAAGCTTCGAAAATATTCTAGGCAAAGCCCGCGAAGTGAACGCCCTAGTCGCCGAAATCACATCCGCAACTCAAGAGCAATCAACTGGTATCACACACATCAATACAGCGATCAATCAACTTGAATCAGACATCCAATCAAATTCTTCTGTAGCTGAAGAAACAGCTTCGACGTCCGAGCAACTCGCAGGCCAATCTCACAAACTCCAGTCTACAGTTAACAACTTTCAAACAATTATCAGAGGAGGCTCATTTCAAGCCAATACCTCGTCTGTGTCACACTCTGCCCCTGCCGCAGAAAGCAACGGATGGGACGACTTCGACGTTTCGGCCAGAAGTGGCAAGACGGATGACGCCTTGTTCAATTAATAGGAATTTACAGTAAGCGTCCGTCTTAGGGCGTGTTGACTTTGCTTTGCTTCCAGTTCTTTGGAGTGAGGTGTTCCGCTTCGAAGTTTGTAATCTTTGGCAGTTT
>JAKYXN010000016.1 GCA_022538095.1 Puniceicoccaceae bacterium K14 | reverse complement strand
AAACATAGCAGCGATCCGTTTCGATTTGAGACATCCTAACATAATATCAAATCGTAGCATCAAGCACCAGACGCTCTAGAGCGGACGCTTACCCTATAAGGCTTAAAATTGATTCTGTTATGCTGGCTCCTCTATCGAAGCACCCCTGAGGATGATTGCGATTTTGCCAAGGCCTGAGTTCCGATCTTACCCAAGGGAAGCGTTTCATGAACACCTCCTTGCTTCATCGCTTCATTTGGCATCCCAAAAACCACACAACTTTGGCGATCTTGTGCAATATTATACGATCCAGCCTGCTTCATCTCCAGCATCCCAACCGCTCCGTCATCCCCCATCCCAGTTAAGATAACGCCAACTGCGTTTCGTCCTACGGAAGAAGCTACGGACCTAAAAAGAACATCAACAGAAGGTCGATGCCTCGAAACGAGCGGCCCATCTTTGAGCTCAACGGAATATCGCTGTCCCGAGCGTCGCACCATCATATGATGGCTGCCTGGAGCGATTAACACCCGACCAGGCTCAATAACATCTCCAGGCTCCGCCTCCTTAACAGCCATTGGACAGGTTGCATTCAGACGATCCGCAAACGACTTGGTGAAGTGTTCCGGCATATGCTGCACGATTACGATTCCTGGGCAATCTGCTGGTAATTGTTCTAGAAAATTACGAATAGCATCTGTTCCACCAGTCGACGCGCCAACAGCAATGATCTTTTGTTGTGTCACGGGGATCTTGGCAATCGCCATAGGACTTGGTGGCGGCAACAATGCATCTGGCGTATTTCGTTCCGTCCCAACTCGTTGCTTTTGTTCAGCAGGCTGAGGGGGCGGGACGCTAGAGATTCTAGGTTTGCCCACAGAGCGAAATCTGGCTTGAGCCGATGAAAGAATCACATCGTGGATTCTCATTTCCAACTCAAGCATATCCATCTTGTTGGCAATTTTAGGCTTCGCGATGATTTCGACAGCGCCGTTCTCCAAACACTCCAACGACGTCGAAGATCCCTTTTCAGTGAAACTTGAGCACATGATGACAGGTAACGGATGCTGCTTCATGAGCTTCTTTAAAAATGTAATCCCATCCATCCGAGGCATTTGAACGTCAAGAATCATGACGTCTGGAACGCTCTTTTTCAACTGAGCTACCGCCTCATAAGGATCAGCAACACTTGAGCAAACCCGCATATTAGGGCTCTTGTTTACGATATCGGATAGGATTCTCCGGGCCGTGGCGGAATCATCCACAACCATAACTTCAATTTTTCGGTCTGACATAGCGGTCGTAAGCTGGAACTTGACCCCCTATTAATCGGCAGACCTTGCATGATCTACAGATATTACAGTCCAAAATAAGGAATTTAATCCAAGCCACAAGCAGATCGAGCCCGCTTATTAACCACTGAGGCTATCGAACGAGCTTTTTCAGCTCCCTTTCGCAGCACTTCATTTACAAAATCCAAATTGTTCTCCAACTCTTCACGACGCTTTCTGGCTTCCGCAAAAAATTCCCAGTAATTTTCAAATAAAGCCTTTTTCAAATGACCATAACCAAATCCCCCAGCCTTTAGTTTTTCTAGGACATCATTGTAAGTTGCTTCGTCTGCAACGTACTTGAGGATATGCATCGCATTATTTTCACCCGCATCAGGCTTAGGTTCTTCCATAGTACGACTATCCATCACGATGCTCATGATACGTTTTTTGATCGCTTTCTCAGCTCCAAAAATGTCGATCGTATTGTCATAACTCTTACTCATTTTCTGCCCATCGATTCCAGGTACAGTGGCGGCATCCTCGCGAATTTGCGCGTCTGGTATCACAAATGTTTCTCCGTAAGCCTGGTTAAATTTTTGGGCCAGATCGCGAGTAACTTCCACGTGCTGCTTTTGATCTTTTCCGACGGGTACGACTTCAGCGTCGTAAATCAATATGTCGGCCGCCATCAAAACGGGATATGCAAACAAGCCATGATTCGCTGTCAGTCCACGAGCTGTTTTGTCCTTAAAACTGTGACAACGTTCGAGTAATCCCATAGGGCACAGAGTAGAGAGCATCCAAGATAATTCCACATGCTCAGGCACATCCGATTGCTTAAAGAATATCGCCTTTTCAGGATCTAATCCGCAGGCCAAAAAATCCAAGGCAACGCGGCGCGTATTTTCTCGCCGTTGCTCTGCGTCAAATAACGAAGTCATAGAGTGATAATCCGCTATAAAATATAACGCCTCGCCCTTGTCCTGCAATTCGATGGATGGCTTCATCATCCCGAAGTAATTGCCCGCGTGCAAGATGCCCGATGGTTGTATGCCTGATAAAATTCTCATTTGTGAAAGTCTAGTGGGGATTTGATTGAAAGACGCTGGATCTAGATTCGTATTACAAGCGATTCAAGTGAAACTTGCTTAATCCATGCGGGCCTGTCGAAATGCTTCGGATTTTTCGAGGTAGATTTCGTCCGCACCTAACGTTCCCGTGAAACAACTCAAAGGGCCAAGCAAAGCGCGACGCCCCAAAATAGAGCCTGGATTGAGCACCGAATTACAACCCGCTTCAGCAGCATCGCCAAATAGAGCCCCAAATTTCCTCAAACCTGTACCCACGCGAAGCCCATTTACCAATGCCTTAACCTCTTTTTGATCCAAGCGAAGGTTCGACAATATCACCCCTGCCCCCAAGTGAGCTCCATTGCCCAGAATCGAATCACCGATATAAGAAAAATGTGGCGTCTGCGTTTTCTCCATGAGCAAGCAATTCTTATACTCGCATGAATTTCCAACCACGGACCCTGCCCCGATAATTACCTTGCCACGTATATAAGCTCCTGGACGGATTTCTACTCCCTCTCCAATCCACGCGGGTCCTTGAATAACGCAGTAAGCTGGTAGCTTAACCGACTCGTGAATGAAAACCTTTCCTTCAATATGCACCCCCGCAGGAACATTCTCCGGAACAGACGCTTCCCAACACTCGCTATTCAATGCCTCAGCGATCTTACTCAACCAAGTCCAAGGCTCAACACCGCCATCAAAAAAAGAGGAAAACGGGATACTAGTAGGAAAATCAAATAAGTCGGAAGCTTTCATCGGGCAGCGAATTTGGTCAGAATTCCTCCATCCCTCAAGCCCTGTTTCTAGTAAAAGATTCTTTTGCCAAACACCCCAATTCCGGTTGCTCCAAATTTGGATACAAAAAAACCCCCGAAGATCTCGGAGGTTTTTTAAAAAGTGGAGCGGGCGAAGAGATTCGAACTCTCGACAGCTACCTTGGCAAGGTAGTGCTCTACCAACTGAGCTACGCCCGCTTAAAAAAGAGAGCGCTACTCTCCATTTCAAAAAAGTTTAGTCAACAACAATTATCAAAAAAATTATTCTGCAAGTGATCGATCAAAAATTGCGGTTATCCCTTCTTATCTGCGATATCCAACTCGGGCCATTGTTGCAGTTTTCGGTGCAAAGTTCGACGACTGATACCTAACAAATTTGCCGCTTTCGTCCGATTTCCCTTCGCATCCGCCAAGGCCTCACGCAAAAGTCGTTTTTCGTTTTCCTCCTTATCCAAGGGCGAAATCACCTTGCCAGAACCATCAGTGGACTTCGTTTCACCGCGGAACTTCGACTCCAAATCGTAATCATGAATACGCCCACCACGATGGAGTACGACTGCGTTTTCCGCGAAATTTCTCAATTCGCGGATATTGCCCGGCCAAGAATACCTTCGCAAACACTGCATTGCCCCCGCCTCAAACACAGGAGCTTCTACATTGTTCTCCTTCGCAAATTCTTCCAAGAAATGATTCAGCAGCAGTGGTAAATCTTCCGTGCGGTCACGTAATGGCGGCATTCCAATCTGCACTACGTTTAAACGGAAATACAGGTCTTCGCGGAAATCTCCTGCCTTCACCATCTCTTCCAGGTCACGATTCGTTGCAGCCACCAAACGCGTATTCACTTTTATCGATTTCGAGCTGCCAATTCGCTCAAATTCCCGCTGCTCTAAAAAGCGCAAAAGCTTAACCTGAGTCGTCAGACTGATTTCTCCAATTTCATCCAAGAACAGGGTTCCTTGGTCAGCCAACTCAAATCGCCCGATTCGCCGCTCCGTCGCCCCGGTAAAAGCGCCTCTCTCATGACCAAATAGTTCGCTCTCCAATAAATTCGAAGGCAGCGCCGCACAATGCACCGCCACAAAAGGCCCCTGGGCACGATCACTATTCTGGTGAATCGCCTGAGCAATACGCTCCTTACCTGTTCCTGTCTCCCCATTAATCAAAACATTGGCACGCGACGGCGCGACTAACTTAACGCGCTCGATCACCTTTTGTAGTTCGGTCGAATTCCCCACGATGCCATCAAAACTATACTTAACGTCCAATCGCTCGTGCAAATGCTTCACCTCTACCTCGAGACTCTTAGATTTGAGAGCCCGCTTAACGAGAATTTCCAGCTTCTCCAGGTTAACCGGCTTCGTCATGAAATCGTACGCCCCTCGCTTCATCGCCTCCACCGCCGACTCCACGTTCCCGTAAGCCGTCATCATTATCACAGGTGGAGCGTTCTTTAGGCTCAAAGCCCGATCAATCACCTTCAACCCCGAAACACCCGGCATGCGCAAATCCGTCAATACCAAATCGAAGGTTTCCGCTTCCATCAAATTGAACGCCTGTTCGCCGTTTTCCGCTAAATAAACCTCGTACTGATCCTCGAGCATCTGCTCGAGGCCCTCGCGGGTATGCCGTTCGTCTTCAACAATCAGAATCGTAGCTGCCATGATTCTTCCAACCTGTCAGCCCCGGGAATGACGTCAATGAGTAATTTTGTCTCACAAAAAAACTATTCAGGACTCGATCATCCGGAATTTCCTAGCTTGCTTAGGGAATTCAAGTGTTACGACCGTTCCAACTCCTTGCCTGCTATCTATGCCAATCTGTCCCCCATGGTCTCTCATAATTCGCTGCACAATCATTAGACCAAGCCCAGAGCCCTCCTTCTTAGTTGTGTGGTACGGCTGAAAGACCTTTGAGAGATTTTCCTGATCAATACCTGACCCAGAATCTGCAATTTGCATGTAAAACAGTTCGTCGTCCGCCCGCGTCTTAATACTGAGCGTCCCGCCTGGCTGCATCGCCTCCATCGCATTCTTCACCACATTAAAGAAAACCTGCTTCAAGAGATTCTTGTCGCCACTGATAATTGTCGGCTCTGCGCACACATCCACTTCAACATTTATCCCGCGATTGCTTAACTCTGACTTTTGGAACTCCAAAACCCGACGCAATACCTCATGAAAATTGAGAATCTGAAAGTCAGGCTCTTGCGGGCGCACAGCCTCTAGAAAGTTCTTAATAATCCCATCCAATCGATCCACTTCTTCCCGACAGACAGCGACGGAGGATTCAAGACGGTCAGACTGGACGCTTGTTTCCAATTTCTTCAATTGCCTCTCAATTAACTGGAGATGGATAGTCAGTGAGTTTAATGGATTGCCCAATTCATGAGCCACGCCAGCCGCCAACAAAAGCACCGAAGCAACTTTCTCGGATTCGATAATTTCTTCTCTAGAAATCTTCTCTGCAGTAATATCACTCAATATAACGACGTACCGACGAATATCCACTCCCGCTCCTGCCCCTTCCTCATGCTCAATGGGCATTATGTACAATCGCACAAACCGACGCTCGGGATAAGTGAGCTCAATTTCCCGCGAACTCATAGAATTTTTCAACACTTCCTCGCCGCCCGCGCCTAACGAATCACGCAAGCCTGGTACCAATCGCCACAACGTCGCTTCGCCCACATCCGCTTCCTTAAGACCGATTAACCGCATCCCAGCAGAATTTGCAAATTCCACGCACCCATCATCATCAATCACCAATATTCCCTCCAAAGCCGTGTTGAAGACCGTCTCCAACAAAGAACGCTCTCTAGCGAGCTTTTTTACGAGGTTTGTCAGGTTGATCGTGTCTAGATTATCAATACGTCCAAGGACACGATCGAGGGATGACTCTTTCTTTACCATTATTCGCTATGCTAGAGAGAGTTTCCGCCCCTTGGCAATGCTTCCTCTCGACTGAAAAGACCCAATTATTCTTACACTAGCGCGAAATACCCAAAACTGCGCCTTGATCTTCATCATTCGAACTCTTTTATTCTAGCCATTCGATGACAATTCCTCTCCCCAAAGCCGTCCTTGCCTGGATCTTGCTCGCCACATTCCTCTGCAACTGCAGCAAAGAGCAAATCAGTGTATACGACGCACCCAAAGAGTCTAATTCCTATTTCCTTAGCGAAGATTCTGATAGGAATTTCGCTAACACCCATTCGGAACTAGCCTGGGCCGCTCCAATAGAATGGGAGTCACTTCAACCCACTGCCTTGAGCAAAAATCGTTATCGATCTTTGAACGAACAAGGCCGAGTTTTCATTTCAATCTCCGCTCTGCCAGGAGCAGCTGCAAGTTTCGTTCAGAATGCGAAGCTCCTCGCTCGTCAAATAGGCCTCTCAACTCCAAACCAACAGCAGATTAGCGAACTTACCGAAATTGAAGAGTACGCCTCACTACCAGCATCTAAAATTCAGCTGACCAATCGAGACGCTAGTTTAACCGCAAAATCAGTCGCATTTATTCAAGAAAACCGAGTCTGGTATTTCACCCTGCGCGGAGAGTCAAATGCAGTGGAAGCAGAAAGCGCACGTTTCTACTCGATGCTCGAAAGTATCCAAGTGACTAGGTCTTCAGAGAAAAAAGAAACCAACGATTTCGCCGACTATAAAGAGACTGTAGACTTTCCCCCACCTGAAGGCTGGGTCGCAGACGAAACTGGCCCCCTCCGCATTGCCTCATTTAAAATCGAACGAATTGGAATTCAACCTGCTGATTTCTCAATAACTCGGTTCCACAACTCCGAAAGTAACTTATACTCCAACATAAACCGCTGGCGCAGACAACTGAGACTCGAGCCATGGACAAAACAAAGGTTTGAACAACGGGCCCGCACAATTAACACCGATAAATACTCATTCAAAACCTATGATCTCAAGGCGGAATCCGCCTCCGAACAGGAAGCTGGCAATGAGAGAATGTTCATCGCAGTTGTCAATAAGGGCGAACATATTTATTACTTTAAACTCAGGGGCGATGCTCTTCTGCTAGAAACACAAAGGAGAAATTTTTTGGACATTCTAAAAGTAGTATCAATCAATTCGGCACAGATCGCGACAACTCAATAGCAAATGATTAAGCGATACGCCAAAATTTTGGGTTCTTCAAAAGTCACAATCGCTTGTTTCTTTGCAGCAGCGATCCTACTACTCTTAATGAGTATCGCCCAAATCGAAAACGGCCCCAAGGGAGCGGCCGAAGAATTTGCTTACAACACCTTCCTCTACTGGAGCCCAAACGGTGTAGATCTAACCATTCCGTATTTTCCTGGAGGATACTTGATTGCAGCCGTGCTGGTGATAAATCTCCTTTGTGCAATATTTTTCAAAATCAAACGAAATGGTTTATCAATCGGGTTATGCCTCATTTATCTTTCAGTAATCATTTTAATTGTAGGCGACTTTTTCTCCCACCGAAATCGCTATAGTTCGACGATCAATTTGCGGCAAGGCAAACAAGTAGAATACACTGAATCCTCAGACAAATTCGAACTAGCAATTAAAGACGTCAATGACGCTGAGAAAGATCGTGTCTATGCAATACATGATATAATGCTTCGACGACTGCAAACAATTCGCCACCCCGACCTTCCCTTCTACGTGAGCATAAATCAATATGCTCCGAATTCATTGATTGAAGAGCAATCACAAGGAAACAGCGACATCAGTTTATTTGCAAACCAAGGTTTCGGCAAAGGCGTATCCATAAATCCAATTCGTGAAGCAACCCAATCTAACGAGTCGAACAAACCCTCCGCTCTTATAACGCTTTTTAACGACGAAGGAGCCATAGGCAGTTGGCTAGTACGCTCCAACTGGGACGAACAAACTTTCAATTACAAAGGGAGGCTCTACTCATTAGAACTTCGCCCTAAACGTTATTATCACTCGTTTAACCTGGAACTAGTAGATCAACAGGTCCCCTTCGCTGGATCGACAGATAAAACACGCAGCGCATCACTTATCTTGAGTAACGGATCTACCACTCAAAGCGTACTTTTAAAACCTGAACAACCGTATTTTTACGAAGGCCTAAGTTTTCATATAGGAAACCAAGAAATCGATACCCTTAAAATATCGGTCATCAGGAACCCTGCAAAAGCACTACTTTACTGGGCTCTCGCAATAGGCTCCTGTGGATGCATCCTGTATTTGGGCAGCCACATTATCAACCGCTTTAAAACCAAGACATGAAACAAGTCCTACCAGCTGCAATCTGTCTTCTTGCGTTAACCGCCTTAGCTGTTTTCAACTTTACGCAACAAACCCACAAATCCGAATTCGATCTAAACGCTTTTGGTAAGCTACCCGCGATGCGTGGCGAAGAAATTGAGTCCTTTGATACAATTGCGCGCAAAGCCCTCTTCTCGATCCACGAGAAAACGCGTATTAAATCCAATGACGGAAAAACGATAGACCCAATACAATGGTTCGCCGACGTCCTCATGCGTCCCGAACACGCTAAAACGATTTCACTTTTCAGTATTAACAACGAAGAGATTTTGCGAGAGCTCGATTTGCCAACAGTTAATAAAGACACGAGCGTTTTAGATTCAACTCAGCGCTTTTTCGGCTTCGGCGGCGCAATCTATTTTGCTTCATTCAAAGAACTGGACCCACACATTGAATACCTTGCGACTCAGGCCAGAGTGGCAATGAAGACCGAAAGCAAAAAACGTACGAACTACCAAAATGCAGTAATTGATTTATCCCAAGACATCCAATCATTCACTCGAATTAGCCAGACACTTCGCTACCAAGGCTCGGGTAGCTTCGAAGCAGAAATCAGTAAACTCCAGGAGTTCGTGCCCCAAGGCATGAAAGCATTTGGGCAAAACAGATTCGAAGAGGATTATGACCATGACGCTTACGAGAAGATGTCTCAAATAGGGATCGATTATCAAAATTTCGAATACGGTTCCTATTTCCTCCCAATCCCATCTGAAACTCACCACCACACACAGTGGGATAGCATGGGAAAGCTACTAAAAGATATTATCAATGACGCTAGACCAGGTATTATTTCTCAAAATTTCGCTAGATTGTTGGACGCGTACAACGAAAAAGACTCTGCGAAATTCAATCAACAATTGGCAGAACTTCAATTACTCATTAAAGCAACCGCACCCAGCGAAGTTCAAACAGCAAAGATTCAACAATTTATAAACAAATTGCTCCCGATCAAAACGAGCATTGCAGGGTACATCCTAACGCTAGCATTAGCTACTTTAGCGAGCAATAAAAAGCGAATTTTCCTAAAGCCTGCGGTTTACGTTACAGTAATAGCCACATTTGCACTACACTCTATATCGCTGTTCGCCCAAAATCATTCGATTGATGGATACGCTAGCGAGCAATTCTATTACACAACTCTTTTCGTTGGCTGGACTTCGGCCCTAATCGGCACAGCCTTATCTTTTCGATTCAAAACAATCGCTGGGATTAACGTAGTGGCAATCATAGGGCTCGTATCTCTCATCACGGCCTCAGACCTATCGCGACAAGACTATAGCCTGTACATGAAAATCAGCCCAATCGCTCTAAGCAACCATTGGCAGTTGCTTAACAGCGGAGCCAATACAATCAGCTATGCGGCAACAATACTAGCGGGAATTCTTTCGGCAGGATTATCCATCCTCAAAGCGCTACGCGTTAGCTTAAATCAGGGGCCCTATATTCGACTCATGCTCATGTCGTTCTATTCCTTATGCCTAGCTACAATAAGCGGAATCGTAGGAATCATCTGCACCTGTATCCTTTCAGACGTGGCAACAGGGCTGTATTGGCAATGGACTCCGGAAGAAAACGGTAAACTTATACTTCTATGTTACAATACCAGCGTCTTACTTGCTTACCTCGACAAGCAAATAGCTGCCCGTGGATACGTTGTCGCATCTATATTTGGCACTATTATCGCAGTCTGGTCTATTATTGGTATCCGAGTTATTGAAACTCAGGAAATCGGTAAGTCATTTTGGTATTTTGTCGGATTTGCCTCGCTACAGCTATTCGCTATAGCGCTCGCATTCCTTCCGAGGAAATATTGGAAAAATCGAATGCCAATCTAGATATTCCTAGGGGACGTATCCAATCCCTATACACACTTTGCCATAATAACAGTAAAGCGTCCACGTTCTTTACGTCTTTTTTATAGAAGGTACTGAGTCATTACTTGAAATGACTCTCTAATGTTTCTACTAATATACCATCGTGAAACTGAGAAATACAATTCGACCAGTCGCGACCTAGAGCATTCCACGTATTTATCGCACATTAAACACTGAACACAACTATGCCGCTTAAGCCTCCAAATGACTTAGAAGAAGGAATGATACTAGCCTCCGATGTATGTAATCTAGATGGGCAAATCCTCTTTACCAAAGGGCTCGAATTGACGACCAGACACATTGATATTTTGCAAATGTGGGGTATACCCAAGGTTGAAATTTCAGGAGAAGAAGAAGAGGAAGAGGCAATCAATCTAGATCAATTTTCACCTGCCGTAATCGAGCAGTCAGAGGAGTTAGTGAATAAACATTTCTCTCTGGTTAAATCCTCCCACCCAGCCGTAGAGATAATGCGAAAAATTTGTATTCTGAAAAAAGCAAAACAAATAGCGCGCAACGAAAAAAAGTGATGAATCCGAAACTTGAAAAATTAGTCTTTAAATCGGATACGATCCCAACGCTTCCTGCGATCTATCAGCAAATTAAGGACGCAGTAGAGGATCCAGATACATCCTTTGAAGATATCGCACGGATTGTTTGCAACGACCAGTCATTGAGTGCTCGGTTGCTCCGCTTAGCGAATAGCGCATTTTACGGCTACCCCAGCTCAGTTTCTTCAATTCCCGATGCATTAACGGTAATCGGACTCCAGCAGTTTAAAAACATGGCTCTCTCCACATGCATAATGGACATGTTCAAAACGATGCCGAACTCGCGCATCAACATGGAACAATTTTGGCGCAAAAGCATAGCATGCGGGCTCTGTGCTCGAATCATGGCTTTGCAATTGCGGGAAGCCAACTCAGAAAGATTTTTCCTTGGTGGATTGATGCATCGGATTGGGCGATTAATCTTGTTCAAAGAGATGCCCAAAGAATCTAACGAGATTATCGACCAAGCAGGTATTAAAAAACTACACACTTACCATGTCGAAAACGAATTTTTTGGGTTCAACCACGCTGATGTAGGGGGGGCCTTATTACAACACTGGAAACTCCCCTCTTCCTTAGGGGAATTAGTCGGCCATTACATAAAACCTGTCCTCGCTCGAATATCTGTTCAAGACGTCAGTCTTATTCATTTAGCAGACTTCGTGACTGAATCTCTCGAACTTGGAGATACTGGAGAAGACTTCGTGCCTGAATTTTCCGAAGCAGCTTGGGGACATAGCGGATTAGACGAATCTAATCTCTTCTACATAGTTGAAGAGCTCCAAAGGCAGCATGAAGATGTGTGCAAAATATTTTTGGATACATAAGAGCTGAAATTTTCGCCATCAATGGATAAAAATTCGCAAGATAAGTCAGATCAAGTAGTAAGTAGGTTTGAGCTGCTTGATCTTTTTCAGAGAAAGCTCAGAGAAGCTGAGACGATTAAAGAAATTATCGTCATCACGGAAAATGAAATCGGGGGAATCCTAGACTTTTCCATCCACGGCTTCTGGCTAGTCAACCAGTACGATGGAGCATTCGATTTGTACAAGACTAGTGAAGAGATTGATTATAATCCCTATCAGAAAATAGTCCATGAAACCATCAAGAATGGTACCTTTTCTTGGGCTCTCAAACAGCAAAAACCGCTTTTCTGCGATACCGAAGACGGTAAGCACAAGCTTTTCCTCCACTCACTTTCCACCCACGAACGTACAATTGGCATGTTCGTCGGACTATTCGACACGCTTCCCGCTGAGCATCAAAATCTAGCATTTACTCAAATTTCCCTGACCCTTACAGCGATGTCCACCATCATGGATAGCCTTGTATTGAGGAAACAACTCGTCGATCAAAACAAAAGTTTGGAGGAAATTGTAGAACGACGAACCGCCGCGTACATCAAAGCGAAAGAAGAAGCTGAAAACGCTAGCCAGGCAAAAAGCGACTTCTTAGCTATGATGAGCCACGAGCTCCGAACCCCTATGAATGGCGTTATTGGATTCGCCAGCTTGTTGATGGAAACATCGCTCAACGAAGAGCAAATTGATTTCGTTGATACTATACGAAATTCAGGTGACTCCCTTCTCGCTATCATAAATGACATATTAGATTTTTCAAAAATCGAAGCAGGACGCGAGCAACTCGAATTGGTTGCGTTTAACCTAAGATCGCTTGTCAAAGAGGTGTTAGACGTTTCTTGGCCGTCTGCGATGGGGAAAAACCTGAAACTCATACAAAAATTTGAAGAAGACGTCCCTGAATATGTGGTAGGCGATCCGGGAAAAACCAAGCAAGTCATCCTAAACTTAATCAGTAATTCGATTAAGTTCACCCACGAAGGTTACGTTAAAATACACGTATCCAAAAAGACACATCCGAACCAAAAAACACTCATAATTTTCCGAATCGAAGATACAGGCATAGGAATTTCCGAAGAAGTTCAAAAGCGTCTCTTCACGCCTTTTACTCAAGCAGACAATTCTACAAAACGAAAATTTGGAGGCACTGGCCTGGGTCTTGCGATTTCAAAAAGTCTCGCGGAGATGATGGGAGGGGATATCGAGTTAAAGAGCAAAGAAAATAACGGTTCCGTTTTCACATTCTCAGCTATGCTTGAGCCATGCTCAAGTGACGGCAGTGACCAAGATGAAATCATCGCTAAAGCAGAAAAAATCGTCCATAAAGAAACAATTAGAGCTCTAATAGTTGAGGACAATCCGGGTAACCAGAAACTGATCACTCTGATGCTGGATAAAATGGGGCTAATCGCAGATTCCGTCAGCAACGGAGTTGAAGCAGTTGAGATCGCCCAACACAATCAATACAAACTTATTTTTATGGATTGCCAAATGCCGACGATGGACGGCTTTGAAGCAACTAAGCTGATTCGAAAAAACGAAAACGGCACCAATCATACATCCGTAATTATAGCGCTCACAGCAATGACCTTGAAGGGAGACCGTGAACGTTGTTTGAATGCAGGCATGGACGATTACCTCTCTAAGCCACTCGAAAGCCAAACACTTAGAAGAATCATCGAAAAGTGGATTAAGGAATAAAAAAGCAGCTACCCTCCTACAAGTAGCTGCTCACAATACCCTAAACTAAATCTGCTATCCATCAACTAGGACTTTATCTATAGAAGAAAGTTTCAAATCTTCTTCAATTAAATCGAAAGACACCTTACTCCCCTCTTCGATCTCACCCAAAAGAATCGCTTTCGCCAACTTAGTTTGAACAGTACGCTGCATAAACCGTTTCAGCGGGCGAGCCCCATAAGTTGGATCATATCCTTGCTCTGCTATCCATACTTTAGCTTCCTTAGAAAGCTCCACGGTTATCCGACGATCCGAAATTGTATCATTTAGCTGAGAAAGCAACAGATCGACAATCCGCTCAATCTCATCAAGTTCAAGCGGTTTGAAAATGACTATTTCATCTACCCGATTTAAGAATTCTGGACGAAAATTTGCACGAAGCTCCGCCATGACTCCCTCCCTTGAGCTTTCTGATATTCCACCGCCGACCACACCATCAAGCAATCGATGGCTTCCTATATTCGACGTCATAATTATCACCGTATTCTTAAAATTTACTACATGCCCTTGAGAATCGGTTATTCGACCGTCGTCAAGTACCTGCAATAATACATTGAATACATCGGGGTGAGCTTTCTCGATCTCATCAAACAAAACGACAGAGTAAGGCTTACGACGGACTGCCTCAGTTAACTGACCGCCATCTTCAAATCCTACATAGCCCGGCGGAGCCCCAAGCAGACGCGAAACCGCATGCTTTTCCATGTACTCAGACATATCTATTCGCACAACCGAGTCCCCACTATCGAACAACGTATCCGACAAAGTCTTTGCAAGCTCGGTTTTCCCCACGCCAGTGGGTCCCAAAAAGATAAACGTTCCAATCGGACGATTCGGATCCTTTATACCGGCACGCGCTCGCATAATCGCTTCAGTAACCAATCTTACGGGCTCATCCTGGCCGATAACATGCTCGTGCAAGGTTTCTTCGAGCTTTAACAATTTCTGCCTCTCTCCCTCTAAGAGGCGAGTCACCGGGATTCCCGTCCACTTTGCGACAATATCAGCTATCTCCTCTTGCGAAACCTCTTCCTTAATCAACACACGATTTTCATTATTACTTTCTGCGCTTTTCAAGCGAGCTTCCAAATCAGGAAGCTTTCCGTGCTTCAATTCAGCTGCCAAATTCAAATTGTATCCACGTTCCGCTTTCTCTATCTCAGCCTTCGTCGATTCAATTTCTTCGCGCAAATTCTGTAGCTCCGAAATGGCATTTTTCTCATTCTCCCATTGCTGTCGTTGCGCTCGAGATTGTTCGCGAATATCAGCTAACTCCCGACGAACCACATCTAAACGGCCCTTTGAAACCTCGTCCCTTTCTTGAGTGAGTGCAGCTTCCTCGATTTCCAATTGCATGATCCGGCGAGTAATAGCGTCCAAATCTGCCGGCATGCTATCCATCTCCGTGCGAATTCCCGCACACGCTTCATCTACCAGATCAATGGCTTTGTCTGGCAAAAAACGATCGGAAATATAGCGGTGCGACAGTAACGCGGCACTCACCAAGGCATTGTCCTGTATCCTCACTCCATGGTGTACCTCAAAGCGCTCTTTCAGTCCTCGCAAAATTGATACGGCGTCTTCAACGCTTGGCTGATCAACGAGAACAGTCTGAAAACGACGCTCTAAAGCCGCATCCTTCTCAATATATTTCCGATATTCATCCAAGGTCGTGGCCCCAATACAATGCAATTCTCCACGAGCCAACATAGGTTTGAGCAAGTTTCCAGCATCCATTGCCCCATCCGCTTTACCAGCTCCCACAATTGTGTGGAGTTCGTCAATAAACAATAGAATCTCGCCTTCGCTGGACTTCACTTCATTCAAGACAGCTTTCAGCCTTTCCTCAAATTCTCCTCGGTATTTTGCACCTGCAACCAAAGCTCCCATATCGAGTGAGAAGACTGTCTTGTTTTTCAGACCTTCCGGTACATCGCCTCGAACAATCCGCTGGGCAAGCCCTTCAACGATCGCAGTCTTTCCCACACCTGGCTCCCCAATTAAAACTGGGTTGTTTTTTGTCTTACGTGATAAAATACGAATTACTCTGCGAATCTCTTCGTCGCGACCGATCACAGGGTCAACTTTTCCACTACGTGCTCGCTCTACAAGATCCAAGCCATACTTCTCTAAAACTTGGAATGTTGACTCAGGATTTTGCGACGTAACTCTTTGATTTCCCCGTATCATTTTTAAGGCATCGAAAACCTTCTCACGAGTAATCGAAAATTTCTGCAAAACATTGGCCACCGCTTGAGGCTTCGCCACCGTCACCAACGCGATGAACAAATGCTCTACGCTTACGTATTCATCATTCAATTGCTCAGCTTCTTTTTCCGCTTGAGTAAAAACTTCGTTCATCCCTTGCGTCACGTAGATCTTCGAGGTATCGATACTCCCGGACATTTTAGGTAGACGATCCAATTCTCGGTCTAACATCAATGCCATCGCGCTAGGCGTAATCTCTAGTTTGCCCAAAATTCCGGGAACAATCCCCTGATTCTGCTCGATCAGCGCAGCTAGCAAATGTAGCGTATCAACTTCGTTATTTTGTTTTCGACGAGCTATCGCCTGCGATTCCGGCATAGCCTTTCGAGCCATTTCAGTAAGCCTATTTGGATCTAACATACTAATAATTTTCCTCCAGCGAACCTTTACGCATTTATCATGCCCGCCAAATATTGTAGGTCAAGGAAGGCAACACAATCGCCAAGAATATTATAGACACAGTTTTTCCATAATTTTAAACATTCACAATCAAATGCTTACAGATTTTGTGCAATTAGTAAGAATTAGCGATAGATTCGACGTCTCAATTTTTTAATGGGACATATTGTCATCAAATCACCCGAATCTGCGACAGCAACGCACCCCTCATGATAAGCGATTTCTACGAAGAGTGATTGTATCGAATCTTTCTACTACCATTGCAGGGTTAGCTGTTTTTTCCGACATAGATTTCTTCAACATCACGAAATAATCTCAAGTCTCGAAATTTCCTAATACTTTTGCCTCTGCAACCGGAGATCACGCCGTAGTTGATCTATTCCGTAAATAAGGGCTAGAGAAACCAAACTGAGCGGTCAAGGGAACCGCTACGAAAAATAGATATTAGCACACAAAACGCTTCTCAATTCTCGACTCTAGGTTTTATCTTCAGGCTCTAATTTTGTGAGGAAACTTTGCCATTCTCATTTTCCTCCAGTTTGCAGCAAGCAGTCGGGCGATGCTTCTTATTATTTGCCTTGGTAAGCTTCATATCGATACGCTCGTCGCACAATATACTGATAAGTTATCAATCCTATGCCTCGACAAAAACGAGATAGCTTAGTCCCTTCCTGCTATTTTTTAGGAAATAGTTATTTCGATTCGATCATCGAGCTAACTTCCTCGGCTTGGGGCTGCAACTCCGACTTCAAGTCACCACCCGAACCAACCAATGCAATCGATGGTGCAATAACCAAAGCCACCACAGACATGAGCTTCAAAAGGATATTCAAAGAAGGTCCTGATGTATCCTTAAAAGGGTCTCCTACCGTATCGCCAACCACGGCTGCCTTGTGAGGCTCCGAGCCTTTCCCGTAGCTTTCACCGTTTATCTCGACACCCTCTTCGATCATTTTCTTTGCATTGTCCCAGGCCCCTCCTGCATTGGATTGGAAAATCGCCAGCAATACGCCAGAGACAGTTACTCCTGCAAGCAATCCACCAAGCATTTCAGGGCCGCCCAAGAAACCAACAAGCACTGGGCTCAAAATCGCGAGAACACCTGGAAAAACCATTTCCTTTAGGGATGCCTTCGTAGAGATTTCAACACATTTGTCGTATTCGACATGCTCGTCCGCTTTGTTAAAAATGGCTTCTTCTTCCTCTGTCATTTCAGACGTCTCGCCATCGTACTTTTTCATGATACTCAAAGCGTCCTTCAATGGCTTGATATCAGAGAATTGCCGACGCACCTCAGTAATCATCGCCATAGCAGCTCGCCCCACCGCCCCCATCGCTAACGCCGAGAAAAGAAACGGGAGCATTGCACCGACAAACAAGCCAGCCATAACTACCGGCTGCGAAATATCAATAGTATGGATATTTGCTTGCTGCATAAACGCCGCAAACAACGCCAATGCGGTGAGAGCAGCCGACCCTATAGCAAAGCCTTTTCCAATTGCAGCTGTTGTATTCCCAACTGCATCCAATTTATCAGTACGCTTTCGAACTTCCTTAGGTAATTTGGACATTTCAGCGATCCCCCCCGCGTTATCTGAAATAGGGCCATACGCATCCACTGCGAGCTGAATTCCGGTATTCGCCAGCATACCCACAGCTGCGATAGCTATGCCGTAAAGTCCAGCAAAGTGCTGTGATACAAGGATCGCAACTACGATCAATATTATCGGCACCGCAGTTGATAACATACCTACGCCTAGTCCTGAAATAATATTGGTAGCGCTTCCCGTGACTGATTGTCTAACAATTCCTAATACAGGCTTCGTCCCAGTTCCAGTATAATACTCGGTAATTTGCCCAATGCCCAAACCAGCAATCAAGCCAGCAATCGTGGCAAAGAAAACACCCGTCGAAGAAAATTCTCTTCCACCTAAACTCCATACTTCAGGAAGCATTCCCTTGATAATGAAGTAAGACGCGATTAACATAACAACCGAAGAACCGAATTCGCCTAGATGCAAGGCTTTCTGAGGATCCCCACCCTCTTTCACTTTGACAAAAAATGTCCCTAGAATTGAAACCAAAATGCCTGTTGCTGCTAATGCTAAGGGAAGTAGCACGGCTCCCAGGCCATCGAAATGACCAGCAAACTCCGGCAATGCTACAAATGCAGCTCCCAATACCATCGTACCGATAATCGATCCCACGTAGGACTCGAACAAATCAGCCCCCATTCCTGCGACGTCACCCACATTGTCGCCAACATTATCCGCAATCGTCGCTGGGTTCAACGGATGGTCCTCGGGTATACCTGCCTCAACCTTGCCTACCAAATCAGCGCCCACATCGGCTGCCTTCGTGTAAATCCCTCCTCCAACGCGAGCGAACAAAGCGATCGAAGATGCTCCAAGCGAAAAGCCTGCTAGAACGTTTAGAACTTCATTAATACTCCAAGCTCCATCCGCTCCGAGGATGTTGTTATAGAGGATAAAGAGGCAGCTGAGGCCCAACACGCCCAGTCCCACAACCCCCATTCCCATAACTGAGCCGCCCACGAAAGCGACTCGCAGCGCTTTGCCCAAAGATTCCCGAGCAGCATTTGTAGTCCTCACATTCGCTTTAGTCGCGATCTTCATACCCAAATAGCCCGCAAGGCCTGAACAAAATGCTCCTACTAAAAACGACAACGCAACGAGTATATGCGAATCAGCCTCATTAGCGCCTTTGAAAGCTAACAAAACTGCGATTGCTAAAACAAAAAGGAAAAGGACTCGGTATTCTGCTTTCAGAAATGCCATTGCCCCTTTTTCAATATGGGCGGCAATTCTTTGCATGTTTTCCGTTCCGCTGTCTTGGGCACTCACCCATCGCGAACGCCAAATGACATATAATATTGCGAATATTCCAATAGGAGGGAAGAAATAGACTAGGGTTTCCATATGCTATACATGTTGTTAGTTAACTGCTTACGATATGTTCATCATAGCTAGAATCACCATTTATGCAATTGTTAGGGTGATTTCCTTTTATAATAATTTTACCTACCCCCAAATGAATACACAAAATTTAGGGTATACATAAGGTAATCGAAGCGGTATTACCTTTTGTTTTATTCCCCAATAAAGTAGATAATTGGATACATAATTAAAACAAAGCTCAGGTAACAACTAGGTTGATACATCTATCCTTCAAAAATCGAAACGATCGCCCGACATAACAGCGGCCCGATATCGATGCCTTTCACTCAGGTCTAAGAGTGATCGATCTAAAACAAGAAAAAACTGTTTACTCAGTATTTACACACTCCTCGAAGCCCACTAGTTGACTGACTTAAGCTATGTTCGACCATTAGTCTACATTCGATACAAAGTGAAAAAAATTTGAAACTAGATACTCTTAATATCCGTATTCATAGTATTGGTAAAGCAAATGTAATTAGAGAGCTTATTAGCCACTTAAAGATGAACTTAACGCTTCTTTGACTGTCAAAGGCTAACAAAAAGCCAGACTTAGCCGATATAACAAGTAAGAGCAATTAGGAAGAACAAGAAGGAAGGAGATGCCATGACATTATTGCTAGAAACAACGCTTACAATGAAGGACCTTGAATCATACATTAAGGCCCAACTCGACGATCCTCGCTACTCCCATGTAGACTGCGATCCAATCTTAGACATCATTTTACACGCAAAACGCAGGATTGCTGGCGGAGCCTATATTCAACGCGTGATTTCAGAAGCAATGGTCAACTTCGACGAGTACATTCTCTGCGAAGCAGGCTACTATGTTTGTGGAGATTAAGCTGTAAGGCTTTTCTGCAGCAATGGACTTTTATCAAGCGAATCTTTCGAGATTCGCTTTTTTCTTTTCAATACTCGAAACTTGAAAAGCAGATAGAGTTTGAAAGCAAACGTTATAGATAAGCAGCATAGAAAAAGAGCATAGGTTTGTGACTCATCTGGAATCCGGCTGCGGTTATCTAGCCTAGCCCCATAAATCTTGCGTGCCCCCATAATATCGTCCCATTGAGGGCCTACAAAAGACTCAGAGTAAAATTCATTCATCAATGCTTCCGTCGATTCAGTGTGAGCAAGGCCGATTGCGTGACCAATTTCATGGGCCATCACTTGAAAAATATCGAAACCCGATCCGCCAAAGCCAATTTTCCATTCTTCACTTACATCCAAATAAATATCGCCTGCTGCTGGTCCTCCATTGGTAGGGGGATAAAACGCGTTGGCCAAAATGCCTCTTTCACCGTCAATATCTCCCCCAGTAATTCTAATATCCACTTCGCCTGCACCAGAATCCAACCAGCCTACGTTCGGATCAGTCACCATTACAAAATCTATATTGACATAGGTAGACCAAGCATCAAAGGCCCGTTCGATTTCAGCTTCAAACCCGACGGGTAAGAATTCAGAAAGCGCCACACTCGAATCAATCCCTAAATCACTTGTTAAACCACTCCCCATGAAGCTCCAGGTAACAGAAGCTCCTGTCCCAAATTCGTCTCCACCCCATTTCCCTGGGAGAGCGTTACTACGCCCAGGTAATTCAATTCCAAAAACAAATTCGTCTGAATGGAAATGATCATGATCATCTTCTAGATCTAAAAAATCGGAATCCACAAAAACTCCAAAAGACGAGACGGCGGAAAATAAAAAGCTCAATGCAAAAAAACTTCTTTTAGCACGAACGAATACACTATTCACAAAAAATAATTGATACGGAGTAGCTTTCAGTTCTGACATAATCGATACACCGCGAATGTGCATATCGTAAAAAGCATGTCAAACAGAGTAATAGTACTCATACCTTTTTATGAAAAAGTGTAACAATTTCGCCCTATTTAACAAGAATCCCCTACATTAAGAAGGCTACTAAATATTATAAGATTTTAAGTGCACACACATTTCGACTATCAATATGCCCCTCTCCAAATCAATTGAAACAAACCTGGCTCAATAAATTCATGCTAGATACCCATCAAAACTTACTCCTAAAAAGTAGAATGCATCCTCTGCGTATAGGCACTGCAGATCGTCAGGTATTCATTAAACGAGAAGACGAGTTGAGCTCAGGAGTGATCGGTTCCAAATTAAGAAAATATTCCAGTTTAATTCCTGCGCTTCTCGGAAACAAGGTAAAGCAAGTAGGACTAATCGGTGGCTCCAATTCGAACAACTGCGTAGCAGCGATACAACTACTCAAAGAGGTCGGTATTGATTCTATCCTTTTCCTAAGAGAAGCGGGCGATGCTAAGCTTCATGGAAATTCCCTTTTCACGAAAATGCTTTGCCCGCCCGAAAAATGTATAGAAATTGACAGCCAAAACTGGCCAAATGTTAACTCAATTGTTCAAGACTGGGCCCAACAGCAAACTCTGAACGGTGAAAAGACGGTCGCTATCGCCGAAGGCGCTTTTCATCCAGACGCGTTACCCGGAGCCATTTCACTTGCATCTGATATTGTTTCTAATGAGAGAGAACACGGCACCCGTTTTGATAATATCTATATCGACAGTGGAACTGGTCTATCCGCCATAGGGTTGTTACTTGGACTGTCGTCCCACGCACCTCGCTCCAGAAACATAATAATTACTTTGATTGCTGGCACCGAAAGCGAATTCAGAGCCCAGATCACTAAAGCAAGACAATGGTTGCCTTCGAATCACATCAATGAAGATGCGTACAATGCACTTTCCCTAACCTTTTTACGACCGCCGTCCGCAGCGTCCTACGGTTCGATCAACAAAACGATCATCAACAAAACGATTTCAGTCGCCAGACAACATGGCCTGTTGATGGACCCAATTTACTCCATAAAACACTTCATGGCTATGGAAGAGCACCTACAAAAAATAAGGGAAAACTCATCCTCACTCTTTATCTACAACGGCGGCAGTCTCGGACTTGCCGGCTTTCAAGGCCAGCTAGCCTCTGCTACAGAAACTTATTGCGACGAATCCTTTTAATTAGCACCGGCAAACATCCACTTCTCCACCATTGATTCAAGAAGTTTGCGATTAACTGGCTTGGTCATAAATCCATCCATCCCAGCATCCAAGCAACGCTGCTTGTTGCCTTCTGAAACATTAGCGGTGAAAGCAATAATCGGCAAATGCTTCTCCAATGATAGAGTGGTTCGTATCTCGTGAGTCGCTTGAAAGCCATCCATAACGGGCATCTGGCAATCCATCAATACCATTTCAAAGCTCCGAGTTTTCAAAATCTCACAGGCTTCTTTCCCGTTGTTTGCAATGATGCAGCCATAGCCTAGCTTCTTAAGCATCATTTTAGCCACCTTTTGGTTCACTGCGTTATCCTCAACGACAAGAATTCTTTCCGCCCCCTCAGCAAGTTGAGGTTCATTTGCTGCAATAGGTATACGGTTGGTGTCTCGCAACAGCAACGATTCGAGGTCTTTCGACAATACGCCTAAATCAACTCGCGCATCACAATAGCCTGCTCCGGCACTATCTGCAAGTTTGGTAAACAAACCGATCACTTTTACACCACATCCGTAATCCGATTTCTTGAGAGCCACCACTACTGATTCGATATTCTCTGCCAAATAGCGACAATCCAATATCAAAAAATTGAGCACCCCTTTTGCCGCAACCTCGGACCCCAAGCACTCCATAATTTCCTGAAATCCTTCAGCAGTCGTGAGTTTAACCTGAACTTGTTTCTCTACAATACTCGGAAGCTCTTTGTCAGGGCTAATGATTAGCAAATGTGAGTCCTTAAGCATTAAAGTAGTTGAAGTTTTGGTTTCACAAACCTTGGTCATACTTCCGTTTAATAAACCAGGTATTTGTTCTAATAACTACGGCACAAGTACTTAACTTCTAAAGTCATGATTACGAGTCTTAGGTTTTCAAATACTTTTAGCGTTAAGATACTCGGAGACTGAGTAAACCTACCCAAAGAATGATTTCCTTTCCAAGTCAAACCACCCATGTACGCCCCAAAATGAAAAGCCCCGCCGAAACCGGCGGGGCTTGAAAATTCTATTCGCAAAGATTGAAGAAAGACTAACCGCCTACCGCAATAGTCTTCATTGCAGTCATGTAACCACGCAATGTGCTACCAACCACTTCAACTGGGTGATTACGGATAGTAGCATTCACCTCAATAAGCTTCTGGTTGTCCACCTTGCCGCTCGCACAACCGAGTTCTCCGCCAATAACGTCTGTCTTAACGGTTTTCATGAAATCTCCGAGCAGTGGAATACAAGCGTTTGAGAAAAGATAGCAGCCATATTCAGCAGTGTCGGAAATTACCTTGTTCATTTCATAGAGCTTCTTACGAGCGATCGTATTAGCGATCAGTGGCGCCTCGTGAAGGGACTCGTAATAAGCAGACTCCGCCTTTATTCCAGCGTTTGTCATCGACTCAAAAGCCAACTCCACACCCGCTCGGATGAAAGCGACCATGAGAACTCCCTTGTCGTAGTACTCTTGCTCATCGATTTCAGCATCCGAAGCTACTGATTTTTCAAACGCAGTTTCATTGGTTGCTTCACGCCATGCTAACAAATCTTTGTCTCCCGCATCCCAGTCAGCCATCATTCCAGAAGAAAACGCTCCGCTCATGATGTCCTCTTGGTGCTTGTCGAACAAATCACGCATGATGTCCTTGAGTTGCTCTGACAATTCGAAGGCTTTGATCTTCGCAGGGTTGCTCAAACGGTCCATCATGTTGGTGATGCCACCGTGCTTGAGGCCTTCGCAAATGGTGTCGAAGCTGTGTTGTACGAACTTACTCGCCCAACCAGCGTCCATTCCATCTTCGATCATCTTGTCATAAGCAAGCAATGAACCCGCCTGCAAAAGACCACAAAGTATCGTTTGCTCACCCATCAAATCAGACTTAACTTCAGCGATAAAGCTAGACTCCAAGCAGCCCGCTCGGTCGCCTCCGGTTCCCGCTGCGTACGCCTTCGCGATATCCCAACCTTCGCCCTTCGGATCATTTTCTGTGTGAACAGCTAACAAAGTCGGAACACCAAAACCACGTTTGTATTCTTCGCGAACCTCAGTTCCAGGGCTTTTCGGAGCTACCATCACTACGGTAAGGTCTTTGCGAATTTCCGTGCCTTCTTCTACAATGTTGAAACCGTGACTGTAAGCCAAGCAAGCTCCTTCTTTCATCAACGGCTGAACTGCCGCTACAACTGAACTGTGTTGCTTGTCAGGGGTCAGGTTCAAAACCAAATCCGCTGTCGGAAGCAGCTCTTGGTAAGTTCCCACTTGAAACCCATTGTCTACAGCATTTTTCCACGATTGACGTTTTTCAGCAATCGCCGCGTCACGCAATGCATAGCTTACGTCCAAGCCTGAATCGCGAAGGTTAAGGCCTTGATTCAATCCTTGAGCGCCACACCCAACTACAACGACTTTCTTACCCTTGAGAGCTTCCACGCCATTGAATTCCGATTTATCCATAAAGCGGCAACGGCCTAGTTGCTCTAGTTTTTGCGCTAGTGTCAGTGTGTTGAAGTAGTTTTTTCTGCTCATTTGAGGGTCTTGTTTAAAAATTAGAAACGGGCACTATGAGTAGCTTTCGCCTTGGGTAAAGGGCATTTTTCGACTTATCGCGCGTGATAACAATTTTCCTGCAAAATGGCCCAATTTCATCACCCGGCACGCCAAATCGTCCGCTAAAACAATTTTAATTGACGAGCGAGCTAGCCCTTGAAGCATCCCTAGGAATGACAGGCACCCTCACCTTTACTTCCTACGACGAATTCGAACCTGACTACAAAGGCCTTATCATCGAACAAATAAATGAGCTGGTCGCATCCCACCTTTGGTGGAACCAACCCCTGGAGTTTATAGATATTCCCCAAGAACCGGAGCTCATCAATGGAAGAACAGTCATGCTTCGGCGCGTGCTCGAAGACGGAAACGGACAGCAACGCAATGTGGATTATCGCGACGATGTCATCATGAGTATGGTGGACTATTGGAAAACAATCGAATTCTTAACAGCACTCAGCAAAGAACACGAATTCATTTGGATCGTTGGCTACCCTTCCGGAAAAGACGAAAAGACTATTGGCGAAATCGTAGACGGAGAAATCGACGCCAAAATATTCGATTTTCTTATCCAAGAAATGGATGCCTTGGAAATATCCGAAACGGACCTCCAAAACCAAATCCTTCACGAAACCATCCGAAGCAAATATTTCGCATCTAGCGGCGAACCTATCTTTGACGCAAGCTAGTCACTCCAGCTCGAATACCACTTCCGTGTATCCAAAGTTTTGGATCTCAAAATCACGCAATTCATAATTGCTTCCTGGGTCCCAATCCTCAAATTGCAACAAAACTTGTTCATCAGGTTGATTTATAATCTTACCGGACCCTGCTTTGGCCTATTTTGACTAATTACTTCAACGCTCGCGAAACAACTTCATTCACATCCCCTGAAAGCCCTGGTTTTGCTACGATTCGCTCAAGTTCGCTTTTCATCAAATTCTGTCGAACCATAGAGAACCGTTTCCATGGGTTAAACCCTGAAACGAGGTTCGCTGCCAGCTGACCGTTGCTCCCATCAACTTGAAGAACGAAGTCCGCCAGCAATCGGTATCCTGCACCATCTTCACGGTGGAAGTTGACCAAATTCAACCTTGAGAAGACTCCCAAAAGCGAACGAACCCGATTGGGGTTCTTTATATTAAAATCTGGATGTTTCGTCAGCCTTTGGATACGATTAAGAGCATCACTCGCCATGTCTTTCGCTTGAATGAAAAACCATTTATCAACCACCAATGCTTCCCTTTGCCATTGCTCATAAAACGCAGCGAGAGCGTCTTCACGTTCTTGACACTCTATATTGCACAAAGCCCCCAAGGCTGCATATTGGTCAGTCATATTGTTCGCATTAGCAAATTGCGCAAACGCTATCTCAATCGCCTCTTGATCACCCAACTCTACAATGTAACTCAACAGTGCATTCTTGAACGCACGCCGATTAACTTCACTCGTGGTGTAATTGTACGCCGGATATTTCTCAAGCGACCTATATGTATCTAATAATTCGTCACGGTAGACTTCCGCGATGGCCTTTCGGTATTGCTTCAAGACCTTGTGCACAGCATCCGGGTCGGCGACTGGCAATTCGTAGATCAACTCGTTAAGCGATGGTAACTGCAATGCAAACGCTTTGAACATCTGATCACTAGAATCATCTCGTAAAATTGTACACACATTGTCCAACAATTCGGAATTGATACGACAATCTCCTCCATCAAGAGTGCGATTCGAATCAGCCAACAAAATTTCTTTGCTGAAATTCTGTCCTGCATCCCAACGATTGAACGCGTCCTTGTCGTACTTGGACAAAAAGGCCAAATCGCCTAAACTGCGTTCCCACCTCATTTTCACCGGAGCGCTAAAACCTCGTAACAAAGAAACAACAGGACGCTCTATTAAATTTTCGAAAACTAACCGAACGGATTCCTCCTTCAATTCATACAAGTGCTCTGCCTTGCATTCGTTTCCGAGCTTACTTTCAAGCTCTACCCCACTAGGGCCTAACAAGGCAATGCGGATTGGCATGTGAAAAGGATTATGGTCGCTGCTTGCTCCACTCGCTTGCTTTAGCTCTAAAGTTAATGTTTGGCTGCCGGGGTCATACTGCTCTTTAACAAAAAGTTCGGGAGTACCATTTTGATCATACCAACGTTCGAACTGAGTGAGATCGAATCCGTTGGCATCAGACATCGCCTTTCGAAAATCATCACAGGTAACAGCATCACCGTCATGCCTTTCAAAATACAAATCCATACCTTTTCGGAACCCTTCTTCACCTAACAATGTATGGTACATACGAATCACTTCAGCCCCTTTTCGGTAAACCGTCGCTGTATAGAAATTGTCCATTATGACGTAAGACTCAGGCCGGATCGAATGCGACATAGGCCCAGCGTCTTCAGGAAATTGACCCGCTCGCAATCCTCGAACATCCTTGATTCGTTTTACAGCCTCAGATGTTTGATCAGCCGTAAACTGCTGGTCGCGAAATACAGTTAGGCCTTCCTTCAATGTTAGTTGGAACCAATCGCGGCAAGTCACTCGGTTTCCTGTCCAGTTGTGAAAGTACTCATGAGCGATTACTTCATCGACCCCTTCATAATCATCATCTGTCGCGGTCTCTGGATTGGCCAAGACATATTTTGTATTAAAAATATTGAGTCCTTTATTCTCCATCGCTCCCATATTGAAATCAGGAACTGCCACGATCATGTAAATATCCAAATCGTATTCCAGGCCATACCTCTGCTCATCCCACTTCATGGATTTCTTTAACGCAGCCATAGCATGGTCTGTCTTATTCAGATCGAAATCATTCACCCACACCTCGAGCGATACCTTCCGACCAGATAGAGTAACAAATTCATCTCGCTTACATACCAAATTGGCCGCGACCATAGCGAACAAGTAACTCGGTTTCCTGTAGGGATCCTCCCACAAAGCCCAGTGGCGTCCGCCTTCTAAATCACCTTCATCAACTCGGTTCCCATTCGAAAGCAACACAGGATAATTAGCTTTGTCCGCTATGATCTTTGTGCGGTATCGAGCCATTACATCCGGCCGATCTAAGAAATAAGTTATACGACGAAATCCTTCGGCCTCGCACTGAGTGCAATAATTGCCCGTAGACTTGTAAAGGCCGGATAATTCAAAGTTCTCTTGAGGCTTAATTTCTACTACTGTCGCTAGCTCAAAAGAATCTGGTGCATTCAAAATCACTAAACTATCCTCAGAGACCGAATACAATTCCGCATCCAAAACCTGGCCATCAATTTTCACATCTACCAAAGAGAGATTTTCCCCATGCAGAGTTAGATCCGCTGCGGATGAAGCTTGCTTCTCAACCTTCAAAGACGCCGAAACCCGAGTAACGTCTTCCTCTAGATCAAATTCCAAATAGACATCACTTATCAAAAAATCTGACGGCTTATAGTCTTTTCTAAATACTTCACTCACTTCAGACATCATTTCCTGTTTTTAACAAATTTTCTCGAAATCGTTGATTACAACGTAGGAAGTTTTATTTTTGAACCACTTCGAATCACCGTATTCAATTCAACTTGATTCATGATGGCCAACCCAAGAGCATCAATTCCAGATGGCAGATCTTGCGGGATAAATGACTCGAATTCAGCTGTACGATTTGCAGTAACAACCTGTAGGCGTGCAGCTGAGACTCTTGAAGCAGCTCCACTATCCATTTTTTGGAAACTGTTCGATATTTTAGCAAAAGACGGACGTAGAGATTCGTAATCAACGTCCTTCGTTAGCCCCACAAAACTGAAAATTCGGTCGCCATGCTCTATAAATGTGCAATAGGCGTTGGTTGGCTCAACTCCGTCTGATAACAGTATTTCCACTACAAATGCAGAAGAACCGTTAATTCTCTTGCTAGAATCAGCGATAACGCTCCCTCCACTATCCAAAGCAAATTTTTGTCCAGCTGACTGAGCAGATTCTCCTACCGAAGTGCTAAAAATCAAGAAGGACTTCCCGCCTACATCCGCCATATTGACTGCAGTCGCATCGTTTTGCAATTGCCATCCCTCTAACAATTGAAACTGAAATTCCATTTCAGGGTGATAAAAAATTCCATCACTGAGATAACCCTGCCTCGGATCTTCCCCTACAACGAGGCCATCGATCTTCGCATAATACTCCGCTTCTCCTTTTTTAGAAATATTTACCCCATTAGCTCTCTTCTCTTCCGCCAACGCGATGATAGTCTTACTTCGCTCACCTGGGTCTGGGTGTGACGACATCCAACTAGGAATTTGCGATGCAGATCGATTGGAAATACGTTTCAAACTCTCAAAAAAAGCGGCCGCTTCAGCGACATCGTAGCCAGCTAAGGCTGCGTAATCAACGCCATAAGAATCAGACTCTCGCTCAGCATCTCTTCCATATTTCAAGGTCAACAACTGAAATAAGTTTCCTCCGAGTTGCATGATATTGTTTCCAATTTCTGGATTCTCCAACAACTCCGAGCTAATTACTGCGCCAGCCACCAAACCGATCTGACCAAACTGTTGCTTAAGCGCTTGCTTAGATGCATGCCTCCCCAAAACGTGAGTTATTTCGTGTCCCAAAACCACCGCTAACTGGGCTTCGTTATTCAGATGGGAAAGCAAGCCACGTGTAACATACACGTATCCACCAGGAAGTGCAAAAGCGTTGACCACAGAACTGTCCATTACCCTGAATTTAAAATCCAATTCTCGATAAATCTCAGGAGTGTCGGTTGAGTTGAGATCACACTCTTCCAAAACACGCTCTCCCACTTCAACAACGTACCTTGCTAGATCGTCATTTTGGTAAAGGCCCATTTCCTGGATGATTTGCTGATCCGAAGTCTGTCCTAGCTGCAACTCTTGCTGCCAGCTGTAACCATAACTGGTAGACTTTCCCGTGAGAGCGCTGGGTTCAGTGACGCATCCCGTCGTAAAGCCGAGAGCAATGGCTAACAACGTCAATTTTAAGTTTAGGAGTAAGGTAGAAAACTTCGACTGTTCCATAAGCATCTTCCCACCATCGCAGGACCCAATTTTTTGCCAAGAAATAATTTGTTTTGCTGCAACCCATTTATAAGGGTACTCAACCACAACATCGATAAAAGATAGTCCGGAGTAGTGCTTTATTAGATTTCGTTGATCAATTCATTTGAGATTTTCTAATTTCTGTTACATTGATTGTGGTAATGCGGAGATTATCCTACCCAGTAATTGCATTAATTCTCAGCTCAGTTTTCCTCCCTACCCAATCAATCGCCAATAAAGTTAATGAAGCTTTATTCGATCTGTCTCTTGAGGAATTACTCGGACTTACCGTGAACACGCGAAAGTTTGATGAGTTGCACAAAGAAGTGCCTAAATCCTACAGCCTTGTCTCCAAAAACAAGATAGCTAAGCATAATATCAATAGCGTACACGAGCTATCCGAATTCGTACCGAATTTGTCGTTTCGCAAAAGCTTTGGTCGGCAGCGCGAAAATCCCACTGCTCGCGGAATATCCAACCTGCACGGAGACCCTGTAGTGGGCATATTAATAGACGGCCAAGCTCATAGCGGCTTGTCAACTCGCCTACCGTTGTTCGACATGGAGCAAATTGAAGTTATGAAAAGCCCGGAAGTTGCTTATTATGGGCGCTCAACGTTTGCAGGAGCCATCAATTTCGTTCCGATCAAGCCTACTTTTTCCCCTTACACTGAAGCGGCCATAAGTGTTGCTCAACACGGCGAAGTAGACGCTCACGTGATTTCAAATGTTAAACTAAGCAGCAAGCTCGCAGCGCTTGTATCAGCACGAAGTTACAAAACTGATAATAATATCGAAAACAGTTTGGGGAATACAGAGTCTGGGTACGGTAAGGAAGAGTCTTCGTCAGTGGCACTGTCAGCGCTTTGGATCCCTAACAAGTATTGGGAATTCTACTTCAGAATAGCGAGTCAGTCTGACGAAGATGGGCATGTCCCAGTCTATCTACAAAGCAGCGACCTAAATAACTGCTCTTTGGAGGGTGCCCACTCGACGTACTGTGGAACCATACAAGCTCCCGATGACTTTGGATACAACGAATCTGACCTCTTCTCATTAGGCACAAACTATAGCAGCATCGTCGAGAATTATAGAGTCAAGTGGGGACAAGATAACCGCAATATTCAACTGACTTACAGCAAAAGCAACTCCGATATGCTTGCTTCTTTCGATAGCGATTTCAGCGAGAACCATATTCAAACAGATCAAATTAACAAGGAATACGAAACCGATACAATCGAGCTGATTGGTCGAATGAAAACAAACAACGGGCATAGGATCATCATCGGCACATCTCGTTATCATTTGGATACGCAAGAAATTGGCGATCAATTCATACATAGAGACCCGCAGAGTCCTATCAGACGAAGCCTAATACACTTTCGTCACATCGAAAATGTCTCTTTCTTTTTAGGGTATGATTTACCCATAGCAAAAAACACTAACGCGACGATCGATATACGGTATTCAAAAGACGATGTTTCCTACGGGAGGAGTGGGCATCATAATACTGTTAGTGGATCAAACGATTGGGATTGGATTTCTCCCAAATTGACCGTTAGCCGCACATTCGATCACTCTCCAGCGATCATTTATACATCTCTATCAAGTAGCCAGAAGCCAGGTGGTTTTAACGGAAGACTTGAAGGGCTAGATTTCATAGACGAAACAGAAGCATCTCGTGCCTTGGAGTTCCTGCATTACGACGAAGAAATTCTAAATAGTTACGAAATTGGATACCGTAACGAAATTTTCAATAACAACGCTTGGCTAGACAGTAGCCTGTTTTACAACGATTGGCAGGACCTACAACTAACAAGACACCTATCGTTTGAGTCAACACTGGGTACAGAGCGCACGAGTGCCGTCATCAATGGTGTAAAAGCCTATTCCTATGGGGGCGAAATAGAACTAAACTGGGAAATAAGCCAATTACTCACCCTTCGTTGTGGCCTTGGCTATGCTAAATCGATTTTGGCCAAAGCTACCAATGAACTCATAGGCAACGGCTATATTGATGGCATGGAGACTCCCAATTGGCCCACTTTTAACGGTAATATTATCTTGGATTACCAACGCGATATTAATTCGGAGCTACAGTTTTTTTCCTCCACTTCCTTTACATACGAAGACGAGCGTTTTATGGGCGAACAAAACCTTGCTATCATCGAGAGCTCCGAAAAACTCGGCCTAACCGTTGGAATTCGAAACGACAATTGGAGCGTTTCCTTATGGGCTAAACAGCTTAACGACGACCAAGCCATAGAGTCAGCTGTAAGTTTGCCAGATTTAGTCAATTTCAGCCCAGGAATTGGCCTAAATTTGCCAGAGCAGAGACAATTCGGCTTCACTGTCAGAGTTAGAAACTGAGGAGCGACTAACGCTGAATCGTAACTTTATTGGGGCAGTCCATGCCCTTTGCCAGTTGCTCGAGATTGGCGAAAGTCACATTCGCAATCTTCTCCATTGCGTTGCTGGTAAAGAAAGCCTGATGGCTTGATATAAGCACGTTAGGAAAAGTCATCAAGCGAGCGAATACATCATCCTGTATCACAGTGTTTGATAAGTCTTCAAAGAATAAGTCTTCCTCTTCTTCATAAACGTCTAACCCAACGGAGCCAATTCGACCACTCTTAAGCCCGTTGATCAAAGCCAAGCTATCTATAAGCCCACCGCGGCTTGTGTTTACCAACATCACTCCGTCTCTCATTTTCGAAATGGCAGATGCATTAACCACATGCTTTGTATCTTTGTTCAAAGGACAATGTAAGCTAATAATATCAGACTCACCGAGCAGCTCATCTAAGCCAACGTATTTCACACCCAACTCCTTGCACCTATCATTCGGATACGGATCAAAAGCTAATGTCGGGCAACCAAATCCTTTCATTATTTGAGCAAACACCTGCCCAATTTTTCCTGTTCCGATGACCCCAACAGTTTTTCCATGTAAATCAAATCCCAATAACCCATTCAGAGAAAAATTCCCTTCACGTATTCGATTATGAGCCCTGTGGATCTTACGATTCAAAGATAGCATTAAGGCCACTGCGTGCTCCGCGACCGCATAGGGAGAATATTCCGGAACCCTGACTACTCCTATTCCTAGGCGTTCTGCACCCTCTAAATCCACGTTGTTAAACCCGGCGCAACGAAGAGCCACCCATCGAACTCCAGCCGAATGCAGAACCTCAAGGGTCTCTGAGCCAAGGTCATCATTCACAAAAACGCAAACAGCATCGAACCCTTTAGTCAAAGAAGCAGTGATCTCATTTAAATGAGACTCGATGTAGACGAGCTCATACCCATAACGAGTATTCGCTGCATCCAAGAACTGCGAATCATAGGGCTTAGAGCTAAATACTGCGATTTTCATAATATGAATCGGAAAAACATTCCCTGACTAACAAAAACAAAAAATGCCGACTGCTTAGATCGACATATTTTGTGTAAAATTTTATCGGATACAGAAAAAATCAATCTTTGGCGATCTCCGCATACGCTGCGGCATCTAGCAACAATTCTAACTGACTTGGATCTGTGATCTTTATTTTCACGATCCAGCCTTCTTCGAAGGCAGAACTATTCACTTTCTCGGGCGATTCTTCCAAAACTGCGTTACCTTCAATCACTTCAGCATCCACCGGCATATACAAATCGGACGCCGCTTTTACAGATTCTACCACGCCGAATGTATCGCCCTCTGAGAATTCTTCACCTTCTTCCGGCAATTCAACGTACGTTATGTCTCCCAAACTACTTTGGGCAAAATCCGTAATTCCGACAAGAGCTTCATCGTTCTCTAGGATTTTCAACCATTCATGGTCTTTAGTGTATTTCAGAGTTTCGGGAATATTCATTTTAAAGGATATTTTTGGTAAAATTAAGCCTGCGGGTTCAACTCGATGAATGGCGGCTTCGTTGCATAAATTGCCATAGCCTTGCCTCGGTTGTCCACCGATAATTCTTGCTTTAAGAATTTTGCGTCAACTAAGGCTGAACCGATTCCTTCGTTGAGCACAGGAGAAAAGGTCCCAGAAACCACCATCCCCGCAACCTCAGGCCCGCACATTAAAGCTGTTCCCGCACGTATGATCCGACGAGTTCCTGTCTTGAAAAATACAATTTTCTTTTCAGGTCCCTTTTCCTTTTCCGCAACCAAAGCGGCCTTACCCACAAAATCCGATTTTTTCGAAAGCTTTACTGTCCACATCAAATTCGCCTGGACCGGTGTGATCTCTTCCGAAATTTCATGCCCATAAAGCGAATAAGAGGCCTCCAAGCGAAGACTATCTCGAGCTCCTAACCCTGCTAAAACCAACCCTTTGGGCTTCCCTACCTCGAACAATGCCTCAGCTAGGCTCGCGGCATCCTCAGAACGTACGAAAAGTTCTACCCCTTTTTCGCCGGTGTATCCAGTACGACTTACAATACAGTCCACCCCTGCAACCTTCGCATCCACAAAGTGATAATACTTAAGTGTCTTAAGATCACTATCGCACAAAATCTCCAAAATTGGAAACGCCTCTTTGCCTTGTAAAGCTATCAACCCATAGTCCGATGACACATCTTTGACTTTTACAGCGAAGCCATCCATGTGAGACATAAGCCAATCCACATCTTTATCGACATTCGAAGCATTTAAACAAAGTAGATAGGAGTCAGCGCCTTGTCGATAAACCAACAAATCATCGACAACGCCTCCATTTTCATAGCACATCAAACTATAAACAACGCGCCCAACTTCCATACTTGAAATATCGTTAGTCAAAACGTAATCCAAAAATTCAGTAGCTTGCTCGCCACTTACTATAGCTTCTCCCATATGACTCACATCAAACAAGCCAGCAGCTGCCCGAGTAGTCTTATGCTCATCCAAAATTCCGCCAAATTGTACTGGCATTTCCCAACCAGCGAAGTCTACCATTCGGCCACCTTGAGCCACGTTAAATGAATAAAGAGGGGTGCGTTTCAAATCAGACATAGAAAGCGCATTACGTGGCGCATTTATCGCTTTGCAAGTAGGAATTCCAACCCAGAATCTTCAGAATTCCGCAAAGTGCCTCAATTTCACTAGGCAATGAACCAAACAGCAGATAAAATTTATTCCTTTCGGCTACATTCAATAAACCCAGCCAACGGGACATCTATAGAGAAACATAGCGAACTCACGGAATCAAACCTTGAGAACCGGCTCGAATCCTTAGCACAAGGATTTCAAAAATGGCGATCCATTCCTTTAAGTGAACGCCTCGAAGCACTGAAATCCATAAAATCGTCACTTCGGAACAATGAAAGCAGCTTAGCGGATACTGTTACACTCGAAACGGGAAAACCAATAGCGCAGTCTCTAGCTGAAATCAGAAAATGCGTTGATCTATGTGATTATTATATAAATACGAGCCATTCTATTCTTGAGCCCACAACGGTTGATACACCATTTGAGAAAAGCTACTACACATTAAAGCCACTTGGAACAGTGCTTCTTATAATGCCCTGGAACTATCCGATCTGGCAGGTTTTCCGAACAATGGTTCCCGCCCTCGCTCTAGGTAACGTGGTCGCTCTAAAACACGCAGGAAATGTTCAGCTTTGCGCAAAAAAAATCGAGACCCTTTTAGACGACGCTGGAATTCCCGAAGGAATCTTTGTTAACTTGCCAATTGAGGAGACATTAACTCGACAAGCGATAAATCACCCCACCATTAAAGGCGTATCCTTAACCGGAAGCGTCAATGCGGGGAAAAGCGTGGCAGCCCTCGCCGGCAAAAGATTGATCAAAAGCGTCATGGAGCTTGGAGGGAATGACCCTCTAATCGTGTTAAAGGATGCAGACCTCCAACTCGCAGCAGAAAAAACTGTGGCAGCGAGAATGACCAATTGCGGACAAACCTGTATTTCTCCCAAGAGAATCATCGTCGACCGTAGCATCCACGATGAATTCACATCCTTGCTATTGAATGAAATTTCCAAATACAAAGCATCAGACCCCAGGCACGTAGACTGTAAACTTGGTCCTATGGCGAGAGCCGATATTCTTCATTCTTTTCAAACGAAGTTAAATCAAGCACGAGCAAAGGGAGCCAGGTGCCTCTTTGGCGGAAATGCAATCGACAGCAATGGTTTTTGGCATGAACCCACGCTATTCACAAATTTGCCGAGAGATCCCGACATGGTAAACGATGAGGTATTCGGCCCTGCACTTTACCTCTACACTTCAAAAAACGAAGCGGATGCTCTTGAATTTGCCAATCAAGGGCGATTTGGTTTAGGAGCGAGCCTCTTCACACGAGACCTCGAAAAGGCTGAAAAACTTGCTAACGATTCGATACACGCTGGTTCCGTTTTCATAAACAGCACAGTAAAGAGCCACCCAAAACTTCCATTCGGGGGCATCGGAGAAAGTGGATACGGGCGGGAACTAGGCCCTCACGGCTTGTCTGAATTTGCTAACGTAAAAACAATCGCGATCAAATAGATCGATAGGAAATGTAGTCGGGGATGTCGTCATTGCCTAAACTATCAAAAAACAAAAACAACATCCCGTTCTACAAATTCCAAAAAATTCTAACCCCTCATTCCTCCGATGGCAGCCAAGGCTTCTAGCTCAACACTACTGCCTCCAGGAAGAGAGACTATAGGCAAAATGGTGAGTGCGGGTTTTCGTGCAACGTCCAGATCTTCATAAGTACTCTCGAAGACCTTTTCGAAGGCTTTAATATCATTGTCCAAAAGAGGGCCGGCTTTCGTTGATAGGTAAACTCGAAGGTGCACCAAATCACTCAAATCAGCATCTTTAAGTGATAAACGCTCCAACAGCCCACTGATTGCAGACTTTGCTTGAATTTCCATATCGCCCTCAACTTTTGAAATATTTCCAGAAATCCAGAGCATTGTAGCCTCTCGAGATACGGCTACTCCTCCTGCAGCGACCTGTTTCCGGTCAACGGGTGATGTGCTCTCTCCAAATGATTGCAAGACAACTCCGTCCTCGAACTCATGCCCATCTGGATACGCAGCATAGTATTCGACCGCAATGCTTTGCTTTTTATAATCAAAGCCTGGGGCCGACATCACCGTACGAGTTGGGCGATTTGGGTTCTTGCTATTGTTAAAATATTTATTGTACACCTTGTTAAACGAAGAGAAGCTTCTGCTGATCGATTGTTTTCCAGGATACACGCAAGTGCGGATGAAGTAGACGTCCTCATACCCCAAACCGGCTTCTTTCAACTGAGCTCCCATTTGCTTAAAAATCGAATCTGCCTGTTTCGTTATGTCGCCATACATATGAAATGTTGGTGGAGCATTCGGCATCATCGAAGCTGGCCGTACCAATGATGAATAGAAATAATCCAGCCCCTTCTCTGTTGCTTTCCCTGTGCTCATCGGCCACGCTGGACGTCCATACGATCGCCAAAGATCACTTGTTTCGACACGACCTAACCTCTCATATCGTTCATTGTGTCTCGTATCCATTTCATGCGGTCCTCTTCCACTTGGAAAGACCGCCACGAATTCGACCTCAATCCGATAGTCAGAATGAAACAAACGAGAAATTCCGATACTTGTCCTCGCAGGTTTATGGGGATTATTCGCAGTTCCAAAAAACTCGCTAAAAGCCCTATCCCAAGCCTCAAAATCGGGTTCTGGATCTGCCACAACATAAGCTCGGACATTGACGACATCTTTCAGTGTAAGTCCAACTTCAGATAGGTCCTGTGACAATTGAGTCAGTACGCCGTACGCTTGCTGGTACGTATCCCCGTAACGATCCTTGGTACCTGTGCGAGCGATCTCCATTACCCGTGGACTAGCAGTTACACCCCAAGTGTAGAAATATTCGGTCCCAGCTTCAACCGATACCAAATCTGCGTACAAAGCGGGTGATTCCTGAATAGACTCAAGATTCCCATTAGGAGTTCGACCTACGTAACTGATAATTAGATACGCAACAACAGCCAAGGCATAAAATATTATGACTTTGCTGAGTTTGTGATTGGGAAGTAGCTTCATCTTAAATGAAATTTCAAGCTACTTAGCCCTTAATGAGTATGCTTCTTGGCCATGCTCAGCGATGTCCAGTCCTTCATACTCTTCCTCAGCGGACACGCGTATTCCGATTGTAATCTTCAGTAATAAAAAGACAACAAAGCTCAGCGCAAACGCCACTAGGCCATAGCTCATGACGCCGATAAATTGCCAGAGTAGTTTTCCGCCTCCGAATATACCAACGGCAATCGTTCCCCAAGCCCCACAGATACCGTGTACCGATATTGCTCCTACTGGGTCATCCACCTTAATTTTATCGAAGAATAAGATCGATAATACAACAAGGGCTCCCGAAATGCCTCCCACAATCATCGCATCCGCTGGAAGCATCGAGTCTGCACCTGCGGTGATACCGACCAATCCCGCCAATATGCCATTGAGAACCATAGACAGATCTTGTTTCTTCAACAAGATTTGCGTTACTATCATACAGACTAAGGCACCAAACGCTCCCGCCAATGATGTGTTCACAATAACCAAACCTATCACCTCCGGATGAGCGCTCAGTACAGATCCGCCATTAAAGCCAAACCATCCAAACCAAAGCAAGAAGGCCCCCAAAGTCGCCAGCGGTATGCTGTGCCCGATAATTGGCTGCACCTTGCCCTCTTCAGAGTATTTTCCCTTCCTAGGCCCAAGCAAAAGCACTGCTGCCAAAGCAGCAAATCCGCCAAAAGCATGCACGACCGACGAGCCGGCAAAATCATAGAAACCATTTCGAGACAACCAACCGCCTCCCCAAGTCCATGATCCCGCAATTGGATATATCAGCCCAACGATGACGACCGTAAAAATCATGAACGCCGATAGTTTGACTCGCTCCGCAACCGCTCCAGATACAATCGTCGCAGCAGTAGCAGCGAACATCGCCTGAAAGATGAAGTAAGTCCACCAACTGTAATTGCCAAACTTAGCGGTCATCAAATCCAGGTAATCCTCTGCGAGCACATTGATACCAAACCCAAAACGAAAGAATCCATTAAACTCAGGACCAGGAAACATCGTGCGAAAACCGAAAAGTGAAAAGAGCACTAAACCTGACGTTATAACGAACACATTTTTGTACAGGATATTTACCGTATTTTTTGACTGAGTAAGCCCCGCCTCGAGTGAAGCAAAGCCAAGGTGCATAACAAAAACCATCGCGGCGCATATAATAATCCACAAATTGCTAATCGTGAAAAATGACTCTTCCGAAACGATGGTATCGATATAGTCATCATACGTTTTTTCAGTTACTAAATGCTGGCCATTTAAGCTAACACTCAACAATCCAACCGCGAGAATAGCCAAGAAAATTTTGCTCACGAAGGTTCTACTATTTGTATTTAATAAATTCATATAAATTGACTCAAATTTAAGATTCAAAGCTCAACAAGTAAGCAACAATCGACACGATGTCCTCCTCAGGAAGCATCCCTTCCCATGGTGGCATTCCGGTATCCAAGTATCCTTTAAGTATACTAGATTCGATTTTTTCAGGGGTTCCCCCTCTATACCATTTATCATCGAAAAGATTTGAAACGGATTCCACCGTCACAGACTCTTCTCCATGACAAGCGAGGCAAAAGGCTTGATAAGATTCCTTGCCTTTCTCCACTACAACAGAATCAGTGGCCTTCTCTTTCAGATACAAGTCTCGCTCACTTTCTTCAGTCGCTGTACTACTGATACAGGCAACCATAGCCCCCCCTAGCAAGGCGCAGATAGCATAACTCAATTTCATGACGCCATAGACCTTTTATGAATATCTTCAACAGCCAAGCGAGCGGCCTCAAAAGCGCCTGCTTGCCATCCACCTAGATGGCTCGCCCAACTTGCTGTAAGGTAATAATCGCCGTCTGGCTTTACTAACAAGGGATAGAAAGTCTTCATCATGGCTTTGGGGAAATGAGCCAAGCACCCTTCTATATGCGGAATGGAAGACCAATTCACAGCAAATCCATTTTCAAATTCCTTTCGATACTGAGGGTGAATTTTTTCCCCGTGCGACAATGCAAACTCAATTCGTTCCTTCGGAGACATTTTTGTTAATTGATCAGACATAGGTCCAAAAATATAGTACCCTCCCAGGATTCCTTTTTGGTCAAAAAATCCATCTGTTGGATACCATACTTCACCAATGGGCATATTCGTCCAACTAAGACCTCCAAAAATCCGGTCGTCCTCTTCCCAAAACCTACGCTTGAATTGCATACCAACTTTGGAAGAGTTTTGGAAAGGCACAATGTTGAGCGTATTTTTGACCATCGGCGAAAGGTCATTCGGTATACGACGCAAAATTGTCGGTGGGATTGTGCAAATGCCAAAATTCGCTGTTATTTCCTTCTCTTCTCCATCTTGAACGTACACAACACGGACACCAGGAGACGTTTTGCGAAACTCTTTAACTTCAGCCCCAAGAATAATATTCTCTTCAACCTTACTTGCGAGAGCATCCGCAATTTTATCCATCCCCCCTTTCGGAGTGAACATTTGAGACTGATAAAATGTCTCATTCGCTCGATGGAATAGCATACCGACTTCTGCATCTAGAAGAGATTTCATAGAATGGGGGGCACCCAATTTCCCTCCATTAAGGCCGCCTGCTGGCCATTCTTCGTACCCTCTTCGATCATGTCCGTTGTATTTGAAGCGCGAACTCAGACCTCCTTCATACTTCAGAAAATCAATGAGCTTTTCCTTATCGTCACTACCTAGAGGCTCGTCTAATTGACCTTGGTCAATTACCTTGGCCAACATCTCAGCTGTGTACCCACGCAAATCTGTTTTAGCCTCCCGAATGCGTATCCGCTTATTAGATAACTCTCCTTTATCGCCTTCCGAATAATAAAAGGCATTTTCATTTAAGTTCACAAAAGGCTGTATTGGCACACCCAATTCACGACAATAGTCCATTGTCACATGCCATTGAGGGAAACGAGAAGGTCCTGGATTGAAATAGTGTCCATCATCAAACGTGCAAGTCTGTTTGAAACCATTCGTTTCCTCCAAAACATCGCCCTTTCTGATAGTCATACAACGTCCTCCAGCCTTACTACGAGGCTCTAGAATTGTACAAGAAAAGCCTAGTTTTCCCAATTCATAAGCGACTGTGAGGCCAGCGATGCCAGCTCCCATTATGACAACTTTCGTTTTATCTTTTCCATCAACACGTGGGAGGCCCGAAAGGACGGCACCATGACCTGTTGACTTGCTCATCAAGCCCAAGCCCATCAGAGCTGCATATGCGCAGCCTCCATAGGCACTGAAAGACTTAACAAACTTACGGCGAGTAAGGTTATTTGTATCGGACATCTTTTTTGCTTAATAAAGATCACAGAAGTGATCACTGCTCATCTTAGCAAGGAGCATGCCTGAAATTCTACAATGCTCACTGTAGATATCGTTATGACACAAGCTTGGCATAAAAGCTTTTTTGAAGTAACCGATGCCATCGAAGCGCAATCATTCTTGTTTTTTTGTCATATCGGTTTTTTCGGTACACAGCATGCTAGTACTTCCCCGTTAAGTTTAATCACTAACCTATTAAATACAAAAAGATGTCTAAAAAATCACCTTATAGCATTACCTCATCCTCAGCGTCGCCGAGTATTTGGAAACTAGCTGCCTTCGGAATCGGGGCATTGTTAACTTCGGCTAGCTCACTTGTAGCTCAACACGAAGTCGATGACGATGCAGCCGACATGGCTCCCATTCGCATTAGTGGAAACGAAAATGCGTTCGGCTACTCTCAAATGGCAATGATGGCCATCATGGAAGATCTTCCAAATGTGAATCGTTACGCATTCACAGAAGGTCAAGTCCTTCGGGAAGCGCTTGCCGCTCGAGAAGGAGTCCCCACAGATTACATTATAGCTACAGGTGGCTCTGGTCCAATCCTGCAAATGGCAGCTCTCGCAATCGCTGAACCTGGAAAAAACATGATTACAGTGGCTCCTGGATACATGCAGCTAACGCGAACATTCGAAGCAGCGGGTGGAGAGGTGAAAACAATTCCTGTCAATGATAAGCTCGGGTACGACTTAGAAGCGATAAAAGCTGCCATCGACGAAAACACAGTGCTTGTATACCTGTGCAATCCTAACAACCCGACGGGTACTAAGATTGATCCAACTGCTTTGAAAGCTTTTATAACAGAGCTTCCAGAATCAATCGTAGCTTTCGTCGACGAAGCATATCTCGAACTAGCTGACGGAGGCCTAGAAGAAAACAGTATGATCGATCTCCTGAAAGCAGGCGAGAATATCATAATTGCACGTACCTTTTCCAAGGTATACGGCATGGCTGGTATTCGTGTTGGCTACGGAATCATGGATCCAGAAATGGTCAAAAAACTGAGACTCTACCACATGGGAGGCCCTAATCGCCTAGGAATTGCGGCTGCAGTTGCCTCTCTTGCAGACACGGCTTTTTTCGATGATAGCGTCATGAAATACCGAGCCGTTCGCAAAATGGTAACCGACAAACTGGATGAACTCGAAATCGAATACGCAGATGCTCAAGGAAGCTTTGTATTCATAAAAACGGGTATACCAATCAAGTTTTTCCAAAGCTTAATGGAAGACAAAAATTTACTTGTTGGTCGCCCATTCCCTCCTTACTTGGACTGGTGCAGAGTGAGCATAGGGACCGAAGAGGAAATGGCAATTTTCTTAGAAGAATTTGAGAATGTCATGATCGCTCAAGGCAAATTGGCAGCCAACTAACCTACCTTATTTAGTTTTAGTTCATACGTTTATATAGTAAGTTTGAAGAATATGGGCGGTTGCTGTGAAGCAACCGCCTTTTTACAACAATGACAAAAGCCAATACAGGAATAACTCGCAGAGACTGGATACGACGCTCGACCTTAGCTGCTGTTGGAGCGACACTCCTCCCCACCTTCCCCAAGGGCTTCTCGCAAAATGTCTCCAATATCGCCCCAGTCCATCCAGAGCTCAAATTCATAAACCTTGCTGGCAATGAGAACCCATTCGGACCTTCCAGAAATGTGAGCCTAGCAATCATGAAAGAGGTATCGAACAGTTGCCGCTACCCCTTTCGGGAGGAAAAAATTCTCAAAGAAATGATTGCCCGAAAAGAAGGTGTTCAACCCGAGAACATTGTCCTAGGCAATGGTTGTGATGAACTCCTATCTGCTGCTGGAAGAATTTACGGCAAAGAAGGATCTAACATTGTCGCCACAAAACCCACTTACCTTCAGCTAATGGAAAAAGCGGAACACCAAGGGGCTACTGTTAATTGGATTCCGCACACAGCTGAAATGAAACACGACCTCGAATCGATGCAAGAGGCGATCGATTCAAATACAAGTTTGGTCTATATCTGTAACCCCGACACTCCTACAGGAACGATGCGTTCCTTTGAATCCATAAAGTCATTCTGCGAAACTGCTGGAAAAAAAACCACTGTATTCCTAGACGAAGTCTATTTGGAATTCCTAGAGAACTTCGAAAACGAAACACAAGTTAACCTCGTGAGAGAAGGTCTTCCCATAATTATTGGGCGATCCTTCTCAAAAATGCACGGCTTAGCAGGCCATAGAATTGGGTACACAATCGCCCCAAAAGAGATTTCCGAGAGCTTAGAACACGAAAAAAATTCAAGCCTCAACTACCTAGGAGTCATAGCCGCCACGGCAAGCTTACGAGACTCCGAATTTCACAAACTCTCTGTTCGTAAAATAACAGAAGGAAGAAACAAGTTTTGCGGATTACTTCAAGAATTGAACCTCAGCTATACTCCATCTCACGGAAATTTCGTTTTTCACTACACTGGCATCCCCATAGAAGCCTTCCAAAAGAAAATGAAAGAAAGAAATTTCTTAGTCGGAAGGCCCTTTCCGCCCTACGATTTGTGGTGCCGTATTAGCATTGGCAGCCCTAAAGAAATGGAGCTTTATAGCTCCGCGATGCTCCAAGTGTTCAAGGGTAAACGCGGATAAGCCAATCCTATTTAGAGGATTGGCTCCGCGTATATCCCTAGAAAAAGATTACTCATACTTTAGTAAAATTACAAAATAAGTTGATTTTATGAAAAGCATCAACATTGTCTCGCACCGTCAGTTTTGGTTGCGAGTGTGTTGATTTGTTTACTGGACATCTTCAATTCAGCATTGCTTGTGCCAGAGCTGACCTCTCAAATGCTTTATTTGATAATTATTATTAATACCTAAAAAACAGGTATTTTCTTATCATTTTACCGTACTAATTTGAGCTAATACTGAATACAGCACTTCGACTAACGATCTTCGCTCCAGACAAGAGTAATAAAACGGATAAGATCAAAACAAAGTAAGAAGGCGAATCGCTCATTAATAGCAAGCCAGCCAGAGTACCTCCAATTGCCCGTCCTGCTTGATATCCTGTATTCATCATCCCAATTCGAATACCTTTTTCATTAGAACTCCCCACACTTAGAGCAAATAACTGGAGAGGCAGTACACGAACCGAAAGAGCAGACATGATAAGCGAAAATATGGCCAAGCTCAAATTAGGACTATTGGCGAAAAAATAGAGCAACAAAATCATCACCCCCTGCGTCAGCAATGAAACAAGAACGCATTGCTCGACAGACATACCTAATAGTTGTTTTCTAGATACATAGACAATAAGAATTTGAAAGACACCGCTCAAAAAATAAAACACTGAGATAGTTGAAAGTGAATAGTCGTGTTCAAATTTAAACCAAGATGGAAAATAGCACAAAAACAGTGAGGACCCTGCGAAACTAAGAACATAAAAAACAAGTAGAGCTCCACTATTAACCTTCCAAATTTGACGATTCAACTGAAACCAAAGGAATTTTGATAAACGTACTCTTCGTGTTTTATTTTTCGTTATCCTGTCTAGATTTAATATCAAAAAAGCAACTAAGGTCGTTATAAAAATTCCAATTCCAATGAAAACGAATTTGTAACCATACAATTTTACAGCGATCAGACCAACCGGAGTGGCAAAGGTTTGCCCAATCATATAAGCAATTACATTGTCACTCGTCTTACACCGCAATTGCTCCCCACTGGAAAAATCGCTAAGAATGGTCACAGGCAAACCAATAGAGAGGCCCGTTCCAAAACCACAAAGAAGCCGCAACACCATAAGCATGCGCACCGAGTCCACCCATGCATGCAATAACAAAGCAATGCAAATAATCGAAAGACCTAATACAAGTAATCGTCCGCGACCCCAAATATCCGATACCGCTCCTGAAAATGAGGTCCCCAGCCCAATTGCGATGGCAGTAACTCCAATCAACCACCCGACATCACCTGTTCCCCCACCTAATTGTCCCACAACCCAAGGCAGAACCAGCAACTGAATAGAATTTTGCCATGAAAGTGCAAAATTACAAAAAGGCATTAACCCGCTTACAAAAGCAGATGAAGCCCTATCATTATTTGCTAGACAAGTATCACTCATTAATTGTAAAAAAACGTAATCTAAATTTTGAAGTCGTACCTCAATTGCGCCAGCCAAGAGCTGTATTGATTATTTTGAACGCGTATATTAGATCCATCGTAAGAACGTTCCGGGTGATCCAAAATACCGCTGATGGCCAAGCCAATATTCGAACGCCTATTTAGTTTATAACTTCCCGTAAACGCTAATGAAATGACATCTTCCCTGTATCTGTCTCGGTATACAGAAGCTCCCAAATTATCCAATGCCTCACTTTGATACCCGGCATTAAAGGAAACTGTCGCATTTCCAATTTTCTTCCTCAAATCAACTTTGAGCAGATGCTCGGATCTCTCCGGTAAAAGGAAGCTTTCATTCGGACGAGTTACAACCTCTGCTTCGGAATCAGAATAGGTATACGAAATTTGAATAGAAGCCTCCTCACCCAATCCTATAAAATCAAGGCCTCGCCTCCATTGTATTTCGAATCCCTTAATACTTCCAGATTTACCGTTTTCAACCCTGGTCACAGTGTACTCTTCAGGCACACCATTTACGAATATATTTTCCTGAGAAACCGCGTCGTAAAAAAAATCCTCAATATCGATGCTGTATACCTCGAACGCAAAGGATCCCAACGCATCCAATTCAGTAATTAAAGCTAATCTCGATTTCTCAATTTTAGTCGGACTCAAAAGAGGATTTCCTTCAGATACAGTTTTCGTAGTGAAACTTATGCGACGATAATTTACAATATTGTAATACTGAGGCCGCATCAAACGATTAAACCAACCGCCACGCAATTTAAGTCGATCGCCTATTTTGTATTCAAATTCTGCAGAAGGAATAAGATTATCATAAGTGTTCGATGCGGAAAGATCCTTTATTATGCTATAGGCAGCCCCTTCGTTCGCTCTTACTCGAAGGATCTCCAAACCCTCACTTGGATCGTTAACCTCTTCGGGAATTACAATTCGCCCGACACTATCTGTATTCGACTTCTCATATCGAGCTCCTACTTCAAATGCCCAATCTCCATTTTCCCAAACAGCAAGACCGTACCCACCTGCAACAGATTCGAACGCTTCATAAAGTTGAGCAGCCGACTCAACGATACTATTGTAATCATTGAATACAAATTCATCACTCGAACTAAAAAAGAAATTCTCTGCCAACAGGGGGTCGAGTCCGGTAGGTTTTTGGAATGTTGAGTCTACAATTAGATCACCTGGAGACCGTTTTTTATCTACATCCGATAAATAGAACGGATCGTCGCTATCAAAGCCAAACACATCTCGAATCTCTTCATTGGTTCTATTCTTTTCACGGTATAAGGCTCCCAACTGCAGCCAAACCTCAGTATCTGATACAAGCACCCTTCTCTCTGCATCAAGGCGCGCCGCTAAGTCTTCGTCTTTTGTCGAGGTATCGTGTATTCGCAAACTGGAAAATCGAGTACTACTTGTTTCAAGCAAATCTTCACCGCTAACAACTTCGTAATCAGGAAAATAGCGATCCTCGATGTCATATGAAATATCTAAGTTAAAATCATTAAAATTCCAATTGTACCATTCCTGTTCAATTTCCCAATTGTGATAATAAACCGAATAGTCTAGTGACCAGGCTTCTCCTTCATACGAACCTCCTACAACATGGTGTTGCCTATCGCGTTGGGTATCCGTATTGCCAAAATATCTACGTGTGGACGCGCCAGATGAGATAGCTGCCACTATAGACTCTCCGTCCCCTCCGATTACTATAGATTGGTCATCAATCGAGCCACTACCATATTGGAGCTCCAGCCTATTCCGATAAAAATTATCGAAATAATCCTGATAGGAAGCTTTATAGTAAACTCTATGCCTATCATTCAGGCGATGATGCAACTCCAAGGCATACACATTGTTTCTCGTATAAATAAAGTCCTCAGAGAAACGGGGTCGATCGAGGAAATAGACTCCTTCAGAATCTCCAAACTGTTTCCACGCTGAGTTGTAGTGTTCGACAATCCGATCTGAGGCACTTGATCGAGCACCTAATTTTAAATACCAATCTCCATCCTGTCCGAATTCAAACCCGTAATCAAACGCCCCACCAAATTCTGAATTCGCTGAAAGTTCATTATAATTTCCAGAGAGAGAAAAATTCAAATACTTGCTTGGACCAGAAAAAGGCTCCCCATTTGAAAAGAACGAACGGTAGTCAACTCCCTCTCCATCAGCATCGCTACCCGGAATGCTCCCGAGTGCCCCAAACACCTGGTGTTCAGATGCTATTGGGTTCAATTTCTGTAATACTCTCCCGCGCTCTCTCGGACTTTGAGTAGTCTCATCCGGACTCTTTTTCTCATTTGAGTTGTCACTGCTCTGACCATAAAGTGGGACAAGCAGTAATACAAAAACGACAACAGGTATGTTGCTTGTAAGGGAATTCATAGGACATCTTTTTTTCCCATTTTGGGAAATCAAAAGACGCCTAATAGCACTAGAAATGCCAAGATTCGCTTTATGACATGAACCGAATGACACTCCGGCAAAATGTTTCAAAATGAATCTAGGAGCTCAAATTTAAACATATTCATAACTTAATCAAATCTCATTCATACAACAGCAACTCTGTATGAAAAACAATACAACTTAGACGCTACACTTAGACACCTCCCTTTTATAATAGAAAGAATCGAACAAACAAGAACACTGAGAATACGTATTCAATTAACCATGTTATTTGACCCAACTAACAAGCAAACAAGACTTAGAACCTATTGGCATCTTCTATGCTAAGCGAGCCTCGTTAAGATTTTTAATCCTTAACCAATACTAAAAAAGATGTCCAAACTAAATGCTGCTTCCCAAAGCAATGGGATTCAATGCGATCGTTCGCGTATGCATGGAAAGCTTGAGCTTAACAGCTCACACTTATCAAGCCTTCCATTTATCAAGCTTGCCGTGGCAAGTTGTCTAATCGGTTCTACAACCTTACTAATAGCTCAAGACGACGATATGATGGAAATCGTAGAATCGTTCGAAGCTATTGGACAGGGTGAAAGTAGGGCAACAAACTCACTTGACCTCGAGTCCATTGACATTTCGTTCCCTGGCATACAGCCGGAAAAAATGATCGATAAAGTGCCGGGAGTAAACGTTGTCACCCGAGATCCATTCGGGTTTTACGAATTTGGAAACGACATACGTATTCGTGCGTTCGATATAGATAACCTGGGAGTAAGTTTAGATGGAGTCCCAGTTGGCAATAGTGACGCGAGATATGGTACACCTATCGGGAGAATTATATCCGGTCCCAACATAGCGAATATTAAGGTATCTCAAGGTGCCGGAGATGTAACAACACCTGCTTATCAAGCTCTAGGCGGATCAATACAATACACTTCTATCGATCCTACAGATGAACAAGGCGTCTATTTAGAAGCCTCGTACGGAGACTTCGATCACATAAGCCTTTTTGGACGTTTCAACACTGGAGAAATTCTACCAGGGCTAACGTCATACTTCAGTGCTTACCATTTTGAGTTTTCTCCACGTGGACTTGTCGGTTTGGCAAAAGGCGAAAACAAGCGCTACGAGTTCAAGTCAAAATACGAACTGCCTTCCGGAAAGGGGGACCTTACTTTCTCGTTCGTCTTCAACGATCGAGACGATTATGATACAGCTGGCCTAGACTGGCAGGAATGGCAAGACCTAGAAGCAGGTAACTATAGAGGCACAGGCGAAGGTTATATTGAATTCACACCATGGGATTTTCCGGATCTAGGATCATTCAACTATGCAGATATGTCTGATGAGGGACGAAATATTGGACCTCCTACATATATAGACCCTTCAGAAGAAGCAGGAGAAGGCGTAAACGCTCAATACTACAACCTCTGGAGAAACGGAAGAATGGATACACTATACAGCGTCAACCTAGACTACGAGTTTTCCGATAATTTCTCAGTCAATGTTACACCATACTATCAAGACAAGGAAAACTACGGCTTATTTGGCCGTCAAACTTCCTATGCTGAGGGACAAATTCGGGCGGCGTACAAAGCCGATCCAGACAGAACTGACATTTGGGGAATATTGTACTACGACGTCAATGGCAATCCTCTCAATGAGGCCGGTGAACCCGTAGAAGAATACAGTTCCGACCACGCAATATCTGCACCCACTGTCGCACCCCCATCAGGATCCGAAGACGACGATCCTTTTGTTGCAGGTGTTCCCGGACGTACGGGACGAGACGAAAACTTCGGTGGACATCGCTGGGGTATCACCGCTTCATTTGAATACGAAACCGAAAAACATAAAATACTTTTCGGTGGATGGCATGAAGTTGATCACCATGGTACAGAGCGTCCGAATTACAATCTTGAAGGCGGCAGCATTACAGGCGCCTTTCTTTACGACCAATTCAACTTCCTGAACTATACTCGCTATATCGATCAAACCGTCACTCAAATGTGGGTACAAGATACATTCAAAGCGGTTGATGGCAAACTCGATATCATCTTCGGTATCAAGGCCATTCAAATGGATAGAGACGCACACGGCTTTCTCGCATTTTCTGATTGGATAGCTAACGAGGAAGTAGAGCGATCTGTATCATACGATGACTACTTTCTTCCGCAGTTGGGAATCGTCTATAAAGTATCAGATAGCTCCGAGTTATTCTTGAACTACTCTGAGAACATGGCGACTCCTGACAACGGAACCATCACAACTGCTGGCGACGGATTCGACGCAGACATTCTAAAACCAGAATACTCCGACAACATCGATATTGGCTTCCGTGGCACGATTGGCGACTTTAGCTATACAGCCCAAGCTTACATGATAGAATACACTGATAGAATTTTATCTTCCGCAGTACCCGTTGATTCGGCCGATGCTGGAGCAGCTGGGAACAGCGTTTTCCAGAATGTTGGCGGTGTCGATTCAATTGGAGCAGAGCTATCTGGAGTTTGGAATACGCCTATCGAAGGTTTGAAACTGGTAGGTTCTGTCGCATTCCAAGAAACGACTTTCCAACAAGACTTACGTGTCGGTACAATAACCGCAATCCCAACGGACGAAGAAGGCAACGAAATCATTCCAGAAGGATTTAGATACGAAGAATTAAGTGGTGGAGGATTTGCAGTTTTCGAAGACATAGAAGGCAATGACCTAGGTAATACACCTTTTACTACCATTAATCTCGATGCCATCTACACGAAAGGCCAGTTCCGCTTCAATCTCGGAGGAAAGTATTTCGACGATGTCTATGTCAATACTTTGAATACACAACCTGTAGACTCATACTCGGTCTTCGAAGCGGGAGTCACTTACTCAGGAAAAGCAGGAACGTCTCTTGAAGGTTGGACCGCGTCATTGAGCGTTTACAACCTATTTGATCAGTACTTTTGGCTAGCACGTTCTTACAACGATGATAATGGCCAAGTCCTAGCGGACCGTGGTCGACAATTCACACTTACACTTAAGACTGAATTTTAATCGAGCATGCTGTAGCACATAATTGGCCCAGCGTAACTTTGATAGTTTCCGTTACGCTGGGCTTTAAAAAATCTCTCATCTCAAACGACCTTTCACCCGCAAAGCTATTTTGCAATTATTCTGTCAATACATTCATCTACTACAAATGATACTCAGTAATCGATTTATTACTATCACAGCTGCAAGCCTGACTTTGATCGGCGTCCCTGCCCTAAAATCAGAGGAGCCGATTAAGGATTCTCAAATGAAATTGTCTGAATGGATATCCATCGAGAAGCAAATCTCTGAGGACAAACACCGCTGGGCTATGGAGAAGGAAATAATGGCAGATTCCATATCTCTAATGAAGGGCGAGATCGAAGGACTGCAAAAGCAGATAGAAGAATATGAAGAGTCCGCTTCCACAACAGAAACCAAAAAAGCGGAACTTAACGAACAAAAAGAAATTTATAGTGAAATTTCCGACGAAGTTAAGGCATTACTGTCGAAATATGAAACGTCATTAAGATCTTTATTTCCCCTATTTCCCGCCCCATTAATCAGCCAAATCAAGCCCCTCACATCACGTATGCCTGAGGATAGTTTGGATACCGATATTCCGATCTCTTCTCGACTGCAAAACGTCGTAGGAATATTAACGGCCATCGACAAATTCAACGGTGTCGTCACAAAAGATACCGGGATACAAGACATCGGCGATGGCAACACAGCTGAAGTAACAAAACTCTATTTCGGTCTAGCATCCGCCTATTTCGTAGATGCCAGTGGAATTTATGCAGGATACGGCAGGCCTGGAACTGAAGGATGGGATTGGACAGTAGATAACGATATTTCTGATTCAGTAAAAGGGCTCGTAGGAGTTTACGAGGGCACCCAAGAAGCCAGCTTCATCGCAGTACCTGTTAAACTTGATAAATAAGATACCAAATTTAAGACGCATGAACGCATTTAAACTCCTTTCAATCACCTGCTTGACAGCAATACCCGTCCTAATGTCAGGGCAATCGTTTTCCGGAGCTCAAGCATCCATTGATCAAAAACTCGAAGACTCGCTTGCTAAGCTCGCGGATACAAGATCTATAATCCGCGACGAGAAAATTCCGCTTTCAAAAGAAAGACAAGCTCTTCTGGCTGATCTAAAGACAGTTCGTCGTGATAGCGACAAGGCCGCAAGGGTTCGAGACAACGCTAGTAGCGACCTAACTTCCTTATCTGAACGAGTAGACCTTCAAAAAGAAGAGATAGACTACGTTTCGAATTTGTCATCTGAATACATTCGAATGCTCGAATCTCGTTTGGACATCGCAGAGCTACCTCTTTACACCGATAACATTACTGAAGCTACTGAAATCGTAGACAATCCAGGCGCTTCCGAAAAAGAGAAACTCTTAGCGCAACTATCAGTAATCGATACAGGAATTGATCGAGTCAAAGGGCTAATTGGAGGAATGACCTTTCCGGGTATGGCAGTTACTCAAGCTGGAACTGTCGAACAGGGAACTTTTGGACTTGTGGGTCCTGTTTCCTTTTTCGCTAGTGATGACGGGAGTTCGGCCGGGATCACCCTACGCGGCCAATCCCTGCAACCAACAGTCGAAACAATCGCAGAAGGTTCGTTCGATGACGAAATCGCTCAGGTGGTAAAGGGCGAAGTATCATTTACGCCACTTGATTCTTCGCTCACTAACGCGATCGCCATCGCCTCAACCAAGGAAAGCCTTGTTGAGCATATTCAAAAAGGTGGGTTGTGGGTGTATCCAATTCTAGGCTTCGCAATAGTTTCGCTTATAGTGGCCGCATTTAAAGCAGTTGAACTTTACACTTCACCTGCTCCGAAATCAGGCATAACCCAGGACCTCTTAGTATTTTTAAACGAAGGCAAGAAGGACCAAGCTATGGAAACAGCAACCGAAACCAAAGGTCCGGTGGGAGAAATGCTACAAGTGGGGGTGAAATACTCTCACTTTGATACCGAACTATTGGATGAAATGATGTACGAACGAATCGTAGAAACTCAGCCTTCTAAAATGAGGTTGCTTCCCTTTATTTCAGTCACAGCAGCTGTCGCTCCCCTACTCGGACTTTTGGGTACGGTAACCGGTATGATAAATACATTCAACCGCATCAAAATTTTTGGCACAGGAGATGCAAAGTCTCTCTCAGGAGGTATTTCAGAAGCGCTCATAACCACTGAATTTGGTCTGGTGGTGGCAATACCAAGTCTAATCCTTTATGCCATTTTATCTAGGAAAGCAAAAGGCGACATTTCCAAAATGGAGCGAATTTCAATGAGCTTTCTTAACGGGTTGAAAGCTATAAACAAATCAAAGCAAGCCAGCGCATAACCCAAAATTAGCAAAGAGTAATGGAAAACTTGATTGATCAAGTACTCGAAATCTGGACGGCCGGAGGAGCATTGATGATTCCACTGTTCGCCCTGGGATGTTTTATTTACCTGGGGGTATTCGAACTGTATCTTTACCTGAGAAAACACAACTACCTCAAGCATGACGAAAACGAGTGGCGACACTGGATCGACTCTCCAAACGAAGCGCAGGGCGAGATTGGTGATATCATAAAATACAGTCAGGAGGATTGCAAAAACAGTTTTGAGATTCGAAGTCGGATTTCCGAACTAAGATCTGCTCATATTCCAAGGATTGAAGGGCGAATCAACTTTGCGAACATCCTCATAGGCACTGCTCCACTCGCTGGCCTACTCGGAACTGTTATGGGGATGTTGAATACATTCTTTGGTATGTCGACTGGTAGTGGAGGAGACACAATTGATCTTGTCGCAGGCGGTATTTCCGAAGCTCTCATTACGACTCAAACAGGACTCGTGCTAGCAATTCCAGCCTACGTTATCATTTCAAACCTGAAGAAACAGGCCGTCGAGCTAGACGTATTCTTCACGCGACTCGAAATTTTCACAATTATCAAACACGAAAAAGGAAATCAAAACCTTATCCTTGCATGAAAACACGCAGATCAGCTTTAGCAGCCGAAGCAGAGAGCGACGAAATCAATATTTCGCCTCTAATAGACATGGTATTTATACTCCTGATATTCTTTATCGTTACTACAGTTTTCGTCGAAGAAACAGGTGTGGATGTTAACAAGCCTCAGGCGGCATCCTCTGTAGACTTAGAAAAAAACAGTATTTTGATTGCAATTACGGACAAAGGGAAAGTCGTTTATGGCGGACGAGAAGTAGGGCTCACTGGTGTTCGAACAATTGTAAGACAACTGAGCGCCAAAGAGAAAATGCCTGTAATCGTCCAGGCAGATAAATCTGTAACAACTGAGTTATTGATACGAGTCATAGACGAAGCAAAACTTGCTGGAGCAGAAACTGTAAACGTTTCTACAGACACCTAATCGATCAAGATACTATGCCTAAGACAAAGACAGGCTATCGGGAGCCACAGATTAGTGAAAACGTAACAAAAGGCGTCATCATTTCCATAATATTGATGTTCGGCATGTTTCTCATGCTTCCTTTCACTCAATTCTTAGCCGGAATAAAGAAGCCAGATGTATCCGTCCGTAGTTTCGACGTATCACTTCCACCTCCGCCGCCACCGCCACCGGAGCCACCGCCACCTCCAGAACCAGAAGAGACTGAGGATACTCCTGAGATGGAACCACCTCCTCAACAATTGTCGCTCAGCCAATTGGAAATGGCGATCAATCCGGGAGTTGGAGATGCATTAGCTGGCGATTTCGGCTTAGGTAATGTTGGAATGGATGCCAGTGACACGATGGAAGATATCAGCCTCTTCGAAATAAGCGACTTAGACGAAATGCCACGGAGAATCAGACAGGGGAAAATGGTCTACCCAATAAGCCTGAGCGCTCAAAAAGTTGAAGGCTACGTCGACATATACGGTATAATCCAAAAAGACGGTACAGTTCGATTCGAAAAAACTGTCGATGCTACACATCGCGAATACGAGCAAATGATAAAAGATTTTATGAAAACATTTCGATACAGCACACCAAAGCGCAATGGCGAGCCTGTAGAAGCTAGAATTAGATACAAAGTTCCAATCTCATACAAATAATGAACAATAGATTATACATCTTAAAGAAGCTAACTGCGGCAATTTGCGTATGCGTCGCCCCCATTGCTCTAGGGGCCACTTTCCCATTGAGCTCAAACGATTGGAGCAACCCTGAATTCCAAGAGCGATTCCGCGGCAGCTATAACATAGATACAGAAGTCAACCCAAGTATAACGAGCGAAGAGAAAAAGGTCTTCGATGAAATGATACCGATGTTGAACAACGATCAAACCGAAGCAGCTATTTCCCGCTTGGATGGCTATATAACAGAGCAGACGAACGCAGCTTTCGATTTTATCTACGCCAATCTTCACTATCAAACAGGTGAAATGGAAACGGCTATTCAGTATTATGAGACGGCCATAAAAAAGTTCCCAAACTATTATAGAGCTTACCTCAATTTGGGCCGTTCATATGTCAATTCTAGCAAATTTGAAGAAGCTTTACCGCATCTTTTAAAAGCCCTAGCCATAAAGCCAGGCGATGGAAATTTGTACGGTTTAATTGGTTATTGCTACATGAATGAAGATTCATATGCCAGTTCCTTAGATGCCTATCGTCAAGCGATCATGCTCGATGTAAAGAACAAGGACTGGAAGATGGGCAAACTCAACTGCCTCATCTCATTGGGAGAAAGCAACGAGGCGATTGCCTTATTATACGAAATGCTAAAAGATGCTCCTAACAATGCAGAGCTGTGGCAATTACAAGCTAACCAATTTCTCAATACGGATCAACTAGATCTCGCTGCTGCAAATTTGGAAATCATAAGCGAAATGGACGCGTCGAACTCGAGTAGCCTATCACTGCTTGGGGACATTTACATAAACATGGAAATGCCAGAGCAAGCTTTGAGAATCTACAGCATGTCCCTCGACAAAGGGATTGATATCTCAAAAGCCATCAAAATAGCAACTTCGCTCTCTAACTTAGGTAACTTCGATGAATGCAAAGAATTTGTCGGAAAACTTAAAGCGGCATACAGTTCTGAATTTTCTGAAGAAGAGGAACTGGATGTTCTAAATCTGGAAGCCCAAGTCGCGCTTGGCCTCGATGAAAACAAAGAGGCCGCGGAAATACTCGAGCAAGTTGTGGATAAGGATCCAATGAATGGTCGAGCTTTAATGCTTCTTAGCGACTATTTCGTAAGAGAAGGCGAATTATCCAAAGCGTTTTTCTATGCCGAAAATGCGGCCAAGATATCAGAATTCGAGCACGGCGCATTACTAAAAATGGCACAGATAAAAGTTAAGGAACGTGAATACCAGGACGCAGCGACGTATTTAAGGCAAGCCCAAGGCATCAAATTCCAAGACTACGTGGCAGACTATTTAGTTAAAGTCGAGAGCGCCGCTCAGCGAACCCTTTAAATTTCCTCTATCACCTCTCTCCTTGCACCAAGTGGCTCGCCTATTTAGTGAGCCACTTCGCAATTTGAGCAAAATAACAAAAAGATGTCCAAAATCTCAATCTATCAAAAATCGATGCGCTCCGGGTTAATGAGCGTCCTAGGAGGGATCGCTCTCTCCTTTTCACTTTCAGCAGAACCAGCTCCTACGCTAAAAGATAGTCTGATTCGGCTTAGCAGTAATGAAAACGCATTCGGCTACTCTCCCAAAGCTCAGGCTGCAATAGTTGAAGCACTCGATGGAGGAAGCTACTACAACCGAAACGACGTTGCTGATCTAGTCGAATTGCTCGCTGAAAAAGAAGGAGTACCCAGTGATCACATACTTACGACTGCAGGCTCTGGGCCTCTATTAATGATGACAGCGATCGCCTATGCTGATCCTGAAAAGAACGTTGTAACAACCGAAATGGGCTATACCCAGCTCATTCGCAAGTATGATGAAATGGGCGGGCAAATTAAGTACGCTAGCCTGTCGGAGGATATGGGGTATGACTTTGAAGCCATGAGCGATGCCATAGACGAAAACACCGTGATCGTCTATATTTGCAACCCGAACAACCCAACAGGCGTATTAGCGGATCCAATCGAATTGAAAAAATTCATATTGTCCGTCCCTAAAGACATACTCGTCTTCGTTGATGAGGCTTACCTCGAATTGACCGACAAGAATTTTGGGATGCTTACAATAGCTCCAATGGCAAAAAGCTTGGACAACGTTATCGTAACTAGAACGTTCTCCAAAGCCTACGGTCTAGCCGGATTCCGCGTAGGATACGCAGTGGCAAGTCCTAAAATTATAGATACGATCAAGCCATATTACATGGGGCCTCCTAGCTTCATAGCAGCGATTGCAGCTCAAGAAGCCGTCAAAGATATGGATCACATGATTTATAATGTAGAAGCCTATCAAAAAACTAGAGCATACGTATGTGATAAATTTGATGCAATGGGCATAACATATGCGAAACCTCAAGGAGCATTTATTTACTTCAAAACGGGGATTGATCAACAAGAACTCCGCGATTCAATGAAGGAAAAAGGAATTCTAATAAGTGGGTCTCGAGAGTCGGGCGTAATCCCTGGAAAATATCAAGCATGGGCACGAGTAAGCATTGGGACTCAAACGCAAATGGACCTTTTCCTAGACACCCTGTCCCAACTAATGGTCAAAGGATAAGTTTTTGCATTTTTCCAAAACGTTAACCTTAGCTCTGTAATTTGAGCGGAGAGTAGTTAGATTTTTCTGAACTTAACGCGTCTAGAAAAATCCATAATATCATCAATTCACATCAGTGACGCGTTCTCTATTTGTATCATGAAAAAGCAAATTGGCATTGTCTCTATTTTTTGCTTACTAGCAAGTAACCCATCGCTTCTATCGCAAATTGCTCAAGAACCGCCCATATATGGAAGTGGCGATAGCTCTCATCCTGTCGTAGGAAGGTCTGGCATCGTTTCCAGCCGAGACGAATTATCTACCAAGATTGGTTTGGATATTTTAAAAGCTGGCGGCAATGCAATAGATGCAGCCGTCGCAGTCGGCTTTGCCATGGCAGTTACCACTCCACAAGCGGGAAACTTGGGCGGTGGTGGCTTCATGTTGGTACATCATGCAGAGACGGATACGACGATCGCCATCGATTACCGTGAAAAAGCGCCCCTAGGAGCCACGCGGGATATGTACTTGGACGAAGAAGGCAATGTAGACCCCAACAAATCGAGATACAGCCGAATGGGAGCAGGTGTTCCGGGCACCGTCGCAGGACTCGCGATGGCCTTAGAAAAATTTGGAACCTTAACGCTTGCTGAAGTTATCCAACCTTCGATCAACCTAGCTGAGAATGGATTTCCGGTCGACTACGACCTCTACACTTCTCTAAAAAGAGGAAAAGAGAATATCCAAAAATTATCTCCTGAAGCGTATTCGATCTACTATCACAAAGACGGTCGCCCTTATTATCCAGGAGAAATTTTGAAACTCCCAGATCTGGCAAAAACACTAAAAGCGATTGCAAGCAAAGGCTCTGATGCATTCTACAAAGGATCAATTGCAAAACTTATTGCCAGGGACATGGAAACCAATGGTGGCCTGATCACCCAAAAAGATCTAGCCCTTTATCGTCCCGCCCTCCGAGAACCAGTGACAGGTGATTTCAATGGGTACCAAATTGCTTCAATGCCTCCTCCTAGTTCAGGCGGCGTACACATTGTTCAAATGCTGAATATGCTAGAGCCCCTAGACCTTTCAGAATATGGACACAACAGTGCGAAGGCGATTCACCTAATGGCTGAAACAATGAAGTACGCATACGCGGATCGCTCAAAGCATTTAGGAGATAGCGACTTCAATCCAGTCCCAGTCGATTGGTTAGTATCAAAAGAATATGCAGATTCGCTCCGGGATAAAATGAACATGGATGCCGCCACGGACAGTGAGTCAATCATGCCAGGGACGCCGCCAATTGAAGGCCCGGATACAACACACTACAATGTAATCGACAAGTTTGGCAATGCTGTAGCCAACACCTACACAATTAATTTTTCTTTCGGATCCAAAATATTAGTACCTGGAGCTGGATTTTTTCTGAACAACGAGATGGACGATTTTTCCGCTAAGCCAAATGTACCAAATGCCTATGGTCTTATTGGCGGAGAATTCAATTCAATCGAATCTGAAAAACGTATGCTAAGCTCAATGACACCCACAATAGTGTTCAAAGAAGGCGCCCCGTACCTACTTTGCGGTGGACGCGGAGGAAGCCGGATAATCACAGCAGTGCTTCAAGTCGTTCTCAATGTTCTCGAATTCGATATGAACGTATCCGAAGCCGTCGCCGCACCGCGAGTGCACCACCAATGGCTCCCAGATCAACTTCGCATCGAAAAAACGATCAACACGGATACGAAGTCTATTCTCGAATCCATGGGTTACGAACTTAAAGCCGGTTTCGCCACAGGATACACAAATGCGGCAATGTTCGAGGACGGCTTCTTTTACGGTGCAAGCGACCCAAGGCTTCCTAGCGGCCTAGCAGAAGGATACTAGATATATAATTAGATGAACTCTCTTTCTAAAACGCTACTAGCGGGCTTCGTTTTCGCGAGCATAAACGTTACTTTTGCCGACCCACATCCAAAGACACCGCGGACGGACTGCACCGAAGTCGCTCTAAAAGAACTTGCTTGGAAAATCCACGACAATTCCCTAACAATCGACACGCACATGGACGTACCCATAGTGTTGAGACGACCTGGCTTTGATATATCCAAAGAACACTCTTGGTACGGTCACGCTAGCCAAGTTGACTTTCCAAGGCTTCGAAAAGGCGGCTTAGATGGGGGATTTTTTGTTGTTTACGTTCCTCAAGGGGAACTGACTTACGAAGGAAGAAAGCACGCAATTAGCGAAGGGAAAAAAATCACCCAGCTAATTCTCGATACGGTTGCCAAAAATTCCGATGAGAGCGGCTTGGCAACGACTGAAGCCGAGGCCGAAGCACTCAGAAAAGAAGGCAAAATCACGGTATTCATGGGTATAGAAAATGGGTACACGATCGGCAGAAATTTGGATTTGCTAAAGACTTACTATGATATGGGAGTCCGCTACTTTGGCGTAACTCATAGCAAAAATAACGATTTAGCAGACTCTTCAACGGACTCGAAAGGCAATCTTCACATGGGCCTTTCAGATCTAGGCAAGGCCGCAATCGACGAATGCAATCGCTTGGGCATGATGATCGACATTTCGCATTCTTCAGATAAAACGACCTGGGATATCCTAAAATATTCAAAAGCCCCGGTGATCGCTTCTCACAGTGGATGCCATAGCTGTCACCCTCACCCACGAAGTTTGAACGATTCTTTGTTGAAAGAAATCGCAGCCAGAGGAGGCGTAGTGCAAATGAATCTCTTTAGTAGCTATATGATGAAAACCGAACCCAACGAAGAGCGATCTAAGGCTTTCAAGGCTTGGTTTGAAAATTATCGTAATGGCAAAGAACTTACCGATGGCGAAAAACTGCAATCAGTCGAAGAGCGGATTGCAATCGAAAAGAATCACCCCAAACAATTGACCACACTGGAAGCCGCAGTCGATCACATCGACCATATGGTGGATGTGATGGGAATCGATCATATCGGTATTAGTGGAGACTTTGATGGCGGAGGAGGTGTCAAAGGCGCGAATGATGTAGGAGAAATGATGAATATTACGATCGAGATGCTTCGTCGTGGCTACTCGGCTGACGATATGAAGAAGTTTTGGGGTGGTAACGTTATGAGAGTGCTGAACGAGTGTGAAAAAGTCGCTCTCGAAATGGCTCCAAAAGAGGATGACCAAAACGAGGACAAGACCTGAACGAACAGTAAATCTGAGGCCTCAGGTCAAATCGCTAAATCAAAAATCCCATTAGCGCTTGCTCAAGTGGTGAATCGTCATTGGATCTCATGAGTGAGCGTTTCTAAAAAATCGATTTCCTTTCACTGCGAGAACATTCATCTGGACGATGGAACCATGGCGGCAGGCGAAATTGCCTGCGCGCCAAATGAACCACTAGTCGTTTCCCTAGGGCAAAAAACGTCCGACAGCGTCAAGCTCCCAACAGATGCGCATATCGCTCTCGGGCGGTTTGATCCACATGTTCACTTTCGCGAAGCGGTCATTCCAAGCAAAGAGCAATACGAGGAATGCGGCTATGCTAGCGGTTCCTATGAAGACGTCGTAAACAACATTAAGAAGGCAAACGGTCTCTACTCCATACGTTCTGGTTGTCTAGCCGCACTTCACGGTGGTGTTACCGCTGTTGGAGCAATGGGGAACACCCCTTGGGGACCTGTTGGCGAAAAACGTCACAAACTCACTCAATCCCATTACAGCAAGCACGGTGACATCCCTATCGTCGTGTGGCCGCGAATGGAACCAGATGCGCCAAGTATAGCCGGACACGAAGGCAAAGACTTTGGATCTACATTTGGCGGTTCAGGACTCACTGGAAAAGCGAGGGCTGACATGTATAAGCTTTGGCGAGGACAAGCAGTGTCTTACCACAACGATCAAGCTCGCTCGGATGAAACGCTTCAGGATTTCAAAGACCGCGAAAATCCAGATCAAAGACTATTACACCACCAGTACTTTAATGGCGATACCGTGCTCGCTTGCCAAAAGGAAACCATGGAAATCGCTAAGGAAGCCGGACTGTCCAGCCTCCTAGCCCGCCACATATCAACAGGACCTGCACTCCAACAAATTGCAGATGCAGCGAAAGAGATGCCGTACAAACTGCCAGCCGAGATTGGACTGGATTACGTCTATTGGAACCAAGAGAGGCTCCTCACTCAAAAGAAAGAAATTGCGCTTATCAATTACCGCCGCCCTGCCCACCCAACCAAAGCAGACCAGCAAAGCCTTATCGAACTAACTAGAGATCTCGTAAGGTCAGATTACGCTGTTTTCTTCGGCACAGATCATGCGCCTCACCCAATCGAGGCCAAAGCCTTCAAAGACGGCCTGCCCGGAAGCCCCGGCACGCGGAACATCGAGCACAGCTTGCAGTTTTATTTAGAGCTTGTTGAAAATTACGGATACAGCTGGTTCGACATCGACAAATTGGCTTCGATTAATCCAGCCAAGCACATGGCCCAATTCTTCGAATTTTCTCTCGAAGTAGGCACCATGCAATCTGGAGCGATGGCCAATCTCACAATTTTCAATCCAAATGTCGAATACACTGTCAAAGAAGGTAGTTTAAAAACCTCACTAGAAGACCCCTACTATCACAGTGCCCTCATCGGTGAATCTGGTTTAAGGGGGAAAACGCTCTTTACAGTATCAAACGGCACCGTTTGGGAAATTGGTGAAAAGATTTCCAAACTTAACTAGCCCTCCAGCCCCTTAACGACACTCGCACAAAATGGTATCCGAAATATTTAATACAAAAGACTGGAAAGCAGTCGAAGGCTTCGAATTTGAAGACATAACTTATCACGAAGCCCTTGTCGGTGGAACGGTTCGAATCGCATTCAATCGTCCTGAGTGTCGCAATGCATTTCGCCCCAAGACTGTTGACGAACTCCACACCGCTCTCGAGCACGCTCACACCAATGAAACTGTTGGGGTCGTTTTGCTCACCGGTAATGGTCCTTCACCGAAGGATGGTGGATGGGCTTTTTGCTCAGGTGGCGATCAAAGAGTGCGAGGAAAAGATGGCTACAAATACGAAGGGACCGAGGATGCCACTGGAGCGAAAATGGGTCGACTCCATATCCTTGAAGTTCAAAGGCTAATACGCTTCATGCCGAAAGTCGTCATCGCGGTAGTACCAGGCTACGCCGTAGGCGGCGGCCATTCGCTTCATGCCATTTGCGACCTCACTCTAGCATCAAAAGAGCACGCAGTTTTTCAACAAAAGGATGCGGACGTCGCGAGCTTCGACGGAGGCTACGGATCCGCGTATTTAGCGAAGCAAATTGGCCAAAAGCGAGCTCGTGAAATCTTTTTCTTAGGTTTGCGATACACTGCTCAAGACGCTTACGAAATGGGCATGGTAAACAAAGTTGTTCCTCACGCTGAACTGGAAAGCAAAGCATTAGAATGGGCATGCATCATAAATGAAAAATCTCCCACAGCGCAAAAAATGCTTAAATACGCATTTAATTTGGCTGATGATGGTATGGTCGGTCAGCAAATTTTTGCCGGAGAGGCGACCCGACTTGCATACGGTACCGATGAAGCCGTCGAAGGGCGGTCAGCATTTGTTGAGAAAAGAAAAGCAGACTTCTCGAAATTTCCGAGACAATATTGAATCTCTATCCAGCGAAGCCTTGCATTATTTTTATGAACGGCAGGAATAATGCTAGTAAGATAAATACAATTACTATTGCGAGCATTACAATAAGCAAAGGTTCAACAACAGACGTCAGACCAATTACCGAGTTTTCTACTTCTTCCTCATAAATTTCAGACAATTGGTCGAGCATTTCCGAGACTTGTCCCGTTTCTTCTCCGACCTCTATCATGCTAGTAACCATCGGGGGAAAAATTCGAGTCGCACTTAGTGGTTTAGATATTGTCTCCCCGTCCTTCACACGACTTCTTACTTTTTCCACAGCTTGCATAACCAAAATATTGTGACAAACATCTCTAGTCATTTGCAAACCGTCCAAAATAGGAACTCCACTACTTAACAAAGTCCCCAAAGTACGAGAAAATCGCGAAATATAGATTTTGGTATAAAGATCACCAATTTTTGGAGTTTTTAACTTAAACCAATCAACAGTCCGACGCCCAATTTTTGTATTCAAAATTAATTTCCCCAATAAAAAGAGTAAAAACATCGCCCCGATCCCATAATACCAATAGTTTATTACGAAGGAGCTAATAGCTAATACATACTGTGTAATTTGGGGCAATTGCTCGCCCTGTAATTGCTCTTTAAAAATGTCCTCAAATTTTGGAACAACAAACACCATCAGGACAGCAACAATGATCAAAGACATGGATGCAACCACGACCGGATAAGCCATCGCTGCTATCAATTTCGTCTTCATCTTATGCAGTTTTTCTAAATAATTTGCCAGCCGTTTAAGAGCCAAGCCCAACGTTCCTCCCGCTTCTCCTGCTCGCACAAGGTTCACATACAAGTGATCAAATTCCTTAGGAAACAACGCCATGCCTTCCGACAAAGAATTACCAGAACGAATTGTGTGCGCTAGCTGGCTCACTACCCACTTAAATGCGGGATTGCGTTCCTGCAAAACGAGTACCTCAAGACAACGCAAAAGCGGCATCCCGGAATTTAGCAAAGTAGAAACCTGACGCGTGAATGCCATGATCGCTTTCGGTTTCGCCGCTGGACCAAAGTACGAAGGCTTTTTAACCGCGTCCGCCTTATTAGCATCTGAGCGAGAAACCTTTTTTGCCGCTTTAGCAGCTTTACTATTTGCCGGCATTACTCGAACAGGGGTCAATCCATAGCCTTTTATCTGTACAGCCGCTGCTTCACGGGTGCTAGCATCAATAATGCCTCGCCGTTCCTTGCCGCTAGGCTCTTTAGCTGTGAACTGAAATTTAGGCATGGATTTTCCCTAGAGTTACTCCCATTTGAAAAGAGTCAAGTATAACGAAGTACCTCTTCTATTGTCGTGGTTCCGGTAAAAATATTTCGTATGCCATCCTCGCGCAACATTCGCATCCCTTGCTGCAATGCCATATCTCGTATTGTGATTGTCGGTACACCTTCATTTATTTTTTCTCTCAAGGATTCAGAAATCTCCAACATTTCGAATATCCCGAGGCGTCCTCGGTAGCCAGTATTCGCACAAGAAGCGCATCCTTTGCCATTATAGAATTCATTTTCCGCGAGTGTGCCTGGATCAAGGTCCAATTGAGTAAGCATCCCGAGACTCGGCATATAGGATCGCCTACAATCATTACAAACTCTACGCAGCAATCGTTGAGCCAGTACGGCTTCCAATGAGGAAGCGATCAAGAACGGTTCCACTCCCATATCTCGTAAGCGAGTGATCGCTCCCGGAGCGTCGTTGGTGTGTAGAGTCGATAAAACGAGGTGCCCTGTAAGCGACGACTGAATCGCGATTTGCGCAGTCTCAATATCGCGAATTTCGCCTACCATGATTATATCTGGATCTTGTCGCAAAAACGCTTTAAGAGCATTGGCGAACCCTAAGCCTACCGCGTGGTTTACCGCCACTTGCATTATGCCATCGATCTCGTACTCGATCGGATCCTCAACTGTCATTAATTTGGAACCGACTACGTTCAATTCCTTCAGGCAACTGTACAATGTCGTCGTTTTTCCGGAGCCTGTGGGTCCCGTTACGATAAATATCCCATTAGGCTTCGTTATCGCTTCTCTCACTGTCTCCAAAACGTCTTCTGGCATACCAACATTGTTCAAGTCCAATGAAGTAGCAGATTGGTCGAGTACGCGCAGAACAACGCTTTCTCCAAATTGGGTTGGCAGTGTTGATATTCGCAGATCAACGGGCCTTCCGGAAACCGTTAGCCGCACTTTCCCATCTTGCGGTATTCGACGCTCGGATATGTTTAAATTTCCGATAACTTTGATTCTGGATGTAATCGGTATAGTAAGCTCTTTAGGAGGCGGCGACATTTCGTAGAGAGCTCCGTCAATACGATAGCGAATTTTGAAATCCTTCTCAAAAGGCTCGAAATGTATATCCGATGCTTTGTCATTTATTGCCTGAGCGAGCACCAAATTTACAAAACGAATAATCGGAGTTTCCCCTGCCATCGAGAGCAAATCATCCACCGAAAGATTTGTATCCAAATCAACATTTCGATAATCAACTTCTTCTAAAATCCCAACGTAGTCCCTATCACTTGTTCGATAGTAAACGTCTAACAAATCTTCGACATCCTTCGGGTCTGCCACCAAAATCCGAGTACTTCGACCTACAATAAAATCCAAATCATCAACCAACTGAGGATTGAAAGGGTCAATTGCGATGACTTCTATAAAAGGTCCGCTTTCTCCAACTGGGATAACTCCGTACATCCTCGCAGTAGACGTATCAATTAAATCAATAATTCCCCTCGGAATTTCTGGCGGAATATTAAGGCATCGTCTTAATCCAAGAAATACGGCTACGGAATCAAGCAACTCGTCTTTCTCAACAAATCCACGCTCAACAAGCAAAGATGCCATCGACTTCCCTGCCCCTGCCCAACTCGGACGCAACTCCTCTAGCATTGCCTCCTCGATACCAAGTTGTTTTAAGGCAATTTCAAATATAGACTCGTTGCGGGCCTCGAACATTTATTTTGTTACGAATGTCGAACAGGAATGACTTCAGCCCCACCCGACTCCTTAAAACAAGCGAGCGTTACTCGCTCTCGACGGATTTCTTAAAACCTTTTAGTAAATTCCCAACGCTTTCCTTAGCCTTCTTTCCAACTTCCTCAACTTGATTGCCCAAGTCTCCACCATTCTTACTCATTGCGGTAATTGTTTCTTGGTTCACAGAAGCCAAAACTTTTTTCATGACATCAGCGATCGTCATTCCTTCTTCTCCTTTGCCCAAATCTTCTAGCTCGATGACGGGTAGCTCCAAGCTTAGCCCATCGCCGCCCAAAAGTGGGTTAACGACTTGTACCTTAGCATTGCTCAAACGAAATAAGCCAATCTCCAGCTTTTTCTCCGATCCTTCAGAGTCTTGCTCTTCAGCCTCTTCAGACGCATCAGACGAACCGGCGAAAGATTCTACGTTCTTAAGAATCGTCCCTATATTCGTCTTAAATTCCGAGTTCGTTTCGTAGATAATTTGAGGCCCATCGATTATAATCTCATTAATAACAATCTTGTCGGAAATCACCGACGCGGGCTTCAGGTCGATTTGAAAATCGTCCAATTTGATAGCATGCTCGGTCGAAAAACCTTCAGGGTTGCCAACTACAAACCCTGTAATAGCTCCTTTGCCTGAAAATGCAGATAAATTTACGCTCTCCAAAGTTACCTCGGTCTGGGTCACATCAGGACCATAGGTCTCTACACCCGCAACAATACCTTTACTAAGAACTTTGGAGAAACTTAAAAATATTGCGACCGCGATAACCGCAAATACGAGGAAAACAGTGATTAGCTTTTTCATAATTTAGGACTGGAATTAACGTTCGACGATAAATCTCAAATTTAGTGTCTTTCCTCTAACTATTCTTGCCAACCTTTTTCATAGAAAATTGATAAAAATGAATGAGGCACTCCGGCAGCAAGATAAGAAACAAGCTTTACGAAACCAGAGTTTAGGTTTACCTTAGCTGTTATCGCATGGCTGAAAGAAAAGTCGTATTCATTACAGGATGTAGCTCGGGCATTGGTTACGAGCTGTTAAAACTCTTTAACACGGCCCAATACAATGTCGTCGGCACTGCTCTCCCCAAATCCTCAGACGCCCTGTCCGCGGATCCAATAGCCCAAGCTGATAACATACAGATCGAATCTCTAGATGTTAAAGATTTTCAAGCCGCAAGCACCCTAATTACCAAGACAGAACAACGTTTCGGCAAGATCGACATTCTCATAAATAACGCTGGAATCTCCTACAGATCCGTAGTTGAAGACATGACCCCTGAGGACGAGCAAAATCAATTGGCGGTCAATTACCTCGGAGCGATGCATCTAATTCGATGCGTATTGCCGACAATGCGAAAAAGGCGCTCGGGGCGTATTATAAATATTTCATCCGTCGGAGGTATGATGGCCATGCCCACAATGGCATCTTACTCGGCATCCAAATTTGCCTTAGAAGGCGCAACCGAGTCACTCTGGTACGAAACGAAACCGTGGAATATCCACGTATCCCTTGTCCGCCCGGGCTTTATTAATTCACTGGCCTTTGAAAAAGTTTACTATTCCAGTAAACGAACCAGTAACCAGTCTGAACCAAGCCCCTACGAGGAACATTACCAAAATATGACCAAATTCGTAGGTAAGATGATGAAACGGACTCCTTGCACCAGCGAAACAGTAGCCAAACGAATTTTTCAAGTTGCGCAACGCAAGCGACCTCCCCTACGAACCGCCGGAACACCTGACGCTCGAATTTTCTATATCATTAGGCGCTTAATACCTAGACGCCTTTACCACATCTTACTCTATAGGTCTCTTCCAGGCATTAAACGTTGGGGAAAATAAATGAAACACGGTTTTATAAATAAAGACATTATCGACATTCTATTTCGGGCTTCATTTAGCTTTATTTTCCTTGGGTTAGGAGGCGAGCATATCCTAAGCGATGAACTCATTCAAAAACTCATGCCCACCTGGATACCCTTCCCCGGATACGTATCCATATTATGTGGCATACTATTGATGATTGGTGGAATACTCATTGTTATTGGATACAAGATTCGATTAGCATCCCTTATTCTTGGGCTTTTTATAGTAGGCGTAACTGCAGCGGTACACGCACCTGCCCTTTTCGCGACTCCAGATTTTATCGCCCCAGACAACGAATGGATCTGGAGCATTCTTCAACGGAGTAATTTTGCCAAAAATCTGTGTTTGCTTGGAGTTTGCTTACTTCTTTCTCAATACAAACCAGGTCGCTACAGCGTCACCAGATACCTAGAAAAGAAGAAGAGTCAGCAATAACTCATATTAGTATTGGAAATCGATCAGCAAACTTTGCTATTGATTTATAGAACGCTAATACACACTGATGTTTGCCAATAATATTTTTTGGAACTTTTAGCCAATGAATATTACTAAGATCGCGGCCCAATAGGGCTCGTCTACAAAAAACTAACTACTACAAACATGAAAAAAGAAACTATCGCATTGTTTTCTATCGCTGCGGGTGCCTTTTGCACTGCTGCGGTAAATGCAGAAGAACTCACCGCAGACCTATCACTCGGCTACGAAAGCGAGTACGTCTTCCGTGGTATCCAACTGGCAGACAGCAGCCTACAAGCTGCTATTGATCTCACTTACGGAGATTTCTACGGTGGAATCTGGACAAATCAACCTACGAGCGACGGTTCATCCAACGAATTTGACTATTATGCTGGCTACCAATTCGTTTTGACGGACCTGATCACAGCTGACACTGGTATTACTTTTTACCAGTATCCAGACGCTCGTAGCATCGCTAAATCTACAGGAGACGAAACTGCAGATGAGTTTCAACATACAATTGACAGTATCGATAAAGAAACCACCGAAATTTACTTTGGTGCAAATCTAGATGCAGCCCTAGCGCCATCGGCTTATGTTTTTTACGATTTCGATTTAGAAGTTCTCACTCTCGAAACATCGGTCTCTCACGAGATCGAACTCGATGACAAAAACACAGTCGTGATTGGTGGATACCTTGGGTATGCGGATCCAGATGACTCCTCATCCTATTGGTACTACGGTGCGTCAGCCGATATAGTATACACACTCTCCGAGTCAGCTTCCATCAGCCTTGGTCTTCGTGCCTCTGCTAATGACAGCAACCTTGGCTTAGGCGGTACTGATGCCAACATTTGGGGTGGCTTCAGCTTCCAAGCGGGCTACTAAGACTTTTCTAAATTAATTTGAAAACCTCAGCCTCAATTCGCATTTGCGAATTGGGGCTTTTTTTTGGCCACAAAAAAACTGATCGAACAAATCCGATCAGCTTTGAAAATTTGTAGCCAAATTACCAACTACGCAACACGCTCTACTATAAGAGGTGGAGGCGTTGGACGCTTTGGAGCTAAACGGTAAGCAGCTTTAAAGTACTCAAGCGCCTGCTCAAGCTTCGCTTCGTCATTGTAATGAATCATCATCAACGGCTCGCCTTGCTTAACCTGCGTACCCACTTTTTTGATCTCAGAAACACCCACTGCGTAGTCAATATTTCCGTCTTCATCTGGGCCAGCTCCGAGAAGATGCACTCCCTTCGCAATTTGGGAGGCGTTAATCGTATGAACGTATCCACGCTTTGGAGCAGGCAACTTACGGATATGCTTAGCTTGTGGGAATTTTTCAGGATCATCAATGTAAGAAGTATCACCCCCTTGAGCCGCAATTATCTTTTTGAGGCTCTCGAGAGCGGTACCGTCTTCGATATGACGTTGGACAGTTTGCTTCGCAGAAAGAGTAGATCCCGCAACGCCAGCCAAGCGGACAATTTCCATCCCCAATTTCAGAACTAATTCCTGTAGATCTTCTGGGCCTTCGCCCTTCAGCAATTGGATCGCTTCCTTGAGTTCCAAGGCTGTTCCTACCGTATCTCCAAGTGGCTGATTCATATCAGTAACCAAGGCAACACAGCGACGCTTCATTGAGCGCCCAACACGTGTCATAGAACGAGCGAGTTGCTTCGCCTGCTCAAGATCACGAATGAAAGAACCATTCCCCCATTTTACATCGATAACGAGGCCTTCAGCGCCTTCGGCCAATTTCTTGGAAAGGACGCTTCCAGTAATCAAAGGCAAACTTGGAATCGTTGCCGTTTTCTTGCGCATTTCGAAGAGCTTCGCATCTGCGGGAGCCAATTCAGGACTTTGCCGAACCATTGCTCCTCCTACAACTTCTAGCTTTTTCACGAATTCATCGATGTCCAAGTTCGCATTGAATCCTGGGACAGCACTCAATTTATCAAGCGTGCTGATCGCAAAATCTTGGTCAATGCCACCCATCATCGGAACAACGATCCCGCTAGCAACTGCTAGTGGAACAAGCACGAGGGATGTTTTATCACCCACTCCACCTGTAGAGTATTTGTCGATCTTCGGCTTCGCAATGTGAGAAAGGTCAATAACCTCTCCTGAAAGCATCATCTCTTCAGTCAACGTGGCAGTCTCCTGGGCCGACATTCCTTGGAAGAATATCGCCATGGCCATCGCAGCCATCTGAAAATCAGGCATATCTCCATCTAAAATCGAGTCGATTACGTATCGAATTTCTTCTTTCGTAAATTCTTGCCCATCACGCTTCTTTTCAATCAAATACGCGAAGGATGGCTTTATAAATCGACGGCTACTTAAGGTTTTTCTAACCATTTGGATGTTGTAAAACAAACGTTAACTCTGAATGCAAAACGTTGATCCATGCTAAATTACAAATCAAAAGTCGAGAAAATTCAACAAGACACTAGCAGAAAAACCAACGCTTCTAAGGCCATTGAATCCACCTAATTATAGGCATCCCCCAAGCGGCCTCAGGAATTGGGAGCCGGCCATTATGCCACACCTGTCAAGCCCCCTAATGAGAGCCCTCTTTCTACCGTTCCAACTGCTTGATTTTTTGCGAATATCAGCATAAGCAAGCAGATTCTCGCATTACACGCTTGCTTGAAGAACAATCCAAGGTTTTCTAGGGCGACTTTATGAAAGATTGGTTTGACGTCGCTAAAAAGATAGAATCACGGGTGCTGCTTGCCGCAGAGTCCGCCGGCTTAGATCTAGCTGTATTCGACGCAGACGTACGCCCTGCAGACCCTAGGTTTGGGGACGTGCAAGCAAATGGAGCCCTCCCATATGCAAAGAGACATAAAACCAACCCACGCCAACTAGCCCAATCCATTCTAGCGAAACTCGAGGAGGATGACGAAGTCAAAGGCGTTGCGACCCTTAGCATAGCAGGTCCGGGCTTCATAAATTTCACCCTCAAACCAACTTTTATTCTAGAGTGGGTAAAAACCTTCTCAGGCGAAACCGCTCTTCGAGAATCAGCGGGACAGCTTAAAGCAAATCGAAAAGTCGTTGTGGATTTCGGGTCCCCCAATACGGCCAAGCAGATGCACGTCGGTCATATTCGCTCAATTGTGATTGGCGAAACAATTTGCCGCCTCCTCGAATTCTGTGGAGCCAAAGTAGTCCGGGACAACCATATCGGAGATTGGGGCACGCCGTATGGAAAACTTTTCTACGCCTATAAAAGAGAGTTAGACCAAGAAGCACTCGAAAACGATCCGCTCGAAGAACTCGAAAGGCTCTACAAATTAGGTAGCTCTCTCGCCAACGAAGATGAATCAGTATTGGAAGAATCCCGACAAGAGCTTGTAGCTCTGCAAAATGGAGATTCTCAAAGCATGGCACTGTGGGAACGAGTCAATGACTTGAGCATCCAAGGCCTCAAAACAATTTACGAAGTGCTAGACGTTACCTATGATTGCTATCTGGGCGAAAGCTTCTACCGCGACAAGGTTGAGCAAGTTTATAATGAGTTATGCGAATCGGGTATCGCCGAAGAAAGCAAAGGCGCCCTCGTTGTTTTTCACCCAGAACACAAGCGTTACAGTAAACAACCCTTCATCATACGCAAATCTGACGGAGCAAGCAACTATGCTACCACGGACCTCGCCACAATGCTCTACCGAAAAGAGCATTTTGAAGCCACGGATGTTATTATCGTCACAGACGCTCGTCAAAAAGACCATTTCGAGCAGCTCGATCTTACCTGCCAAAAATGGTTCCAAGCAAGCAAGCGCGATCTCCCGGATTTTAGCCATGTAATGTTCGGCTCGATAAACGGCGAAGACGGTAAACCGATTAAATCACGCTCGGGGGATCCCATTCGCCTGCGCGAACTGCTAAATGAATCGATTGAACGCGCATACGTAATCGTTAAGGAAAAATTTGAAGAAAGAAATGCCGCCATTGACGAAGAGGAGCTAATGCATATCGCGTCTGTAGTAGGCGTCAGCGCTATCAAATACGCCGATCTGTCGCAGAATCGCACGAGCGACTATCAATTTTCATGGAATAAGTTGCTCGCATTTGACGGCAACACTGCTCCCTACCTCCTTTACGCTGCGACTCGTGTACAAAGTATTTTTCGCAAATTAGAAGCTGGAGACCAAAATGACCTTGAATCGAAAGCCTCACCCTATGAAACCGCTGAAGAATTAGCTCTCGCCAAGAAAGTAATTGGATTCGTCGGAACGCTGCACACGACAGTCGATACGTTAAAACCGCACTTCCTTTGTACCTATTTGTACGAACTCGCCGGCACTTTTAGCGCTTTCTATGCAGCAAACACAGTCATCGTCGATGACGAAGGTCAAAAGGCCAGACGCATACTTCTCTGCAAGAGAACCCTCGAAATTTTGAAAACTGGCCTCTCTCTCTTAGGTATTCCAACCTTGGAAAGAATGTAAAAGGGAGCGATTGACTTTTTTAATATTTTAGAAACTCATAAACATCACGATCCAATGACTATATGAGTGAGGAGTTCTATATCCGCCGAGATGGCGACGAAGACGCAATCGGCCCGTACAATTTCGACCAACTATCATCACTAGTGGATGCAGGAAAACTCGATGGTGACGCGTACTACTATGATATGGAGTCTGAAAAGTGGCTCAAAATCAGTTCGAACCAGGAGTTGATGGGCTCTCTCTACCCCACTAAACGAAAATTGTCGCTTCGCAAAACGGACGAAGCGGACGTCCCCGTCTCTCCGGAAGAAGAAGCTCCTAACGGCGACAAGGTGGAAACGCCCTCAGAAGAACCTACGGAAACACCTTCTCCCGAAGATGAAGAAAACGAACAATCAGACGATCTAGCGGGTGAGCCTAGCACGCCTGAGGAAAATTCAGAAGCAGAGTCTCCGACAAGCACACCTACTCTAGCTCAAAAGGAAGAGGAGCCTCAAAAAGAGTTATCGGTGGTAGACATGTTAGCCGCAGCAGAAGGCAGACACCTTCAAGACACACATGGTAAAACGCCTACTGAAATAAAGGCCAAAGTCGCCTACCTTTGCATGCAACAGTGCATTGTACTCCTTTTCGTATCAGCAGCTACCATGATTTACATGGATCTCGACAATATTATGTCTGCAGATGCGGTTAAGATACTAAAGAGTCCATTTGTAATCGTGGCCCTAATTGATATTTTGCTAGGGCTTTTCCTATCTTTACAAGTCACAGCTTTATATCCGCTCATTCGTTTTCGGGCTGCGATAGGTATCGGGTTCTTCACGATGATTTTCTTTTCGATTGGACAACCGATCCTGCTGATCGGCAATCTCCTGATGATGGGAGCTATTTACTTTGCCACCGCTGTTGTTGAGCTGAAAAAAGCATATATTCTACTAGCCGTCGCTCTATTGGGAATTCTTTCCTACGCATATGTGTTCGTCTTGCCGCTCATAACTGGAGCCTAAGCACGGAAATTTAGCCTCAATAGGCCTCATAAGGCCGATTATTCTAGCTTCTCGTTTGCAAATCTTGCAAAAGACCAACGGTGCAATCGTTTTGCCAATTGACAGGCTAAGACTTGGCCCTAACTTACCCTCTTTTTTCACTGAAATCGTTCGCTAGCTACTATGATTACTTGGATTCAAACCAATCTCCAAAAACACTTTCGTGCCCTTTTTGTCGTAATATTATTTGTTACCATCGTCGCTTTTGTCTTTATGCCAGCTGGCGGACCAGGCGGTGAGTCTAACGACCTCAAATTCTACGATACCGATCTCAGCACACAAGCGAGCCGCAGCGAGTTTTTCGATGGCGCTCAATTAAGCGCTTACATTCAACTCAACGGCATGCGTATGCCGCAAAACAGCATGGAGCAGTATGCGTTCAACCGAGCGACTGCGCTACACCTTGCGAATGAGCACAAGATCCCCACTCCGACAAAAGATCAATTAAAGGATTTCATTCAAACCCTTCCAATGTTTCAAGGACCCAATGGAGAGTTTTCTGCCACCAAATACTCCCTCTTTATTGATCAAGTCGAATCGGCTGGTGGCTTTAGCAAAAGCAATATTTCAAAAGTCTTAGGCGAAGAATGGCGTATCCAAAAAGTCTACGATGCGCTGAGCGGCCCGAGTTTCGTACAAGCTGACGAAGTGATCGAATTACTCAAGAGTGATAAGACCGAATGGTCCGTTGCAACAGCAGAGCTGGACCTCGCTTCTTACGAGCCAGAGATAGACATGTCTGTAGAAAAACTTCAAGAGTACTACGACACTAACTCCTTCCGCTACGCCACTCCTATAAGACGTATTATATCCTACGCCGCGTTCAACCCAAGCAACTACCTCGACGAAATCGAAGTGCCTGCAGAGGCGCTACAAGTCTACTTCTCAGAAAACGAAAGCAATTACACCAAGCCTAATCCTGATACGGAAGCGGAAGCGGAAGAAAAAACACTTCCACAAACCTTCGAAGAAGCGAAGGAGCAAGTAACCTTCGACTACAAGATGGAGCAAGGAAAGACCGTTGCTCAAGAAAAAGCACAAGATATCATTCTTTCAATCATTGATAAGGAAGCTGGTTATAACTCAGCTGACTTCAAAACCATCTTGGCGGTTTCTAACGCTGAGCTCCAAACAACAGCTCCTTTCGCTCAAACCGAAACGCCAATCGGCACTTCATGGAGCCCCACAACAGCGAGCACTGCATTCGAATTAACTGAAACCCGTTACTACTCTGACCCGATTCTAGAAGGTGACCTCGCGCTCGTACTATTCCTCGAATCGGAAATAGAGAGTGAAATTCCCGATTTCTACTCAGTTCAAGACGATATTGGTAGAGACTACCGCCTTGAAGAACTTCGACGCCTCCAAGTCAGTTACGGTGAAGAGCTACAAGCTACTCTTTCAGAAGCCTCAACCACTTTAGATGATTTCAAAGCCGCTGCCACCGAAGCCGGATTAGAAACGAAAACCTTCGAAAAGTTCACTCGCTTGCAACCAGCTGAAGGCCTATCTCCAAGTATTGCATACAGTCTCTCATCACTTTCTGTTGGTGACGTAACCCCCATGACTATCCAAGGCGATAACGGCATGCTTACATATGTTATGAATAAGGAAACTCCTGAGATAGCAACCGAAGGGGAAGAGTTCGACACAAGTAAACAGGCATTGATGGCAAACTACGAGCGTTACGTCGTATCGCAGTACATCAGCGAGCTGGCAAACGAAGAGCTTATCCGATCTGGCATCATAAACTCTAACGGGTAACGATAGACTCTCGCACACCATGCCATTGCAACGCTTCAGGCCAAAATCTGGAAGTTGTAAGCTTTGCCAGGGAAACCTAGAGCTCTCCATTTCAGCAGCCGAACAGACGCCTAACGAGTGTCCACGATGCGGTCAAGAGATCGAGAGCTCACCAAACCTAACAGCCTCTCCGGCTAAAATAATAAAAAAGCCTTCGATTTCAGACGCGAAGGCTGCTGGGTTCAAAGTTCTAAAAAAGATCGGCAAAGGGGAATACGAATCCCAATAATCGCTCCTTGCCTCTACAACTATAATTCCGTGTTGTAGTTCCCATTACGATGATCCGCGACAAAGAGCTTATTCTTTACTCCACCCCCATAGAGAGATTTACCAACAAGGGGATATTTCTGATCGCCGTCCTGTACTTCGGCTCTCTTGTTTTTGCAGCAATCCTAAGCCCTTTATTTTTTCAGCTCGTTCACGCACTAGACCCAGACACGAGCAGCTACCTCGCGAACAAACCATTCCCGGACTACTTCGAACGAGCAAGACTCCTATTTGTCGTGATCCTACTTCCCATTTTATTTGTGAAGTGTGGGCTAACAACTAAAACCGCCATCGGCTTCAAAAAGCCAGGTTTCAAAGTGTTCGCCACCTGGGTACTCTACGGCATCGGAATGATGACCGCTATCTACGGTCTGTACTTCATTCTCGATACCATTGCCCCAAAAGAAAATTGGACGATTTCTCGGCAAATAGAAAAATTCGCGGTCGCCGCTTTCGGAGCATTCGTCATCGCGCTTATCGAAGAATCGTTCTTCAGAGGCCTTGTCTTTAGAGCCTTTTATTCCGCAGTTCGACCACGCTTCGCCATTCTACTATCTTCTATGTTCTTTGCCATGCTCCACTTCAAAATGGGCGACGAACCTTTGAGTAGCCTTTCGCCAGAAAAAATCGGGATCGACGATGGATTTCATGGAGCTTGGCTTACCTTAACCGCTTTTACAGACGGTTTCAACGCACTGCAGTTCATCAATCTAACACTCGTTGGCATTCTCCTCCATCAATCCTTCATGATCACCAAAAACCTTTGGTCGTGCATTGGAATGCACATGGGGTGGGTATTCATAATTTTAGGATTGAGCAAGACTTTCAACGAAACACCCAACGCCAATCACTTTACAGGAACTGAACGTGTCTTAGACGGTTACTGGGTAGGAGTCGTTATGCTATTATTCATTTTCGTATTCGCAGCCAAACAGCGAAAAATCAGCCAAAAGCACCCACTATCCGCATAGCAAAATCATGGCAAGTGAAGCTCCAGCAAACGATTCTCACGCATTGTCCATAGCCGTAATATCGGATACCCACAATACACTTCCGGAGATCGTCTCTGAACGCATAAAGCACGCAGATGAAATTTGGCACTTGGGCGACCTTAGTAATGAGCAAGTTTACCGAGAACTTTCTGAGCTCGGCCCTCAATTACAAATTGTTCAAGGCAATACCGATCCAGCAAATAGATGGCCATCAAGGCTGATGCTCAATCGATATGGGCACTATTTTTACTTACAACACTACCCACATTCTCTCTCACGCACCAGCAAAGGAAATTTTCTACACGGCCACCTACACATACCTATTGATGAGAGATTCGAGGGAGGCCGCATCTTAAGTCCCGGAGCAATCAATGGCCCGAGACAAGGCTCACTTGCAGGTTTCGCCTGGATACGCTTCAACCATCAAAAAACCTGGACTTGGTCTCGCGAAATAATCGACTTCTAAACCCTAGGAAAATACAATTTGTGGCTAACCTTTCCGGTTTGACCAGGCTCTAAGCCTGGTAACTCTTTTAAATGCAGTTTCACATCGTCAGTCTGTAAAATCTTATCGACCGTTTCTTTAAGCTCCCGCCATCGATCCCATTCCAAATCCTGAGCACGACTAATTTGCTTCAACAAACTAAGCCACTCTAGGCGAACGCGTTGCAAATCCCCTTGGCGAAGCAAGTCACTCAACAAATGCTTTCCCTTGCTTTTTTCATGGTAGTAGGCTGTGACCACTTCTGCAGCTCCGTCACCATAATTTGGAGGTAATCCATGATCCAGATAGCCCGGATAAGATTGATCGCCAAAACTAGAACGGCACGCCCTAGCCAAGCGATGGCTGTACTCAGTGTAGTCATCAAATCGAAAACCAGCTCGCACGTTTGCTAAATCCTGGGCAATCGCATCCACAGAGTAACTCAAATCCTCCAACGCTGCCGCAATTGCCAATCCTTCTCCGTTTTGAAAAAAACTAAATATTTGACCGCGCAACGTTGGTTTACCCGAATCCGAAATTAGGCCCAGTTTTCGCCATGAAAATGCAGGAGAGGAACGGTTATAAATATCATCCGAACATTCAGAAAAATGCGAACATGCCTTACAGCTTTCTGAATACACTTTCCTTCTAATGGGGTTAACATACCCAAGACCATCCGTACCGATATAGCATTCCCTTTCGTGATCACGCAAATCTACAACCATAAGCAATTTGCCACGATCCACCAACATTCGCGAATATCGCCCAAGCCCCAAAACTGAACTCAAAAGATCAGTGCCATAACGCTTCAGGTCTTCTTGTTCAAAGGTTCGAGGTAAAAGTTCACACTCTATGTTCAATGCACACGCTAGCCTAGAGCTAAACCACCCAGTTAACCGCCATCGCTCTTTTTCTCCTTTTTGAGGATAACCAATAACAAATTTCTTCCCAAACCGTTTCCCCTTTTTACTTTTGAATTTATGCAATCCTCCTTCCCCAAGACGTCTCACCGACTCCGGGTCGCTCAAAAAGTCGACGTATTTTCCACCTGAATTGGCTTTAACATTTCTAAGAGGGAGTTTGACCGACTCGGCAGGGACCGATTGCCACTCTCCTAGCGAATTAAGCATTTGATCGTGAACCGGTTTAGAAAATTCATGCCTCAGCTTATCGATTCCTATTCCACACGGAGCGTCTGGACTCCTTTGGGAAAATTCTACTCCTAAGCGTATGTCGTTTGGTTGATACAAACGACTACACAAAGAATGAGCAGCGTTGAAAGGATCCATCCCCCGCTTAGCGTATAGACTCATGGCTCCAATTAGGCTCGGCCAATCCAAAAGGCCAACACGCTTCACAGGTAGCTTTCGACCATCGCTCAAACGCGGCTTATCAGACAAAGACAAAGCAAAACCGCGATCATCCAAACCTCTACGCCCAGCCCTGCCAAACATCTGCAAAATTTCATCGGACCCAAGTGGATTTAAAACATGCCCCGACCAATATTCACCCTCCGTAACGACAACTGAACGCATTGAAAAATTAACCCCAGCAGCGAGGCCAGTAGTAGAAACAACTATACGCAATTGGCCGGATTTCGCTAAAGGTTCAACTAGACCTGCTCTTTGCTGGTAACTCAAGCCACTGTGATGAAAAGCAATGCGCTTATTCAGCAACTTACTCAATTCTCCACCAGCCAGCTTCTTTTGCTGCTGCGACAGTCCAAGCGGGTTTTCACAAGGTAACGCACCCGCAATTTGCCGAGCCAATCGTTCCGCCTCTTTTCGCCTGGGGGCAAACATCAAGAGCGGTCCGAGGTCCGACATCAAAACCTTCGCTGCAACTCGCGGCCAAAATCCTCTAACGCTTCGCGGAGGAACAGATGCGAGAGAATCAACAAAAACCTCTTCCAAAGGTACAGGACGCTCATCAGTCGATACGAGCGAAGCATCTCGCCCAATTCGCTTGAGCCAGTCGACCACTTCACCCGGGTTAGATACGCTTCCACTCAAAAGCAAAAGCCTTGTATCCATGGGAGCGCTTGCGATCGCCACCTCATAATTCACTCCGCGAACTGAGTCTCCGAGCATTTGATATTCATCGATAACAAAAATGCTCGGCCCCTCTCCATGAATGAATCGACCCTTTTGCGTTTCCAATGTTGCAACAACTAATGGCGCATTGGGATCACTCGAGACATCCCCCGTCACAATACCCACTCGCCACCCTTTAGCCGACCATTCTCTTGCTTTATCATTAGCCAAAGCCCGTGTCGGAACGCTATGAATTATTTGCCCCACCTTATTTTTCTCTGCAAGGAGTTCCACTAGATAGGTTTTGCCCGCACCCGTTGGAGCATTAACAACTACGTCCTTTCCTGCAGTCACCAGCTTCAAGGCCTCCTGCTGCCACATATCAGGGATTTTCAACCGAGCTTCAAACTGACCTAACTCCAACATCGAAATCTCTGGCTCTAAAATAATCAAATGATTCGTAAAGATGACAATCTGACGTGCAATCGCAGCGTCATCATTTTACAAATTCGAGAAGCCACATACTTTATGTTCAGAGCATCGAAATCAATGATCAATCTCAGCCTGATGACATTCAACATAGCCCATGGACGTGGGCTATCTTTATATCAAGGGTTTCACAGCAGCCGAGGAATCAAGAAAAACTTGATGAAGATTGCAGAAGTCATTCAAACTCACCAACCCGACATCATAGCACTGCAGGAAGTCGACGAATCCTCTCATTGGAATAAGCACATCGATTTGCTAACCTTTCTCAAAGAGAACACCGGCTATGAATTTTCTTCGCATGGAATCCACAATACTCGGGATGGAAGAAAGCCGCTCGCATATGGAAATGCGTTTCTTAGCAAGTATCCTATCGTTGATAGTATTGTAACGCCTTTCGGAGAAAAATCTCTGGGAGAAAAAGGGTTTATGGAGGTAATCGTTGAAGTAGATGGAATCAAAATTGATGTCATAAACCTCCATCTCGACTTTCGTTCTCGAAAAACGCGCATCCAACAAGCGGAACGAATAATTGAAAAACTAGAAAGAAGAAAAGAAATAGATCGTCACCACCTGCCTCCAATTATTTGTGGCGACTTCAATACGACTTCAAAAGCGACGCATGATGCTCTTCATCAAATGATCAAGCACACGGCTATTCATGGCGATTACGACTATTTCCCAAAAGAGGAACTCACGTTTCCCAGTCATTTTCCAGCTCGCGGCCTAGATTTCGTACTCTCCGCAAATCCCTTCCGAGTCCAATCCTCCCAAGCCATTCGGTGTCACGCCTCGGACCACCTCCCAGTAATCGCAAACATAAGCCTCTCCTACCAAGATTACGAAACCTACACAACCCACCCATCCAGTGACACAAAGGAAGCAAACCCTTAAATTGACGGCAAAAAAAAGACCCACCGTTCGGTGAGTCTTAAAAATCGATTTGTAAGAAACGAGTCGCCTTATTTTACGATGTGGTTTGATACCAACTTAGTCATTTCAAACATTGTCACCTTATCAGCTCCATCAAAGATCGGCTTCAATTTCTCGTCCGCAATAATCTCTCTCTTGTTCTCCGGATTTTGCAGGTCATTGGACTTAATATAGTCCCAAAGTTTCTTTGTAATTTCAGTGCGCGGTAAAGGATCAGATCCAACGACAGCTGACAAAGCTGCATCAGGGTTAACCGGTTTCATGAAAGCCGCGTTCGCTTTTTTGGTAGTAGTTGTCTTAGCCATATAGCCCTCTTCGATAGGCTAACTAGAGGCCAAATCAAATAAAAAGAGACCCAAAACCGCAGTTTCTTTGTATTCACAAAAAAATTTCTACAATCCCTCAATCCACAGACTTCATATAGCCCGTTTTCTGTAAATATTCAGTAAATAGCTGATATTCTTTGGGCAATTTTTCTAACACGCGTAAAGCCGCGTCTATTTGCTTTTCATTCAAGAGGTCGAATGCCTTGCTGCTCAATTCTGCAAGTCTATCTGCTCTCACAACATCTACGCTTCCTTTAAAATAGTGAACGATTTGCCTAAGAGAAATATAATTTTCGCTAGCGATCTCTTCTTCGATTCGCTTCAAGGTTTGCGGGGCGTCTTCTAGTAGCATCGTTAGCATGCGCCTATGCAAAGCTGGATCATTTTCCCATTCCTCTATGTACAAAAACGGCTTATCAGTCTCTAAATCGTTACCCTTCTGATAGTCAGGTCCCACAATTTTTTGAGATACGCCTGGATTGCTCAAAACTGTATTAATGCCCTTCGCAATTCCGCGACACACATCCCTGAGGGCAATAACAGTCACGGGCTTTACCAAGTAATAATCGAATCCTTCAGACAAGCTTCGCTTCCTACTGTCGCGGGACGAACCTCCAGTCAATGCCACCATCTTCAAAGGAGCCCCCATTTTTTCTGACTCTCTCTTCAATCGGCGTCCTAATTCAAACCCATCCATATCCGGCATTTTCAAATCCAAGAAAGCTACCTGATATTTGTTTTCACCAAAGAGCTCTAAAGCTTCATTTCCAGAGCTTGCTCCATCCACCTGCTTCACTCCCAACTGCATGAGCAATTTGCGGTTCACCTCTGTAGTCACTTCATTGTCATCAACAACCAACATCCTAAGCTTAGAAAACGCAGGCTCATCTCGTGCGATCGCATGTTCCAAATTAGATTCAGCAGGGACTTCCAACTCTACTTCACCTAAAATTCCATTTTCAAATGACGGATCAAACATGAGGTCGACCATAACCCGACAACACATACCGTTCGAAGATTTATAAAACATGCGGCCACCAATCCGGCTTACCAACTTTTGAGCAATTGTGATACTTAAGCCTGACAATTCTTGCGAATTTACACCTTCATTTACTTCACGCCACTCCAAGCCCTCGTCTCCCAAAAGTACAACATCAAGCCTAAGAGCAGCTCTCTCAAGCCTAGATGAATTGGCCCAAGAGACATCAAATCCTATTGTATCATTTTTTACCCCACGCGATAAGCCCAATAGAAGTCTAATAGAAAGGCTTTTAAAATCATCTGGACTACCTATTAATACAGAAGGGAGATCATTCGAATAGGACAAACGAACACTTTTACTTACCCCAGAAAGGGCGTCATTCGCATCGTTAAGAATCTCCCTAATTACTTTACCTAAGGAAAACCTACCTTTTTTCGATTCGCTCAAACTACCAAACAGCTCGACCAAGGCTTCGGCATCGCTCCATAAGTGAGAAAGCTGTTCTTTCGCTCCAACAATCCCCGCCAATTCCTCTGGGGCCTCACCCAGTTCATCGCAATTCACTTTCAACAATTCGCAAAAACCCGCAAGAGCATGTAATTGGCCGCGTGCTTCATGAGTCATCAAACTAATTAGGCGGTGCACATTCTCATCACCTCGAGAAACAGAATCTCCCAAGCGGCGAGGCAAAAGCGAGACAATGTACCCGCGCGTTCGGTCATCTCCATAGACAACATCAATATCTACGCTCAACCACGAGTCTCCCATACACTCTACTCGCTGCGGATAACCGCCCTCTAAGCATAATAAGACCTGCCCCACCTCCTCAGCCTGAACTCCCCAATCAAATAGGATATCTGCAACTTCTTTATTTAAAAAAGCCTCACCATTCACGCTCTCTCTTTTCATCGCCCATTGATTGAGCCAGAATACGTTTTGCAGGCTGTTAACAAAAAACACAGGATAAGGGGCGTGATCTGCAAACCTCTGGCTGTAAGACTCAAATTGCTGGGGAATTTCCATTACTTCACTCTCAATTGTGAACAGAACAACTAACTCTGCGACCTTAATGTTTCAAGGAAGTCTTTTTGGCTAGATCGAATGTAAATATATCGTAAACAGAGTTGAGATTTCATCAATTTCCTGCGATTTCCCTACGTATTTGACCTTCATTTCCGTTTCAACATAAGTACTTACCCTAGTAATTTTATTTTTGTTCTCTAGATTGGTACTCAAACTTTGCATTTTGCCAATGCTCCCCCCTAGATTCTAGGAAAAGAGATACACACATAAGCATAAACGCTACATTTAATCTCAAAGTTCCTTAACCTATAAACCATGAGCACAGTAAACACATCACAAACACGAGTTGTTGTTATAGAAGATCAAATCATGCTGCGTGACCTTGTCGCGAGCATGGCAATATCCATTCCAGGCATGGTCGTCGTTGGAGAAGCGTCTGACGGCCGCGAAGGCTTAGCAATGTGCGAGCAAGAGAAACCTGATTTGGTTGTATTCGACATATTCCTCCCAGGCCTCAACGGCATGGAAATTCTCCGTCAGTTCGCGCCAAAGAATACGAAGACCCGCTTTATGGCGATATCCGCAAACTTTACACCGGATTCTATCAGAGAGTTACTAGAACTCGGATGTCATGGCATCTGCGCAAAAAGTTCATCAGCTACGAAATTGAAAGAAGGGATTCGAGAAGTGCGCAACGGCAGCGGTTACCTTTGCCCTGCATCTGCTTCGCTATTAAGAGAATCTCATCTTACAATCAACGGTGCAGCCAAGCGAAAAGGCAAACTGTCAAACCGTGAAAGAGAAGTGCTTCAAGCTGTAGCAGAGGGCTATAGCACAAAACAAATCGCAGAAAAGTTAGAAGTAAGCGTTAAGACAATAGAAGCTCACCGTGCAAATCTGATGAAAAAATTGGATGCCCGCAGCGCTGTAGAGCTCACACGCTATGCATATGAGTTAGGAATAATTGAACTTCCAGCTCGATACGGCACAACCGATGCGCCCGTAAATTAAAGGGTTACTCTAGGACCATGTAAGCAGCTCGCATCAACTGCCACGCAAAGCCAATCCATTCATTCGGATTGGCTTTATTTTTGTTGGTTTGATTAAAATCTGTTCCTTCAAAATACCAACCACACGCATAACCTAAGTATTTACACTAATAAAAATTGGTTTTAGAAATATATTTTGATCAGGAATCGTTTTAATGCTTACAAAAGTAGTCAGATATGTATCTAGTTATTCAAAATCTGTTTACTCTTAGCCATTCCCAAATGCCCCACGGACGAAATGTTGCGATTAGGTCAAAGGCGTTGGATACGCTTGACTCAAACAATCAACGACTATTTCAAAACAAATAACCAAGCGGCTAAGGCCCAAAAAACGAAACCGAAAGAAACTCCCTATTTCTGACTCAAGTTTTTGAATCCTTTGCCAATTTCAATAAAATCGTATTACCTCGATGAAAGATCAAACCTACATAGAACAGGCCCAAGAAATTATATTGTCGGGCGGCTGGACGATGATCCCTCTATTCCTTTTAGGATGTACGGCATTTTTTATAGCTGCTCGCCTTGCTTTATATTTTCGCAGAGGCAACTACGGAAAGACATCTGTAAGCCAGTGCGAAGACTGGGTTAAGGATTCAAACAAGGCGCAAGGCCAAGTAGGAGAAATCATTCGCTACTCGCAAGATAACGTAGGATCTCTCGAAGAGATACAGGATCGCTTCGCCGAGGTTAGAGTTGCAGAGATCCCTCGCCTCAACCAAAACTTGGTCCTTTTAACAATAATGATCAACGTGGCTCCTCTACTAGGTCTCCTTGGGACAGTACTCGGGATGCTAACAACTTTCCAAGGTATATCAGTTGGAGGCGCAGAGCAAACGACCAATATCGTTGCCGATGGCATTCATGAAGCTCTAATCACCACTCAGATGGGGCTCTGTCTCGCAATTCCAGGTTTCTTCGTAACTTACTTCATCAAGCAAAAAGTCATAGACTTCGAAAGTTTCCTTGTGCGCCTTGAAAGCATCACGCTACAAGCTAAACGCAACCAATTCTAAACTCAGCCCCAGCTTCAAAGCATATAGAAATGAGTACAAATTATAAACCTTCCGACCAAAACGGCAGTATTTTCTCAAACGGATTTTTCGGAGCACTGGCGACTCTGGTTATATTCATGATTTTGCCAGCGATGCATATCCTTGGACAATTCAACCTCAATAAAAGCACAAACCTAGCTGAGGAAGCAGCCATCCCACCACCACCACCACCACCGGAAGAGTTACCACCCCCACCAGAAGAGCAGGAAGAAGTTGAGGAACCAGAAATGGAAGAACCTCCTCCACCAATGACTCTAGCTCAATTGGAGATGGCGCTTAACCCAGGCCAAGGGGGAGCAATGGGAGATTTCGGATTCAATGATTTCGATACTTCAATCGATGCTGCAGCGAGTATGGAGATCTTTAACCTCAATGAACTGGATCAACACCCAAGAGCAGTTCACCAGATTAAACCAGTCTACCCATACGCGATGAAACAGGCATCCGTAAAAGGATGGGTCAAGTGCGAATGGGTCATAGAGCCAAGTGGAAAATGCAGTCGAGTAAGAGCGGTTGAGTCTTCCCACAGGGAATTCGAGCAGCCCGCCATCGATGCAATAATTAAATCGAAATGGAAGCCAGGTCGTAAAGATTCAAAAGACGTGGCAACTAGAGTAAGTCAAAGAATTTCATTTACTCAGTAAGAGCAATTTCATCGAAAGGCGAACGGCATTCCGTTCGCCTTTTTTTTGATTAAAATCCGTTTCAGTGGCTTGAATTATAGTCCAAACAGACTACACTCGTAGTCCATGAATACAATCAATAATACCCCAAGAACCTACCAAGTAGACGTCACTAAACAAAATCGCTCGCTATCTTTTAGCCTTTCCGTTTTCGCCACTGCCCTAATTTTTGCAGGCGTTCCTTACTTTCATTATATCAATAAGCCCGTAATTACGAGACCCACCACTCATCCAGGCAATACGACGATCGCCCCTCCAAAACCACTCGACCTCCCCGAACCTCCCAAACCCGTAGATCAAAAAACTGAAGATCCAAAGCTAGAAACTCCACCCATCGACGTTCCTATTTTCGATCTCGATTACCTAAATCTAAAGCCTGGCACTGGCCCAAAAGTAAATTACAACGACCTTAAAGAAGTACCTCAAAGCATCACAGGCATAGTTGCCCACCTCCTTAAGAATTTGGACAGAAAGCCCAAAGCGCTTGTAACGATTTCTCCCGTTTACCCTTATTCCATGAAGCGCATAGATGGCAAAGTCATCATCGAATTCATCATTCAAGCCAATGGACGCCCAACTCAGGCCAAAGTTGTTAGCACCTCCCACCGAGAATTCAATATCTCAGCACTAGAGGCAGTAATGAAATCCAAATGGCAACCCGGCCAGATCGACGGAGTCGATGTGGCGACGATCGTGCAGCTCCCGGTCATATTCAACGGCCAATAAGTCCATCTCAACAAACAGTACTCCCAGCGTAAGCGTCCGTCTTAGGGCGTGTTGACTTTGCTTTGCTTCCAGTTCTTTGGAGTGAGGTGTTCCGCTTCGAAGTTTGTAATCTTTGGCAGTTTT
>JAKYXN010000169.1 GCA_022538095.1 Puniceicoccaceae bacterium K14 | reverse complement strand
TTGTTCTTTATCATCGAAAACTTGATATAACTTTTGCATCCTATTGCAAATCAATTACTTGAGAACTTACACATTTTGTCCACACGGCCTAGTTTAGTTATTATGTCAGAATCGAGTGAATCAAAGCCTACATATCTTAGGGAAGTTCAAATTACCTTTAAAAAGAAACGCGTTAAGAATGGTTCTCCTGTGGGCAAGGCGGTTAGCGGTGCAGAGCAAATCTATGAACTGTTTAAGGATTTGCAGAATGAAGCGAAGGAGAAGCTGATTGCGATTAGTCTCGATACCAAATTGAAGATTATTTCCTTCGAGGTCGTTGCAATCGGTTCAGTGAACAGTATCTATGGTAGACCGTTCGAAGCGATTAGAGCTGCAATTGCTTTAAATGCAGCGGGTTTGGTCATCGTTCATAATCACCCTTCTGGAGATGCCGATCCAAGCGAATCCGATAAGGAATTTACTGGTAACCTAAAAGACATTACAGATAAGGGAGGAATGCAGCTTCACGATCACATTATAATAGGTGACGATTCGTATTTCAGTTTCTCTGACGCAGGTTTTTTAGGGTGATGGTAATTTTCCTCTAGAGAGATGGGGTCGATTTTCTTTACCTTGCTCCTCATTTCACCGTTCTTTGCGGCTATTTTATTGCTGAGTGGAATTCTTGCGTGGGTTCTGAAAAAGAAAAAAATCTTTATTGGCGGAATAGGTATATGCACAGCGATGATCGCATTGGTCGTGGCAAATTACGTTTTGGCAGTTTTGGAATCCCCTGAAAGTAAGTTCGAACGTCTCGTGATCGATCTTCTTCCAAGTGGAGTCAGTGAATTGAAGGGTGAATGGGATTTGAATACGTTAGACCCAAACTATTTTTTCTCTATGGAGTTAACGCCTGAAGCATTCGAGGAAATAAAGAGGCTTCGTAAATGGGAAAAGAATAGCGATCTTCATAATCAGAGACTATTTCCCAAGGGCTGGATAAGTGACTTAGAAGGACATGTTTTTGAATCGTATCAATTTATCGATGAAAGCTATGCTTTTCATTATTTGATTTATTCTGCCTCCGAGCAACGATGCTTGTACGGGTTGATAACGATTTGAGTCATAGGTTGTGACAAATATTGGGGGATTAGAAAACAATGGGGCATCAAATAGCAGGAATAATACTTTCTACTGGAATGCTGAAGAATGCGTTAGCATTGTTCTCAGGAACAAAAGCAGTGACCCTTCCACAAGAATTTTCAATTCTTCCAATAAATGCTGATCTTATCGATGGAAATGGCGACAAGTCTCGTGTTATTTATCCTTTCGATCTATTGACAGAAAATCTTGCTAAAATTGCCCAAGACTATTCTGCAGATTGTGGAATTGCATATATTGAGACTGAATACTTTGGTGGTGTGGGAGCTCAGTGTGCGATTGCGTGGATTAATTCTTGCATTGTGTATGGTCCTGAAATTTCAAGGACGGAATGGATTCATGATAGAGAGCTCTTTACTCGATCAAATGGATTCCCCATAAACCAAGCTCTTCAAGAAATTGGTGTTGAAAAAGAGAAAGGTGAAGATGAATTCGATTCGTTGAGGCTCGGAAATTTTCGATCCTTCGAAGATTATTATGACATATCCAATTAGTATTTGGTTCGTAAAATGAACAAAGCGGATTTTCTCACATACCTGATTTCGGCAAGTTACCATGCTACAAAATTTGCAGAACGTTATGTGAAGAATCGGATAAAATATGAGTTTAAATATTCAGCATTTTTAAACCAATCATATGATGGGCATGCGACCTAAGAAAATGATACTTTCCTAGGAGACGAAGGACGTGTTGTATTCTGTGAGGACTTTCGAGAGGTTGGGGAGCTGCTCTGTCGCGAATCAAAAGTACCGGAATGGATAGACATTAGCGTCGATTCGGTAGCGAAAGATTACGTTTTGCTAAAATTGCTTTGTTGTGGCCGATACACTGGCTTAAAAGAAAAGCAATATTATGTTGAAGGAGGGTCAGGCCCATTCGGGATAAAGAGCCCCAAGTTTCCCATTGGGTTTGATGCGGATTCTGGGAAGAAGTTTAGGCTAGGCAAACCGAATAAAAAATCTTGAGCAATGGGCTTTAGAATGAATTTGACCAAACTAACGATACGATAGAAAAATAGGCTAGTGTCGATGTTGGGGTGAAATTAGCCAGTGAAGGATATACAACCAGTTAGAAAATCTGATCTAGAAAAACTACATACAGGTTCGCTTTTGACTCGTCTTCAAAATCTCAGGGAATGCGAAGAATCATTTGAGCTTTCAGATTTAGATTCAGGAGAGATCGAGATCCTTAAATCCGGTCGGCGAATACATGTGAAGGATAGCGACGAGTGGAAGAATGCGTATTCTGAGGTGAAAGCGGTTTTAAGTAGTCGAGAGCACCTTCCGAGTGCCAAAGAAAGAAAAGAAGCAAGATTGAAGAAAGCGAGGAGTCGATAAAATGTCTTCAACTCAAATTCCAGATAGGATAAGAATAAACCGCCTCCGAGACTCTCCCACTCATTATTTAGGAACTCATTCAGGTGGACTCTTCTTCGGTCAAATTGTGCCAGTTTCTGGGCGTAATTTTTCTGATAGAATGAGGTGGGTTGTTCTTTTGCATTTGTTTGACTCTAGGTAAGCGACACAGAATCGACCTCCTTCCTATTGTTCGTTTTTTCGTATAGTCTTCGCGGATGAGCAAAAGCAAGGGAACCCGATACACGAGACA
>JAKYXN010000168.1 GCA_022538095.1 Puniceicoccaceae bacterium K14 | reverse complement strand
GATTTACCATTGAATTCGAGGAAAGAATGCCTCTAAACTACAAATAACCGCGCATCAGAAAAAGCTAGTTACACAAAATAACTTACACCTCCGAACGCACTCACTAGATTTTTCCTGGAAAATCAATATTTGTACAATCTTCAGCTTTGTCCTCCATTTCATCCCCCACTTCCCTTTCAGTGTCTATAAATGTCTTCACGTAGTAGTATGGCTCAAGATTACTTCCTCGTTGAAGCGACCATAATTCACTACCGTGACCTATTAAATCGTGATCAATCTGATACGCATCACAACGCCCTAAGAAACGAATCCCTTCTGCATTTTTTTCATATTCTTTGGCTTCTTCAGAAGCTAACTTGAAAGCTTCATCAAACGATGACGCATTCCACAGCAATACTCGTTCTTCGTATAAATAATTACCCAACTCTTCTCTATTGGGAACTGAAAAAATAGCTTTGGTTGTAAACCAATATTTTTTGGTGCTCATTATGTACTAAATATAAAACTCTACCTATTGATGCAGACAAGTCCGCAACTCAAGCAACACTATACTTATTATTTACTAGGGGGCAGCTGCATTCATAGGAATAGTCCACCACAATGGAGGAGCCAACGAAGGCAACATCCGAACTCCTCTATAAATCAAATATCCAGCACCGACAGCGCCTACACCAGCCGCAACTTTTTGTTCAGTCGACATATTCTCAAGCAGCGGTACAGGCTGGCCGGTCGTTCCAGGATTTCTATCGTTCCACGCCCGACCTTCTCCATTAAATGGATCAGGAGTAGTAACAGAAGGTTTGGGCGTTGGAGGTTTGAGTTGGTCATCTTCATTACCTCGATGACGGCCTTTTCTTTCAGGCTTTCCAGTCTCAGGGTTTATTTCCCAACCTCCTTTTGACTTCTCATCGGCATTTGTATCTCCCGCAGAAGTCGTGACTTTTTGTTTGCCACCTTTTGCCTCTAAAACCAAAGGCGGGTGCCATCCCTCCTCCCTACTTTGGTCGTCGTTGTTATGTGCATTCCTTGACTCGGTCAGTTCCCTTAGGTCCAAACTCGCCCCAAATTGCCAATAATATGAAGTTGTTCCCGTCGGGTCGAATAAGTTAATGACATTATTTCCAACATAGCGATACAAGTTCATATCCCCCGCATCGAAACGTAAGGGGTCTTGCTGCATGAAACGGCCTAGCTCAGAACTATAAAAGCGTGCTTTGTAATTATGCAGCCCCATTTCAGGCCACCATTCCTGACCGGTATATTGATAGCGATTGCTTACTACGCTACTGCTTCGGGTGTTCCAGTTGCCATCATAAATATGAGCTCCACCAAAGGCATCGTATTTATAACGCTCAGTCACGTTTTGAAACCAATCTGTAATTGCCACTGTACTGTTGATAGGGTCTTGATGGTAGAATAGCCAAAAGTCGCTTGGGCTGTAGCGAGAGATCACCTCGTCAGGACTGACACCCCAAATGGTATGGTCAATCCAAGTGCCATCTTGCTCCTGACGCAAGAACTGCTTGCTCCCATTGTAGAATCTGTACTCGTAAACGCCATTGGATACGACTTTACACAAACGGCCTTGGGCATCGTAGTGCGGCCAAATATCATAGCCTGGCCCTACAGCCCGTTTCAATCGATTTTCGGCATCGTAATAAAATGTCCAACCACCGAGCTTGGTAATATTTCCCCGGTTGTCCCCATGCTCGATCGTCATGCCCGTGACGGAGGTATATTGATTAAGCGAATCGGCCGTATAGTTTGTCACGCTGCCATTTTGGTTCCACGAAGTTCGATTACCTGCCGCATCATAACTGAAACCGTCGGTAAAAGAAGCGGAGTTCCAAAAATTCTGATCGGGACGCCAGACATCCATTCTTTGCTCAATCAACTGACTGTCCGCCTGATAACGCCAGGTATCACCGTAAGCCGAATCACGCAGCACCCAGGTCCTACGATCTCGCACATCATAGCCAAACTGCTGCAAATAGATGGGGTTGTTGGTTTGTCCCGCATAGGTATTCAAATAATTAAGCCTCCCTGCTCCATCGTACCGATACTCGCTTTTTGTCCCGTTATAATGCGTGCGAAGGCTACGCTGGCCCGCATCATTATAATCGTAGGAAGCCCAGGTCTCTGGACCGGAAGAGCCATAGGTTTGGATAGTCGAAACTTGCTGACGATTATTGTAGGTGAGCCCGTTCCAAACCCCACTTTGAGAGCTGAATACAGTCTCATTTCCATCTGCATCGTAATCGTAATAAATAGTATCGCTGCGACCATCCTCCGTAGAGGTCGGTCCGTATATTTTTTGCGTCTCACTGGTTACCTGGCCAGCGGCATCGTAGGCGTAAGTGAGCGTCCCATGCCAGTTGCTTTTCTGTACAACCCTGCTAGCATCATCATAACTTGTCCACACTGTTGGCGCCGCAGAGCCATACCAGGCTCTTTGCGTTTCTCGACCTCGATTGTCAAAATAAAATCGTAGCCAGTTTCCAGAACGGTTTCTTTCAAGGTAGGCCTGCCCTTCGGAATTGTAGCGCCATTCTTCATAGCTCCCATTGGGGTAAGTCAACTTCGTTTTACGATCCGAGGAATCATAGGTATACGTATAAGTATTCGACCTTGCATCAGTCACTTGGTGAACTGTTCCAGATGAGTTATAGGAAGTAAGCGTGATGCCAAGCGCCGTCTGATTTTGCTTGATTGATCGGAGCGATTCGCTGGTCCGAAACAAATCATAAGTATCATAAACGTCGTAGC
>JAKYXN010000167.1 GCA_022538095.1 Puniceicoccaceae bacterium K14 | reverse complement strand
TTTCTTGAACTCCACGCTGTATCGTTTGTTCTTCTTCATATATTGATCCTCTCTTACAGAGAATCTCCTGTCCACTATTCTCAGGGCGCATCAAACCAACCCTCCGGCAGGATATCAGAAAATCTTTCAATAACTTGTTGTGCAAAGAAGATGACGAAACTAATCACGATTTTCATCTGCCTTTTCTGCCTTGCATCGATATCAGCGGATTCGAGCGATCGGATAATTGGAATCTATCAAGACAAAGAAAAGAATGAGTTCTTTGATTGGAGCGGATTCTGGTTTGGGTACGGTTTCTCTAATGAACATGGCGAACGGGTGATGATCTACTATGGTCCTAATAAGAAAGAAATAGAGAGAGAAAAGGAAGCGGGTGAATTACCTTTAGGCAGTATCGAAGACAGTGGCGTTTTCTTTGGGAAAGACGCATTGAAAGAATTGAGAGAAATTGATTACGAATCAGAATTAGCATCTCAGATTTTGGATACGATTGAACGAGAGCGACCAGACATTAACGCCGATCACAATCCACTTGGTAAAATCAGAGAAAAAATCAACCAGCACAACCAGAGGGCGGAGACAACGAGCGCAAGCGCTCGCCGTCTGTGCTTAGCGTGAGTCTGTGTCAAAAATCTATGGATTTTGCAGCAATTTTCATTGTGGATTCGTATTGGAAAGCTAGGTTCGAGGCATCGATTTGACCAGCTAAATATGACTTATATCGAAGGCGAGAATAGAGAGCAGGAATTGCTTTTGCCCGACCGACTTGAGGACTACGTCGATCAATCCAACCCCGTTCGCTTTATCGAAGCGTTCGTCGACACCCTGGACATAGCCGATTGCGGATTCCAACGCAGCCGATCCAACGTAAGAGGACGCCCGAGCTACGATCCTAGAGACCTCCTTAAACTCTACCTCTACGGCTACATGAACCGCACGCGATCCAGTCGCATGCTGGAGCGAGCCTGCCATATCAATCTCGAAGCGATTTGGCTAATGAGGAAACTCAAGCCCGACTTCAAGACCATTGCGGAGTTTCGGCGAAACAACGCCAAAGCCTTCAAAGGCGTTTTCCGCAAATTCGTCGTCCTCTGCCGATCGATGGGATTGCTCGGCGGCGAGCTCGTCGCCATAGATGGAACCCAACTCAAGGCGCAGAACAACCCAAGGAAGAATCTGACCCGCAATCGCCTCAAGAGGCTGATCGCTCAAGCCGATCAAAAAATCGAAGAGTATTTGAAACGCTTGGACGACGAAGACGCTCGCGAGAAGGGAGGACGAAAGCTCGACCGCAGCAAGCTCAAGTCAAAGATAGCCTCCCTTGAAAGCGAACTCGAGGCAATGCAAGCGCTTGAGAAGGAGATGCAAGCCGAAGGCGTTACCCAGATATCTGATACCGACCCCGACAGCCGATCGATGTCGAAGAATCCCCGGATAGCGGTCGGCTACAACGCCCAAGCCTCCGCCGACGGAAAGCACGGACTGATCGTCGCCGAAGAGCTTTCAAACGATATCCACGACTACGACCACCTCGCCTCAATGGCAAAGCAGTCCAAGGAAAACCTCGGCGATCCCGAAGACTTGGACGTCACGGCCGACAAAGGCTACGACAAAGCCTCCCAGATGAAGGAAGTCGAGCAGTCCGGATGCCGTTGCCATGTCCCGGCTCGCAAAAGCAAAGGAGGCGGTTCGAATTTGTACTCGAAGGATTCCTTTCAGTATTTGAAGGCTAAGGACGCGTATCGCTGCCCTGCCGGCAAGCACCTTCCCCGTCGTTACGAAACCTTCAAGCAAGGCAAAGTCCACTACGCGTACACCGATCTTGGAATCTGCGCCGGCTGTCCGATAATGTCCAAATGCACCAAGAACGCCAGAGGCCGTACCATATGGCGACGCGAAGACGAAGAAGTCGCCGAGCGCGTCGTCCGTCGGATGGAGAAGGAACCCGAGAAGTACGCTCGCCGAGCCGCAACGATCGAAAAAGTCTTCGGAACGATAAAATGGGCGATGGAATGCGAGAGCCTCTTGATGAAAGGACTAAGCAAATGCCAAGGCGAATGGTCTTTGATGTGCAGTTGCTACAACATGAAACGAGCGCTCAAGCTACTGGGAACGAAAAAGCTAATCGAAGCGCTCTTTCGCTCTTCCTCGAACTCTTCCCAGGAGGAATGGCTCGATAAGAGAGTCAATTGCCTTCTGGAAGGCTTGAAAACAAACGTTGTTCGCGTATTCATAAATATCGACTCCGCACCCAAAAACGCAATGAGTCATCGATTCATGGAATCTTTTTAACACAGACTCGCGTTCTGTAAAAATAGATGGCTCTACTAAACTACAAAACCGAAGGCGGCCAAGGTGGCAAACGTGGCCACTCAAACATGGAGCACTGGGATTACACTGAAGCGATAAAAGAGGCGACTCGCAGACGGCGAAGATCCCAGTCTAAAAGAATCGTTGAGAGCGAATTCGAAGAATACATAAATGAAGAAGAATTCGAGGTAATCTATATTTCGCTTCTAGACGAGGGAACAGCTGTTTGGCGTCCGGTCCTTGCCTCGCCAATCAGAGAGAACGTTTATCTCATATCCGACGAGAACACGATTCCAGAGAGTGAAAAATGGGAGTTCCTTCCGAGCGATGAAGTGCTTTGCGAAGGACGAGCTTTCGAAGATCAAGGGAAAGCCTTAGTTGCTATCAAAAAAATCAATACAGAACAATAAAGGATTCTTCGAACAGTAGGTTCAACAATAAAGGATTCTTCGAACAGTAGGTTCGCATGAATCCATGGTTGAACAAGCCTTCGTCGA
>JAKYXN010000166.1 GCA_022538095.1 Puniceicoccaceae bacterium K14 | reverse complement strand
TTGTTCTTTATCATCGAAAACTTGATATAACTTTTGCATCCTATTGCAAATCAATTACTTGAGAACTTACACATTTTGTCCACACGGCCTAATAGAATTTGGTTTAGTCTGAAAATAAAGAAAATTTGCAAGAATTAGTAAGACAATCGTTAAGAGCTTAGCTGGGGATCTCAGCGGAATAATTCCTCGAATCGGTGCATGGTAAGCCATCTTATTTTCACGTAGAGGGTGATTAATTCTTTAGTTATATATTCATAGTTAAAAAACTAATACAAAAATAAATTGAACAATAGTTATGAAATCAACTCCTTCTAAATACTTTTTATCTGCGGCATTAATGTTTCTTGTGATGGAGATGAATGCTCAAATTGACGTTGTTGCTATTTCCGGTCAGGTTAGCCCAGGAAGTCCAGGCGTATTTTCTGGCACAACAGAGCAGCAATATTACCGAATATTGGATTTTTCGGACGATGGCAGGGTTGCGTTTTCAGCGCCATTGATTGCGACCGAAAATTTCCCCTCTGACTTCATCGGTTCATATATTTATGATTCAGGGGAATTGGGTTTAGCAGCTCAGTACGGGAGCGAACGATTTGACTCTTTTTCTGATATCGAATTTTATAAAAACGGTTACATCATTACCGGAGTAAATGATCGCCAAGCCACTATGTGGATTAACTCAGGTGGAGAATTTTCCTCCATTTTTCCTGGAGATAAATCAGATGAAATCAATCTGGTTGAGGTAACTGCTCTGGGGTTGGGATTGTCTGATGTGAGAGCTTCTGAAAGCGGTTTTATTTTTAGAGGTACTCAGCGGATTGATGGTCGTAATAAAGTGGATATGTTTGCCTGGGAAGGCGAAGGAGCAAGCACAGGAATTAGCCCATTGAAGCTTATCGATGATGTGTCCAATTTTTCGACAGATTTCGACATTAACGACAATGGCGATGTGTATTCATATAGCCTATTTAGCGGACATTCCATTTTAAATGGTGGGAATGTTTATAGTTTCGGAAAGTATTTTGATGCGACTCCTGATGGGTTGGGTACCTTTGCAGGTTACACTGAGACAAGTGCAATAATGAACGAGCGAGGTGAGATTGTTTTCGAAGCAGAAGTTTTAGAAGCAGATGGTCAATATACTCGATATTTTTTGGCTGATAAAACAGGTAATATAAGGCAGATATTTACAGATGAAGGTGTCTTATTGGAAGATGGTAGACGATTTGCAGCGATGACGGATCTGGGCAGTCCCCTTATCGACAATAGTGGCCGTTGGATTCTATCAGGTGCGATAGGAAATGTTGGTACTCAGGAAGTATCCTATGCAATCATACGTTTTAATACCGATGGAACGATTGATTCAGTGCTAGATTTTTCCAATTATTCAGATTTTGATGAATCGGTGACTTTTGCGAGCAACGGTAGCATTCGCATAAATCACTCTTTCGTCGGCGTTTATTCTAGTGGTAACGGTGACTTGGCATTTTCTTGGGTTGATTCGAGAGGTGACCCTTTAGCACTTTATGCTTATAATTTTGATCAGGATTCTTTGAAGAAAGTAGTGAGTGTTGGCGGTACTCAAATTGATGGGTCGATCGCTGCAGATATAAATATATATTCGACCGACAGCTTTGCATCCGGCGATACGCTTCGCAGTTACATTAATGGGGTTGGAGAGATCGTGTTTCAATTCCAACTCGAAGACGAGCGGGTTGGTATTGCATTATGGTCTCCAGGGAATGTACAGGCATTGCCTAAGAAGGCGAAAACCTCAGGAGTCGAAATAGTAGGAGAAGAAGCGTTCGTTGACTCTCCGAATGATTTTGAAGCAGTTTCAGGCTCTCGTATCTTTTTGAGAGCGACACCGGTGGTTGATACAGATGAAGTTCAATGGCGTAAAGACGGAGTTGTCTTAGAGGGCCGTAGAGGTAGAGTGCTCGTAATCGAAGAAGCGTCTAATTCTGATGTGGGGAGATATGAGTCGTTTTATGAAGTTGGTGATACCACTTATGTCAGTGAGGCATCCAGCGTTACTATAGATTCTGAGTCTAGCACTGAATTGATTAACATATCTACAAGAGGATATGTCGATTTTGGAGCTCGCGTCCTCATCGGTGGATTTGTAATCAAAGGAGACGTGCCTATGACTGTTCTTGTGCGAGCTGCAGGTCCATCTTTGGTGAATGCTGGGCTAAGCGAAGACCTTCTCGAAAATCCGCAACTAGGTATATACAGTGGCAACACAGAGCTTAAAACGAATGATGATTGGGGTTCTGGAGAGTTTATCGAAGCAGAACTGTCGACTTTGTTCGATTCGGTTGGAGCCTTTGCTTGGAACGAAAGTAGCAAGGACGCAGCCTTAGTGATTACTTTGGAGCCAGGTATTTATACTAGCATAGTTTCTAATGCGGGAGGTGCTTCAGGTGTTGGCTTGGTTGAAGTCTACCAATTGAGCTCTGGAACAGTGGGGGACTAGGAGCCTTTCGGGAAAATTTTGCTACAGTTGCCTTGCTTTTAAGAAAGGCGACTTTTTCGTGCATAGTTACTATGCTGCTGGAAAGTAGGATATGTGCCTCTTTAAGGTTGTGTATTAAAAAGCCAGTGCTGAGTTCCTGATGGAAGTCTTATTCGCCTTGATTATAATCAATAGCGATCAAGCAGTCTCAATTGAAGCGATAAATGATAATGCTTCAAAAATTCGAAAAGCATTTAACAACGACATTGTTGGGATGCAGCGGCCGACTTAAGTGTTGGTGATAAATCTTCTTGGACGACTTAGGCGTGACTAATCTTTAAGTTTTTCCGTTTTGTTCAAGTCACTTGCAGTTAGGTCGCTCGATATTAGAGCATCTTTCATTCATTCAGTCGCATAATTGGCATGCTTAAAGAATGCCTCGCAATCCTGTTTCGTGATGGATCTCAACGCATCGGCCAG
>JAKYXN010000165.1 GCA_022538095.1 Puniceicoccaceae bacterium K14 | reverse complement strand
AAAACTGCCAAAGATTACAAACTTCGAAGCGGAACACCTCACTCCAAAGAACTGGAAGCAAAGCAAAGTCAACACGCCCTAGAACGGACGCTTACGAAACAATCGAGCTTCTGCACCTGTGGCACAACGAAGCCTGCGCTTATAGGCACCTATCAGAATCCGTAATAAAAAACCGATTACCCCTCGACACAGGCATCTAGAAAAAGAGCACACCGCCCTCACCCAAGCCGCCAAACGAGCCAAGCTCAAACCCTACGAGTTTTTATGGACCTGCCTCGATACCGCAATGACCTCCGCCCAAGAAGACCCAAACATCCTCCAAGGCTGCCACGACGCAATCCACCTACAAACTACCCCCTCCAGGATGGATAGTAGACAATTAAAACACCCCTTCATCTGCTCGAAGACTCACGTACGAGCATCCTAATTTTACAATCTATACTCTTATTGCTTATTCGTCCCATTTAATGAGATCCATTTAATTGCCTTGGGACACGTTAGAACGAAATTTCTTCTTGTTCGTTCCGCTTGATCAATCTAAAACTTGCAACGTTTGAATCCCAACTCGTGCCATGCAGCCCCTGCATAGCACCCTGTAATCCTATGCCTATGCGCGACTCTCTTTACCAACGAATAACGGAATGGCTAAAGCGTTCACGTGGAACGAAGACCGTTAAAAACAGATCCTTATCCGCTGCAGGAGATAGCCCAAAACAATTTCTAATACGCATAACAACAACCATAAACAAAAATAGAAAAATGAGCATCCTTACGAAAATCAAAGACGGTTTCAAAGACATCGCAACACTCGACATTGCGACCGTAACCGGAGAAATTAAACTCACGAACGCAGCTAACAAAACAACTTGGGAAAGTCTAGTCACTGAAGCCTCAAACACAATCCGATCATCCGATCTCACAGTGGTGGCATTCACTCATTCTCAATGGGATTGCGACTCCGTAAACTTCGTCAAAGACGACCTTTCCCCCGCTCAGCAAGAGCTCCTAAAAAGTCATCAAAACATGGTTACAGCCGCCCACGAGACCCGCCGCAAAGCAGTAGAAATGCTAAAAGGTATAAAAGGCCTCGACTAATGCAATTCGAAGTCTCGAAGACTTTGACAGAGGAACACCTTTTTGCGGCGCAAGATCGTCTCAACACAGAGATACTTCCTCAACTGAATACAAGTATGCCTGATTTCACTTCAGAATTCGGGCAAAACTTGCGTCAAGGAGACAGCGAGCGGAAAGAACTAGTAATTCAACACCTTCAGGACTTAGGGTACCTAAAAGAAAGCTACCTGCCCCCGCCCACTGGGACTCTTCCCCAAGCTCTCGCTAAATGGAAGCGAGACGAGCGAAAGCTCAGTGCAAGTTACTCGAATCTCGAGCAATACAACGCTGACTATCCGAGCTCAACACTGCTGCACAAGCTCAGCGCTCAAGTCGACTTTTACGCAAACCTCAAACTCCTCTCTATACCACCCCTTGGTGAAATAACACTCGCTAGTCGCATCATTCACTTTCGGCTCAAAAGTCTAGGTCTCTATAAAGGCAGTGCCAGCGATGCCTATAGTTCCGACTCCCATGCTGGCCTCCAAACACTCGCCGAATTACTTAACTGGACCCGCAAACGTCCCCTCACTCTCATAAACGCAATCGGAGATGTAATAGAGCTCACCAAACGACTCATAGAAGCCCACCCCAGCAATCTTTATATATTCAAGCTCCCAACCCATTCAGAAGTTAAAGACGACCCCGCGAAGCCCTCTGAATTCGAATGGCTTTGGCAAGGCCAAGGCAAAACCTTCGATAAACTAAAAATCATACACAAGAGACAGAGTCCCAAACAGAAGAAACCATCAGAAGCTTACTTTCACTACGGAAAGGCAAAGCCCGATCAAAGCCTCGATAAAGTGTTAAATTCAGGAATAACCAAACTGGGACTACAAATTCTTCAAATCCGACTTTGGTCCCTCAATTACTACCAAGGCGAAATCGATGGAACTTGGGGAGAAATGAGCTTAAACGCATCAGCAAATTTCCTAAAAACCCACAGAGCCAAGAACCTCAAACGATTCCTCTACCCACTCGAGGGAAACCTCCTTGCCGTCAACCTAGCGTACGTATTCAAAGAAATTTTACCCGAATCGGAAGAAGAACTCAGTGCGACCGGACAAGAAGACCTCGAACGACTCTCCAATGGTATCTTTGAACAGTACGAGAAAAACCGGAATTGGGACGAGCTAGAAGCAACGTATCAAAAAATCCATTCACTCGAAGAAGAAGTCTTTCAAAATACGTCCAAGAGGCGCCGAAGAACCTTCGGTCTCCGCGGACTGCTCAGTGCAGTCGGCAATTTTTTTCGAAACGCCGCTCGTATTCTTAAGAAAGCAATCAACTTTGTCATCAAAGGTCTCAAGAAACTAGTCGGCACGGCCATCCGTATTTTCAAATATGGACTAGCAAGAGTCCGCAAAGTAATTAGGCTAGTAGGTCTCGCAATCAAACGCTTCAAACATTGGCTGCTCGAAAAACCATTCCTCACACTCAGTGAAGACAAGCAGCACATCGCATTCACAGCCGCCAAGCGAGACAGCGATTCTCTATTCTACGTATCCCCAGGATCACCACAAGCACTTATTTCACGACACATGCGACTCCTCAAACAAATGCGACTCGCATTCCAATTCGTCGCTATCATCGCCCTCAAAGGCATCTCGATCTTCCGAGCCGCCGTCTTACAAAACTGGCTACTAGTAATCTGGCGGATATACAAACTACTCCGCAGCGATTTCCTAAAAAACTTTCAAGCAAACTACGGCCTCCTGTGGCAAACCATATGAATCGGTAGACAACAGCCACATCTTAGAGCATCTTTCATTCATTCAGTCGCATAATTGGCATGCTTAAAGAATGCCTCGCAATCCTGTTTCGTGATGGATCTCAACGCATCGGCCAGA
>JAKYXN010000164.1 GCA_022538095.1 Puniceicoccaceae bacterium K14 | reverse complement strand
GACGTTCAGGATTGCCTGTTTACTCGTCGCGACGTTCGCGAACGTATCGGATGGTCCGATACTCAACTAAAAGTCCATCTATCGCGATTGGTCGACATGGAATACTTAGCGACTCGCTACAATCCTCGTCACTCGCAAAGCTACCTTTACGAGCTTCTTTACGAAGGCCCGATCCAAAACGTGGGCAAGCATCTGCCTGGACTGATCGAAGTCGAGGAACTGAAACGCTTGTACGACGCGAACCGGTCGGGGCAAACGCCCAACCGGTCGGCCCCTGGTCGGGGTGCGGTCGGGTGCCGGTCCAACGCCGAAAAGCCTGCAAGTAACTGTTCTTCAGATACAAGCGAGCCGAAGGCCGAAAACGCCGAAAAGAACAAGTCCAACGAAGAAAACAGGGAGGCGTCGTAGATGCCGCGAAAAGGCGAAAAGCTTGAGAAAACGCAAGTGGGCGACCCGAGCGATCCGCTCGGCTTCGCCCATCTTCGCGATATGCACTTGGAGTACTTGACGGTGCGTAACTACTCTTTAACTACGGTTCGCAATCGCGAAAGCTACTTGAATCGCTTTATCCTCTGGACCGAGGAACGAAGCCTGAGCAGACCGGAGCAGGTCACCAAGCAAATCCTCGATCGCTATCAGCGTTGGTTGTACAACTATCGCGACGCGAAGACGGGAAAGAAACTCTCGTTTCGTTCTCAGCACGCTAGGTTGCTACCATTGCGAGCCTTCTTTAAATGGCTTTGCCAGCGAGATCTTTTGCCTGCAAATCCGGCTGCTGACCTTGACTTGCCGAAACTGGAAAAGCGTCTTCCTCGCCATGTTCTCAACGCGAAGGAAGCCGAGCTCGTGCTCGGCCAAGCGGATACGCTGACAGCGATGGGTCTCCGAGATCGCGCGATGATGGAAGTCTTGTACTCGACGGGAATCCGTCGAATGGAGATCGCCAACCTCAAGCTTTACGACATCGACGCCGAAAGGCGTCTTGTCTTCGTAAGGCTAGGGAAGGGCAAGAAAGACCGCATGGTTCCAATCGGCGAACGAGCGCTCGCTTGGACGAACAAATACCTCGAAGAGTCGAGGCCAAGCTTGTCTTGCTCGAAGAGCGACGGAGCTCTTTTCCTCACCAATCTTGGCGAAGCGTTTACGGCGAATCGACTAACTCAGATGGTCCGCGAATATGTGAATGCGGCCGACATCGGAAAAAGCGGCAGCTGCCACTTGTTCCGCCACGCCTGCGCAACCCACATGCTGGAGAACGGAGCCGACACGCGAATGATCCAAGCCTTGCTTGGTCACGCGAGATTGGAGACGACGCAGATTTACACGCATCTCTCGATCAAGCAGCTTCAGCAAGTCCACGAAGCCACGCATCCAGCGGCGAATCTTGGGAAACGGTCGGAAGGCAAATAAGTGCGACATGTGTCGCACTTATTGGGCGATGAAAAACGCCTCGCATTTTATCCTTTAGCCGCTAGGTTGCTTGTCTGAATGGTTGCCCTGGCCTCATGGATCGAGAAAGAGGAATCCGCTGTCGCGGATCCTTTTTCGCGTCTAGACGAAACGGCCACCTCGACGAAAAACCGCGTCGGGGATTTTTTTTCGGAGAGCTCGAATCGCGTTGGCGAATCTTCTCCGCAAGTCGCTGACCGCGTTGGGGTTTTGTTGGTGATCGTGTACGATTCGCGTCTGGCTCCCTCTTTCGACCAAAGTAACCAGGATGGATTGCATCCGCCGATGTCAGCTCCTGAAGACGATACACAGCAGGAAGACGATACACAGCAGGAAGCGGGGGTTAAGGATTGGCTTGTTGCACTAGCGATCCTTCTCGCTTCCCAAAATGCACATTTTGACCCCACTGCAGAAGATCCGCATCGAGTAAGGCACCCTAGTCAAGATCGTATTGAAAAAGTGGATCAGAATAAGAATAAATCTCCAAGAGTTCGGAAGACCCCTAGTAATCCCGCTCCGAAACCACAGCCAGCACCACCGCAGCCTAGGCCTGCTCCAGTGCCGATACCTTGGTGGAAGACTATACCTCTTATCCCACCTGTATTTATCCCTGAAAACATTCCTGGGACGATTGATCCGGATAACCCTCCAATGGCATAAGTTGAGGCAATCTTAATGTTGAGAAAAATCTAGATGATAAGTGGATTTACAGATTTGACTGAAGCGATTGGTTGGCGAGCTATGAGAATCTCATTAGGAAGTGAGTATTCAGAGAAGCTAATCGGTTCATGTTCATTGTTTGGAGATAATGATTTTCGAGATACAATGGAAAAGGCTTTTCAGAGGTTAGAGGGAATAGATGAAGCCATTCATGCAAAAATAACAGATCAAGCGATTACCTTTGTTGGGCCTATAAAGGGTAAGCCTTATTTTCGCCAAATTAATCGAAGGTTTTGTATTCATAATTGGATGTTGGAACATAGTCTTGATGCAGTGATATATGGCATTGTTACTTCCTTTTATGTTGATTCTGAGTTTGAAGCTTCGGGAAGAATGAAAAATAGATTCCTTAGAAAGGAACCTTTTGCGGCATATCGTTTAACTGCGGAATGGTTAAAGCGATTTTCTTTTGATGAAGTGTATATCGAGCAAATGGTAAAAGCAGGTAGGGAGGTTGGATAGCACATGCTCGGCTGAGCCTCGGCCTTGCGGCTCATGCCGTCGACGAGCTCCGTCATGCCATGTGCTATCTGCGTTCGGCACAGTCAGCTAGGTTAGCTTCCTTATTGCCTACACTGGATAATTAGCTTCCCACCTGTCAGAGCGGCATCTAGCCTGCCAGCCGTTCCGTCTGTCATGCTAATTGCGATACGCTCTTCCTCCCCGGGACCCGCCGCCCGAGCTTTCGCCTTCGGCGATGGGCGGCACCCGATCGCTGTCCTCCACACACAGTGTGGCGGCTCCGAGTCGCGGGCCCACGCTGTCGCCGCGAGTCGTCTGGCTCGTCCGCTCCGGTCGCCGATCACGTAT
>JAKYXN010000163.1 GCA_022538095.1 Puniceicoccaceae bacterium K14 | reverse complement strand
CCAGAAGCTCTTCTCTAATCTTTTCTTTCATATGATATGCTTTCTTTTTTAAAGCACATCAGACGCCAGTTACACAAAAATTCTTACAGGCTCCAAGAGTAAACTTATTTAATGTATACGCGATTTAGAAAATATTAACTCTACTTGTGGATACACAAAACTTCTACCTATTAATCCATCTCGAAGCCGTACAAATCCGTTTCAGAGCAGAGGAATACAATATAGATCAATACACTTTTAACCTCCATCGAAGAGACTGAACACTCGAGGTAGCAGTTTCTGTAAGGAATATGGAGTGGCCCCAGCTCCTTAAAGTGATTCATGGCACGCTCAAGGCTTCCTGCTAGCAACTGTTCTTGCCAGTTGGCCCTCATCATTAATTCCTGGCCGTAGTTGTAATCTTCAAAACATGCTGTGGCTTGTATTCAACGCAACAGCATGTCCTGATCTAAGAATTCGACAGCGACGTTAGTGGCCTCTCAGGATACAGTAGTAGACTCTTTCAAAAGAAATCCCTCTCAGAGCGCAATTAATCCGTCCCAGAGTAGCCAACGCCTTCCCCTAAAGGATATTCTTGTTTTTTCATCCTACAAACTAAACATGAATAACCTTAACAAACTAATTCTCTTATCTCTTGGAACATTGGCGACTTCCACCATGGCCCAAAATACAAATTCGGTCCATCTTGACGGAGTAACACTTACCGGCGACGAATCGTTTTTCGAGTTAGAACCAAGTATCAATAGCAAGCTAACGCTTCCAATAAACGAAACGCCGCGTTCCATTCAGGCCATTAGCCAAGAAGAGTTCAAACGCTTTGGCGCCCTTAGCGTGCAAGATACACTTAGCTACACAGCCGGCGTATACACCGCACCCTTTGGCGTCGACTCTCGCTTAGACGATTCCCAAATCCGAGGGCTTGACCCGCTTAGCTTCTTAGATGGCTTCCAATCGCATGTAGGATTTTATAACACAACCCGCCCAGATATCTATACTGTCGAAAGCGTGGAGGTAGTCAAAGGTCCCTCTTCAGTACTCTATGGACAAGGCGCTATCGGAGGCATCGTCAACGTAAACTCGAAATTGCCCCAGGCAAAAGCCCATCGTGAAATCAATCTTCAATATGGAAGCTTTGACCGCAGTCAACTAGGGCTCGACTTCACAGGTTCCATCAATGACGACAGCACCTTTCTCTACCGTTTTGTCGGCGTGCTGCGTGAAGGCGGCACTCAAGTCGACTACGTGGACAACGAAACCAAAGTACTCATGCCATCCGTCACCTGGCAACCCACGAAGGACACAAGCCTTACATTTCTCGGGCTCGTCCAAGAAAACGATGGCGGCTCAACCATTCAATTTCTTCCACTAAATGAACCCTCTGCAGCGGATCTCGACGTAGGCAGCGAAACATTTACTGGCGAGCCAAACTGGGATCGCTACAATACAGAGCAAACAGCAATCTCTCAATTCTTTGATCACAAATTCAACAAGGCGTTCTCCATCAGCATAAACAGTCGATACAGCCAAGGGGGAGCAGACTATGCCTACCACCAAGTGATTCCAACTCCTATTGTCGCTGGCGTTAATCAACTGCTCCCATTCTTCGGCTTACCTACATTGGACCTGAACCTTCCCAATGGAACCTACCACCGGTTTGGTTACATCTCGAAAGCCAGTTTAGACATGTTCTCAGCAAACGCAAGCGGCAAGCTGGAACTGGAAAACGACTCTGTAAAACATACCATACAATTTGGAGTAGACTTAATCGATGGCAGCCGGGACGACGATCGCCCAAACCTCGTCCCAGGATTCAGAGGCTACTTTCCAACGTTCACGGTTGTTAACCTAGAAAATCCAACTTTTTCTGGTGTACCACAATTCATCCCTGAAATCGAAGATGCTGCCGAGTTCGAGTTCGAACATTTCGGCATCTACATAAGCGATACTATTGAAATCGACAATTTCATTATTTCTCTCGCAGCTAGAAACGATTCCATAGACGAATCATTCACAGACGGAACAGGAGTTGCCTCGAACGATGAAATCAGTTTGGACGGCGGTATAATATATAATTTCGAAAATGGTTTTAGTCCCTATTTCAGCTACGCAGAGTCCTTCCAATCAAATGGAGCCGATAGCAATACAGGAGAGATTTTCGATCCTCGCACTGGGACCCAATACGAGCTCGGCGTAAAATACCTATCTCGTGACAACAAAACGTTGGCCACTCTCGCTCTATTCGATATCGATGAACAAAATCGACTCGTAGGAACAACCGACCCCACTCAAATCGATGCAGACTACCAAGGAGTTGAATTAGAGCTACGCCATAACGTTAAAGACTACTTTATCCAAGCATCAGTCACTTTTGCAGACGCCAAGCAAGCTTCACCTGACGAAGAAGAGGAACGCGTCGTTCCTCACTACCCGGAGAGCTTTGCAAGCCTTTGGCTAGGCTACAATCCATCCCAAGGTGTCCTAGAGAATTTCAATGCTGGTTTAGGCGTAAGGCATGCCGATAAGGTCTATAGCCTTTCCAATCGATCAGAAACAAACGGATACACAGTTGCCGATCTCATGTTATCGTACCACATGGAAAATTGGAAAATTCAGCTAAATGCAAGCAACCTCTTTGATAAAGAATACATAGCTTCCGTTTCCGATGATCTCTTACCCGTTGCAAGCTTCGGAGCTCGTCGGGCAATAACCTTTTCAGCATCCTACAACTTCTAATTTCATCCACCACAACCAATACAGAAGGGCCGCTCAAAAAGCGGCCCTTGCTTTTTATAAAACTGCCCATACTTCGCTCACGAGGGCAAAGAACATCTGGATCTTTTCGAGCGCCTTTCACCACCAAGAAAAAGAAGTGGACTACTATATTCGTAAGCGTCCGGCGTAGAGCATGTTGTTTTTGAATCTTTGATTTGATATTCTGTGTGGATGTCTCGAATCGAAACGGATCGCTGCTACGTCTAC
>JAKYXN010000162.1 GCA_022538095.1 Puniceicoccaceae bacterium K14 | reverse complement strand
GAAGGAGCATGTGCTCGACTCCCATCATCATCAAATTATGAGATGTGAACCCTATGCCAAAGTGAGCTTTTTGTAGGAGCGGAAGCTTTTCTTCGTTATTTGGCGTCGAAGACTGTGATTCGGGTTCAGTATTAGTCATTGATTTAATATTACGACTGAGGTTAGTCGTATGTGTTCGCTAAAGATAGAGTGGCGAGGCTTTGTTTAAGCGACTGGATTGTGGTTGGAGTGTCGCATTCGTATTGGATGGTTTTCGATCGACGAGGGTAGAGATCGAAAAAATTGTCACTCAGTTTGAGACGACTGTCTTGGCTGTGCAGAACTTCAACACGATGGTGATAAGAGGACGATTTTAGCGTAATTGTGAAGCTGGTACGTGAGTGCTTTTTTATCGCGATTGAGATCGCGGTTCGAGGGAGATCTATCTGACGCGGTTCGCAAAACAGAAGAGTGTTCTCCATCAAGCATTCGATTCCCTGATAAAGCGAGTAGCGCAGGTAGAGTGAGTCTTTGCCCCATTTTTGAAGTTCCTTTTTCAATTTGAGTACACGTCGCCTTTTGCTTTCTCCAGGGGAAAGGCGGGCTTTGCATGAACCGTTGAGAAGACTTGATCCGTTGAGATGCATGAGTTCCCAATGAATTTCAGCGCTTATGGATTGGGGACCGTCGAATACGGTATGAAGATCGACCGAACTGGGAACGGATGTTGATACACGAGCCGTTAGTAGGGCAGGGGCAAAGAATATCCTCGCAGCGTAGTGAAGGGCCTTCCAACGTCCGCCGAATTCGATGCTACTCCAAGACGCTCCGGGCCAGCAGTCGTTGAGTTGCCAATAGAGGGCTCCTGAACAACGAGGCTGTTGACGGCGATAGTGCTCGACGCCAATTTGGATACAGTAGGCCTGGTTGAGCTGGGAGAGGTAGGCAAGGCTCGAATAGTCGCGAGCATAGCGATATCTCCGAAATACGTAATCGAGTATTATTGAATTTCCCGCTGGGTTTTTTTGATGCGCTTCGAATGCGGGTGAGAACGCGTTGATTTGATCAGTTGGAAGGAAGGTTTTCGCAGTTGCCAGCGACGGGAAAGATTGCATCCCAAATTCGGATACGAAACGAAAAATATGCTCTTCGTAGGCTTGAGCTGGTTTTCGTGCAAACCAGACCTGCCAAAAGTGAGCGTTGCCGCTTTTGTAGCGATCGCGTACTCCGGGTCGTTCGCTTTGCGATGGCGAGCAACGCCAGTAAGCGGTAGTCCCATCATATTGTTTAACAGCGTTGGGAAGGATTTTTCTAAATACGGCGTTGTAAGCGGCCTTTGTGTTTTTGTTTTCGAGCTCGGCTGCATTGTGAGATTCGAGTTCGTTGTTTCCGCACCAAAGGGCAAGGCAAGCACGGTGCCTAAGGCGAGAGACTTGGTAGACCGCTTCTTCTTTTACACTGTCGAGAAAGGGCTTGTCTCCCGGGTAGAGCGTACAGGCGAACATGAAATCTTGCCAAACGAGGAGCCCGAGTTCGTCGCAAATATCGTAAAAAGCCTCTTGTTCATAAACGCCACCGGCCCAGGCGCGAATCATATTCATGTAGGATGCGGCGGCGGATTGGAGCAAGGGGAGGAAATCGTCGCGTTTTAAACCACCGACCAATGAGTGAGCGGGGATCCAGTTGGCCCCTTTAGCAAAAATAGGGCGACCGTTGACTACGAATTGAAAGCTCTCCCCCCAGGAATCGTTTTGGCGTCGATGCTCTATTGTTCTCAGACCAATACGGCGTATCCATTGGTCAATGATTAGGCCATCCTTTTGCAATTCTAATCTGAGCGAATAAAGTGGCTGCTCGCCTTGGCCGTTTGGCCACCAGAGATTTGGATTTTTGATTTGTACTTCGAGATCTGAAGTTTCCTTGGATTTAGGAAACTTCTCCGAAGCTACTATTTCTTCGTTATGAGTAATTTTGACGGCCCATTCGTATCCGTTTGGCAATACTCTCAGATTTCTAAGTTCGGGCGTGATCGCCAGAGTGACATTGTTTTTCTGGTGGATTTGGGCGATTCGGGCGTTGGCAATTCTTGGATGGCTCGAGGCTTCGATTTGGATTGGAGCGTAGATACCAGCGCTGACTAAACGCGGGCCCCAATCCCAACCAAACTGCGCTTGTTGTTTTCTAATGCGCGTACATCCCCCAACAGGATCCATTATGTCTCTTGGAGTGTGCTCGGGACGAATCGTCTGGACTGCTTTCTCAGCACTATCGAAACGAAGAGTCAGTAGATTCTTTCCAACTTTGATATAAGGGGAAATGTCAAAGGAGCGAGCGAGGAACATGTTGTTGCTCGTGCCAATAACTTGTCCGTTTAATCGAAGGGTAGATAGGGTGTCCAAGCCTTGGCAGACGAGTTCGATTTTAGTTTCTTGGCAAATGGCAGCATTGGCTTCGAATGAAGCTTCGTATTCCCAGTCTGCTTGACCAACCCACTGTACCTGCTCTTCGTTTTGAGCCCAAAAGGGATTGGGAATCAGACTGTGCTGCAGGAGGTCGCGATGAACGCAACCTGGCACAGTGGCTGTATGCCAATCCGCTTGGATGGAATTGCGAAAATTCCATTGTACGGAGGGAGAATTGAGATCAATTATTTGCATGGCGAATGGGCTCGTGCGAAGCTAAATAACCATGTGTATAATCCAATGTTTTTGTTTGAAACATCACCACCGATATAATTGTCGGTAAATCCATTGTCATCGTTAAAAACGGGTTCCCATGGGCCATGCTTCCAATTTTGGACGCGCGTGTAGCGAATGTTGCTCCCATTCTCCTGCATGTGATTAAAGACAATCTCGCTATGAGTTAGCGGGACCGTTTCATCATCTACCCCGTGTATTAGCCAAATTGGTACATTGTGAATTTTTGGAAGAGAGGGCTTGTCGCAAACTGCGGCTATGGGGACTGCGGCAGCCCAGCGTTGGGGCCTATCTGCGAGGGTGACATAGCAACCGCCACCTCCAGCGGAAATTCCGATAAGGTACTCACGACTGATATCTATGGGGTATAGGCTTTCCAT
>JAKYXN010000161.1 GCA_022538095.1 Puniceicoccaceae bacterium K14 | reverse complement strand
AGAAGCTCTTCTCTAATCTTTTCTTTCATGTGTATATGCTTTCTTTGTTAAAGCACATCAGAAGACAGTTACACAAAAATTCTTACAGGCTCCAAGAATAAGGTTGGATCGCAATTTTGATATACGCCTATGGGAATGCTCAGTAATCATTATTTATTAAAAGTGGTGTTGGAGAAGCTTTAACGATTTGCATAAGACTCAGAACGTTTCATCATTTTGCAGGTATAATTCGCAGAATTGGTGTATCCGATTAGTTCGCGGATGTGTATAGTGTGATTATGAATCGCATAACCTGGTTTTGGAAGACTGTCAGTCGTTACAAATGGGTGGTCTCGTTGCTATTTTCGCTTCAATTCGGAGCGATTGTTTTTGCTGACCTAACTGGAATTGATGAGTGGGAGATTGAAGGATTGCATAAAGCCATTCAGGGAAGGCACTCGGTTCTTCCGTACACAGAGGATTACTTAGAACAGGGATTGGGGTTCCCTGTGTTGGTTTTAGGTCATTCAGATTCCGTTGGTCGATTGCGAAAGACAGTAGAAGGACCTGGAGTTTTGCAGATTGGCTTTTGGGGAGGTCTAACTCCTATCACTGATCCGCTTGAATACTCCGTATTGTTGAATGGCTTAAAAGCGGAGAGACAGCGTGTTACGCTTTTTGATGAATACAGGATTCCTGAGGGAGTATTCGATGTTGAATTCGAAATAACTGCCGAAGAAATGAAGGGTAACATTTTTCATTTCGAATATAATGCTGGCTATTCTCTTCAGCTTAGAAACACGAGTTCGGTTCCTTTAAATGGCGGGCTACTGGTTAATGGCGCTCCCTTGGAAGGCCAGACGCGATACGCTGTAGGAGAGGAATTGATAATCGAAGCGAACCCCGCGGATTATTATGAGTTTGTTGGTTGGGAAGATGAGTTTGCTGGTTTCGGGAAAGTGTTTATCTTGGTGATGGATGGTGATAAAACCCTTTCGCCCGTATTCCAGCTAAGTGAGCCTTTCTATCATTTTTCGGTTGAAGGCTTTATTGGCAAAGAACCCGAAGTTGTATCTGTTGGTGATGCAATGGCGTGGAGGTACGAATTGACTGAAGATGATTTGGGAGTTAATTCGATTGTATTGTCCATCCCTGGACACTCTGGTTATTTGAAGGTGGAGGAAAGTGGTTTTGTTGATCCCGAAATAGGAGAGCTATTTTTGATGTTTGATGGGGTGGACATTGAACTCCCTACTAGAGCGGAAGGATTTTTGTTTTCTTTGGATGTGCATGAAATTAAGCTAAGTTTCGATCCGAGTCAGTTGGATCTAGAATTTGTTGATGGAGTCGCTATCGTAGAGGTTCTCTTTCCTGTGGTCGAAAAAAGCGAAATCAGCTATTTAGAATGGTGGAACTATTACGACACGGAAATGCTTGGCAATGAGGATGCGATGGAACCATCGTTGGATTTTGACGGCGATGGACTATCCAATTTTATTGAATTTATCTTAGCTCGAAACCCTGTTTTAGAGGATATGTATTTGAATATTGGATTCGATAATGTTGCGAAAAAAATAACGCTTACGCATATGAATTTCTCGGAATCGATCGGACATTTGATTGGCTTGTTTGAGTATGATTCGACCTTTGTTACCAAAGAATCTTCAGCTGAATGGATGCCTTTTCAAGTTGATGAAACAACGCGGATATCAGAAGAAAATTTGGGGCAGTACAAAACTGAAATCCAAGAAATTGATGGAGAACTAAAGTCCCTTTATCGCTATCAGGAATTAGTTACACCACCCAGTCTTGAATTCTTTCTTTCGCTTGAATGATTCGATTGGATTTTCTGAGGGTAGGAACTTTTGTGTATTTGGTCATTTTTTACAAACTGGGGTTGGGTTTGTAATACAAATACACCGGCGACCAACAGCGAATGACTTCGATTCGCGTTTATTACCGTTGTTAGCCTGTGGTTGGTATGATTTAAGATGGGGCTTTGGGAGCAAGAGGTACCGTATCGTGCCGAAGGTGAAATCTGAGGAACGAAATGAAAAAACATCCTGTTAATGCCAGCTATTAACATCGCGGGCCTTGCCTGCTAGATCCTTGCTTTGCAAGGGCATGATCCCAGCGAAGCTGGAGCAGGCCTTTGAGGATAGAAGTCTGAATGTGGAAGTGTGAATGGTGTGCCGAGGCGGAGCCTACACTGGAGGAGCGTAGTGACGAGACAATCTGAAATTCCGTCATTGTTGAGGAATTTGATGTCTGCCGCAAAAAATATAAAAATATTTATTTATGTGAATGGAGTCTTGTTATACGTGAAACGACGCTTCGCCTATTTGATTCGATAAATGTCATGAATTACTAAATACTTGATAGAAAAACCTGAAGGGTCTTACTGTTTGTTAGGGTATTTATCATTGGTTTCTAATGAAGAAAAATCTCTCCATTTATTGTTAACTTCAAATGATATTGTATAATGAATATGTATAGTAAGAAATCGTTGATCGTAACTCTAGGTTTTATCGGATCTATTTGGGGCAGTACTCTTTTTGCAGAGAATTTTCCAGATACGCATAATTCCTTTTTTGGGAAAGTTCAGTTTTTGGAGACGACCTTGTTCTACGATGAAGCTCGCTTTACTGAGCCTATTCGCTTGGAGGAGTCGTTTACTTTGTATGATAGTGAGACTGAAACTTCAGATGTGAATACGTTTAGAGTGTTTGTAAAAGATCTGGGAAATAATAATAATGATGAGTCCAGTTTTGTGATCAACCCGAAGGACGACGCTACAACAAACTTGAGTCGAGCCTTTGTTATAAACGGGCAGACTGGAGAGGTTAGTATTGGTCAAAATACGGTTAGTGGCTATCGCTTGAGTGTTGATGGAAATATCGGGGTGACGGGATCTCTCAATGCTGAGAGCCTTTATGCGTCATCGTTGATTCCTGTAAATGTAGACCCCACAACAGTATCTGAAGGTGAGTTCGCTGTTATTGATAGTGACTTAACCTAAACGTTTCAAAAATCCTCACGCTGCATCAAGGTAGTTTTCCATGTATTGCTCAACGACGGGATTGGCGTTGAGAGTCAAGGTCGG
>JAKYXN010000160.1 GCA_022538095.1 Puniceicoccaceae bacterium K14 | reverse complement strand
CCATCTGATGCAGTAACAGTGATAGAGATGTCGCCTACGTCTCCATTTTCCGGAGTGCCTGAGAGTTCTCCCGTTTCGGAATTGATTGTGATCCAATCTGGAAGGTCACCTCCGTTTTCGAGCGTAGCGGAGTAGGTGAGCGTGTCGCCTTCGATATCCTTAAAATTGTTTGAAATATCTAAGCTGAATAAGGAATCCTCGTTTGTGCTTAGGTCACTGATTTCTGATTCGATGACAGGGGATGTATTTAGTATATCGCTCGCTTCTAGCGTTATATCGGCGAATTCGAAATTTTCGAAGTTTTCGACTGTATCAATACCTCCTCGGTTTTCGACTGTATCCTCAATCCTGTATGATCCATCTTCATTTTGAGTTATTTGGTAATCTGAGCGATTACCTTCCAAATGATAAGTGTCCTTTCCTTCTCCTCCATCAACTGAATCGTTGGATGACGATCCTGTAATGGAATCATTCCCTGCACCTCCCGAAATGGAACCAATACCTTCTAGATTTGTTTGGGAGAAATCTAAGGTTTGTGAAGAATTATCTCCGGATAGGGTGACGTTTTCGTTTCCGTCGGCCGTGATGTTCTCTATCGAGTTTTCCGCGCCGAAATCTTTGTTGAGAGTGATTTGAGTATCGTCGCTGCCTGCTTTGAGGGTATCATCACCTTCGCCACCGTAGTAGTCATCTGATCCATCGCCCTCGTTATATTGAAATGTATTATTTTGATTGTTACCAATGAGTGTATCGCTGCCTGCTCCGCCAGTGATCGAGTCAATCCCATTGAGGTTCGTTTCCGAGAAGTCGAGTGTTTGCGACGAATTATCTCCGGATAGGGTGATGTTTTCGTTCCCGTCAGCTGTGATGTTCTCTATCGAGTTTTCCGTGCCGAAATCTTTGTTGAGAGTGATTTCAGTATCGTCGCCGCCTGCTTTTAGGGTGTCATTACCTTCGCCACCGTAGTAGTCATCTGATCCATCGCCCTCGTTATATTGAAATGTATTGTCTTGATCGTTACCGATGAGTGTATCGTTGCCCGCTCCGCCAGTGATCGAGTCTATACCATCGAGGTTTGTCTCCGAAAAATCGAGTGATTGTGAGGAGTTATCGCCGGATAGAGTGACATTTTCGTTTCCGTTAGAGGTAATGTTCTCTATTGAATTTTCAGTACCGAAGTCGTTGTTGATTGTGATCTCAGTATCGTCTTCGGTCGCCTTTATTGTGTCGTTTCCTTCTCCTCCGAAAAAGTCGTCTGTGCCGTCCCCATCCGCGTATTCGAAAGTGTCGTTACCTTCGCCGCCGTATAAAGTGTCGTTTCCACTTCCTCCGATGAGGGTGTCATTGCCACCTTCCGCATAAATTGTGTCGTTACCGGATTCACCATGTATTTCGCTGTCATAGTCTGATGAGGTGTAGGTATTAGCTGAATTGCCAAGGTAAACCAAACTGTCATCTCCAGTTACGGTTACGGTTGCTGTAGCGGTTGAGGTTCCTCCGTTTCCATCAGAGATTGTATAGGATATTTCTACATTTCGCGTATCATCTAAAGCGAGATCGGAAAACCCTCCTTCAGGGTCATAGATCAATTTGTTGTCTACTATCGTCACAGACCCTTGGCCTGAGGGCACGTTCGCATCCGTGATTGTCAACGAGTCTCCCACATCGACATCAGTATCGTTTGCAAGTACATCAATTTCTACTGTATTTCGCTCAGTGACTGCAGAAGAATCTGCGTTGGCAACGGGTCCATCGTTTGTATTCTCAACTGTAACGGTAAAGGTATCGGAAGCTGATTCTTCTCCGTCGGATGCAGTAACGGTGATAGAGAGGTCACCGACATCCCCATTTTCTGGAGTCCCTGAGAGCTCACCCGTGTCCGAATCAATAGTGATCCAGTCTGGGAGTTGGGTCCCGTTTTCTAGAGTAGCGGAGTAGGTGAGGGTATCGCCGAGATCCTCGTCTTTGAAATTACTGGATACGTCCAATTTAAACGCTGCGTCTTCGTCAGTTGATACGTCATCAATGGATACGCTCACAGTTGGTCCGTCGTTGGTATTCTCGACAGTTAGTGAGAAGTTGTCGCTAGCAGTGGATTGGCCATCTGATACGGTGACTATAATCGAAATACCTCCGACATCTCCGTTTCCCGGAGCCCCAGAGATTATTCCTGTGTCTGAATCAATGGATACCCAATCAGGTAGTGGGTCGCCGTTTCCGAGAGTTGCTGAATAGGTGAGGGTGTCCCCATCGACCTCTCCAAAGTTTCCAGATACATCTAAGCTGAATGGTGAGTCTTCGTTCGTGCTTTGATCTTCAATTTCAGTGTCGAGGTAAGGATCGTCCTCGAGAACTGTTGTTGAGTTGAACGATCCGTCGGAAAATCTGAAGTTTTCAAAATTCGAAACTGTATCCTCACCTCCGCGACCTTCAACTAAATCTTTTACAGTGTAGCTGCCATCTTCGTTTTGTGTAACATGGTATTCAGAGCGAGTGCCTTCTAGTACGTATGTATCGGTTCCTTGACCTCCATCGACGGTATCATTCGATGCAGAACCAGTTACTGTGTCATTTCCGCTTCCTGCATCTATAGACTCTATACCGTCGAGCTTGGTTTCAGAGAAGTCCAGTGTTTGACTGCTTCCATCGCCGACAATGTTGACTCCTTCGTTTCCTCCGGAAGAGATGGTTTCGATAGAATTTTCTGAGGTAAGGTGGGAATCGATTCTAATATCCGATCCGTCCATAGAAACGATCGTGTCATCTCCTTCGCCCCCGTCGAAATCGTCGTATCCTTGACCCTCAGAGACTTGAAATGTGTCGTTCCCTTCGCCTCCATAAAGGTTGTCGTTCCCTTCGCCTGCGATGATGGTGTCATCGCCAGTAGAGCCGGTGATATTGTCATTTCCAGCACCGCCATCAATGGATTGGATACCGTCGAGTTTGGTTTCAGAGAAGTCCAGTGTTTGACTGCTTCCATCACCGACAATGTTGACGCCTTCGTTTCCTCCAGATGAGATTGTTTCAACGGAATTATCTTTAGTGAGATTCGAATCAATACGGATGTCTGAACCGTCCATTGAAACAATCGTGTCGTCTCCTTCGCCTCCGTCGAAATCGTCGTCTCCTTGACCCTCAGAGACTTGAAATGTGTCGTTCCCTTCGCCCCCATAAAGGTTGTC
>JAKYXN010000015.1 GCA_022538095.1 Puniceicoccaceae bacterium K14 | reverse complement strand
AACTGCCAAAGATTACAAACTTCGAAGCGGAACACCTCACTCCAAAGAACTGGAAGCAAAGCAAAGTCAACACGCCCTAGAACGGACGCTTACCTATATTCATTACAACTGAAGATTTCGTCCGCCAGTCCTTTGGACGCCCCTACCCCCAATACAAATTAGATACCGCAACTGTAGACTCTATTGTTTCACACTTTCAGACACGAAGCCAGGCCCATTCGAATTAGAAATAGCTTACGTTAAAGCGATTATCGATGAATCAATCAAGACGCCTGAAGAAGAAGCGAATACACGTCCGGACATTCATCGCACAAAACAACCAACGACTCCCAAAGCTAACAAAAACGCTCCACTTCCCAACAAACAGCTCGGACGATAAGTCAGCAAAAACGTAAGCAAAAACGCCGCCACGCTCAAGAGACCAAACCAATATACTATTCCCATAGAAAGCCCGATTTCCGACACACACAATAAGCAACTTAAGATCAATAAAGCATAGCCAAGGGCGTTCATAGGTACTTTACTTCGTCGTCCTAAAACTCGTCGAAAAATCGATTCAGAATATAGCTTCCGGTGACGCTTCATAGACGAGCTCAAGATTAATAAACCACAAAAAGCTACCGCTAATCCGAGTAAAATCATGAAGACTCCCTTTCAATTAAAGGCCCACCTGGCATAATCGCTGCCGAATGTTCGCTCCCCTCGCTTCCCCTCAAAGCAGCGTATCCAAACAGTAAAGCAAATACGATAGCGGCCAAATCGAATCCAGCTATAACCCAATCGCCTTTCACAATTGACTCACCTAAGTGAACGCCCCCAGTAAGCCCATTGAGTACCGGAAGCACTCCATACGCTATCGCCCCAAGGAAAAACAAGTCCTTCCACGCCTGACGAATCGAACGTGTTCGCGATACCGCTACTGGATAAGTCATCGCAATCGCCCATACAATAAAAAGCACGTTTAACTCCCAGTCTCCGCGATTTTTCATTTCCAGCGGTAGCATTCGGTTGGCCCAAAAATAAGCTGAAATTCCAATAGGCAATCCAGCTATCGTGCCAATATTCAAGTACTCAACTAAACGTAAACCAACTAAGCCTTCATCTGCTTTTTCCGCCTTCTTCCGACGCTTTGATACCCAAAGAATCATTCCAGAAGCCACAACCCCGGCTCCAGCCAAAGCTGACACGAAATAAATCCATCGCAAAAAGGGACCCGCAAATTGTCCCTCATGAAGGGCTGTCAAGATGCGATAGATTATCATGCCGCCTTTAGTCGTTTCTTCCCGAGCAATTTTTTCGCTTTGAAATTCTCCCGTTACGCCATCAAAGAAAAACAGTTTTTTACTCATCACCCCCACGTGATGGTAACGGCCAATTTCCACTCTCGAATTAGAACTGCCTCGATTGACAATTTCTATGGCCGTAGCATCCGAACCATTTAGCAAAGGCTGCGCTTCTCGCAGCACTTCGCCCAAATCCACAATTGGACTTTTAACCCCATCAGCCGCTTCTATAACCGTTCGAGGAAAAACATCCGCTCGAATTTTGTTAACTGAGTCCTCTTCGAAACTGTATCCAGCAGCAATTACAAAAGGCATTGTCCTAAAAACCAGAAACACTAAGCCACTATATGTTATCATAAGAAGATAAGGCAATGTCAGGACACTCAGCATCGTATGCGCGCTCAACCACGAACTCGCCTTCAGGCCCGGCCTGAAGGTGAAAAGATCCTTGAAAAATTGCCGATGGATCACAACTCCAGTAATCAAAGCGATCAACATAAAGAAGGCGACAAGGCTAGCGATCTTATAGGTGTAAAAACGTGGCAAATAGTGAAACGCGTAGTGCATAGCGTATAGTTTATTCCCACCAGCCGTATCACGTATTTCATACGGTGTGCCCGTCTTGGGGTCTAGAAATTCTTTGCCTTTGATTGGTTTTGCGTTGCTGCCTTCCTCAGCCGGTGTCTCCCAAGAAATTTGTAACTGCGAACGCCTTCCGGCAGGAAACGCAATTTCCCAGTTCACCGCATCGGGAGCGATCTCATTTAGTCGAGCCTCTGCAACAGCCAGCATCTCTGACTGCTCCACATCCGCTCCAACAAAAGGGATTTCAGGTTTCATCCAGCGATCAACCTCTAAATCGAAGTAGCCAGTCGCTCCTGTAATGAACATAAAATACAAAACCCATCCGAAAACTAAGCCAGACCAGGTATGTAAGCCCCGCATCGAATTTCTAAACGACTCCCGTTCTGCCATTTAAGCTCCCCCCCACTTACTAAGAAAGTAGGCTATTCCGAAAAACAAGGCGCTACTGCCAGCTACCCACGCCCATGCACGCCATGCGGAATGTGTAGCGAATGAAAAAATAACCGCAACCGCGTAGAACGCATACACAAACATCAAACCGGCAGAAGTATTGAGAGCACGATTACCGTTAAGTGCGAAAACAATTACAAGTGCCACCGCATTGGAAAAAACATATCCACCAAGCAAGGCACACAGCGATCGAGAAACTATGGATATTCCGGATGTCATTAGCAGCCTCGCTCGCGTACATCTTAGCTCTGACGAGTGTTTCGCCACGCTTCTTCCACTTGATCCAAATATTTCTTGATATTCGACTCAAACTTAAGATCCAATGCCTTGCTCAAATGCTTGCGCGCTTCTCCGAAATTTCCTCGAGAAACTTCCATCTTCCCCAAAGCCAATAAAGCCTTACGTTTGCTATTCTCCACTGACAAAGCACGTCCATAATAGTACTCTGCATCCGAATACATATCTTTTTCCTGATAACGTTCGCCTAGCATTATCAATGCTTCGCCGTTTAACGGATCAACTTCCAAAATCTTTTCTAGTCGATCCAGACCTATTGCCTCACGCCCCAATCTAAAGTCGACTAAAGCTCTCCTCGCAGAAAAAGCCTGAGTATCGTGCTCTCCTAACTTAGGCTCAAGCCACTCCTCAAATGCAACGATCACTCTATCCGCCTCGGCCGCAAACCCGCGGCTCACAAGATAATCTAACTGCCGCAAAGCATAGTCCACATTTTTTGGTTCGGCAAACTGCAAAGCGCGACTCGCTACATCAACCCCAATACCAATAGCCCCTTGCTGGAGGTAGATATTAGCCAGAAGTGAAAGGTTACTGAAGTCTTCATTCCCTAAAGAACGAGCCATCTCCAAGTTTGCCGCCGTTTCTTCTCGACGATCCAAGGCAAGAAATGCGTTCGCCTGCAACAACCAAAACTCGGATTCGCTAGGGTCATCCGCAATCAATTCATTGTAGAGAGCAATCGCCTGTTCATATTGATTCGTATTCAATAAACACTGAGCCTGGCCGCGTTTATAGTCGTAAGAATCCGGAGCAAACACACGTGCATTTTGGTAGGCTCCTAAAGCCGAACGGTATTTTTGCTCATTCAAATAAGCGTACCCTAGCATTCCATACGACTGGCCATCACCCCCACCCAACTCTATAACTTTAAGTAGATGCTGAATTGCGTTTGGCACATCTTCATTTCGAGCATAGATAAGGGCAATCGTGCGATGAGCTCTACGAAAAGTCGGATGCTTTACAATGGCAACCTCAAGCTGTTTTTTCGAATCATCTAACTTATCCTCCATGTAATAGAGGCTACCCAAGAGAAAATTAAACGCAGCATTACAATCAGGCTCAATCGCATTCTCTAAAATCCGAATTGCCTCAGCTGGATTGTCACTCAAATAAGGCAAAACCTCCTCGTAAACACCGCGATCTTCTCGTTCGAGTGCGGGCTCAATCGCCGCGTTGATCCCGTACGAACCAAGATAATTCTTCCGAAATTCAGGCGAAGCCGGATCGGAATCTGTAAGCGAAAACGGCATAGCCGAAGCCATTCCTACGAGTGCGAAAACCGTCCAAAAACAGCTCACAAACCACCCAAAACCAAAATTTGTATTTTTCATACGATTACACATAACTAAATTCATTCGCGCTTCTTCTACGGAGCTTCTAAGGTCAGAGGAAGATTCCCCACAACGGTAACAGAGACTCCGTCAATTTTTGGGGTGGTAAATCGCGCTCGCTCAACCAAACGACGAGCCACTCGTGTTAAATCATCGTGCGGACTGGAAACTACGTCTAGCACGGTAGCGTTCCCTGTTTCATCAATTCGTATTTCTAACTCCACCACGCCCTTCCGAATTCCGCGTCTCTTAAGCGATTGCGGATAATCGAATCGCGGTGTCGATATCATTGATGGCACTGCTTCCAAATCGCTGAATTGAAAAACCTGCTGAATCTGCTCCATTATATCGACATCTTCCGTCAAACTCATCGAACCCGCTCCCATGGAAAGGGCCTCTCCAATTCCGGGATTCAATGACAATTCGAGTTGTTGCAGATCTAACTCCTGAAAGCTCTGTTCTAATTCGGGAGGTTCGACCTCTTTATCCACTTGCTCCTCTTCTTGAGGCGGTGGAGCTTTAGGTGGGGCAATCGTTGTGATTTCCATTTCACGCACCGTAAGATCTCGATCTACATCCATCTGCAGCATCTGGGTAACCGGAATCAACAAGAATAACAAAGCTGCTAAAAACAAAGCTCCCAGAAAGGCCCATATCCCCAGTCCACTCGGGCTCGCCCGTGGCAATGCAGGTTCATTTAAATCCTGCCATGCGTTCTGCTTACTGTCTTTGTTCACAAATAGCACCGCTTACTTACTTACTTCCCGAGTTGCGAGGCTGATGCTAGTAGCTCCAGCCAATGCTGCTTCGTCATGTACTTTCGTATACAATTCAACTGAGGCCGCAGCATCTGCCTGAACAATCACTGGCATGTCTTCTTTCTTGAGCAATCGTTGCACCACACCACGGACTCCACGAATACCAATTTCCTCCCCACCATAAACGACTCTTCCTTCTTTCGTAATCGCGATGAGGATGGAATTCTTTTCCAAATCAAGTGCGGACGCTGCTTGCGGTCGTTTGACCTCGACCCCTGTCTCTTCGACAAAGACCGTGGTTACGATAAAGAAGATCAGTAATATAAATACGATATCGATCAGAGGCGAAATATTGATTTCATCCTGCTGCTTACCATTTTCCGAAAAAAGTAACCTACGCTTAGCCATACGCTCAAATTCGATTATTCACCCACAGATTGCTCGGATGAACAGAGATGTCTTTAAAATGCCAACTACTCAAAACCATTGCCTTACCCATTCCTTCAAAACTACGAGCCTGAGAGCACTTGAGTAAACTGCGGGATAAAACTCTTACCAGAAATTCTATCATCAACTTGATTCCTCACTCCCTTCCGAAGAGCCATTCGAATGCTGTACTGTTCCAAACGAGAAATACATCTCTCCAACGTGTTGCGTCTCTGCACAATGAGCGAAAGCATTACAAAAGCAGGTATTGAAATAATCAAACCACCCTGAGTTGTAATCAACGCCTCGGACACACCAGATACAACGCTAGCGAACTTAGACTCCCCACTTGAAGCCATCCCATTGAAAGTTGTAAGCATTCCCGCCACCGTTCCTAACAATCCAACCAGAGGCCCAGTCGTTATCAATACAGCCAAAAAACGAATCCGACGATTCACGATGGGTAAATATTCATTGCGCACCTCCTCAAAATGCCTACGAGCTTCCGCTACATTTCGAGCATCCAAAGCGACGATTTGGGCAAGTTCCCTATTTCCAGAACGCAACGCAGTAGACAACTCGACATCGGATAGCTTGTGGTACTTCGAACGGATTAAAAAATGTCTACTTAGACGTAATAACAAATCCATTACTGCATAATAAATAAAAACGGTAAGAGCAAAGAGAGGAAGCATCAGCCAACCGCCCTTCGCCCAAATATCCATGGATTCATGTATGAAATCAGACATCTGAACTCCCTCCGGGTGTACGTCGCGACATGCTATTGGTCAATGCCACCGAAAGCTTTTCCATCCGAGCTAGGACACCGGCAACCTTACGCGATAATAATGCATGCACAATTAGCGCTGGAATCGCTAGAACCAAGCCGAGTTCAGTGGTAATCAACGCCTCGGAAATTCCCGAAATCAAAGGCTTCGGGTCTCCTGCCCCAAAGACATTCATCAATTTAAAAGTCTTGATAATTCCCGTTACCGTGCCCAAGAGCCCCAGCAAGGGAGCTGTCGCAGCCGTAACCGCAATTACATTAAGAAAACGCTCCAACTTCGGCTGCACGCTCAGCATAGATTCGTACATCACTTCCTCCACCAATTCCACTGGTTCGTCGGAATGCTCCACTGCGTTAACGAGCATGTCTTTTGCAGGCTGCGGTTGCTCATTCGCCAAGGTCATCGCTTTGCCCTTCTCAGCCGCACGCAATAGCCGTGAAAGCTGATGGGCCACTAGTGGATCAGGTTGGCGTATTGCAAAAATTTGTACAAACTTATAAGCGGCCACCAACGTAGACAAAATAGCAAAGAACATAATCGGGTAGACCCAAACGCCGCCCTTCTTCAGATGTTCGAAAAAGCCCTCTTTCGTCTGCTGCAAAAGAACCGCATTTTCCAAACTCGGATCCACAGGCAACGTATTTGATTCTCCTCTAGCAAATGCCGCGATCAACGATTCGCTATTTTTATCCAGACGCTTCAACCGAGGTTGAAGACTCAAACCTTCATCCACTAACCCTGCATCTTGGTTCGCGAGATCCGAGAAATACAATAAAGGTCCTGCTTGTATAAATTTTCCAGAGACAAGAACACCGTTGGAATCCAGAGCCTCACCGTCATACATTTTTCCGCCAAGGACAGTGTTGATACGATCTAAAGACTCGCTAACGATAGCCAAGCTTTTCTCTACGGTTTCCAACTCAGAAACATCCGCGTCCTCTTGAAGCAAATTGAACCCTCGAACCGCTTCACCAAAAATGACTTGCTCGCCGGAACTCAACTCCGCTTCGTAATTAGCAAAGTACTCTCCCATCAACGTACGAGAAATATAATCAACTTCCTTTCGCTTCGCATTGAGACGTTTTTCCAAATCGCCTAATTGTAGATGCTTACTATCTTGGGCAGCACGCTGCTTCTCAAATTCACCACGTAATTTCTTAGTCTCTTCTCGAGTCTCACTCAAACGCTGGGCAAGCGGGATTTGCTTATCTGCTATTTCATCTCTCAGCGTATTCAGCCGCTGGATAGCTAAGCCTAAACGAGATTCATGCTCGCTTACCGCCTGTTCAAAATTTTGTCCATTGGCCGCACTCCCGCAAATAGCCAAGATAGCAATCATTCCAATTAACTTTCTCATCCCTCACCTCCCATCGCGATTGGCAAGGCCAAGAACCTGGCTTCCTGCTCCACGCCTTCGTAGACTGCGATGGCTTCTTTCAACTTGTTTGCTAATTCGGGTGCCGATTCCCATTTCCAGCCATCTGCAGTCGGAACTCCGTAACCCGCATCCGCGCCATTTGGCGCTAAGTAGTAGGCGCTTGCCAGACCGAGATAGAGCGCTTGGATTTCTCCTTTATTTCCGTCAGACAATTCACGAATTTCACGGGAAAGTGAAATTTTTCCATCAAAGCCATGAACGCTCGATAAAATCCCAATGACCGTTTGCATCCTTTCGGCAATTCCCAGCGACGTAGTGTTTGGGTCTTTAGGGATGCGAGAGTAGAATGGCTGTAATTTGTCCGTCAACGGCTTGGGCAACCATGTCTTTAGCTCCTTCACGCTCGATTCCATAGTAAGTAAAAAAGTGATGACCACATCCCGCAATTCATCCACTTTGCTCTCTTCCTCGATCAACTCCGATCTGCTATCCTCTGAAAGGCTCGCATTCATCTCCAACTCTTCCAGCTGAGCCTGCAACGCTTCGCTCTCTTTCTCCATGATGGCTATAAGATCCAGAGTCGTGGCCTCCTCATTTCTCCAGGATTGCATCTCCTGCGAAATGCTCTTCTCCACATCCACCCATTCCTGTAGGGTGGTCCTAGCCAAATCCAATTGTTCGGAGGCGCACAAGGGCGACCCGATAAGTAGTAATGCTGCAAAAAGACGATTCATCGTAAAAAACGATAATGTAGCGTATTTCGCAAATAGAGATCCACCCCGAGACGGATTAAATCGCCCCTGAGGCAAAAAAATATTTCGAAGAGTTTGACAAAACGAAAACAACGCGACCTACGAACTAAAAAGTGTAAATACCTTAAGCTTGAGGCCAATTTAAGATTCTTCGACTGAATGAAGATAAAGCCTCTGCAGTAAAAAGGCTCCGACAATCGGAACCTATTAGCCCATTCACTGGCCAAGATAGCGGAGACCTCCCCTTCATGCGAAAAAATGGAGCCTTGCTTTTAACACAAGCAGCACCCGTAGCCGCAGGCCGACTACTCAAAGTCCGCTATTGGCTCCATTTTTCCGCATCATACAAGCTCCGAGGTCCAAAGTACTCCTTTGGATGGTCCTAGAATTTTGCCGCAAAAGCCAAACGCCACGTTCGTGGATCGCCAACTCGAGCCCCTAAATCCCCAGTGGTCGATGTACCTCTAACTGATGTAATGTAATCGTCATCAAGGAGGTTTTCACTAATCAAGCTCACACTGTAATTCTCTTTCTGATACGATATCCGGGCATTGACCAAGAATTGGGATTCATTCGTCGTCGTATTCTGTAGGTCGCTATACGTTTCGCTCTGATAAGTCGTGTTGACGTGCAACAACCATGCCTTTGTAAGATTATGACTCGTCCCAACTCCCACCGTGAAGTCGGGAACGTTCGTGAACTCCGTGCCACTGATATCATCAGCGGCTGGGGTAAAGAATTCGACATTTTCAGTTTGCTGATACCCAACATTCACATAGTAAAGCCACTTGTCGTTTAGCTCATGCTCGAGTTCGAACTCCATACCGTACATTTCGGCTTTGGCGGCATTTTCGATAGTCTGGTCCACTGCCGACACAATGCTATTCACCTGCCGATCTTTCCAGCTATTAAAGAAGGCATTAGTCTGAAGTGTAAGTGAATCTTCAAGCAAAGACGAGCGGTGAGAAAATTCAAAGCTAGATAACACCTCTTCGTCCCATTCGTTCAACCCTCTCAGTGTCGTCATTTGAGCGCCACCTGGACGGTAGCCCTGTTTAAATATGAAATTAGTCCGGTGATTCTCGTTCCATTGGTAGCCAAGCCCAATCTGCGGAAGCCACGCATCAAACGTAGTATCGGCATTTAACTCGCTAAGCGCACCGAGAGAAAGGAATTGTGCGTTAATGAAATTCAATGCATCTACGTAGCTGGAAAATAAAGGATTTATCGCTGAAACCGGCGGCAATGAAGGATTACTATCCAAAATGGCTCCGTACACCGCAGGATCTGGAAGGTAGGGAGCGTCAGGCAGAGCACCGAAGGACAAAACCGGTGTATCGGGATTTACTTCCGTACGATTTTCTAGCCTCCAATCATTTGACTCCCGATCATAGCGAATACCGCCAAAAAGGGTCCACTTCTCGCTCAGTTTTCTCTCCCCCTCGAAGAAGAAAGAAAAATTTTCGGCTGAGGTTGCCTGCTCAGCATTCGAATCCAAAATAGAAACCGATGGATACACGCCGCCGGCCACGAGAGCCTCTGGTATCCCAAGACGAGTTGTATCCAAAGCAATGGTCGAAGTTTGGATGAAATCGCGGCTAACATCGTTAAAGTAAACACCAAAGATAGCCTGCGTTTCACTAACGTCGTCACTGAAGCTAAACCGAAACTCCTGACTCAAATCATGCTGCAGCGTGGTCCGATCAAGAACCGGGTCCGCTCCATCTACATCTTCAGGAGCCAGGTTGTCGGAGTCAATCAAGCCCATCTCATCTCGATCGAAAAAGGTAGACCGAGAAAGAAAAGACCACTGGTCATTCAATTGATAATTGATATCGAAATTGATCGTGAGAAACTCCGCTTCCGAAATAGTAGGTCGGTTTGATCGATTGATTTGCGAAAAAGGAGAGAATCCGTTTTCTGGATCATTCCAAACCAAATTGTTACCGCGATCACTTTTAGCATACTGTAGGGTCAGTAGCGTATCCACCTTCTCATTCACATCAAAGAGCCATTTTGCGCGTCCAGTCCACTCTGAGGTTGCATCAAAGTCCTCTCCACCTCGATTGGGTGCGGTAACAAATCCATCGTCCTCTTCGTAATCGAAAGTGATGCGAACTGCATGCGCGTCGTTTAAAGGCTTGTTCACCATCAAAGATCCCTGTCTTGAGTTTTCGGATCCTATTTCAGTCCGAAAGGCATAGGAATCGAAAAACTTGGGATCGGCTGTCTTAACGACAACAGCGCCGCCTAAAGCATTTCGTCCGATACTGGAGGATTGAGGGCCGCGCAAGACCTCGATTTGCTCAATATCCCAGAGACTTTTAGGGTAATCAAATTGTCCATCACCAGTGATTTGCACACCGTCCACCACATAGGCGATCACGTCCTCTCCAGAAATTCCTCGGATAGAATAATTATCTCCTCCCGCCAATTTAGAAATATTCGGCAACTCGCGAATAACTCCATTGAGATCCTGAAAAGTCTGGTTTTCCAGTTTTTCAGCCCCAATGATCGATAGACTCTCCGGACTTTCAAACAGCGAGCGATCTAGCTTTTGCCCAGTGATAGAAACCTCCCGTAATTGAATAATGCCACCACCAGTTTGTGGATCCGACTTCCGAACCGCTACCGCATTGCTTCCAGTTTGCTCAAAAACAAGTCCCGTTCCGGCAAGAAGCCTGTCTAAAGCATCGCGCCCAGTGAGTTCCTCGTTAACTGAAGGACCCGTAATGCCTTTCACTATTTTAGAAGATACGATGACATTTATCCCAGTCGTCTTCGAAAACGCATCGAACGAGTCAATCAAAGCTTGATTGGGCAAAGCGAATTCGTAGCGATCATCAAGCAAAGCAAAGGCATTGCTAAGCATCAAGGCAACAAAGGCAAATGCGAGCCGAAGCAGTCGAATTGGAGATAAAGTGCAGTTCGTAGAAAATGGGCCGTAGTTCATTCCAGAGCCTAAACGCGCAACCTCAAAAACACCGCACCGTTTTTTTGAAAAAAAATGCGAACGAGCCTTGCAAGGGGTTCTAACGAGCAATTTACCTCGCTCGAGATACGACGATTTCTCCGTCTCCTTCAACCTCGTAAAGAATTGGAAGCGCCTTCGACAACACGTTAAGCGCCTCGTCCAAATCGGATACATCAAGCATCCCAGAAAGTTCTTCCTTCGCTAGAGAAGTATCTGCTAACACGATACGTCTCTTGTGGAAACGCTGCAGGTCAGCAAACACCTGGTCGAGAGAACGGTCACGATAATGGAAACGCTTCTCGCGCCAAGAAGCAAAAGAGTCATCCATGATCGGCTGAACGGTGACAGGAATTGATTCCACGAACTCAGCTTCCTGACCACGAACAATCGAAACCGGCTCAATTCGCCCCTCCTGAACCCGGCTCACCTCGACCTCGCCCTCTTCGACCGAAACCGCAAACGATTCTTCCGAAGCATTCAACATAGAATCGTTTATCTTAACAGAAAAAATTGTGCCGATATCTCGTATCACATAATCCCCCACACGCACCTCGAAAGGCCTCGAATCTACCGCAATATCGAATACCGCCGCACCAGCCTGCAGGTACACCTTCCTGCTTTCTTCAGTGAAGTGAAACCTAAGTTGCGTCTGAGCATCCAGCTCGACCAACGTCTCATCCGACAAGGTCAGTTCTCGTTGCTCAGCAATATCCGTCATCAATTTAGTTCCTTCCGGATCGAGCATCCAAAAAGTAATGCCAACTAAGACGAAAATCGCAGCGGCGGCGGCAATGGCTGGACGAGACCAATACGATTTGCGAGCCCTCATGCGTTGTGAAACTCGTTTTAATGCCGCGTCGCTATGGGTCCTTGGCTCACTTGCTCCCGCAAACAAATCCTCTGCAGAACGATAAGCCTCAAACCTCCTAGAATCACCTGATAACCAAGTTTGAAAAGCCGATTCCAATTCCACATCATCCGGAGCATCTGCACGGCGGATAACCCACCCAGCCGCAACTTCGTCAATGCTCTCGAAGTCTTCGGAATCGTTATTTAGTTTCTCCATTCGAAAAGTAAGACGCAGCACCTCCAATTTGTCTCACCTTTTTTTTAGCGCCCCCTCACTCTAGGCAGCTTTTACAAGCCAAGAGAGCTCGAATCAAGTGCTTCTCAACTGAACTTTTCGAAATTTTCAATTCCTCAGCGATTTCTTTATGCCGCATTCCATGGATACGATTCATTACGAAAATATCCTGAGTACGTTCTGGCAACCCCGACATCGCTGCACGAATCACATCCAAAGAATCCTTCGCTTCACAAAATCTTGATGGAGAAATATCTGTCCTCACATCCACTGTCGCCTGCTCAACAGACACCTCGTTACGAACCTTGGAGCGACGACTCCTATCGATCAACAAATTTTGAGCGATCTGAAAAAGAACCCTCTTCGGGTAGTCCACTACTCGTCCCGACTGCCACTTCAAAAAACGAAAAACCGCCTCTTGAGTAAGGTCTTCCGCAATCTGGAAATTGGAAGTTCGACTCAGCAAAAAACCAAACAGAGCATCATAATGCGACGCAACTTCCTTGTTATTCGATTTTTGCAACAACTTATTCATAATGAGACTCAGTTGCATCAGAAGTACGCAATTAATACATTGCATCAAGCGTCAATTCTCGAAATTGCCTTTTAATTCAAAAAATCGGATTCAGAAAACGCCAAATGTTTAACACTTCGCGAAGGACAATTAGTATCGAAATCGCTCCATCACGTTACAACAAGTAGCCTCGTGAAAAATAATCCATCTCGGAGCATTAAAAATCCGGCTTGGGGTAGAGGCTCAAATTGCGAATCGCTAAAGTTAAATACCAAATTTCCGCTCCCAACACATCACAACCAAGTGCCTTATAGGTGCCTATGAAACGAATTATCACCTTAACACTAGCCATTAGCATAAGCGCCATCAACGCGTTAGCTGAAGAATCATCCATAAGAGCCCTACCATCCGAAGTCGCAGCCAAGGTAGAGGAAATCGGCGAAACATACGGTCAAGAGCTTGCCAAGTCCTTCCTCTCATTAGATGAAGACGGCGACGGAAGAATATCCCTGAAAACTGTGCTAGGCGTCCTAATGAAACGTGGCTTCGCTCGTCCCGGCGGTCAGGTGCCAGATATTCACGAGAAAATAGGCAACGCAGACCGTTACAGACGTGGTCATGCCGACGCCGATAAACGGCTCATCAAACTCATAAAACAGGACCAGGCTGGAATGGTCGGCATCGAAGAGATTGTAGCCGCACTTCAAAAGGGACTAACGGAAAGGGTGAGCAAACTGTCTCCTTTAGATATGAACCAAGACGGCAAGTTAACTTTGAGTGAATACGCCATAAGCGTTCCCATTAGAAAGGATCAAGCAGTAGACCAAGAAGGCTACACTGAGCAGCAACGAAAAGGATTCTCCACTCGGGATACAAACGAGGATGGTTATCTAATCGGCGAAGAATGGATCTCAGGATACACAGTTATTCTACAAGACTGGATCAGTGGCGTTGGCTTAACAGTATTGGTCGACAAACTAGACACAGACGGAGACTCCGTTTTAAGCTCTAAAGAACTAGGAGAAGCTTTGCCAGGTGTTGAATCACTCCCCGAGAGCGTCGCGCTTTCTGGGGCACGCTACTGGCTCCGAGAGCTTCCAACCGAGCAAAAAGAGTTGTTATCTAAAGTACTTCTGCCGATCACAAAACATGACGATACCCCAATGCACAAATGGTCTCCCATGGTTGCAGCGTGGTATGGCGAAGAAATAGTAGCTCGCTACCGAGCCGCATTATTCGACAAAACACTCGTAGTGGAAGCCACTTATAGTGAAGGATGGCGATCATACGCGATGGATAATCTACAACGCGCTGAAGCCGTTTTTGGACCTGGTTCCATGAGCGAGCGACCCACCCAAATTACTCTAGATGAAAACCTCACTCCTGAAGGTGAATGGAGGCAGACAAAACCACAAGATATGTCCAAGCCTGACATTGAGTGGTATACCTGGGGTTTTGAGAAAAAAGCCTTTTTCACGCGTCAGTTAACAGAGCTTCCGCACCAAGAATTTCAGGTCAAAATTAATGCACAGATTTGCAACAATAACTCTTGCTCCATGGCGAATGACCTGCAGCTTACCGTCTCAAACCAACCAAATACCCAAGAATCACCCGTGACCGAAACGGTAGAAGTATTAGGTATAAGGGATCCACAAGTAGTTAAGAATTAATTGCGCATCGAAGAATATAAATTTTGCAATGAAATATTCAATACAAGTTATTTTAACAATTCTTTGCATGGCAGCCTTCCTGCCAAAACTAAAAGCAGAGGAAGGCGAGAAAGTTAAATGGATCTACAACTATCAAGAAGCGCTTGAGAAAGCGTGCCAGACAGGGCAGCCCATATTTCTCGAGTTTCGCTGCGCTCCCTGAATTAATGGACGCCAATTCGATGCGCAGGTTGTGCATACACCAGTCAATTCTCCTCGTGGAAAACTCATGTCTCAATACGTGCTGCTTCGCATCACGACACTTGATGGTATCGACATCAATCACTTCGATTGGGACAGACACAATGCCTTATATTTTTTCATGCTAAACGCCGACGAACATATTTACATGCACTATGGCGGCCGTGATTCACGGTCGGCGATGAGCTATTTAAACATGGAAAGCTTGGAGTTAGCCTTGTCTCAAGGCCTCGAACAGCATGAGCTGTACAAGGCGGGCAAAATTGAACCAAAACTTAAGACAGGCACCCCCATCTACCCAAGAGATATTCCTTCCCTCAAGAAGTCAGTCATCGACAAAAATCGCTGTGTTGAATGCCACCTAGTGCAAGACTACGCTGTAACCGAAAAAGAAGCGAACGGCACCCTCGACAAGCTTCAAGACATGTACGTGCATCCAGACATTAGAGATTTAGGGATCGAACTAGACGTGCCTAAAGGACTTCGTTTGGCAGAAACCAGCGGTGCAGCGAAAGCAGCCGGAATTCTACCCGGCGATGTGATCACTTCGCTAAACGGGAACGGAACACTAACCTTCGCCGACTTCCAAAACCGACTCAATAAAGTCCACCGCCTCTCTCGCGAAATCGACCTGACGGTTAGCCGAGACGGCGAGACCCATGAAATGAAAGTGGCTTTGCCTGACCAATGGTGGATAACCGATCTCAGTTTCCGCTACTGGACTATCGATCCACTTGTCTTCTTCAAAGCCGTGCCACTCAACGACGCAGAAAAAGAAGAGCTCGAATTGCCCTCCGAAGGGTTCGCCTCACGAGTCACAGAAGTTGATATCAATGCGCTACTCGAAGATGCACATGAACTAGAAGAAGGCGATATCATCGTATCCGTAGAAAACGTGCAAAAGGACGAACTTACACAAGATGTGATCATCCACATAAAACTCAAGCACCGTGCAGGTAACAGCATTACTCTCGGCGTCCTTCGTGAAGGCACCCTACAAGAAATGACTTTGAAAACAAAGCGACAACGATTCCGCAAACGCGACTAGAGACGCTTAACGACTCACAACCTTACAACACATGAATATTATCAATAAACTCTCGCTGGTCGCAATATTTGCCACCTCCACACTACAGGCTCAAGATCCTAGCAAACTATTAGAAAGCATGCCTCCCATGCCAGAGTTGGAAGTTCAGATAAATGATCTTAGCGAAAAAACCGGCACTCTAATCGCCAAAGGTTGGATGGCAATCGACGAGGACGGCGACGGACGCGTACCAATGAAAGACGTTCTGAAATCTCTTATGGGCAAAGGCTTTGCTCGAGTCGGCGAAGGTCCCGTACCTGCAGAAGCAGAGCAACAAGGCGGAGCTGAGGCTTACCTTAAAGGAATGGCCGAAATGGACAAAACAGTCGCGAAGAGACTTAAAGGCGACGAAGACGGCATGCTGGGACAAAAAGAAGGTGTCGAACTTTTCAAGACCGCTCTCTACGAACTGGTAATAGGCCCTAAAGCTATCCTAGACACCAATCACGACGCAAAACTTAGCTTGGAAGAAGTAGCCACAAGTATCCCAATCAGAAAAGGCGAGACACCCGACGAAGAAGGCTTCACCGAAAGACAACGAAAAGGTTTTGCACGCCAAGACACAAATAAAGACGGTTACATCTCCAGCCTAGAATGGCTTGATCCCATGACATTACACTTCATGGAAGAAATAGCTGAGATTCTTGCGATCACAATGTGGATTGATACACTGGATACTGATTCAGATGGAGCCGTTTCAAAACAAGAGCTCGCAACAGTGTTGCCCGAAGCTGGAGACAATCTCCCAGAGAGTATTCCGCTCAACCAAGCCATCACTTACATCCGCTCACTACCTCACGATTTACACCATGAACTCTCAGCCGCTCTGTTGCCGACTGACTAAGAATTCATAGTATCAACATTTGCGCAAGCGACCAGGCATTCTTAAAAAGAATACTCGGTTTCTTGCGCTTCTTTGTATCCAAAACATGTATTCTTTTAAAATGATTCGATTGTCATTCAAAACTCTGCTCTGCGCACTTACTTTTACTGCGGTAACTCTAGCCGCTCTTGCGAAACCGATCATTGAAGGTGAAGACTCCTTTGAATTCGCTTACCGAGCAACCCTACCAGAAATAAGCGAACCGGCGCGTTTGTGGCTACCCATCGCTCAATCCAATAAAAGTCAAAAGGTTGAGATAACATCGATTGATGCCCCTGGTCCCTACACATCCAGCTCAGAAGAGCGCTTTGGAAACCGCGTACTCTTCATGGAGGTCGACCCAAAAATGAGCGGGCAAACAGTCGAAGTGAACTACAGAGTACACCGTTACGAAAACACAGGTACACTCGCTGAAAACCCTGAAGAGAAAAATAAATTCCTCAAAGCCAGTTCTCTTGTACCCAATAATGAACGACTCGCTAAAATCGCCCAAGACGCAACCCAAGAGAGCTCTCTCCCAGGAACAGTAGGCCCTAATTTGTATTGGCACACCTTGGAGCAAATGAGCTACGACAAAAGCGGTGACGGCTGGGGTCGTGGCGATGCAATCTATGCCTGCGATGCCAAAACAGGAAATTGTACCGATTTCCACTCTTATTTTATCGCACTAGCCAGAACGCTCGATGTTCCAGCGCGCTTCTCCATTGGCTTCACAATTCCGTCAGATCACGATAAGGGAATTATCGGTGGTTATCATTGCTGGGCTGAATATTTGAACGATGATAATTGGATTCCTGTCGATATAAGTGAAGCGGACAAACACCCAGAGCTGAAAGACTACTTCCTAGGCAACCACCCTGCAAATCGATTTCAATTCACTGTTGGACGTGACCTAGAGCTAAATCCTTCGCCAAAATCCGGGACCGTGAACTACCTGATCTACCCACTATTCGAAATTGCAGGCAAACAACAAAAAATCGAAACCGAGTTTGCATTCCAACGGATCAAGTAAGGCACAATCTTAACATCACTTAGGACTGACCCGATCTAAGTTTTCTATAGTCTCCGTCTCGATACGTATACCCTTCCGTATCGAGCCGTTCGAGGAGCGGTAAAAATACGCGGCGAATTGTATCAACACGTTGACGCATTTCGCTCGCCGTCGCCTGACCCGTTTCTCTGAGATAGGCGATTACCTCATCTCGAATTTCTTCAAAGTCCCTTCGAGCAATCACCGTTTTCTCGTCAAGCTGTATAGCCTCACCCGTATCCAGAATAAACCTCAGCGCTTTATTTTCCTCGGCGGATACTGCCAAATCTCCTCTACTTGGAGGCTTCCGAGGATGGCTAGCCAAGGCATGCCGAATACGCTCCGCCGCCGCTCGTAACTCCCCAGGCAGTTGCGCCTCGTGTGTTTTATAGCGAACAATCTCCCCCTCGCGAGCCAGAAAATCCACTTCAAGCCCCTCAAGCAAAACGTCAAAGACTCTTGCATGCGGCAACATAGCCCTAACCTTCGTTCGTAGTCGAGAGAGAGGCAATCCCACTTTCTCTGGTTTATCCGCATGAAACGTCCGGACGAGGTCTACAACTTTCTTTGAAACGTCTTCCCACCAGGCGTATTCAAAAACCCAGCCAGCTTTTTCAACAAGAACCTCTTGCATGCCAAGTACGCTTAATCTCGAGGATATCGCAGATTTAGAAAACCCCGAATCAGCCAAGACCCCCTCTTTTCGCAGTGCTTTGTCTCGTTGTAGCAAACTGGTTAACAACGTATCTAAGTCACAAGGATTCTGACTTCTTGTTTTCAAAAATTCGACCTGTTCTACCTTCCGAAACCCGCCTTTTCGCATAGGGCGATCAAGGACCACTCCTCCTCCAACGGTTACTCCACGCGACGGATCTCGTAATACAAACCGGTCTCCTACCCAAGCGTACACCGGCTCTGAAAAACGAAGCTGCGCCAGTATTCGCCCTCCCGCATAAAGTGCCCTTCCCTCCAATAAAACAATACGTGCACTCCGATTTCCACTACCAAGGTGAAACAAAACGCTTTTTCCTGAGCGCAACGCCAAGTTCTCATCCAGTCGATCTGTAGTCCTGCGATCAAACACTTCGACTTCCACATCCAAAACCTCACTCGGTTTTCCCAAGCTCCCAGCACAGAGAATTGATCCTCGGCTCAAATTCGCATTATCCCGAGTCTCGCGACTAAGCCCCGCTAGATTCAATGCCACACGCGTACCGGGCTCGGCACGTTCTTGGCTCTGATTGTAAGACTGAATCTCACGAGCGCGAACCTCGACTCCTGAAGGCTGCACAACCAAAGCATCTCCCGCCGTAATACCCCCATCAATCAAAGTACCAGTAACCACAGTCCCGATCCCTTTAAGCGAAAACACCCGATCAACAGGTATACGAGGCTTTCCGCAGTCTCTCACAGGGCAAAGTTCATCAAGCTCACGAGCAATTGCGACACGCAATTCCTCAATTCCCTCACCCGTCTGTACCGAACTCGTAATGACAGGACAATCCTCCCAAGGCCCACCCGCTAAATGCTCTCGCACATCCTCTTTCACCAGCTCGATCTCATCGAACAAATCGACCTTAGTCAGAACCACAATCGCCTTACTGACTCTCAAATAATTCAAAATCTGATAGTGCTCTTCAGTCTGAGGCATCCACCCATCGTCAGCCGCTACGACCAATAAGGCCAAATCAAGGGAACCAACGCCCGCGACCATATTCTTCACAAAATCCGAATGCCCTGGAACATCCACTACACCTACCGAAAGCTTGGTTTCAGGCTTATTCGGCGACAACAAATCCAATGACGCAAACCCAAGATCAATTGTTAAGCCACGCGTTTTTTCTTCCGGCAATCGATCCGGATCGACTCCAGTAAGAGCATGTACAAGAGAACTCTTCCCATGATCCACATGACCCGCTGTACCTAATATGTAATGACATCTACTCACAACATATTAGCCAACAACCCGCAGTAATTCCGCCAAAGCGCTCGCCAAATCATCGTCTTGATTCGAAAATACAGTTCGCAAGTCGATCTTCAATTCATCATCCGCCAAATAAGCGACAATCGGAATCACACCTAAACGCAAACGTCGGGCCGCCTCGCCCAATCCGATTCCTTGTGGGTTCACATCAATAGTAATCGATGGGATCTTAGCTTTTGGCATCGTACCGCCACCGCAACGAGAATAAGCCGACCCGACTCGAAGACCTGGATAACCGACTTTGCGAACGATAGCCTCGGCACGCCCTCTTAACGTATCCAAATCCTCGCTCATAAGATTAATCAACGACACGTCCGGATTCTCCGAATCCTCAAGGTATGCAAGGGCAGTTTCTTCCAACGCCGCAAAAACCATTTTATCGCAGCGCAAGGCTCTAAACAAAGGATTCTTCTTCAAGGTAGCCACATGAGATTTCTTGCCTGCAATAATGCCAGCCTGCGGACCTCCCAATAATTTGTCGCCACTTATGCAAACCAGGTCGACTCCCGCCTTTAAGGCTTCGGCAATCGTTGTTTCGTGTGGAAGCTTAGCAATATTTTCCGTATCGACAAGAGCTCCACTACCAAGGTCCAGCACGACAGGAATCCCTCTTTCACGCCCGAGGGCAACCAATTCCTCAAGCGTCGGCTCTTCAACAAAGCCCTCTTGGTAGAAGTTAGATCGGTGCACTTTCAACAACATGCCAGTCTCTGGACCTATTGCTCTTTCATAATCCGCAATCCTCGTGCGATTGGTCGTACCCACCTCGCGGAGACGTGAACCACTAGACTCCAGAATTTCCGGGATACGAAACCCACCCCCAATTTCGATGAGTTCACCCCTAGAAATAACCACTTCTGGATGATCGGGCGATGCCAAATAGCGAAGAATCAAAACCAACGCAGCCGCGCAATTATTGACTACTGTCGCTGCTTCCCCTCCGCTAGACAAGGCAAGGCAACGCTCCAAAAAGCTCCCTCGTTTTCCGCGCTCGCCCTGACTCAAGTCGAACTCTAAGTTTGAATATCCCCTAGCGACTTCGACAACCCGTTGCAACGCAGCCTCTCCCAATGGACTGCGACCTAGATTCGTATGAAGTAAAACGCCGGTCCCATTAATCACGCCTCTCAAGCGGCTCCGCTCAATATGCGTTAACTCAGTCGAAATGGACTCAACAACATCTTCGAACGCTTCTACTTTCGTATTTTCAGAAAGAATACGCTCTCGCCGAAGTTCGATTTGCTCCCGAACTACAGAAGTAACTAAAATTCGAGGCAAAGTGCCTCCATCTATCTCCTGTAAAATCCGGTCAACACTCGGAAGGCTTCGCAGTGCGGTTGATCTTTCATTGGACAATGTACCCATTTTGCCAATCTGTCTATTTAAGGCGATAGCCCAAGGCAATAAATTTACGCCTCTAAAGGCAGTCTATCAACTCACCGATATCAAGCGATTTTCTTCTGTAGGCGCTTCAACGATTCGTCCCACAACAGCCTGAACCATCGTGCCAGACTCTGTGAGAAAATTCAAAGCCTTCTCCAAATGGCGTTCCGGGATGGCACACAGCAACCCACCACTCGTCTGTGCATCTGCCAGAAGAAAACGTGCACTCAACGCGACCGTATCTGCCCAATCAACAAAGGGCAAAGATGCTTCAAAATTCGCCCGACTTCCGCCCGGAACGCAATCATGCTCTTCAATCAAGTCTACAATCCCACCATCAAGAACCGGTACACTCGATGCCTTCAACTCCGCCCCAACTCCGCTTGCTAAACAAAGTGATTTCAAATGACCCAATAAACCGAATCCCGTAACATCGGTCGCTGCGCAACACCAGCCATTCTCGGCTAAGCCAGTCCCAACCACATTCAAAGTCGTCATCAATTCAATCCCTTTATCAACGATCGATCCAGACACCAAACCACGCTTAATCGCAGTCGTCAAAACGCCCGTCCCCAAAGGCTTGGTCATCACCAAAATATCCCCAGGCACCGCTCCTGCATTACTCATTAAACGATCTCGTTGCACAAGCCCCGTGCAAGCGAGCCCGTACACAGGTTCAGGAACCTTTATAGTATGTCCGCCCAATAAAGAACATTGCGCTTGCTTCGCTTTGTCCGCTCCACCGCGAAGGATTTCGCGAATAACTTCAGGCGACAAAATTTCGTCTGGCATCCCGGCAATGGCAAGGGCAGTCAATGGGCACCCTCCCATCGCATAGACGTCCGAGAGAGCATTCGTAGCAGCGATCTGTCCGTAGGTATAAGGATCATCAACAATCGGAGTAAAGAAATCGACGGTCTGCACGAGAGCCCGCTTTTCGTCTATAGCAAACACGCCTGCATCGTCGGACGTTGCATTTCCAACAATCAACCTTGAATCCTGAAACTGAGGCAAGCCATGCAGAACTTTTGCAAGAGCCGTTTGGCTTAACTTAGATGCACAACCTGCACAGGAAGAGAGTGACGTTAAGCGAATAGTCTTCGGATCTTCGAATTCAGCTGAATCAGGCATAGTAGTTTATTTTGTGAATGAAACGACGAGAGATAAATTTAAACGTAGTATCCGCAACAAACTTCAGTGTCTTAATAGTCCACGAAGGTCCGAGATAAAGCGTGAGCCTCCACAAACAGCGATGAGAATAGAAATAGAACTGCTGCCGACAAGAAATCTTGCCGACAGCCGTTTTAGAAAGCTACCCAGATAACCAGGGACTAACAAAGACCGAAGTCTCTAAAATTCCCAAGAGATAGATCCGACTGTCGTACGAGGTGTTCCAAGTGGTATGCGAAGTTGATTACCACTACTGCCACCATAATACCTCTCGTCGAACAGGTTCTTGAAAGCTAGCTGAAAGCGAATCGTTCCTCTTTCGTTGCCAGCTTTGAGAAACTGCGGAGCCTCTATTGTATACCAGATAGAAGCGTCTACGAGTGTGTATTCATCGAGTGTAATCGTATTACCAGCATCGTTAAAGCGGTCCGATTCATGGAAAACTCCTCCGCCCATACCAAGACCTTCCAACGCTCCCTCTTGCCATTCGTACGAAGCATATACGTTGAATGAGTAATCAGGAATTACCCCTACCTGATTGCCAGTCGATAGCTCGGCATCGATATAAGAATAGGCTGCGGTAATATTCATACCTGGTATTGGCTGGCCTGTGACACTCAATTCAAAACCATCAGCAGTCTGCCCATCGACGAATATCGGACTTCCGTCAATATTTTGACCAGCGATCACGTTGGTAAGATCGATCTGGTAAAGGACAGCCGAAGCCTGTAAGCCGCCGTTGAAGAATTCCGCCTTCGTGCCAATTTCAATTTGCTCTCCCAATTCCGGGTCATATACTTCAAGAACATTTCCTGTTGAATCGAAGTCAGCTTGGTTGGGCGAGAACGACTCTGAGTAAGACGCAAAGAGGGAGAAATTGTCGGCCACTTGATGTGAAAGACCAATTTGTGGAACCCATCCATCGGAGCCCTGAGCGAAAACCGTTCCGAACCCTTCAACACCCGAAGTACCTTCCGTACTACTATAGCGTATTCCGAGGAGAAGCCCCGTTCTCTCAGTAAATTCCGTATAGCTGTTCAAAAAGAAACCATAGTCTTGACCTTCGGAAAATTGAAAGGGAACCCCGTCGAGACTGTACGTACCCGGAAGATCGTAAACAGGCTCTTCAATGTTGAAAAACGGTATAGAGGTACCGTTCGATTCCTCTCCTACTACGAACTGCCGCTTCGTTTCAGCGTCATGAAAATCTGCTCCGAAAGCGATACGATGGGTGATCTCCCCTGTCACCAATTCTCCATTAACCAAAAGATTAGCGTAGCTCGTTTCCGTATCTCGACCACGGCTGCCATCTAATCTTTTTGCTAAAAAAACGCGATCGGTCGGATCGTCGTAAACTTGTGTAAGAAGTATGCTTGGGTCTACCACTCCCGTAAAAAAACCTTGGTCGTTGATAGGATCGTCTGCGTTAGCAACGAAAATTGAACGAGGTCGAGATTGCAAATCATTGGCCAAACTACTTTCATAGGCTACGCTTAACTTCGCAGACCAAATATCGTTGAAATCGTGTATTAGAGTCACCTCGCTGAAATCAAACTCAGTCTCGGATTCCTCAAAAGGATCACCAAAGCGTTGGCTAAAAGGAACATCAAGCAACTCGTTGACAATAACAAATCCATCTGAAGTGGGGACCGCAAGAGAGCCGCGATCGAGAGGTCGGCTTTCGTCCCGATATTCATAGCCCAACTCAATACGCGTTGAATCCGATAGATTTATACGAGCGGATAAAGCAACCGAATCGCGTTCGATTTCCGTAAAGTCACGGAAACTCTCAGCATCTTGCGTAGAGGCAACTACTCGAAAAGCGATATCTTCGTTGATCGGCTGTGACCAATCCACCAGTGCAAGAAAATCATTGTAGGACCCATAACGTAACTCGCTTGAGAGGCGTTGCACCGCTAAGGGTTTTTTTGTAACAACATCAACAATACCGCCGGGTTCCACCTGACCATACGTAATAGCAGCCGGTCCACGGACGACCTGAGTGTATTCGATATTAGTCAGATTTGTCCTAAAATTCGTATTACGGCGAAAACCATTTCGGTAAATCGAATTCCTACGAAAACCGCGAATATAAAAATCGTCATTAGTACCCCCAAATCCATCACCAAAGGTAACGCTGGGAACGTTGCGTAGAGCCTCATTAAGGTCCGTAATTTTGCGGTCGAGAATAAGCTGCTCAGGCAAAATGCTAATACTGCGTGGATTATCAAGGAAGTTTAGATCAATGCCAGTCAAGGCGTCGGGAGCGTCCACGACGTAACGCGCTTGCTCTGTGCCGACAACCGTCAGACCCTCCAACTGGAAGACCTCGCCTGACGTACTCTCTTCGGGTGAAGACGTTTCGCCCATAGCTGTCACGACCAATCCAGTTAACGACAAAGCAAAAGTGAGCTTCGTCGATTGGCATTTTATTTTTTGATAGGGATTCATTGTATTTTTTGTATTAGAATTAGGATACAAATGCGGATCAGTCTTAAATTAACCTGACCACAAATGCCTAAACTCGGAAACAACCTCGCAATAGATAGCACGATCAATCTCCGAACGATGCTGGTAAGTCACCTGTCGCCTTAAAAAAATAAAAGAGAGCGACTCCCGATGGTAAGGGAGCATTTTCCTCTACGATTTCGCAGGAAGCAGATAATTTGATAAATAAGGGAGTCATCGTTTTAGCTAGAAAAACGAAAGTCCTCCACCCCGAGCCGGATTTTAAGTGCTCCCAGAAGGATTATCTGAATTATCAACGAGCCTTCAAAATGATGAGCTAGAACTGACCCATTGTGCCTTTCGCGGATCTAACGACTTACCATCGCCTAGCCATCCGAGCAAAATCTAACCCACTTTCACCCACGCGCACTCTGATGTCCAAGACAAGATCTTGGTCTTTGGAAATGGCGGAGAGAGAAGGAATCGAACCAACCTCGACAAGCTATCTTGCCGACAGCGGTTTTGAAGACCGCGGAGGCCACCAGGCACTCTTACCTCTCCTGATAATATTGAAGAGCGATGGATATCCATTGCTCCATTGTCAATCAAGCTCACGCAATGTTTGCCAACAATTCCAGTACCTCATCCACATCCCGCAGCGAACTTCCTCGGCCTAAACTGAAACGAATAGCACCTTGGGCCCACTCCTTTGGTACTCCCAATGCCGCCAGCGTTGGCGATATTCCACTTGACCCAGAGTGGCAGGCAGACCCGGTAGATGCAGCAATATTTGGGATCCGTCCCAACAGATCATACCCTTGCTTCCCACAAAAGCTCACATTCAAAGTGTTTGGTAACCGCTCACACGTATGCCCATTTAAACGTATTCGCTTTCCGAACATATCTAACAAGCCTTCGTAAAAACGATCTCGAAGTTCCTGGATTCTCACCAAGTCATTCGATTTCATATCTCCAAGCATCGAACAAGCAGTCCCTAAAGCGACATTCAACAAAGCGCTTTCAGTTCCGGACCGAAGGCCTCCTTCGTGAGCAGACGGACCATGAAGCAGAGGGCTCAGTTCAACGCCATCGCGAACAAACAACGCACCGACACCTTTCGGCGCATAAATTTTCTGCCCGGTAATCGACAGTAAATCGGCGTTCAGATCGTTTACATCAACTGCAATTTTCCCAAGCGATTGCGCAGCATCCACATGCATACACACACCATAGGAACGAGCGATTTTTCCTATTTCAGAAATTGGCTGAACCGTTCCTATCTCATTCTGCGCGTGCATGATAGATACAAGCTTCGTGCTCGGACGAATTGCTTTCTCAACCTCTCCTGGATCAACCCGGCCGTATTCATCAACAGGCAATACCGATAGCTCAGCTCCCAATGACTCGACAAATCGGCAAGGAGCCAACGTCGCCGCATGCTCAACCGCAGACGTAATAATATGAAATGGCTTGCCCCAATTTTTAAAAAACAGACCCTTTATCGCTAAATTGCTCGCTTCAGTACCAGAGCTTGTAAACACAATTTCTGAAGCTTTACTTCCAATTGTATCCGCGATCTGGCCACGTGCTCGATCAATCGCTGGCTTCACAAATTCACTCGCCCAATGCCCACTCGAGGGATTCCCAAAGTTCCCATTAATAAAAGGCTGCATCGCTGCTGCGACTTCAGCCGCGATCGGCGTACTTGCATTGTAATCAAGATAAATCTTCCTCATAGAGCATTTTCTAGATTTCTAACTGCGACTCATAACCGGAAAAGGTCGAATCAAAAAAAGAAGCTTAACGAAATAAAAAGCAGGCTACATTTCGAACAAAACCCAAAGCTCAATAACTGTCTACAAAGATAAACAACCGCATTCTATTCACCTTAGCCAATGTGAGAAGCCCAGCCTATTAAATAAAAATCCGTTTGAGAGTGCATTTAATCCCTATCGGGGTAGCGAGAGTTTGAATAGCTCACTAAGATCGTGAGCATGACCTACAAACTATCCGAGCGAAATACAACTATTTGGGTAACTACCATTATCGGGCATAGCGCCTCTTCCAACGCTTTTTCAGAAACAGAACAACCTAACAATAGCGCCTATAACCTTTCCACATTCACAGTCCAAGACCAACGACTAGGCTACAGCACATCATACGGCTCGACAGCTCTCAAAACGTTACTGCCCATCATCGAAACGCCACAATCACTTTTCGCTATCAACAATGCCTGCATCGATGAAACCTACTACAAGGCCGACCGACTGAGAGAAATCAATGTAGAACGACCGCGCGAAGTCAGACTCTCCGTTCAACACACTTTTTGATGCCGTCTCAAACACGACTGCGTCGTCGACGTAAGTTAAGGCGGCTAGTAAACCGTATTCATCTTTGGGCAGCGATCATCGGATCGTTGCCCGCTCTGCTACTATGTCTCTCAGGGCTCATTCTCATATTCGAATCTGAGCTACAGAATCTCGAAGAGTACGCCTTTACCAAGGTCAAACCCGAAAAGGAGACACTCCCGCTCGAAGAGCTACTAATAAAAGTAGAAAAAGAAACCCAAAGCACAGTAAAGTATTTGAGTTTCCCTCAACAGGATACCCAAGTAGCAATGATTCGGACCGAAAATGACGACTACCATTTCGTCAATCCGTACAATGGCGACATCCTAAAATCAACCTGGGTGCCTGCCATAATAATGCAGGCGATTCGCGTTTTCCACACATCTTTTTTTATGGGAGACTTCGGCACCTGGATTGGTATAGTGTCCTCCCTTTTCCTAATCACACTTTGTATCACCGGCTGCTATCTCTTTCTCAAGCGAAAGCTCTCAGCACGGACCATTTTCCGGATACGGTGGAAACCCGCCTCAAGGCGAAATTACGACCTGCATGCCATAACTGGGTTCATCACCGCTATTCCCATCATCCTAATCGCACTGTCCGGGGCTCTCATCGGTTTGGGCTCAGCTTGGAGAGAAACAATCCTCTTTCTAACTAATTCTGAGTTCAAACCACGCCCCAATCTCGAAGCAGCAGTTGAACGCAGCGAATGGAATTTCCAATACGAAGAAGCTCTCGCAGCCATTGAGGCAACAGCGCCCGAAGGAATGTTCATCGAGGCAATCACCTTTCCTCAAAAAGCCGAAGATCCCATACGCTTCAGGCTGCTCTACAATTGGGCTACCCGACCCGCCTCATGGGCATTCATCGATCCAAAAAACGGTGAACTCATAGAATTTCACCATCACTGGGATTACGACACAGGTCATCTCATACACCGCCTAAACCGAGGCTTTCACTCCGGCGAACTCTATACCGACCTAATGCGTTGGCTCTGGTTTTTCCTAATGATCGCCCCCTTCATCCTCGCCTACACCGGCTATCGTCAATGGCGTCAAAAGAAGGTCAAGAATACAGGAAATAAACGGCCATTACCTCAAACAAAAAAACAAATACAAACTGACTACTAAAATCATTTTACCCACTCCTAATTGTTTTGAAAATCAACTACAAACTCTTCGTTGCAACACTCGCTACGGCCCTTTTATTCGGTTGCGCGACACATCGTGTAAATCGATCACCCGAACCTACAATAGATCCTCCAGAATCATTTCTCCCTACCGCCCAAACAAGCAAGCCCATCAAAACGCAATGGTGGGTTGAGTTCTCTTCGCCCGAGCTAGACACTCTCATGGAAACTGCTTTGATAGAAAATCTAGACATCAAGCAGGCCTGGAATCGATTGGCCCAATCACGAGCCGTTTATGAGAGTAGCCGAGCCGGCCTATTTCCTTCCTTCCGGCTCAATGGCAACGCGTCCCAAACACACATTACAGACGATGCCGACACAGGAACCGATTCTTCGAAAATCGAATCCGCTCTTCTCGGCGGTGAACTTTCTTACGAGATCGATCTCTGGCGCCGCATCGGCGGTCTTAAGAATTCGGCGCAAGCGAACGTGGCTGCGAGCTACGAAGAGGTCCAAGCAACCGCATTCACCATCTCAGGTTCCGTTGTGGATTCGTGGCTCTCCATACGCGAGCAAGTAGAGTTACTCAAACTCACGCGCCAACAACTCGCGACCAACAAAATTCAACTCGAGCTGCTTGAACTTCGCCTAACGGTAGGTGAAGCCTCAGCGCTCGATATTCTACAGCAGCGTCAGCAGATCGCCGCAACAGAAGCCGAAATTCCCACACTCCTTTCCGCCCAACAAACCGCACGGCACCAGTTACAAATACTGCTTGGCCAAGCGCCACGCAACGACTTCATCCAAACAGATGATGTAACACTCCCTCAACTACCACCACTCCCTAGCCTCGGAACACCCATCGACCTCCTTGAGCAGAGACCCGACCTTAGGGCGGCTCGCAACCGTCTCGTGGCAGAAGATTACGCACTCGCAGTCGCCATCGCCGAACGATTACCCCGCCTCACGCTCAACCTATCCTACGATTTCCAAGCCAACGACATCGCGGGCCCCTTTAATCGCCAAATCAAATCGATCATTGGCAACCTCACTGCCCCCATTTTTGAAGGAGGACGCCTCAAAGCAGAAATCAAGCGCCGCCGAGCCATTGTCGAAGAACGACTTAATCACTACTCCCAGCTCTTCCTCAATGCACTCTTGGAAGTCGAAAACGCACTTACTCAAGAACGAAAACAAGGAGAACTGATCAACGCGCTTCAGATTCAGGCTGGCTACGCCCAAGACAGCCTTCAAGAAGCACGAGCCCGTTACCTAAATGGTCTCAATGATTACCTTCCCGTTCTCACAGCGCTGCGATCGGCCCAAGAGCTCGAACGCCGAATCATATCCGAACGTCGGTTACAATTAAATTTTAGATCCAATCTCTACCGCGCCCTCGGAGGCAGCTGGAGCCAAGCCCTACAAACTGAAGAGAAATGAAATTTCCCAAAAAAGTAATCCCATTACTTATCCCCTTACTCATAATTGCCAGCGGTTTAATCGCGGCCAAAATCATAATCGAAAGCCGAGAAGAACCATCGCGCTCCATCGCTGCCGATTCGACACCGGTAGTCACCGTCGCGACCGTAAGAGCAGAAAGCATACAACCCAAGATCGAGGCCTATGGCCACGTAACCCCTCACCGCGAAGCCGAGATCCAGGCACAACTAAGCGGCGTTACAATAGCCATCGACAATCGACTCGTCATTGGCGGTCAATTTCAATCCGAAGACGAATTGCTGCGTATCCAACCCGTGGATTTCGAAATCGCCGTCAATCAACGCGAGGCTGAACTTGCGAAAGCTCGCACCGAACTCGAACAAGAACAAGGCCGACAAGTGATAGCCAAACGCGAATGGGAATTCTTGGGCCTCAAACAGCCGGTCGACGAAATTAGCAAACGCCTCGCCCTGCGCGAACCTCAACTCAAGCAAGCCCAAATCGCTCTCAAAGCCGCCGAAAGCTCACTAAAACAAGCTCAGATTAACCTCGAGCGCACCGTCATCCGCTCCCCATTCAATGCAACCGTCATCTCCGAATCCGCAGAAAAAGGCCAGCTAGTCGCCGCAGGAGAGCAAATCTGCCGGCTCGTCTGCACAGACCAATTCTACGTCATAGCCTCGGTGCCACTATGGCTCGTCCCAGACATCAGCACAACTGAAGAAGACGGAGAAGGAACAATCGCTCGTATTTACATAAACGATACACCAACACGCAAAGGCCGCGTCATACGTTTTCTGCCAAACCTAGAAGCAAAGAGCCGAATGGCCCGCCTCGTAGTCGCCGTCGATGACCCGCTCGCCCTGCAAGATGAAAACAAAGGACGTGGGAAACTATTCATCGATTCCTACGTCCGTCTCAAAATCGACGGCCCCGAAATCACGGACGCAATTCGCCTCCCCCGCGCCTACGTCAGAGCAAATGACACCGCTTGGGTTATCAAAGACAGCAAACTAGAAATTCGCCCCCTTGAGATTCGTTACCGCGAAGCCGAACACCTGATCGTCACAGGCGGTCTCCAAAGCGGCGATCGCATAATAACCAGCTCTCTTTCTGTCGTCACCCACGGCATGGCCTTACGCATGGAGGACTCAGAGTGAACAAATCCGACTCCCCACTAAAAGGGGGCTCCGTCTCCTGGATGGCTCGCAATCCCGTCGCAGCCAACCTGCTAATGGTCATGGTTCTGCTAGCTGGTTTCAGCAGCTTCCTCAACATGAAGCAGGAAATATTTCCCGAGTTCACTCTCGACGTCATTACAATCTCAATTTCCTACCCCGGCTCAGGCCCCGAGGAAGTCGAGCAAGGCGCACTCCTCGCCATCGAAGAAGCCGTCAGAGGTATCAACGGAATCAAGACCATCACTTCCTCAGCCCACGAAGGCTATGGATCAGCAGTCCTCGAACTGGAAAGCAAAGTCGACGCCACCATAGCCCTCTCCAATGTAAAAAACAAAGTAGACGCCATTCGATCATTCCCCGACCTCGCAGAACGACCCACAGTCCGTCTGCGTCAATATCGCGGACGAGTCATCGATCTCGCGATAAGCGGCAGCCAAAGCGAACGCACCCTCCTTGATTATACAGAAGTGATGCGCGATGAGCTACTGCAACGCGAAGGTATCACCCAGGTCGATATCGTCGGCGAGCGCCCACTGCGCATCGGCGTCGAAGTCCCCGAGCACGCCCTCCGCTCTTACGGTTTAACGCTACGCCAAATTGCCCAAACCATATCCAACACCGCCCTAGAACTTCCCGCCGGCAGCATTCGAGCTCAAGGCGGCGAAGTCCTTCTCCGCACTCAAGAACGCAGAGACTTCGCTAGCGAATTTGGCGACATTCCTATTATCTCCAACAGCGGCGGAGGCCATCTCAGGCTAGACGATATCGCCAAAATCGAAGAAACGTTCGAGGAAATAGACCAAGAAGCCTTCTTTGACGGCAAACCAGTCCTGCGTCTCGCAGTCTATCGAGTAGGCGAGGAAACACCAATCTCAGTAGCCGACGAAGTAAACGCCTACCTACTGGAATCCAAGAATCGACGTCCAGCAGGAATCGACGTCACCGTTCTCTCAGACGAATCGCTCGAATACCGCGACCGTATCGACCTCCTCAAACGCAATGCCACCCTTGGCTTGATTCTAGTCCTGCTCCTTCTAGGCCTCTTTCTCGAGCCCCGCCTCGCCTTCTGGGTCACCCTCGGAATTCCGATCAGCATCGCCGGATCCTTTATTGTGCTCAGCCTCACCGGAGCCTCAATCAACATGATCTCCCTCTTCGCCTTCATCGTAACGCTAGGCATCGTAGTGGATGACGCCATCGTCGTCGGCGAAAATATTTACGAAATGCGAGAGCGCGGCATACCCCACCTCCAAGCCGCTGTACGCGGAGCCCAGCAAATATCAGGGCCCGTCGTCTTCGCCGTCCTCACCAACGTCGCCGCCTTTATGCCCCTCACCCTCGTACCCGGAGCCGAAGGACGCCTCTTCTATCAAATACCCGCCGTCGCCATCTCCGTGCTCATTCTTTCCCTCATAGAATCCCTCTATATTCTGCCAGCTCACCTCGCCAAGAAGGGACGGGAAGGCTGGTTTCTAAAGCTCTTAGGCGCCCCTCAACGCCACTTCAATCCTGCCCTGCATCGCTTTATCGAACGCTTTTACACGCCCCTCGTGCGCTCAGCCTCCCGTCATCGCATGGTAACCCTATCATTCGGTATCTCCCTGCTCATCATATCCGGCAGCATCATCGGCGGCGGCCTTATTAAATTCACCTTCTTCCCCCGTATCGACCAAGACGCCTCGCTCGCGCAAATCGTGATGCCCTTCGGTTCGCCCTACCAACGCTCCCAAGAGATACGTCAGCATCTCGCCGATGCCGCCCGCCGTGCCTTGGACAAGCTCGAAGCCTCCGAAGCAGTCCGTGGAGTGTATTCGCGTATCGGAGACAGTTTCAGCGATTTTCCAACACCTATCGGCGGCGATGGTCCCCATGTCATCAATGCTTGGGTAAGCCTCAAGCCAGCTTCTCAACGCAACATCACCGCCAGTGAATTCACCCAAGTCTGGCGTGAGGAAATCGGGGAAATAGCAGGCTCCGAAACCATCTCCCTCACCTCCGAGCTCTCTGGCTTCGGCGGACCCGATATCGAAATAGATCTATCTCACCCATCCAAAGCCTCTCTCGAAGGCGCCGCCAACGACCTCGCAAAAGAGCTCCGCAACTTTGAAGGACTCGGCGAAATCAACGACGGAGTCGCTCTCGGCAAACCGCAACTTAGCTTTAAAATAACCCCCCAAGGGCAAAGCCTCGGCATCGATTCCCGCTATCTAGCCAATTATATCCGGGACTCGTTCTTTGGCGCGGTCGCTCTCCGACAACAACGCGGACGCAACGAAGTTCGCGTTCTCGTCCGCCTCCCTCATGAAGACCGTAGCCGTCTGCAAAGTATCGAAAATATGATACTCGTCGCACCAAACGGTGGAGAAATCCCTCTCATCGAAGCAGCCGAAATAATCCGCGATCATTCTTACACGACTATTCAGCGCAACAACGGGCGCCGTGTCATCCGTGTCAGCGCCTCGATCAAAGACGGTTCAGAGACCAATGCCAATGACGTCGTATCCATCCTAAAAGACGAAATCATTCCTAAGCTTCAAGCGCGCTACCCCAGTCTAATCGTCAACCTCGAAGGCGAGCAAAGAAAGCAAGCCGACTCCCTAAGCAGTCTCGCGCGTGGCTTCGCCATCACTCTACTCCTGATTTACGCCCTACTCGCCATTCCTTTCAAAAGCTATATACAGCCGGTCATCATTATGGTAACAATCCCCTTCGGCATTGTAGGGGCATTGGCAGGACACCTGTTACTCGGCTTCGATCTAAGCATCATCAGCTTTCTCGGCATCGTAGCCTTATCCGGCGTCGTTGTGAACGACTCACTCGTGCTCATCCTAGCCGCGAACGCCTACCGGAACGATCAAGGGATGGATCCATTCGAAGCGATTTGTCGAGCCGGAGCCCGCCGCTTCCGACCGATATTACTCACCTCGCTCACAACCTTCTTCGGACTACTACCCATGATCTTCGAAACCTCCGCCCAAGCCCGTTTCCTTATTCCCATGGCAATATCCCTCGGCTTCGGCATCCTCTTCGCCACCGTCATCGTCCTACTCCTGGCTCCCGCCGTGTATTTAATCGTCGAAGACATTCGGAAATTCTGCAATTTGAAGGACGCCAACTAAAATTTGTAAACACTCTCCCAATTAATCAATTAGCCCAGTTTTCCTAAGAAAACCATTGTCCGATAAATTGCTAAATGATAACTTTGCTATCATCACTCACCTTAATACAAAAAAGCTAAAACCTAATCCTCACAGCTAGCACCGATACCTACTTTCTTAATAGTAGGTAAACAACCCCAAAGTCATTATTACCCATTTAAGAAACCTCATACTATTCGCACTGCTTTTCAGTGGAATAATTGCTAACGCCAAACAACTTCCAAACATCGTCGTAATCATAGCCGACGACCAAGGCTGGGCAGACATCGGTTACAACAACGATAAAGTCTACACCCCAAACCTAGACACCCTTGCCAGCAGTGGAGCTCTTCTCTCCCAACACTACGCAATGTCTCAATGTACCCCCACTCGCGTTTCCCTGCTGACCGGTCGCTACCCCTCACGCTGGGGACAACAAGCCCAACAAGCCAACAACGCGCAAGCTTTCCCCCACGAGACCCTCACCATGAGTAGCATGCTAGACGAGCTCGGCTACGACACCTTCATGTCCGGCAAGTGGCACCTCGGCTCCGCGCCAGAATCAGGCCCGCTTCACCACGGTTTCGATTCCGCCCACGGCTCCAGCACCGGAGCTATCGGCATGTACGACCACCGCTACCGCCCCGGCAACACCTGGGAAATCAACTGGCACCGTGACCACCAGATAATCCCCGGATACGAAAACGGCACCCACGTAACTGATCTCACTACCCGCGAAGCCATCCGCTTCATCCAAAAACAGCGCCACACACCCTTCTTCCTCTATCTCCCCTTCCACGCCCCCCCACACACCACTTGATGAACGCGGCCCTTTCGTCGACACACCCACCCAGCTCGACCCCGCAGACAACACTCGCTGGCTCAACGAAGACAACATCCCCTGGTTTCACGACCCCCTTGGAAAGATTCAAGCGGAAACCGACCCCGAAAGGCGCCTCTACCTTGCCACCCTCTATCACCTTGACGACGCCATCGGAAAAATCGTCGCCACCCTCGAAGAAACCGGCCAACGCCAAAATACCATAATTCTCTTTTCCTCCGACAACGGCCCCCAGGTAAACTGGAGCGGCAACGCCTACCCAGACGACCTTAACCTAACAGACTTCAATCAATCCGACAACTTACGGGGTTCCAAAACTGACGTTTACGAAGGGGGTATCCACGTTCCGGGCTTTATCAACTGGCCCGAAAAAATCACCCCTCGCACAATCACCGAACCGGTACACATAATTGACTGGCTCCCCACTCTCGCCGCACTCACCGATTATCAACCAGCAAAGAACCCAATGTGGGACGGCAACGACCTCTCACCACTCGTATTCGGAAACGGCACCCTCGGCACCCGTGTCATGTATTGGCTCTGGAATAGCAATTCAAACCGATGGGCTGTCCGACAAGGCGATTGGAAAATCGTCCACTACGGCAGTGTCCCCACTAGCTCCACCGACTGGCAACTCTTCAACCTCGCCTCCGATCCCAGAGAATCCAACAACCTCGCTACCACCAATACAGCAAAGCTCGACGAGATGCACGCCATCTTCCTCGCCCAACGCGAGAGCGACTTCACCGGGTCGATGGTCAACCCTCGCCTTACCGCCAGTCCCACTACCAACGGCCCATTCACAGTCAACGTCGCCTTCACCACTTCAGTCACCGGGCTAGAACTAAGCGATTTCGACGTCACCAACGGCACCGCTTCCAATCTCACTGGCTCGGGCTCTGCCTACACCATCGAGGTCGCTCCAACCCTCTCTGCCGAAGGCACAGTCATCATTCGACTTCCAGCAAACTCGGTCACCGCTACTGCTGGACCCAACATCCCTAGTAATTCACTACAGGTAGACTACCTCGTCCATACAAATCCCTCAATCACCCCCTACAATCGAGGAGTTGCTGGCCAAGAAGAGGCAACTGGCAGCGGTTACATCATGTATACCAAGGAATCGGTCCACACCCGATTCGCTGCCACTACGCCGCACATGTATAACGCCGATCACTTCATCGCCGTACGGCATAACGGAACCACCTGGCAATACGACACCAACGTTGCCTACGCTTCCTTTACTCCCATGCCTAGCGACATACTCGTAGCCAAGGTGGATTTCACAACCAACACAGCCACCATGCTTGCTGGCACCGACACCACAACAAACGGAATCGCCACAGGCTACCAATCCGGAGACTTCAAAGTCCTCGCCGATCGATGGAACGGCGGCCCCAACACCAATGAATTCGACCTCCAGGGAGACAGTCTCCTACTCAACGATGGCACACAACTCGGCTCACCTATTAGTAGCACCCCACAAGAAACCACTGCCAGCCTCTTCGCCCCTTGGGCCACCTCCGCAACTCCCATTCTCGTAGACATCGAATTTTCTGAAGCGGTCACCGGGCTAAGCATAGACGACTTCACTATAAGCAATTCTAAGACAGCCGACCTGTCCGGCAGCGCCGCCTCCTATCAACTCGAGATCACCCCCGATACTCAAGGGCCCATTTCCATCCAACTCGCATCAGAACCCGTAAACCAAGGCACAGTAAAATCCTCCAGCGCCATCACGCACTGGAATGACTACTACCATTGGGCCAACGGTATCCAAGCAAGCATCACAATCCCAAATCTGCGCGAACCCAATGAAAACATAGACGGTGACCTCCTAAGCAACTACCAGGAATTTATCTTCGGTGGGAATCCCGAGATCTTCGACGTCAACAGCCCGCCTGTAATGACAATCTCTTCAGCAACAAATCAATTCGCCAATATTGTAATACGCCTCCGCGACACATCCCTCATTCTTCCAGCCAATGAACTATTCGAATACAGCACCGACCTCCTAGACTGGTCCGAACCAGGCCTCAGTCAAATCGACAACCCCAGTGCTCCGTCTATCGTCTCAATCGGCCCGCCTACGCCCCAGCTCGACCAGCAAGACAACACTTGGGGCAACCTCTCCCTCTACTCTTTTCCAATAAGCACAGCCGATCACCCTCGCACTCTCTATTTCCGTCTCAGACGGAACTAACCAATACTGTCATCTCAATAAATTTCCTTTAAAAGTCCCAATATTAAATCACTCTCGGGATCAAATGATCTCAGATCCCGTGAAATTTACCCTCACCCTAATCCTCACCTTAGTAACTGCGACCGCACACTGTGCAGAGCCCAAAACCGAGCCAGAAAGTTACGACGCCTCCGTTCCCACACCCACTCAATCGGAAATTCCCTACGGAGCCCACGAGCGTCACGTCTTAGATTTTTGGAAAGCCAACTCCGATAAGCCTACACCACTCGTAATAGTATTCCACGGTGGAGGATGGAATGGCGGCTCCAAAGAACGCGTCAATCGCTTTGCCGATGTATCCGCGCTCCTCGACGCAGGCATATCAGTCGTCGCTTGCAACTATCGATTGATCAAGCATCACGCACAGGATGTAACACCTCCAGTCAAAGCCCCACTTCATGATGCTGCCCGCGCACTACAATTCGTCCGTAGCAAAGCCACAGAATGGAATATCAACAAAGAGCGAATCGCTGCAGCTGGAGGCTCCGCAGGAGGCTGTACCAGCCTCTGGCTACTCTACCACGACGACCTCGCCGACCCAACAAGCGAAGATCCCATATCTCGCGAATCTACCCGCCTTTACTGTGCGGCCGTTGGCGGCCCTCAAACCACTCTTGACCCCGCTCAAATGAAAGAATGGACTCCAAATAGCCACTACGGAGGACACGCCTTCGGAAAAGAAAACTTCGCTCAATTCCTCGCCGACAGAGAATCAATTCTACCTTGGGTCAAAGAGTTCTCTCCCATCGAACACGTGAGTCCAGACGATCCTCCAGTCTACATTCTCAACAAACGAGTTCCAGGTATCGGACAAGAGCAAGAAGATCCAACTCACACGACAAATTTTAGCGTTAAGCTCAAAGAGAAATGTGACTCAGCTGGAATTAGCTGCCAGCTCAACTACCCCGGCAGCCCCCACTTCCAACACTCCGACCGCACCGCTTACCTAATCGCAAAACTAAATAGTCTGTAACCGAGAATTGGATTCCACTGGAAATCGTAACATTAAGGAACTTCCACACTCAGATCGCTCAAAACACTTACTATGTGCGGAAGAAAACAACACAAAAAACATACACCCCTATCAGATTACATGAAACCTCTTTTCAAAACATTTGCCCTTTGCAGCGCCTTCGCCGCCGCTTGTCTCCTATCCGCCGAAGAAAAATCCTTCGAACTCCCTGAATCGGCAGCCGGATATCCAGGCGAAGGTGAGATCCGCCAATCAGACTGGTTTAAGGAAATGTGGAAGTCGCAACGAACCAAATTCGACTCTTTAAAGACAAGAGATCACGGTGCTGTTGTTTTCCTTGGCGATTCCATTACTCAAGGCTGGGGTAACGCGCTATGGGCAGCTTTCCCGGAAATGAAAGTGGCTAACCGTGGTATTAGTGGCGACACCACACGTGGCCTCATTATTCGGATACAAGAAGATGTTCTCGACTTAGCCCCCACAGCGATTGTCTTACTGATCGGCACCAACGATCTAGGCATCGGCATTCCTCCCGAGGCAATCGCACGAAATATGCAAATCCTGCTCGATTCAATTAAAAGATCGACCCCCAACATACCCGTCATCCTTTGTGAAGTATTCCCAAGCTCCATCGAAAAAAAGAGACCTGTCGAAAAAATCAATACCCTTAACTCGCTCTACATGCAGTTAGCGAAAGGTGATCCGCAAATCATCTACATGGATACATACGATCTCTTCGCCAACGAAAGCGGTGATGCCAAACCCTCCGAATTCCCAGACCTCCTCCATCCCAACGAAATAGGGTACGCTAAATGGGCCGCAGCCCTACGCCCTATTTTCGCGACCCATGGTTTTATGGAAACCCAAGACGCCTTTGCACTAGAAGACGGATACAAGCCTCTCTTTGATGGTAAAAGCTTGGATGGATGGTGCTACCTCCCTTCGCCAGAGTCAGATATCGTCTCCAGTGCACGGTGGAAAGAAAAAGGTCCTCAAGGAGCCGCCGCCTGGCCAATAGTAAAAGAACGAGCTAATTTCGACGGCCTATCTCAAACACCAGATGGACGTTACCTCGCCAAGCATGGAAAACTCACTGTAAGCACCCCCAGCGAAATCCGAAAGATCCAACGAATATGGACCCAAGAAGAATTCGACCAAGACTTCATACTCAAGCTCGAATTTAGAGCAACACCCCAGGCAGACAGCGGAATCTTCATTCGGGGTCCTCAGCTCCAATGCCGCGACTACCACTTAGCAGGCCCATGGAAAGATCTCAAAAATTACAAACCGCAAGAGTGGAATGAAATCGTAATAACTGTTAAAGAAAACACCGCCCACTGCACCTGCAATGGTGAAGTCCTAATAGATGCCTTCGAGCTCCCCGACTCCGGTCCAATCGGACTCGAAGGCGATCGTGGCCAAGTCGAGTACCGCAACATCAGAATCAAAACACAGCCCTAGAACCACTTACAATGCTTGGCCTCCATTAAAGCGAAAGCCCCTTATGTCGCCACCATTGCAATAATTATGAATTTTTCAGATTCTCTCTCAGAAATGACCTATGCACTTATCAACAACAAAGGTTATTAGCTGGTCATTCGAGTATACACTAAAACCTATTCTCTTCGCTCACAAAAAAACACGCGGCTGGCCCTCTGTAAAGAACCTCGCCGCATGCCAAACGAAACAAACTAAAAAATGCGGAAGCACTACTAAAACTTCCGCGTGTACGTTTTAAGATTCTTTGTTCTTCTTTGCCTTCTTCTTTTTCTTCTTTTTCTTCTTAGATTTTTTATCTTTCTTAGATTCGTTTTGCGCCAAATCCCCAAACCGGTTTTCTGGTTTTGTATCGTCCTCAGTCACAATACCATCACCATCAGTATCATAGTGCTTGAAAGTTCGATTTCCTGATACATGAAATTCCTCAACCGTCATGTTCTGGTTCTTGTCCTTGTCCAGCACTCCATAACGAACGTAAGCCTGTTTGACTGACGCTTCACGACGCTCCGCGAGCTCCTTGTCCAAACGAGTTTCCCACTCCGCAACGTATTCGGCTTCTGTTACAATGCCATCGCCATCCAAATCTTTTTCTTTGTGACTAATCTCGCGGGCCTCCAAAAACTCGGCCTCACTTACAACTCCGTCTCCGTCGCTGTCGTACTTCATCATAAAGCCTTCCTTAGAATGAGCCTGAGGAGTACCACTAGACTTTTCCTTCTTTTCATCGTGATGGTCCGCATGCACCAAAATGGAAGATCCTAGCACGAGGAATCCAACTACAAGTCTTAAGATATTATTATACTTTTTCATATTCATATTCTGCCTATTATAAAATTCCTAATTAGCGCTGCACCTCGAACGTCAACGAAATCGTGTAACTTCGGTAAGGTGTTTCCGATCCTTCTGGAGCCAGATCTTGGTGGCGCGTCATTAACAAATACACACCTGGTTCATCAAAAGACAATAATACCTTGCCCTTTTTGTTTGTAGTTGCAATCTTCTCGTATTCTGGATCTTCATACGATCCACCTTCTCGATATACTTTCACTTCATGCTTACCCACCGCTTCACCGTTAAAGGTCAGTTGAAACTCAAACCCATCATCTAGGTATATCTCACTTGGGTGAGTTAAAGGTACAATTTCTAAGCCTGTTCCCTTTTGCTCTAAAGCCTCTTGCGTTGGAGCACCTTTGCTCACATAGGCTACCGCCACCGTTTGCGATTGAAACTCTTCAACTTGAACGCCTTCAGGAACTTCAGTTTCTGGGCTATGCTCTCCCATTCCACGGCGCACATAATCCCAACCATCTTCCAATTTCATCATCTTGAACTTACGACCAAGACGATCTCCGGTTGACAGTCGATACGTTCCTTCAGTTTCCAAATCACTCTCAAGGATTGTCAACTGAGCAAACACACCCACATTTTTGTAATCGGCTTCAGTCCCATCTGGCAAAATCAAATGGAAATCGTCGGACTCAATTTTAAAATCTGGCACAAAGTACTTTTCTGTAAAGGAAGCGACAGCCGTGACCTGCTTCCCCTTAGAAGTTGAAAACGCATTGGGCAATACGTAGGGCGTGTGAGCCATCACCGAGGCCGCACCCAAAGACACAAGCCCCAGGATTACGGATACTAATTTATTCATTTTATTCATAGTAGAGTTACAAGGTTACAAATTTATTTACAAAGTCATGAGACAAACCCGACGTACACGACGCTAAGCGCCACTAAACTTAACCCCAGTAGAAGTAAGTTCTTCGCCAACCGCTGCTTCACAAAAAACATTAAGCAAAATCCAAAGAGAGACAGAGCCAATATCAGTATAGCCGATACATCGATGAGCCCCTTCCATACAGTACCAGAGTCCTTTCCTCGGTGCAGATTATGAATAATCTGAGTAAGACCAAATGTCTCCACCTCGTATTCAACCCCTCCCGTTTCCAAATTTATTATAACATCACTGCTACCCTTCACTCCGCTAAAGCGTAAAAAGGCCTCCTCCCCTGGAAAAATTTCCGCACTCTGAAAAACCCCTCTCAAGGGCAAGCGTTCTTGTACTAGATTAGCTAAAGCCACTTCTGGATTATTTGTATTTTCCGCTTTATCCAAGACTTCTAGGGAAATTTCAGCTACCCTTTCCGGCACTTCCGTCTTCTCGTTTGAAACAAACCATTCAGGATGGTTCAGCAATAAGCCACTCGCTGCAAAAAACATCAGAATAATAAAAGCGAACGCAGACACATACGCATGAAGGGCACGAGAGTATTTATGAATCCTTGGCTTTACCTTACTACGCGGCTTACGTCGCGTACTCGTCGCCTCCCCTCGGCGACGAGACGGAGTCTCCACCGTAGACGCTTCAAATTGGTTTCCTACTGTCAGTTCACTATCCATTAGACTTAATTCTCCCTATCCTCCGTTTTCGAATACTCTATTCGGATTGGGCCAAGCTCTCCATCCGCTTTCCGACGAATCCGCTGTTTCTTACCACCAATAAGTAGCTCGATTTTGGCCAACGTGTGTTCGCCATGCTCTCGGCTGGCTTCGATGTTAAGCGTATACTCACCCTGAGAGATCGGATTTCCAAAATCATCGTAGCCATCCCAAATCAGTTGATATCGACCTGGCTTACGAGACGCTTGGCTCATCGCATCCACTAGGCTCGACTCTTTTCGTGCGTAGCGACGCCACCACACGTAGTTCTCTTCCATCCAACGCGTCTCATCACCGAGCATAATTAACGTCTTAACTAGATTTCGATCCGCATCCGTTACCCAAATTGACAAATACGGAGCTCGATATTTGGATACTTTCTTTTTTGGAATTTCGTAGTCCAAAATTAAACTGAAACCATCCGGCCAAAGAGAAGCGTCCCTAGTCTTCTTGCCAGGAAGAGGTTTCGAATAATCCGCCCAACCTGGGCTCGAATAACGGCGACCATCAACGTCGAGTATCAAACACTCCACATCAGGCAAATCTTCCGCCAAATTTATCGCAGTCGTCGCATTCATAGCAGTGAAAGCCGTCGCCAGTAGATCAGCCGTAGTTGCGTTCTTAGACACTACCGTCGCCGAATGCATCCGGGGGGCCGGCCAACCAGACTTTGTATCAATAATATGAGAATACTTCTTCTCATTGATTTCAAATGAACGTGCAGTATGTCCACTTGTTGCCATAGCGCCCACACTCAAAGCAACCGCCTGAACAGGTGCCGCACTATCATTCTGAATCTCAGGAGTGGATACACCCAGAGTCCAAGGATCTCCGCCTGCCGCAGCACCCAAAACCCGAATATCACCTCCAATATCAAGCAAAATTCCAGATGCGTCAGCGGCGACACTCTCAGCAACTTCAAACGCCTTGTCGATAATGTACCCCTTAGCCACCGCATCAGTCGCAAAAGTAATTTCCTTAGGACGAGTGACCTCTCGACTATCTTCATTCAAAACTAACTTAGCCGAACGAATTTCATCAGCCTGTACACGCAACGATGGACGATCTGGCAATTTTCCTTCCTTACGAGCTCGTTTCCAAACATCGAGCAAGCCTCCTATTCGAGCGCTAAACACATTACGTGTTACTTTTCGCCAGTGCTCGCTGATTTTAAGGACAGCAAACAGATCCTCGGATACAATCATAGCATCTGCCCTATTAAGTCGGGATATTTCCGATTCGGAATCATACAAATTCAAAATAGCAGTCAACCGCTCAATTTCCTGTATCACAGCTGCCTCCGTTGCTTGGGCAATATCGGGGTCGTCCACAACAACTGTTAGGTCATAGGAAGTACCCAAAATATGATCCCGGTGGAAGCGATGCTCCTCAGCCTCCAAAACGTGTGCCGCAATCAAAGATACGATAACCACAACCCTCAATAGTCCAAATGTACACTTACTCATAGAAACACTTAACAATTCAAGAGGACGGACCTCCCGTAAGGCCCGTCCTCGATCTTATGAATAGACCTTATAGACGAAATTAACTAAAAACTGTAACTCGCACTGAACTTCACATAACGACCTGGATCAGTATAGCGCAAAATTCCCGTAGGTGATGCGCCAATACCAGGACGAAAATCCCCTTGATCTAAAAACCGTATACCATCCCAAGTATAGTACTCTTCATCAGTCAAATTATACACGCCTGCGGTGAGTTTCAAATCATCAGTTACGTTGTAGAAGAAGGTTAGATCCAATAAAGTTGAACCCAGTTTATCAGCTTCTGCCGCATACTCATCGGTGAATATCGAAGGGTAAATTCTAACTACATTCTCATCATCATCGAATCCAGTTCGATAAGCATCATCCTTATTTTTTGCTTCTGTATAAGTCGTCATAAGACTGGCTCCCCAAACATTTTCTGGCTGCAAATAACTAAGCCCAAAGGACATGCTAAATGGCTGGATAGTGAAAACAGGGTCTCCATTGTCTTCATCACCATAGGTATAAGCTGCGTGTAAACTCGCTCGATAACCTTTAGATATTCCAAACACTTTGCTCAAGTCGAGATCTCCACTGAACTCAACGCCTTCAATTTCCGCACCATCAATATTGATAGGAATATAGTATTCGTCATTCGCAGGACTGTTTTCATCGTTCGGATCCTGAACATAATTCGGATTCTCTACATAGAATGGACTCCCGCTATCGATTTCTTCGTAAGCTATGAAATCTTCGTAATTACTGTTAAAATACGCTAATCTAAAGCTTCCAAGCTCGTACTCTCCTTTAATTGAAATATCGAAATTCCTTGATTTTTCGCCTTCAAGATTCGGATTCGCAATCGTATCCCAATCATCGAAATCACCATCCACTTGATACATTTCCTCAATTGTTGGCGCTCGGAATCCAGTTGATATTCCTATTGCCGCAGTTAGATTTTCAGTCAAATCCTGCTCCAGTCCAACAGTCCAAGTAAATGACGAGAATGATGTTTCCCCAAGCGTTCCGGTGTCATCCTCGTAGTTCTCGTCTGCTGTCGAATCGTAATTCACATCATCAAGCCTTGCACCAATTCTCAATCGTGTATTTTCACCAAAATCCACTGTATCCAGTCCATAGATAGTGTGTGTTCTCGACTCAGAACTTGGAATTAAAGCAGAGTTAACATTTCTCACATATCCAGCATAATCTGGAGCTTCATTACTATATCTAACTTGGCTGTTCTCAATTCCTTTGTCTAAATACTCCACACCATAAACAAGTTTGTGGAAGATTCTATCTGTGCCAAATTCTTTGGTAAAATCCACAGCTAATTGATCCAGTTCTTGGTTTAACGAACGAACATCGCGACGATCTTCATTTGCATTAAAAAACTCACCGAAATAATATTCAACATGCTGAAGCGTATTCGCTTCGAAGTCCGATGTCTGCCTATTATACGAAGCCTCCATGGAGTCAAAGACGCCTCCTTCCAGCTGCAAGTCGTAAGTCAAACCAATACGATTAGTTTCGCGATAATCGTCTCCGATTCGATTTGAATACCAACCTCCATTGAATGACTGGGCATCAGTAACTGGGTTCAAACCATACAAGGAAAAAACGACACCTAAAGTCTGGTTCTCATCGACTGAGTAATCTAGCTTAACCAACAAACTATCGGTTTCCGTATCTTGCGGGTCTGGGATTTCGCGGTCTTCACCTGCGATATCAGCTCCATCCATATCGTAATTCTTGTATTCACTACCCTCACGATGAGTATAAATAACAAGAGTCTCCAAACCACCTACACGATTGGCAAAGCTCAATGAGCCCATTAATTCGTCATTTGCTCCATTGAAGCTAGCTTTCAGGCCGAAATACGTATCGCCACCACTGAGTTCCAAGAAGTCACTTGGATCTTTAGTAGTGTAATTCACAGCTCCTGCCAACGCTCCACTTCCCGAGAGAATCGAATCTGCCCCTTTGACTATTTCAACTGACTTCAACGCTTCGATATCTACACCATTGCGAGAACCTTTAAAGTATCCATACGCCTGACCACCTTCGTACTTGAGGGTCTCTCCCTGAGGAATACCGTCAACATTTATGGCAACGCGGTCTTCGTCTAAACCTCTTATATTAAAGCCACTAGAGCCCCAACGATCATCCCCTCTGGAAACTGAAACGCCCGGAACCGAACGAACCAAATCCTCGATATCTTGTATCTGGAATTCCTCTAAGTCTTCCGCAGAATACGTATCGATTTCAGCATCTCTTGCGATATCTTGCCCGATAATTGTGACACGCTCGAATTCAACAATTTCTTCCAGTTCCTCGCCAATTAGGTGGCTTGTAGCAAATACTGCCAAAGTTCCGAATAAAACTACTCCTAGGGATTTTTTATCTTTCATAGTTAGTGATGACATAGAGAAACCAAGGCCACTAAAATCAGTATTACTCACACTAATACATTATCTATTTTAGATTTCCTGATCTCTGTTTAATGGAATCATAGTATATAAAAAAAACGTAACATCCACTCCGAGACGGATAATCATCACTCCGAAACGGATAACCCGAACTACTGCGCTACAGAATTTCAATCCTCAGATTATACTCACTCGTGGATTTTTGAGAGAACCACGCGCCTCCAAATTTTCAGTATCCCATTTTAAATTACAGCTAATATTACATTACCATAATCCATGCCCAACCCAAATCATATCGTACAAAATCCGTATGAGAGCATATTAAATCCGTTTGGGAGCACCTGAAAAGTCATCCTAATTCAACGACATACGTCGCTCTTTTTCAGAATAGAAAAAAGTTCCATTTTCTCAAAATAAGTAACTAAATCCGTTTCGGGGTCACAATCCTCCTTCTCGGAGTGGAGATTCGATGCGAAAATCCAGTACAGTTTCGTCACTTAAAATGGATTACCGAATTGAAAAAGATACTATGGGCGAAGTGAACGTCCCTACAGATAAATATTGGGGAGCTCAAACCCAGCGATCCATAATTAACTTCCCCATTGGGCCAGCGGCATCGATGCCGATAGAGATCATTCGTGCCTTCGGAGTCCTCAAGAAAGCGGCAGCAATAACAAACTGCTCTCTAGGAGTTCTCGCCAAAGAAAAAGCAGATCTCATAAGCCGTGCGTGTGACGAGATTATCGTCGGCGATCTCGACGAACATTTTCCCCTAGTCGTTTGGCAAACCGGCTCCGGTACCCAATCTAACATGAATTGCAACGAAGTAATCGCCAATCGCTGCCATACAATAGAAGGCAAGGCTCTTGGAGTTGGCGACCGCTCAATACACCCCAACGACGATGTAAACAAATCACAGTCGTCCAACGACACCTTTCCGACCGCGATGCACATAGCAGCCTATGAGAAGCTTGTCAGACACACCCTGCCCAAGATCGAAGCCCTCAAAGACGCACTCGCGAAAAAAGCTGAGGAGATGAATGACATCGTAAAAATTGGCCGCACTCACTGGATGGACGCAACGCCTCTAACTCTCGGACAAGAGTTTTCTGGATACGTCTCGCAATTAGAGCACGGATTGCAAGCGATTAAAAACACCTTGCCTCACCTCACTGAGCTCGCCCTAGGAGGCACAGCAGTCGGAACAGGTCTCAACGCTCCAAACGGCTATGCGGAGTCTGTCGCTGAATCGATTGCTGACATCACCGGTTTTCCCTTTGTAACCGCACCGAACAAATTTGAAGCCTTATCCGCGCATGACGCAATCGTAGAATCTCACGGAGCACTCAAACAAATTGCCGTAAGTCTCTCTAAAATTGCCCACGACATCCGCGTAATCGCATCAGGCCCACGGTCAGGAATCGGAGAAATCAGTCTACCTGCCAATGAGCCAGGCTCGTCGATTATGCCAGGCAAAGTCAACCCGACTCAAGTTGAAGCCATTACAATGGTATGCGCTCAGGTCATCGGGAACGACACAACCATCACCTTCGCCGGGGCCAACGGGCATTTCCAGCTCAATGTCTACAAGCCGGTTATGGCCAATGCCTTTCTTCAATCGGCAAACCTTCTAGGCGATGCATGCCACGCCTTCACTCACCATTGCGTCATTGGCATTGAGCCCAACCACAACCGCATCAGCGAACATTTAAACAATTCTCTAATGCTAGTAACCGCATTGAATCCGCATATAGGATACGACAACGCCGCAAAGATCGCCAAAAAGGCTCATTCTGAAAACACGACCCTTAAGCAAGCTGCTTTGAAGCTAAAGCTCTTGGCCGAAGAACAATTTGATCAATGGGTCCAACCCGCTAATATGACAGGTCCCAGAAACAGTTGATTCACATACAACACCATGGACCACACTATCGCTAACGCACTCGACCTGAGAAGTCTCGACGTTGAAACTGCTAAAACCAAAGTAGCAGAGCGTGCCTCGCAGACAAAAATTCACAATTCGTTTTGGGCCTTATGCGATCACGACCCTATTGAGCTCTACGAAACATTCATCGACTTAGGGCTAAACATTCAAGCATTTGTTTATCCACCAGAAGGATACAGAATATTCTTAGGCCGATAGACTTCCTTATTCCCATTTATAACAAAAGACACATGAAGGCCATATTCCTAAAATTACTAGCCATAGTAGCTCTATCGATCCTTAGCGGATGCAAGACTACGGAATCGACGAGTCAACCTGCACCCGACGCAAAAGGCGCCCCAAAAGAGCAAGCCACTCAGCAATACGTATTTGGTTGGGGCAATCTTCCAGAAAATCTTGCAAAGCCGCGAGGAGGCTCGAGCAAGGGCACACCAGTAGAACTCGCTCTTACACGCAGCTTACCACTCGAATCCATCGCCAACGCTTCGAGTAGTTTCGAGAAAGACCGGGCGGCCATCCTCTCTATGGCAGGGAGTTACAAAGCGAGTTTCAATTTCCTTGAAACGCTCGGCCTGAGCCCCGAATTCGAACCCACCCGGCCCTACCACTCATGGAGCACCGAACAAGTACGTGTGCTAGAAGATCGCGGAGAGTTTATAAGCCTACAACACACCCTTGTAATGTATTTCCAAAAGGACGACGGATCCACACAAGGTCCATTCGTCATGAAGCATTGGCGACAAGACTGGACTTATCAGGACACCGATTTGCACACTTTCCAAGGAAACATGTCCTGGAAGCATGAAAAACGATCGCCCGCGTCCATCGTAAAATCCTGGACTCAAACCGTTTGGCAAGTAGACGATTCACCTCGTTACGAAGTCGTCGGACACTGGAATCACCAAGGCAATCGGTCGTTTTGGCAAAGCGAAGAGCACGCTCGCCCTCTTCCTCGCCGCGAATACAGCATACGTGATGACTACGGCTCTCTCGTGGGATCTCACCGCATAACAATTACCCCTACAGGATGGGTCCACATGCAAAACAATTGGAAACGCTCTGCCAATGGAGAAGAGAACGAAACAAGTTTCCGTGGTCACGAAATTGGGCTAAATCGATACGAACTGATTACCGACCCAAGCCTTGAAAAAGCAGATGATTACTGGAAAAAAACAGAACCTTACTGGTCCGAAGTGAGAGCCGCCTGGCGAGATATCTTTAACAAACACAAACACTTCTCACTTGAGAGCAAAGTAGACGGACGCAGACAATATGAACTACATTTTGAATACGCAGGCAAACTCGATTCTGGGGAAGAAATACCGACCGAATCGTTAGCCAAACACGCTCGAGAAACGATAAACAAATATTTGATAACGAGCCCGAACTCTAACGAAGAGAACAATTCCTCGTACTAGGCAATTGTTTACACAATTCATTAATCAAAGAACAACCAAACGAATCACATGAGTGAAAAAATCATCCACATCTACTATGCTACAATGACAGGCAACGCTGAGGATCTCGCTAAAAACGCAGAAAAACGCGTTCAGGCTGCTGGATACGCGCCCAAACTCCTGGACCTTTCCGATGTCTCGCCAAGTTGCATTAAAGAAAACGCCACCGCACTCTTTATCGTCAGCACCTGGGGAGACGGCGAGCCACCAGAAGATGCAGAAGACTTCTACGCCAAATTAGAAAACTGCAGCGATAATATGGAATCCCTCAATTATTCCATATTAGGACTCGGCGACAGTAGCTACCCCGACTTTAACGAATTTGCCCGTTGTCTAGATAAGGAATTACTACGCTGCCATGCTCAACCATTTCTAGAACGCGTGGAAGCCGACTTCGACTTCGAAGACACCTATGATGAGTGGATCGACAAAGTCCTCGAATCACTCCCAACCGTCGTAAAACAAACAAGCCCCGTTTAGCAATGTAGCTGAGCGACACCAAGCCGCTTAGCGGCAAGCAGGCAGTAAAATAATCCTTCTCGGAGCGCAGCAAATCCGTCTCAGGGTGGAATCTGGCATTCGTATCTCCTATGTTCACCTTTGGCGTCCTATACATCAGAACGAGGCGCCCAACGAGAGACAAAACGAATTACAAACTACTACGTTATGAATAGCTTAAGCAAATCGATCGCTGGATTTACAGTTTCAGCGCTTGCTCTATCCTCCCTATCCATAGGGCAAGAATCGATAAACGACACTTCGCCCTTAAGTGGTGAAACCAATCAAACCGTGGACCTCGAGGAATTCACCGTATTCGGTGAACAATACGATACAATTGGAGCAGCGACTCGTCTCCCATTATCTCTACGTGAAACGCCACAATCCGTCAGCACAATCGATTCGTCACGCTTTGAAGCGGAGAATATGTTCAACTTGAGCGATATAATGCGCAACGTCACAGGCGTTAACGTCTCTCTCTACGATACACAGCGCCCACTATTCTTCTCCCGTGGGTTCCAAATAACCGACATACAGGTCGATGGAATTCCGACCTACAGCCAAGAGACCAACCAAGATTACGATGCTGCTCTGTATGAAAGCGTAGAAATTGTCCGCGGCGCGAATGGCCTATTGAGTGGAGCAGGCAAACCATCCGGCACTATCAATTTCCATCGAAAGCAACCCAAGACCTACTTTGATGCTTCTATTCGCCAATCCGTAGGTTCATGGAACCACTATCGAACTGAAACCGATCTCAATGTGCCTCTTACTAAAGATGGTAAATTCAGAAGTCGCATAGTCGCAGCCTATACAGATCGGGATGGTTTCCATGATCGCTACCACAACGAACAGTTTGCTTTCCTCGCTTCATTCGCAGGCGATTTAACGGAGAACACGACGATTACTTTTGGATACCAACTCCAAGACAACAATCCAACCGCATCCGTATGGGGCAGCATTCCTCTTTTCGCCGAAGACGGATCCCCGGCTGACCTACCGCACACTACAAACTTCGCCACAAATTGGGCTAGCTGGCAGCGAGAAAGCAGAACAGCGTTCGTTAATTTGGAGCAAGCATTTGGTGAAAATTGGCAGTTAAAAGCGGCTTTCAATCTCACCGATGGCGACGAAGTAAGCAAAAGTGTCTATGCAGACACCTGGGGTGGCACTGGAGCGCCCGGGCTCAACAAATCAGATGGAAGTGGCCTGGGCATCATCGGCTCGTACTGGGATACCGATGACGAACGTCAAAGCATTGATATTTACCTCAATGGCAAGTACTCTCTTTTCGATCGTGATCACGACCTAGTTGTTGGCTTTAGTCATTCCGATTACGACCTAGTATCCCCTAATGATGCAAATTTCTGGACTCACATAATTCCCAACATCTACGAATGGGATGGAAACGCTCCGGAATTTGACCCAATTCCCGCTGGCACAAACGATTTTATTTCCACTACTCATACTGGGCTTTACACATCAACTCGGATAAAACTTTCAGACTCCTTTTCAACAATACTGGGCGCGCGCCTATCAAACTGGGAAACTGAGCAATTGAGATACGGAACAGCTGCAGATTATGAAGTAGATAGTGAAATCACGCCTTACGTTGGCTTCACCTTTGACATAAACGAAAACACTACTCTTTACGGCAGTTACACCTCCATCTTTCAGCCACAAAGCGCCACCACGATAGGAGGGAGCATCCTAGACCCCGTTGATGGATCGAACTTTGAATTCGGTGTTAAGGCGAGTTTCGCTGAAGGTCGAACCACGCTCACTGCAGCAATTTTCGAAACGAAGCAAGACAATTTAGCTATAGCGGATGGGCTACCCATTGGAGAATTCCAGCCCTTCATAGGCGTTGATGGTACCAAAAGCGAAGGAATTGAACTTCAACTAACAGGTGAAATAAATGAAGACTTATCTATTATTTTTGGATACACGTTTAACGATACGTCTCGCCACGACAACGATGCTATCTACACAAACCTCCCCGATCACCTTGTGCAGCTCTCGACTCATTATGAGTGGAATGATTTTGCCTTTGGAGCTGGTCTAACATGGCAAAGTGAGCTCACAGGGTCATCTTGGAATCCCGTTACGCAAGGTAGTTTCCTACTTGCTAATTTCCACGTCAATTATCGTATCAATGAGCACTTCACAGCGACTCTCAGCGCGAAGAACGCTTTCGATGAGATCTACTTAGCAAATTTAGACTACGCTAATTACGGCGAACCCAGAAACGTGGTCTTCTCGCTAAAATACAAATTCTAATTAAATCACTCAGAAATCCAATCAATCCCCCAGTGTTTCGATACTGGGGGATTTTTCCTTTTCCGAATAATTCCCATGCACAAACAACTCTGGAAACTTCACTCTTGGACCGGTCTTATCTGTGGACTAGCCCTCCTTGTAATAGGCCTAACCGGCAGTATTCTCGTATTTCATCAAGAAATCACCAATACGTTATATCCACAGAGCACTTTAAATGATAACTATTCATCAAAAGAAGATCGCCTGCCACTATCTCAACTCACCGAAATTGTAGAAAATAGATTTCCCGATTTTTGGATACGAGGATGGCTTTTCAACCACGACCCTTCCAACCGGGACAGCGCTTATGTCATGAAACGCGGTGACGACGAATGGCATCTACTTTACGTCGACCCGTACAATGGGAACGTATCCGAACAGCCAGTCCCAACAAACGAAACTCTATACGGCTGGTTCATAGATCTTCACTACACCTTTTTTGCAGACCATATAGGCATGGGCATTGTGGGAATCTTCGCTCTAGGATTTCTATTCCTCAGTTTTACGGGAATCTACTTGCATCGCCCCTTCTTCAAAAATCTATTTCGCCTTCGATGGGGGAAAAGCGCCCGCATCTTTTGTTCCGACCTTCACAAAGCTATCGGAATCGGAACCGTTCCTGTTAATTTCCTACTCGGCTTGACCGGAGCCTATTGGAATATAGCCCATCTCGCCCACGAGTTGATCGAGCACGCCGGCGAGGAAGAACACCACGCCATAGAGTTTGAATATTCACCCTATCGCGAACAAATTGGAAAGCTTCACTCTATCGCTGAGGAAACGATACCTGGCTACTCATTGAATTACATCTACTTCCCAACCAAAGAAGAGCCGATTTTTTACCTCTATGGTCAACACGAAGGAGCGGGAGTTTTTCGCAGCCTATACGGCAGCCATATTTGGGTTCCTGCAGATAGCGGTGAGGTCACCTACTCCTTAGACCTGAGAAACGCGGGACTTTGGGCACAAATTGTAGATGCATTCGAGCCCTTGCATTTTGGAAATTTTGGCGGACTGTTGACTAAGGTCCTCTGGTGCATTGCCGGCCTTTCCCCCGCAGCCTTGAGCATATCCGGCACACTTATATGGTGGAAAAGACGCCGACGCAAAACTCCTTCCGCCCTCAAGGTCTAATTGAGTTACTTTACTCTCTCTATTCCCTTGAGCGTATTAAAGCACGTCTTACGGTTGAGCTCTAGAAACGACTCTAAATACGCTAGCTGGCCACGTGATTTATCAGTGGCCATGTAGAGATTTGAAAAAAGCCCCGTCCGACGAATCGGTCGATGGGCAACGTACCCTTTATCCAGATACGGTTGTACCGCCCACGTTGCCATAGCAGCAATCCCTCGCCCGCTCGCAACCAATTGCATAATAGCTGCAGTCAACTCTGCCGTTCGTCGTTTAGGAACAATACCAGCCGGCCCCAGTATTTCACGCAAAATGTCTAATCGCTCGCAATCAATAGGATAGGTTATCAGTGTCTCATCTTTGAAATTTTGAGCTGTCAAATAATTCTTGCTTAGAAGTACGTGTCCATGTGGAAGCAATGCCTGCGTTTCGTATCTAAAAAGTGGATGATAAATAATTCCCTTCCTAGGCTTCGCGTGAGAGACAATTACTAAATCTGCTTTATCAAGATCAATAAGATCAACCGGATCTTCATGAAAGCCCCCTACAAGGTCCATCTCTACTTCAGGCCAATCTACACGAAAAGCATCCATGCTCGGCATCAACCAATCAAAACAAGAGTGACATTCGATAGCAATTCGCAGCTGCCCCGCATTTCCCTCTCGGAGACGAGCAAGGTCTCGCTCACTGCGCCTTAATTCGCTTATCACATTGTATGCCGTTTCCATAAGACGAAACCCTAGCGGTGTAAACCGGATAGGCTTGCTCTTACGTTCGAAAATAGCCCCCCCTGCATATTCTTCTATATCCGCCATCTGCCGAGAAACAGCAGGTTGGGAAAGGTGTAATTCTCTGCCTGCTCGAGCAAGGTTACCGGCATCGGCAAGCTGAATAAGAAGGCGAAAGTGGCGAATTTCAAGCATTTGGTTTTAAAACGAGAACTTAATGTCTATTTTCAATCATGCATTCTGCGCATGATCATGATAAAAACAATCGATTTTGAGAATACATAATAATGATGTACAATCAAGCAATGGATAACACAAATATTGTTACACACAACTTAGGCTACCCTCGTATCGGGGCAAATCGCGAACTCAAAAAAGCCACCGAAGCGTATTGGAAAAAGAAAATTTCCTTAAAAGAGCTAGAACAAGTTGGGCAAGGATTAAGGAAGAAAAACTGGCTCAAACAACAAGCGGCGGGTATCGATTTAATCCCATCAAATGATTTTAGCTTTTATGATCAAACTCTAGATATGTCTTGTGTCCTTGGGAACCTCCCCCCTCGCTTTATATGGGACAAAAGCAATGTAGACTTGGATACCTATTTCCTGATTGCTCGTGGCAAAGAAAATGAAAAGAGCCTAGAAAAATCCTGTGATAAAGGATGTAAACACCAAAGCTTTGCATCCGAAATGACAAAGTGGTTTGACACCAACTACCACTATATAACCCCAGAGTTCCAAGCAAACACTCAATTTAGCTATGCAAGCAACAAAGTAGTAGACGAATTCATCGAAGCAAAAGAACTGGGTATACTCACTGTTCCCGTGATCATTGGACCAGTCAGCTACCTCACTCTCGGTAAAGTACAAGATAAAGAAAATTCGAGCTTCGACCGCTTTCAGTTATTTGACCGTCTTCTACCTATTTATGAAAAGCTAATCGAAAAACTCTCTAAAGCTGGGGCTAAATGGATACAAATTGATGAGCCAATTTTGTCTCTCGACTTAAACGACAAGCAACGATCTCTTTTACGCAGTAGTTTCTCACGCCTTAAAGTAATTTCCTCTAGTTCCAAGTTATTGTTGAATACCTATTTCGGCCCTTTACACGAGAATCTCCCACTTGCGTGCCAGCTAGATTGCGACGGCCTGCATATAGACGGAGTACGAGGAGAAGAAGAAATAGAAGTGGTAGCAAAGGAATTGCCTCCCGAACGTCTACTTTCCTTGGGCATAATTGATGGACGCAACATATGGAAAAATAACTACAAAGATTCTCTCGAAACTATCCAAAAAGCAATCGCGATACGTGGTAAAACAACACTGGCTCTCTCACCTTCTTGCTCTCTCCTGCATAGCCCTGTTAGCCTAGACACAGAGACAAAGATAGACTCAGAACTAAAAGGCTGGCTCGCATTCGCTGATCAAAAGCTCATAGAACTGTCACAATTGGCAAGTTTAGCCTTAGACAGGAACCCGCAAAACGCCGCCTTTATTGAAAACCAGAAAGCGCTCGATAGCAGACGTAAGAGTACACGAATACACAACAAAGTGGCTAAGATGAAAGCAAAGTCTGTTACAAAATCGGACTCTAAGCGAAAAAATCCATTCTCGAAACGTCAGGAAGCCCAGAGGAACAAACTAAAACTCCCTCCTTTTCCAACCACGACAATAGGTAGCTTTCCACAAACGAAAGAAATTCGGGCAGCCCGTTCCAAATGGAAAAACGGCCTAATCGATAACGCCACCTATCAAACATTCTTGAAAGAGAAGACACGCGAATGTATCGAATTTCAGGAGAAAATCGATATAGATGTCCTTGTCCATGGAGAGTTTGAGCGTAATGACATGGTTGAGTATTTTGGCGAGCAGCTTTCTGGATTTACCTTCACCGAAAATGGTTGGGTACAAAGTTATGGTAGCCGCTGCGTGAAACCGCCCGTAATTTTCGGAGACGTCAGTCGGCCCAAACCAATGACAGTTGAATGGTCAATCTTCGCCCAAAGCCTAACCAATCGCCCGATGAAGGGGATGCTCACCGGCCCAGTCACGATACTGCAATGGAGTTTCGTGCGCGACGATCAACCACGAAAAGATACCGCCAAACAAATAGCTCTAGCGATTCGCAACGAAGTGCACGACTTAGAAGCTGCAGGGATTGGCATAATACAGATCGATGAGCCTGCGATTCGTGAAGGACTCCCCCTACGGCGTAGCGACTGGCAAACCTACCTTGACTGGGCTGTGGAGGCTTTTCGCCTATCTGCATGCGGCGTACGTGACGAGACCCAAATTCACACCCACATGTGCTATTCGGAATTCAATGACATTATTCAATCTATTGCCGCTTTGGATGCTGATGTCATCACAATCGAAACCTCGCGATCGAATATGGAACTTTTAGAAGCATTTGTGAATTTCAAATACACTGCCGAAATTGGTCCAGGAGTCTACGATATCCACTCTCCTCGCATTCCAGAGGTAGAAGAAATGGATCGCCTAATGCGGAAGGCGCTTCAAGTGCTCCCCGCTGAAAACCTTTGGGTCAATCCAGACTGTGGACTCAAAACTCGCGGATGGAAAGAAGTCAACCAATCCCTCGAGCGAATGGTCACAAGTGCCAAAGGACTGAGAAAATTAATTTGCACCGAGTTGGTATAGCAGTCCGCTTCTCCATAAAACAACATTCTCAAGCCGCAACACCATTCAGGGTGATTGCGGCTTTTTCGTGCCAGCTTAAAATCTATTCACACCTCTCTAAACAATTGGGCGTTTCAAAAATCCCTCTCAGAGCAGCATCTATCCGTCTCGGGGTAGAGGCACGCCCCTAAAAACGTTACTATCCAACCATGATTCAAACTGATGCATCCATCTCATGCGAAATCGTCGCCAAAGACGAGGTACAGCTATACGACTTGGAACGCATCACCCAACGGTGCGCCATCGATATTAAACTATCGTTGCCGATAAATATTTTGAAATCTCAAGCGGATAAGACTAACACCGAGACACGGATAGACATTTTCGTTCCAGTAGAACTCGCAGTCGCCTACGACGCTGTGTGGAGCTTGGCATGTCGCGTTGCTTGCTTTTGTCCTCAAGCTCGCATTACAGCTCAAATTCAAAGCGAGAAGGACTCCGCATAGATACCCCTTTGATGAATAGATTTTTTTCCAAGCCCACCCTTTCCAACTGCAACCGGCATGAGAATTCCATTGCACTCTTAACAGATGCGGAGGGATATGTTCAAATCTCACCTCGCAATTGGGCACATGTATTCGAAGTTATGAAACGCTTCGACAATTATTATTTGCAGACTCGTCACACCTATGGAAAACTAGTCGTACAAACTCCCCCCCTCAGTTTTGCATGGAATGATAAAGACAGCGAATATGTTAGCCAAAACTCAACTCTTTCGTTCAAGCCAAGCATCGACCATCTGATAAAAGGTAAGGTGGCTCGCTGCAACTGCTGCAATTCCCCTGGAAGAGTGTCCGTATTCAATCAATACGCATTAGAAGTCATGCAAATTTGCTGTCCAAACGATATTGAAGCGATAGATTGGGGCAAAGCCATTTTAGAGTGCTCAGCAAAGGGCGACTCACCATCGCCACTCGCTGAGATGTCTACTGAATTCCCCATCATTCCTTCTCATGCAGCTAAGATTAAACTAAGCCCCCATTTCCTAGTCAACTTCTTCACTAAAGCGAGCCAACTCAATACCTCTCTAGTTATCACATTGGAAACGAACGGAATCGTACATGAAGAAATTCTAGAGCCAGAAGTCGTCGAATGGAATGAAGATATTTTAACAGTACACAGTAACCTAAAGACCTTGCAATTAGGACTCAGAGCCGTGAGAGGCCAATACTTGTTAGACGATGGACCTAAGTCTCAACTTCTTATAGCAGGACCAGATAACTTTAAACTCCTCGCTATCAAACCAACAGAGTCAGAACGAAGTATCAAATTGTTTCGTAGCATCCGTTCCCCAACCCCAAAGTAAGACTTTATGGATAATATAAGACGCACAACGATAAGCATCGCAGGTCCTCTTGCAGCTTTAATCATATTCATATATATGATACACATGTTTTCTTAAGCATTTCTCAGATACGATAGTAGTAAAAGCGCTCGGATAAAACTCCGAGCGTTTTTTGTCCGTTTAGCAATGCCAGCAAGAAACGATAGATTGAAGACCCTAGGCAAACAAAACAATATCTCGAATGTGCCCACCCAATAACTCGCCGCCGAGCAAAGCAGAGGGATCTGGTCGCATAGCCGCGCGCCTTTCAAGCGAGCACAAGATCAAAAAATAGGACTGCCACCTACAAGCGATACCCGCCACCCGTCAAACCTCCCGGACGAAGCCTAGCGAGTGTTGGCGATCAGCAAGATATTCCCTCATTGGCAACCCTAGGGATCTCCGTGAATAAACTAGTGAGTTACACTTTTCCCCTGACTCTTATCACGCAAGAATCCCCTAACGGCTCCTAATAAAAAGATCAAAGACAATCAAAGGATTCTTGATTATCCACTTGTAAACACTTTTAATTTCCACCTGCCGTAGGTTATTAATGCCCCCTCTCTCTCAAGCCATCAGCCCTCCAACTGACAACCAATCATCCGATATGAAACAAACCTGCATTCCCTTGTTCTTCTTCGCAATTCTTGCCCTTTGTTTTCTAAGCGGCTGTGGCAGCCGCGATTCCCAGCCAAGTGGCATGGGGCCTCTCAGTGACTTTCTCTTCGAGGGAGCCGTCGATGGGTGGTCAGGTTCCACCGTCGATAACGTTTACTGGCTAGAAAATCAAGCAAGCGACCCCAACGACATTCGCTACTTCTACACAGCCGCCAACAAGAGCGCTTTCGGCAAGCGTACTGCGGAGGTCGAGATATTTACCGAACACATGGACCCAGAAAGCAGAGCTGGCCTACTTTATGGCTTTCAGGAATCGACTCGTTCCTATTACCTCATAGTAGCTGGCTGCAATGGGTCCATTGACATGTATCTTAAAGATAACGACGGCTTTCAACTCTCTCAATCAAGCTCCGTCGGTGCCAAACCAAACAAACCCATTCGTATTCAAATCAAAGAAGACGGACAACAACTCACAATCCTTGCCAATGGCAAAACACTCTCGTCGATAGGAAACAACAGTATCGGCAAAGGGCAGCTAGGCATCGCCGCATTTGGATCGGGCAAATTTGGTTTCACCAACTATCAAGAGACGCCTTCCAGCGATACGCCTAAACGAAAAGACATTATCCCGCTAGCTGCTAAACGCGCTTCGTATCCGCTTTCCGACTGCGTTTATTTTGGCGATGCCTCTTGGGATATTAAGGCCAGTCACGAATTGGAAATTCCCCTCATCGGAATTGGCAGAAAGCCTCACCTATTCACCAAACAGAATAGGAAGCCTCACTTCAGAGATTTCAAAGAAGTCGAACCGATAGTAAAGGCCCTGAAAAGGTTTGGGTAAACGCGTTAAAACAGCAGCGCCCCGAAGCAAAAACGGAGGGACCTGGTGACACCTCCACGATGTTTACAAACGAGGGCACCAAGGTAGAGGACGGTCGACCGAAACGTTTGCTCTTCAAAAAGGACGAGCTCGAAAACCTTCCTTGCCAGAAGCCATAGGGCTCTCCTTCGAAAAACTAATGCCTTACACTCTTATCCAAGATCAGTTCATGCAAGAATCCCCTAAAGGGATCACGCAAAAAGAGCCAGATCGCCAAAGAGCACTTGAACAGCCACTTGTAAGTGCCTTTAATTTTCTTATTCAATCGGCCTACACTCCAACAGTATCAGCTCTCCAACTGAACACCATTAATATGAGATGAAGGGGACAACTCCCGCATCTACTTTCAAGCCGAGCCAGCGAGCTCAAAATCTTTCAATTTTCTGAAAGCCTTATGCTTAAAGCTGTAACCATCATCCAATCAATTATGAGATTCACCTTACTACTCATATTAAGTGTTGCGGCCTTCTTCGCTTGCCAACGGGCATCCGCCCAATCCTTTAAGTGGCTGGGGCACACGAATGGAATTCCTCCGTTCGACGGTGGTATTTGGGACACTCTAGCCCTCGGCATCAGTGACGAAGGAACTGTTGTTGGGAATTTTCGCCAATTCAATGGATCAGTGTCGTACCCTGATAACGCCTGGAAGTGGAAAGACGGAGAATTCACCGACCTCCCACTTTTCAGCGCCAACTATATTTCACCCAACGGTCGCACGATCTTGGGAGAACAACGTCTAACGAATGATGAAGGTCTTTTTTTACCGATCGAACCAGTCAAGTGGGAATTGATTGATAAAGACGAAAATGGTGACGTAGTCGAAGTCACTCCTTCAGTCGATGGGTCCGTCATTGAACTCAATGACGAGATGTCGGCGATCCAACTGGCAAACGGCAAATGGAGGGAGGTGGGAGACTTCACTAACTTTAGAGTCAATGCAGTATCAGCAGATCGCAGTACATTCGTGGGAGTGAAGTATCCAGGACTCCCTGGCGACACAACCGCAAAGGCCGCCGTTTGGACAGAAGATACGGAAATCATTTTCCCTTTGATCGAGGGAACAGAGGACTTTCACCGGGTGGATATGTATGCTTTAGCCGTATCGGGAGATGGATCGGTCGTGGTTGGATATATAAATATAGTCTACAGCGCAAGCGCTCCAGCTGTGAATGACTACTTCGCGTTTATCTGGACGGAAGAAAACGGTATCATAACGATTGTCGAAGCAGCCATTAACGCGGGAATAGAATGGGATTTTGAATACTGGAGCCCAGAACAAGCGACCGCGATTTCCACCGACGGTAGATTCATCGCCGGTTGGGGAGACCTCGATGGCGAAAACATCGAACCGTGGTTACTGGAATTAGATATTACCCCTCGAGAGGCTATCGTAGTTAACGTTGTTGGAGATGATGCAGATGCGGACCCGAATGACGGCGTCATTGATGTCGATCTAAATGAGCCCGGCGAGCAAATCTCGCTTCGAGCGGCCATCGAGGCGGCTAACGAAGAGCTAGGATTAGATCGCATCGAATTCGATATTGAAGGACCATCACCTGTTAACCTCGGCGAAGTCTTCGAGCTACCCGTTATTACAGATCTGGTAGAAATTGATGGGATGACCCAGGACCCAAGTTCGACAACTCCTCCAATATGGCTACAATTTAGCGGCGATGCCGGTTTGACGATTACTGGAGGAGACTGCCTCATCCGAGGACTCGTCATCAGTGGAGCGGACCCCATAGATAGAGGCCAATTCAACAGCCAAAACCTATCTCATGGAATCGTGCTTCGGGAGCTCGGAGGAAACACAATAGACTTCTGTTTTATCGGAACGAACGTTGATGGGACGAATAGTCGTTCGATACAAGGGGCAGGAGTATTTATTGATAACACACCCGATAACACTGTTTCAAATTGTTTACTCTCAGGAAATTGGTGGGCCGGCGTTGCCATGAAAGGGAGTAACGCTTTTGGAAACATCATAGAAGACAACCAGATCGGGACGAACGCAGCCGGTAATGCCTCCATTTTCACAAACGTAGAAATCGCGGAGAATTCAGCGACTTCTCCAGGCGGTTTAGAAGGAAACCTAGGAAATGGGCCACCTGACCTTGATTTTGTATTAGCAACTATTTTCGATCCAATTTGGTGGACGAGGAGCGCCGGCGGAATTGTCATCGAGAACGCCCCTTCAAATGTCGTTTCGAGAAACAGGATTTCTGGAAACAACTGGGGTGGAATAATAATGGTTGGTCCAGGCACTACCAACACAGTCGTTCAAAGTAACAATCTGGGATATGACCCCGAAACGGAATCACCGAGTTTAAGAAACGTACCAGGCGGAAACATTCGAATCAGTGACTCAGCGAATAATCTCATCGGAGGCGAAACACCTTCCTTAGGAAATCAAATACACGGATTAGGCACAGCAATCGACATCAATGGAGATCCTGTACGCGCGGGCGGCATCACAATCGGCGGACCCGGGGCTATAAACAACAAGGTTCAAGGAAATCGTTTTCGAGATCTGCTGGATGGTGTCTTTGTCGACAAAGAAGCATCGGAGAATAGCATTTCTAAGAACAACGTTTTCCTAGATTGTGTAGAGTCTGGCGTAACAATCCAAGGATTCGCAAATACAATGACAGAGAACTCGTTTGGGGGCACTGAAGATGTGAGACAGGCTCGTTGGGGAGTCGTCGTCGACGGCGACAACAACCTTATCGGAGGAGAATCCGCCGAATTGGGCAACCGATTTATCAATACGCAATATGGCGCTATCCTCTGCGGTTTAGGCGTCGGAAACACCTTCCGTTACAATAGTCACGAAGGGTCACGTACTCGTATCGAACTTTGGGGCACTGCATCAAGGAACTCTTATGGCGATACTAAATTACGAGGACTTCGGGATCCTGACAGAAACGATAAGAGAGACCCAGACACCGGCGGTAACAATCAACAAAACTACCCTCTAATCAACGTGGTTCAATCTACAAATTCGGGAACTTCCCTGTCAGGCTTTCTCGATACCGCCCAACATTTTCTAAATACGACCTACACTTTAGATTTCTACCAATCCGGAATTCAAATTGGCCAAGGTACCGTTGTTCTCGGACCTGCTGGGTTATCTAAGTTCGATCTCCAAATCGCCGCTTCCGCCACACCTGGGGACTACGTGAATGCCACCGCTACCGCGGAAGATGGAAGCACTTCGGAATTTAGCAGAGCTACCATTGTCGAAGGTTCCACTTCGACCGATACCGATGGCCTCAGCGATGAAGTCGAAGACTTGGTTCCAAATGGTAACGCCTCTACGAGTTCGACCACCTCCACTTTTGCTAAGCTCTCATCCGATGTATCCGTTCTCGCCGAGGAAGGATTCGGCGACGGGAACGGCGATGGCATCTTAGATTCCGAACAAGATTGGGTCACTTCCTTCCCAACTTACACGGGTGATTTTTTAACGATCGTAACAGACAGCCTAAGCGCGAACCTTGTGGATGTATCTCCCTACGGACCCGACTGGATCGCTTTTTCCAATATCACAGCCCCTCTTGGAATGATCGATTTCGGCATAGCCAACTTCCCAGGAAATACCACGGTCATTGATATTCTACTACCAATCAATTCCACACTTACGGAAATTTGGTATTTCGGCGCAACTTTGAGCGACCCTGAAGCCCATTGGTACGAATTCTCCTACGATGGCAGTACAGGCGCCGAGATACTCGACGATCGTATACGCCTCCATTTCGTAGATGGCCAACGTGGGGATACCGATCTCCAAGTGAACGGCACTATAAGTACCAGCATCGTCCCAGTACAAATTGAAAGTGCAGAAGCCGATATCGACTTGGCAATAAATCCGTCTTCGGACCCCACCAAAGCAGAGATCACTTGGTCAACCGGACTTTCAGATTGGATACTAGAAAAAAGCTCTAATCTCTCCGATTGGGTAGACGTCACCGATGAGTCCCAAATAATCGATGGTAAGGAAACGCTCATCCAATGTATCGATCCTGATCCTACATATTTCCGTATATCAGTCAGTTCTGAAAACCAATAAAAGAAAGACATCCAAATTTCATTAGATAGACTCTGCGATCCCCCGCTCTAAACAACCAAACAAAGGGGCTCATCTCTCCAAACTACACCTAAAAAGTCGGCTCTCATTGAGACCATAAATTTGTAAAATTCCCATTCGCCGATTCTTCCTCCATCCTTAGCAATCGAATAAATGTCGCTCTCTTTCCGCATCATCCTATCTTTCTGTATCTACCTCGTAGCCACTCTTGCCCCATCCATACGAGGCCAATCCTTCACACTCCTTGAAGGTTTCACTGCATCGGACCTCTCGGCAGACGGTACCATTCTTGTTGGGTACAGCCAATTTTCGCCCTTTGGATCCGCTAGCTGGAAAGACGGGGTCGTAACCGCACTCCCCCAACTGAACGCGCCCATAAACAATGGCGGCGGCTACATAGTCATCTCAGGAGACGGCACCACCATCATAGATAGCAACTCTGCCCTAAAAGACGGAACCCTCACCACTAGTCCCACCAATTTCGCAAACAAAGTCATCTCCGCCGACGGTAAGATCATCGGTGGCGTCAATGGTGCCTTCCCCATCAAACAACCCGCAATACTAGAAAACGGAAACGTCCAAATCCTTCCCGACCTCCCAATCACCAACATCAACAATAGCCGATTTGTCCACGCCATCACTAATGATGGAAAAACCGCCTTCGGCTACATGACATCCTCAGATATCCGCGACCGAATAGGAATCGCCGTTGCTCGTCCCTTCCGCTCGGAAAACGGAGCCACCACCGCTCTGCCCGACTTCGTAGACCCCATATGGCCAATCGCTGCCTCCGCCTACCACGGTTTCCCCGCCGCCACCTCCGCAGATGGCTCCGTGACAGTCGGCCTCTCCTACGTATTCTCCAATCAGACCCACTACGCCGTTTTGTGGAAAGACGGTACCGTAAAAGAACTCGGCAACCTAGGAACGACCGGCACCAACACTTTCTCGAGAAGCAGTGCAGTAGACGTCTCCGGCGATGGAGAAATCGTCGTCGGCCGCTCAGCAGACAAGGCCTTCATCTGGACCGAAGAAACTGGAATGCGTGACCTCAAGCAATTCCTCGAGACCGATCACGGCGTCGATTTCAACGGAGCCGACCTCACCTTCGTGGATGCCATTTCCGAAGACGGTCGCGTCATAGTCGGCAGGACCCGCACAGGGAACACCGCTAATCTGCAAGGCTGGAAAATAGAATTACCTGAAATCACCTTCTCCCTTAGCGTACCCGAAGGCAACTACGAGCCCACCGACGTCATCACTGCGACGATCTCCATTCGCAGCAACAAGAAAGAGCCCATCACCGTCACTCTCGACAACCCCTACATCGTCACAGACAGAGAAGGCGTCCTCCTAGTTGACGAAACAGTCGATGTTCCTCCTTTTATTCTTTCACCAGACGACCGCAGCAAAACGATTGAAATCCAAATGCTCGCCGAAAAACGGGCATTCGTAGAGCTCTTTACCTCTGCCGAAGTGGTCGACGCTCAAGGCGAAAAAACATCTCTCGTCGCCTCATCCAGCGTCATCGTGCAACCCATCGTCACCGACATCTTAATCACCCCGAAGGATACAGTCCTAAACCTCACCGCAGATTCCAAAAAGACAGCAGACTGCCTACAATATGAAGCCAACCGCACCGAAGACAGCGACTGGACCGACTGTATCGAAATTAAGGCGACACTGACAAACAAGAGCGACCAACCCATAGACAACCTCGATGTTCCCGGCGCCGACAAAGTCCTTTCACTCATAACAAGCCTCAACCCTCAACAACCCAATGTCCCCCTCGTCGAAATCGCCTACAGCACCTCCGCCGGCATCGACCCAGAAACCAATAAGCCAAATCCAAAGACCCTCCAGCCAGACGAGTCCGTCACTTTCACATGGCACCTCGGCACCATTGATATCGACTCTCTCAAAGCCAATCCCTCTCACCTCGAATTAAAACTCCTTTCCCTCGCCGGATTCGAAGGCAACCCAATCAGAGGCTTCAAAGAAGCCGAATTCAAAACCGTTGACGAAGTGCTTCTCAAGTGGGGTATAAAACCCTTCGACAACCGCACGACCTTCTTATCTGGACAAACACCCCGCACCGTAGGTTTCCTGAAGAATATCACTGAAGAAGCAGGTAAAGCCCAAGACCTGCTTGTAATGATTTACCAACTTCCAGAAGGAAACGTTGGCGGCGGCATCATGGAGGAAACAGGGGTTCAAGGAACAAAAACACCGCCGCCGCCCGGAAGCAACCCCATCGAACCTAAATTATTCAAAATCCCCGCCGAAGGCGATGGCAGTGAAATCCAAGTCGACAGTTTTTTTCGTACAATTCAGTTTGAAAGAGCAACAACCGGAAAGATTGGATACGGCGTACGCCTCTGGACTATTGACCCTGACACCGGGGTCGTTACCAATGCCGATGGACAGTCAGCCGTGGAAGACGGTTGGCAAGAAGAGTATCGCATCCTCATTTCAGGAAACACTCCCCCTTCCGACCTTTCGGTTCCTCTACAAGAATGTCTCTCCTTTGGGTTCCCCACTTGGCTCTGCGCCGTTTCGAACGGAATTTACTCCGAAGCGATCGAAGGCGTTTGGATGATGTCCATATTGGCCAAAGACATCGTCGTCGAAGGCAACAAAGCTCGATATCGTTTGATGACTTATGAATCATGGCTCCTTAAAAATGGATGGGATGCTCTCCTGGGAGATCAGGAGGCTAAAGATGCCCTCTACATGGATGCCTACAACCAATACAAGAATTTGGTAAACATTGGCGTCATGGCAGGCGAAGGAGCCAGCAATGCGCCGATGGCTTTCGAGCAATTCTCCATCGCAGCAGGCAGTGCTCTCGGCAAATTCTTTAAAGCAGTTGAGGATGGTAACGTCCGTGAAGTCCAACTACAAGTGGGCCACTTCTTCGGAGCCAATCCCGACTTGGCCCTGGAACCCCTCATCGCTCTCCGAACCATTTCTAACCTACGCAAAAGCCTGAAGCTGGCAACGCAAGGCATCGATGGCGACCTGGCCTCCATCAAAATTCGCCAAGAAATCAAACGAAAGTCTGATACGATCGAAAACCGTATCGCAGCGGCAGAAGCAGACCCGAATACTCGACACCTGTACAAAGCCCTCGCTGCGGGTGACGAGCTCACCGACGCCCAGCTGCTTCGCATTTATGGCGTATCCAAGAAAGAATTAGCAGATCTCCAAAAAATAGCATTCGATAACAATATCACGCTCGGTTTCCGTTCTCGTCACCCAAGAGCTGCAGAGCTCCTCACGCCGCCCGCCAGGGCACACCCCAAACCACATGCCCTAGAAACTTTTAAAACCGTCAATGACATCGATATTGATTTCCTCGGATATCGCAAGGATGCAGCAGGCATCATTGAAATAGTCGAACCACCGGCCGGACTAGGGGATCTCTCTGGAAAACAACTCTCCGAAGGGATCGATGGATACATGAGCACACTCCGTCAAAACAATCCAAGACTCCAAGAAAGCGAAGTCCTCTTCGCAGAAACCAAGGAACGTCTCAAACGCCGTATCCAAGAATGGCAAGGACCCGCCCAAGATCAAATCAAAGTATTGGAAGCGGATATCCCCGAAGTTAACATCAATGTGAACTTTGCCGGCGAAAAGCAATTTGTCCACGACGTCATCGAAGACAAAGGAGCCAAAGAAATCCGAAAAATCACCCGCGACCGAATCGAAGGAGGCGTCCCCGATCCTGCATTTCCCGGAACAAGTCGACGGGCTTGGGAAGTTAAAATGACCGGTCCTAACGGATCTCCGCCGCTCCCTGTAACCGGCGACATTGATTTCCTCGCGATCCTAGATTCTGGAGGAATGTTGCTCACCGATCCAGATGTGCAAATAGCCGTTTACAAACAACTCGCGGAAGCCGTCGGCATGCAACACGGAGAGAGCTTCACATTCTCCCTACAGCAAGCTCGCGAGAAATTCTTAAGATGCTGCACCGAAGGAGGCGAACCGATCATAACAGTTAGTCCAGTCGGCGAGCAACGCCCCACAGCTGGGTTCTTCGTGGACAACATGTCCACCATGCCCCAAGGACCAAACGCCGCTCTTCTCGGCCCTCGAAAAACAATTCCAAAGCGCGATGACAACGGCTTCTTCAAACTCGATGAGAGCGGCAATCCGATCCTCGTCGAAATTCGACATGCCGACGCCAGCGGAGAATTCCCCCTCTTCAATGGGTCAGCTGCTCTCCTATCGATACCACGGAATTTCCAAAACCGATTTTCTCCGCTCATCTGGACAAAGACATTCAAACGATTCCTCAATCGTCGTCTCTACTTCCTTCCCAGCTACTTAACTCAAATCATTCGAAATGACAGTGAAACCCAAATACAGTCGTTCTCTTCGAAGCCTCAGGTTTTAGCAGTAGACGATCCGCCAATTTTCAGCATAGACGCTCCTGTCATTCAGGTAAACGGTGGCGGAGATCCATTTTTCAACACAGGTGCTCTGAGCGTCTGGACAGAAGAAGATGGATGGCAAGAAATCACCGGTCCTCAAGCGATCGCTTTTGGAGATCCCGATCGCATCGACCTCGCTCCAATGGCTTCAGTAGTCGGGGGAGCCGCCGCAGGCGACACGCGCATTGAAATCAGTTCGCTTGAAGATCAGGAAATATCCGGCGACTACTTCCAAGCAGGCGACCGCGTAACTCTCAATCCTGGCGGAGCCAATCAAGAATTCGCTATCGTGAAAGAACTCGGATCCTTGGTATTCACTACATCGCTTAAGTTTGACCACGATCCCGGCGAACCGGTGGTCTTCGTAGAACGCGGCGTTATTGATACAGACGAAGATGGCCTTACCGATTCAGAAGAAGGCGAAATCGGAACCAATCCTGAAAATTCGGATACAGACGGCGACGGCATGCAAGATGGCGACGAACTGGTCTATGGCACCAATCCCCTCGATGCCAGTTCTCGATTCGAGATCTTATCCTTTGGCGTAGCCGCCAACGGGGAGAGCGTAACCTTATCGTGGGTGAGCGCGACAGACCGAAGCTACCTCGTCGAAGTTTCGCGCGACCTTGACCCCAATAGTTGGGAAGAAATCCAACTGGTCCCTGGCAACGAAATGGAAACCGCCACAATCACCAACTTAGAAGAAGGAGAAAACGCCATATATTATCGAGTCCGCCTCGGTTACTAGATTTACCCACACCCATCATCAACGATACAGATAAGCTTATTTGAGCATGCCCGGATCGTTTTATCGCGACAATCAGTTCATCTTATGGCAGTTACTACGTCCTGTTACTCTCTTCACTCTTTTTCCCAATGCGTGGTATTCAACCTCTCACCCTAACGATTGCGACACTTTCGTTTTTCTCGATTACCGAGTTGCAAGCGCAGTTGCTAGATCGGGACGGCGATGGAGTCAGTGACTTGTGGCAGGGCCTTTATAAACTCCCGACGATCAATCCGGATCAGGATAGCGATGGCGACGGCACGCCTGATGCCGATGAAGCGATTGCCGGAACGGATCCCTTTAGCGCTACTTCACAGTTCACCGTCACCGACTTTGAGATCCTCCTGATCGATCCGACTTCACTTCACACCCAAGTGACTTTCGACGCGATAGCGGGCAAGTCGTATCGCCTACAGGAGTCCACCCTTGCCGCCAAAGAGAATTGGACAGATATCGGATTTCCCTTTCTACCTCAAATTTCTGGGCCGACGGAATTCGAAGCTAAACTCTCATTGCCTCTTGATCAGCATTTTCAACGCATTCTCGTCGCGGATATTGACGAAGATGAGGATGGGCTTTCAGCGGCGGATGAGCTCACTATAGGGACTTCGGACAAGGACCCCAACACTGGCGGAGGCGAAGGACGCACCGACCTCGACGCTGCCCTTGACTGGCTCTCGGACAAAACACCCGGAACAGCCCCAACCGGGACGGCCGACAACCTCAGCGAGGTCGATGTCGCATGGATTCGGCAACCGTTCGGTACCACTACCCCGGCACTTCTCGCCACCGCGGTGGGCACAGGTGGCTGGCACCAGCTGAGCACCTGGAGCGTTTCTGAAGCGGGGGTTCCGGTGGAGATAACGACGAGCTCGCCAATCGAGGGCTTCGATCCCCAGTTGGTCACCCTCCCGATAGAAGGGAATCCTGCTTCGAGCCCCCATCGCTTTGTCAGCGGGCGCCTCCGTGTCGATGGCAATCTCTGGCTCTCCAGTCGATCCGCGAATGACGCAGGCACCCTGCGTCACCACCGCTCAGTCGGATTCGGATCAAATGCCGGTGTCGATGCCACCGCTTATTGCCTCACCCAGCGCCCCTTGCGCGCTATGGGTGAGACCGTCGCCCACCAGGTAGTTACGCCGTTAATCTATCTTCCAACGGGAAAAATTGTTCCGAGTCTGCGCGTCATCAGCTGGCGCGTCGAAGCGGCGAGTGGCGAACTCTCAGCGCTCGGCGACAGTGGAGAGCTAAGTGGGCTCGGCCTTCCCACCGATGCCGCCACGGCCAGACTGGGCATCGCCCACCTGAGTGGAGATCAATTTCAACTCACCTATCGCAACGCTAGCGGCAATCAGGCTCACTATTCGTTTTTTCTCAGCTCTTCGGGCACGTTCACCTCGGGGGGTGTAAACTCCGACTTTGCCGACATTCGAGGCAGTGGACTGGAGACGCTCCCTCAGCAGGCGAACGCGATCGGCGGGCTGGCATCGAATGGCTATTTCACAGCAACCCGCGACACGGAGGGCGACCTCTCGATGCAAGTCTGGGATCTTCAGGCGGACGACGATGGTGACCACGCGCTTTCTCTTCTGAGCGATGACAGCGTCGATTTGCTGCCACAGACGAACGGAATTTTCCTGCCCAATCCCGGACTTAGCAATGGCTTCGACGAGAATGCTCGTGCGGGCGAGCAGGTTGGTGAAGCCCTCGCGGTAGGCGACTTCAATGGCGACGGCTTTCCCGACCTCGCCATCGGGGCACCCGGCTACGACTTGTCAGACACTGACAATACTGGGGCGGTTTTCATTCTCCATGGCGATTCCCATGGTCTCACCGGGCGTGGCTACGAACAGGTCTGGACGCAGGCCAGCGACGGCGTCCCCCTGAGCTCCGAGGCGGGGGATCGATTTGGAACGTCCCTCGCGGCGGGCGATTTCAATGGCGACGGCAACGACGATCTCGCCATCGGCCTGCCCTACGAAGAAGTCAGTGGCGTTACCGCAGCGGGTGCTGTGCTTGTGCTCTACGGAACGCCCTTTGGGCTGACCTCCGATAACGCTCGGAACTTCACCCAGACATTTGGAGGCCTTTCCTCCGAGTCTTTCGACTACTTTGGCTGGGCCCTCACGGCTGGGGATTACAACAACGATGGACACGATGACCTCGCCATCGGCATCCTCAATGAAACAGTTGGCAACGTTGATAATGCCGGGGCCGTCATGGTCCTGCATGGCTCTTCTTCTCGCTTACAAACGGGCAACCGCCAATACATCCACCAAGATCAGCCTAACACTTGGAACTCCGCGGAGGTGGGTGATGGCTTTGGCCGGGCACTGGCGACGGGGGATTTTGACAACGACTCCTTCGATGACCTCGCCGTGGGCATTTCCCGCGAGATGGTCAGCAGCCAACCAGGGGCGGGAGCCGTACATGTCTTTTACGGATCGAGCGACAGCCTCGATCAGGATATTTTCGTATCCCAAGCGGGCTTTAGTGGTGGCGAAGACATTCGCGGAGCAACCGAGACGAACGACTATTTCGGCGAAAGTCTCGCGGCAGGCGATTTCAATGGCGACGGCACCGACGATCTCGCCATCGGCGTGCCCGGCGAAGATATCGGCACGGTCGCCGATGGCGGAGCAGTGAACGTACTCTATGGCATCGGTCTCTTCAACTTTGGCCTCAGCGATTTCAACAACCTCCTCATCACGCAAGAGACCTTCAATCCAGTCGGCGGCTCGCTCGGTGAGGTCGCGAGTGCGGGCGACCGTTTCGGCCACGCTCTCGCCACGGGTGATTTCAACGGCGACAGTCTCGCAGATCTCGTCGTCGGTACCCCTTTCAAAGAGCAGCTAAACGACGCCTCAAACACCGGTCTCGTTTACACCATCCTCGGGTCGAACGACGGACTCACCGACTCAGGCAGTCGCAAAGTCACCTTCAATCGGTCGCGCACCGATTCCGAAGGCAACAGCTACGCGCTCGAGGGTGATCGCGAGCCCAACGACCAATTCGGCTCCACCCTCATCACCGGAGATTTCGGCGCCGATGGACAGGACGATCTCATCGTCGGTATCCCAGATAAGGATTACGCGGAGGATACCTTGGGCAGCGGAGCAATCCAGATTATTCCCGGCTCGGCGTCGGACCTTTTCAACTACGGAGAGGATGAACAATGGTTCGTACGCCTGCCCGAGCCATCGCGGGCCCGCGTTTCCGACCTAGCCCGTGAAGGTGCCCTCGGTCCTGGCTGGGGTAAACTCTACGGCAAGGACGAACATCTCGAGGAGCGCCACGCCGCTAGTGTAACGAAGTGCATGACTCTCCTGCTCACCGTCGAGGCCCTCGAAAACGGCCACACCGCCCTCACCCGCATGGTCGGTGTCAGCGAACTTGCCGGCACAACAAAGGGAAGCAGGTTATTGACCTACAATGCTTTCGGTTCCGAAATCAAAGACGACAACGGCGATCCCATTTATTTCATCCAGCCTGGCGATATCATGCCCCTGCGCCTACTGATCGCTGCCATGATGAACGAATCCTGCAACCGCAGCTCCACCGCTATCGCTCAACATATCGCCGAAGTCGTCACAGGCGACCCCGACCGTTTCATCATAATGATGAATGACAAAGCCGCCGAACTCGAAATGCACGACACCGTATTTGGCCACCCTGCAGGCGGTATGGTGACGCGGCCTCAGGATCTCATCACATTACTCCTCGAAGGATCGAAGCACCCGCAATTTGTCGAATTTGGAGGCATCGAACGCTATGGTGAGGAGCCCCCGCACGACGCCCTCTGCGGCACCTGGAATACGGGAGACCCCAAGTGCAATGGACCCTTTAGTAAGTTTAACACAATCGGCAACTACCCAGGTCGCCAGATGTGGAAAGGCGGCAATACAGGCTTTTGGTGGAGCGGCGACGAAGCCCTCGATGTGCCGACTCGTCCATCAGGTATTCCCTACTCCACCGCCAGTGCCGTAGGTATCTCCGAGCGCGCTGGTCGCGAAGTCGCCATCGCCATCCTGCAGACGAACAACACCAACCGAACAGAGGACTCACAAAAACTCTTCGATTACGGTTTCCGCAAACTCTTCACCCCCGACCTCCGCGGTTCGACCGAGTATCCAGAGTCTGGAGGAATCGTCGGCTCGGAAGACCAGGTCCGAGTGAAAAACTTTGCCCTCGACCGGATCACTGCAGAGAGCGCTGTCACCGTAATCATCGACGACTTCGAGAATATCCAGGTCGACATCTGGGCCCTCGACTCCGCTGACCGTTCGATCAGTCAACGCGGCCGTGCCACCCGCACCTATAACCTACAAGACGGAACCAGAGCAGCCACCCCTACCGTCATCGCTCTCGCCACCCTGCCGACGACAGCCGCAATCCGCGATGTCCTAACCGCCAACCTCGATGGCTCACACCTCAACCTCGATCTCTGGCGCATCGGCGAAGAACCCTGAGCGAAATAACAGCATGCCCGTATTCATTTTCATCTACATAGGCGACCAAAGACACTTTCCCATTTTTTAAAAAAATAATTCCAGAAACAAATTAATATTCATAGAATACCTGTAATTCTCATCAGCTACTATTCCCTATTATGAAATCAGCATCCAGTCCCTCACCCTTCTCCCCGCGCTTTCTTCAGAACAAAAAGGCGTTTTCCCTACTCTTCCCAATTCTTGTCCTTTGTTTTCTTACTGGCTGCGGTAGCAGTGATACCAAGCCAAATGGAATGGGCCTACTCACTGATTTCCTCTTCAAGGGTACGGTAGAGGGTTGGTCTGGTTCCACCGTAGACGGCATATACTGGTTAGAAAATCAAGCGGGCAATCCCAACGATATCCGCTACTTCTACACCGCCGCCAACGAAAGCGCGCTCGGCAAACGCACCGCGGAAGTCGAGGTATTCACCGAACACATGGACCCTGACAGCAGAGCGGGACTACTCTATGGCTTCCAAGAATCGACTCGTTCCTATTACCTCATCGTTGCGGGCAGCAATGGCTCCATAGACATGTACCGTAAAGACGGCGACGGCTTTCAACTATCCCAATCGAGCTCAATCGATGCCAAGCCTAACGAGTCAATCCATATCAAGATCGAGGAAGACGGCCAACAACTCACAATCCTCGCCAATGGCAAAACCCTCTCGTCGATAGGAAACAACAGCATTGGGAAAGGGAATCTAGGCGTCGCCGCATTTGGATCGGGGAAATTTGGTTTCACCAACTATCAAGAGACTCCCTCGAGTGAAAGCGTTCACCGAACCATCATTGAGCCCGAAAACCGAAAAGTCGCGGCACAGCCAACGAAAATACGGCAGTCCAACTACATCGACTACGTCGACCCCAAAAATGGAATGGTCAAGTTCAGCGCCCCCTTCCCCAAAGGATGGCTCTACGATAAAAACCCAAACGATCAGCTCTACCTCACCGGACCAAACGGGACGAAAGTCTACCAAACCAGCTCTCCCCAATTCGTATACTCGGACGATCCATTCGCCCGCCAATCCGCTCAGCAAATGGGCGGAGCCCAGCTCGCTCCACTCGTGCCGCTCGATCGCTTTTTGCAACAGCAATTTAGTCCTTACATGCAGCAACGCGGCTTCAAACTCGTCAAAAGCTATCCATTACAGGAAATGGTAGACGTACTGGAAGTCTTCGCCGCTGGCATGCCACAAGGACTCAGTCGAAAACAATTTGACGCCATGGGCGCTGAATGGGAAAATACCGATGGATCTCAAGCCTTCACTTTGCTGACTCAAACCATTCTCCTTAAGGAACAATTCATCAACTGGAGCGTTGGCGCAGGAGAACTCTACGCATCGAATTCTGAATACGAAAAAGCTAAAAACGACTTTATTTACGGATCGGTCAACACGGACTTCAACCCCAAGTGGCAGATCCAAGCCAACAAGGAGCTCCTAGCCAACATCATGAGAGACACGCAAATGTGGGACGAGCGAATGCGGCAGAGCCACATCCAACACGTCGGTCGCATGAACGCGATCTTAGCTCGCAGCGAAAGCAGCTCCAGTATCGCGAAAATAAATAGCGACATCCTCGATATAAGCCACGCCGGCTACTTGAAACGAGACAACATGGTCAGTTCCGGCCAAGCAAATACAGTCAACTCAATCGGAGAATACTCAGTCATTAGCAACCCCAACACCGGTGAGCTGTATAAGGTGGATGCCGGTTCGAATAACCACTGGGTGAATTCTCAAGGCGTACACTTCCAAACCGACAATTCAAACTACGACCCGAGAACCGATATCAGCATTAGCGACCAACAGTGGGAACGATTCGACGTCGTCAACTAACTTGAAGTGTCTGGACCTGTCTACTGTCTCTTTTTTCGCCGGACCTATCCTGAAAAAGAAGAAGGAAGCAAATCCGTAGAAAACGAGAGTGAACTCCAATTACTGAAGACGATTCGGTCGAATGATATTATTTTCCAAATACAAGAGTCTTTTCCTTTTTTATCGATATTAGTTGTTTTGCTAACGTCCCCTTTTATAGGTGGAGACGTTCGCCCCTTGTCCAACATTCTTTTGTGAATATTTTGGGTAGTCAGGGGTATTTTGTATCAAAGAGCTTTCAGTGGATGCTTGTTTACGCAGTGATGATTGGGATCGTTCTCCTTTCGGTTGCATTCAAAATATCAACAGGTAAGCATACTGGCGTGCAGTCACTGCAAAACATAGGTGTGAATTGTAGCCAGAAATTTACCATGCTCTTCTTTTTCACTTAAAGTTATCTAGTACGGTTGCGGTATCGATCAACGCCGGCTACCGTCAAAAGATCAACAAATGAACACATTCGAATCTTCTGCATTTCTTTCAACAACGGTTGGTTTTTTCGTCTTCTTCCTTGGCGTTTTTCTAACGAGACAAATTGCTTTCCTGCGCAACTACAATATCCCGGAACCTGTTTCCGGCGGTCTTGCCGCAGCGTTAATCACCTGGTTATGCTACTCAGTTTTCAACTTAGAAATAATATTTGATTTGTCGTTGCGCGACGTTTTGTTGGTTTATTTCTTTACAACCATTGGCCTCAACGCCCGTTTTTCAGATTTGCTAGCTGGAGGAAAGCTCTTGGGAATATTACTGTTTTTGACGGTTGCATTTATCTGCGTGCAAAACGCAGTCGGACTTGCGGGCGCCAAACTTTTCGGTCTACCAAATGAACTTGGTGTGCTAATGGGGTCGGCCTCACTAATAGGAGGACACGGAACAGCAATCGCCTGGGGGCCAACCATAGAAGAGTTAAGCGGTTTCGCAGCTGCTGAAGAAACCGGAATTGCCATGGCAACCTTAGGCCTCGTCGTTGCCGCTCTTCTAGGAGGTCCCATCGCCAAATTCCTCATTGATAAAAACAAGCTCGTTTCCAACGAGGAAAGCAGTCCGATGGTCGGCTTGCCATATCCAGAAGAGAAGACTGAGACAAAAGAGGCGGACAGTATAGACCATGTGAATCTGATGAGAAGCATGCTTATCGTTCATCTCGCTATCATTATCGGCTTTATGGCCAACAAAAGCATTGCTGCAGTGGGCCTAAAACTGCCGCTTTTCGTTTCGTGCCTATTAATTGGCATCGTAATGTCGAATACAATCCCGTATCTGCTACCTAAGCTCAAATGGCCAGCTCGCACGAATGCCCTCGCAGTTATCTCAGATTACTCGCTTTCACTTTTCTTAGCCATGTCTCTGATGAGCATGCAACTATGGACGCTAGCCTCCTTAGGTATATCACTCGTAGTTGTTCTGGTGATGCAAAGCATGGCAGCAGCAGCATTTATTTTCTTACTTGTATTCAGAATGGTGGGCTCTAATTACACATCAGCGGTACTCAGTGCAGGGTTTGCTGGTTTCTCACTGGGAGCAACGCCAACAGCGATTGCCAATATGTCCTCAGTCGCGAAACGCTATGGACCGGCACCACTGGCGTTCATCGTTCTACCCCTGGTTTCTGCATTTTTCGTCGATCTCGCCAACGCTTTCATAATTAAAATTTTCGTGGAGCTATAGAGATAGCTCGAGTACAATAGTCTAGCTACAAGAAAAAAATTTATGGAAAACAGAAATAAACGCTGATCGCCAATGAAAACCGAGCAGAAAAACATTTTCAGCCGATACGCAGGTCATTCCGCCATAATAGCAACTGTACTTTCAACTGGCTGCTATCATTCTGAAGTCAAGCAGACTCCGGAAATTAGCGCGGCGATGACAACTCAACAGAACGATGCACTCCGCGCTCACGATTGGAGTGCATGGGTCGAGAACGGCCAACTTAGACTTACAGGTAAAATCGATTTTCCATCCCCAGGCTATCATACGAATTGGTGCCTCGGCCCACTCGACAGAGCTTTTCCTCCTGGACTTCGAATCATTCTAGAAATCGAAAAACCTACCAATCCAACCATCCCAGTGATAACGACGAAATCGTTCGATCTGTCATTCGAAAGCCCCGCCCCAGAATACCGCGAAATCGTTCTCGTCTACGGAGAGGTTCAATTGTCCCGTATTCAATCTTTAATTTCAGCTCAATAACCTGGAAACAGCAGCAATAAATCAACAACCCTAAACAAAAATGAACACGCAAAAAGTTACTCGCCTATTCAGCCTAATCACAATAGTACTTCTACTTGGAACTTCATCAGCGATAGCAAAAAAAATGCCTCAGATCTCCCACGAAGGTCTCGAGCGTGTTAAGAAAGACGGATCTGCCGACTACGTTTATCTGCACCCTGAGGCTGATTTCAGTGGATATAGCAAAATCATGCTAGACGAGCCAGAAATCTCATTTCAGCGATTTTGGAAACAGACTGTAAACTCACAAAGAACCTTTGATCGGATCACTGATTCGGATATTGCGAAGATGATCGAGCAGGGAAAGAAACTGCTGATCGAAGAGTTTACTGAAGCCATGAAAAAGGCAGATCTCACACTGGTTGAGGAAGCCGGTGGTGACGTTTTACGAGTCGGAGCTTCAATCAGCAAATTGAATATCAAAGCTCCAGATCCGCAAAAAACCGCTGGTAGTTGGTCGAGGATCTACGCAGAGTCTGCAGGCGATGCGACACTGACTATCGAACTTTACGACTCGATAACCGGTCAAATTTTGGCACGCGCAATTGATACTAAAATTGACGTCGGCGAGACCGTAGGTTGGCAGCAACCCCGAGATCACTACTCAAATGTAAGAGATGCTCGCCAAGCCCTTGGAGCTTGGGCGCGACAACTTGCGAAGGGACTCCAACGCGCTCTCGAAGAAGGCGAAAAATAGTAGCAGGAATCACAACTAACCCGCCCAAACTTATCTTAATTGAGCTTTGGGCGAGACACCCAAGGCTAGAAAAAGCTTGGCAATAAAGAAATGTTTTCCCTATAGCCGCTTTATCGCTTCCTCCAGTCTGTCAACATAATCGAGAGGGAATTCCCATAGCAGCTTTCCGTCTTTCGCGCTCAATCCCCTTTCCTCGGCAGATAGTCCATGTCGCATCGTCATAAGGATATCACTACTTACCCATGGGCTCTTGCGGAAATAGCCGTGTCCTTCACCCGTGCGCGATTGAACCGCCTTGGACACATCGACAAAGGCCAAATTCTCGTATTCCTCCAAACGCCGTTTCACGTATTCGGATACATCATCGGAATCCTGAGTTTGCCCGAGTCGGCTTTGTCCAAAAACAAGGCGAGATACACCCAATGCATCGTCGTATTGAGACGCATAGACTGTGAGAGACTCCGGCACTTTCAAAATGCCATTGGACAAGGTCACTCCAAACTGGTTGGCATCGTAATCGCTTCCGATCAAAGCCACTCGGCCGATGCGGCATTTCTCTCGCACTGAAGCTTCATCTTCATCGCTATTGATAAGCGCAAGTTGGTGCAAGGCCGTTATAACTACCCGTGTCCCCGCACTATAGCCAATAATATGGATACGTTCTGCATTGGTATGTCGTGCAAGATATTCCAAGGTTAGCCTGAGATTTTGGCCGCTTAACTGAGCTGTTTCGGTGTCCTTAAAATAGGCAAGTCCACGCGGCGTCGATGGCCAAGTGTAGGCTATGAAGGCTCCCCTGAAGCCCATAAAATGCCATAGTTCAGCTGAAACCAACAAAGGGTTGTCAAATAGAACTTTGAAGCCGTGGACGTATATAAAAATGTCTTTTTGTTCCGACTGAGCGATCTTCTGGTTGATTAAGTCAGCAAACTCCTCATCAACCAACGCTTCATTCTCGAACAACGTGGGATCGGTCAATCGACCATACGGGAGCGGCTCTTTTAGCAAACCTAGCTCCGAAATTGAAGATACGGCAATCGGCTGCTTCCTTTTGCGAGCTTTCTTAGTATCCTTACCATTACCAGCGTATTCGATCTGCCCAAAGCCCGCTCGCAATACAGGACTCCGCTCGTTGCCATAAAAGCGGGCTTTCTTGCTCGATTTCCCTACTTCTTCATTAAGAGGCATACGATCCGTGATGTACGGAATCCCATGGAAGGGTTCCTGTTCCGTTTCTTCAGGATTATTCAAAAGGGCATAGGCCTCATCATCGTAGAGTAATGGAGTCGGCATTAAACTGAGCTTGTATCCGCCTTTCGAGGAACAAGCAGCGAGTAAGAACAGGCTTACTGCCGTGGCAGAAACTATGCTACATCGAGCAACGAAACGGACTGCATTGATTCGATTATTTGTCCACCCTTGAATATTTCTCTGCATTAATGTATTGAAAAATCAGATACTAGCCTCGCCAGTCGCCCCCAAGGGCTAAGTGCAAATCGACTCTTTGTTCCAATAAAAGCCTTTTAACGGATGCAAGACTGCTACGAATGGAAATCATGCGCCCCTGATAACTAAGTAAGTCGAGCAACTCTACTTCTCCCTCCTTATAGAGCAACTCCGCCAGTCGATACGCATCGGAAATTTCCTCTTCAGCGATCTTGAGCTCGTCTATACGGCGAGTAAGAACGACGCCCTGGTCAAGGTTAGTCTCCACTTCTTGGAATGCTATTAAAGCTGCTTGCCCATAGGCAGCGATAGCCGCTTTCTGATCGGCAGAGGCAGCGTCTACTTGAGCTTGACCCAGCCCTCCATCGAAAAGTGGAGCCAAAAGACTGGATGCCAGGCTCCAAGCTACGTTACTCGGGTTGAGTAGATTCGACAATTCGTTCGAGGCACCGCCAACAGTTCCAGTAAGACTGATGCTAGGCAATCTGGCTGCTTTAGCTTGATTCGTCGCATTGAAGGCAGCAGCAACGCGTCTCTCGGCAGCAATCAAATCCGGGCGTCGCTCAAGTAGACCGGATGGCACGCCTGCGGCTGGAGGAGCCGGTACCTCTGGTAAACTGTCCCTCACGGTCAACTCTGCGCTGGGATAGCGGCCGAGGAGCAATTCAAGCGAGCGGGCCGCATCTCGTTGCGAACCTTCAAGCGAAACAAGACTTTCTTTGGCAGTAGCAAAATCCGACTTCGATAGGGCTAGGTCTTGTGCGGAAGCCATTCCATTGTCGTACTTGACAGTCGCGATTCGGAGTGTCTCCTCAGCGATCTTGAGATTCTCGCGGGCAATCTCCAGTTGAATCTCCGCCTCGATATTTGTGAAGTATGCCTTCGCAGTAGCAGCCGCAATAGAGTGTTGCGTGTATCGATAATCTGCCTCGGCCGCTTCTTGACTTGCGACAGCAGCTAAGGCTCCAGAACGAACCCGACCCCAAAGATCTACTTCCCAACTGACTTGGGCCCCGAGGGATAGACTAGTGGACTCGGAAGAGCCGCTTGAAACACCCTCAGAGCGACTGCCCGATCCAGTAATCCCCACGGAAGGTTTGAGGCCTGCTCCCGCTTGTCTTGCTAAAGCCTGTGCGTACTCAACGTTGGCCAAAGCGGCTCGCAAGTCCTTATTATTCGCTTGCGCTTCCTCAATGAGTTTTTGCAGAACGGCATCGTTGAATGAGCCCACCCAATCGACCTCGGTAGTCACCACAGACTCTGACATTGTCCAGCTATCGGGCACTGCAGACGTCTCCGATCCCCTAATTTCTCCAACTGCTTCATTGACCTCGTCTCCCATGTCCGTTGTGCCGCACCCAACGAGTAATGAAATTGCAGATACGCATAGAAGTTTTTGAGATAAGCTAAACATTAGTGGTTTCCTCCGAACGAATTCTAAAAAAGATAGAGTAGAGAGCAGGTACGACGATCAAAGTAAGTGCTGTAGCAAAGGTGAGCCCAAACACGAGCACCACCGCCATCGATTTGAAAAAAGCATCTCCAAATAACGGTATTACTCCGAGGACTGTTGTCAGAGTCCCCATCATAACAGGGCGCATTCGACTCACCGCCGAGTTAACCACTGCGTCGTGCCGCGGGACACCATTTTTGATTTCGAAGTCGATTTGATCTACTAGGACAATCGCATTTTTGATCAACAAGCCAGACAGGGATAACAAGCCGAGTATCGCCATAAACTCCATCGGACTGTTTGTCACCAAGAGCCCCAAGACCACACCGATGAGCGACAGGGGAACCGTCAACCAAATAACAATCGGTTGCCTCAATGCTCCAAAAAGAACAACCACGACCAGTACCATGGCACCAAAGCCTAAGGGAAGGGTCGATGCCAAATTTTCGTTAGACTCCTTCGAGTCTCCGTATTCGCCGCCCCACTCCAAAGAATAACCATCTTCGAGTGGCATCGCTTCAATCTTCGGCATCACACGGGCCAGAAGATCGGATGCCAGCTCATTTGGATACGGATCACTTTGGGCATTGATGGTTAAGTCACGGTCAACCCGCTTTACTAAGCCATTACGCCATATAGTTCGAAAGCCGTCCACAACCTGCTCCACCGGAACAACCGCTCCTGTGGTCGCACTTGTTACCAGCACACTCATGATATCCTCCACATCTTTGGCTTCGGATTCTGGCGCTCGAGCAATGATCGGTATTAAGTCATTTCCCTCTCGATACACACCTACACTCTGGCCCGAAAAATTTGTCAACAATGCAGAAGCTAAGTCCTCCCGCGAAACTCCTACCATTCGCGCCTTGGCTTCGGAGAAAATCGGTTCAATCACCGGAACCTGCTGGCGCCAATCATCTTTGATAGAAAGCGCACGCCCGTCCGCTATCATGATAGCCTTGGCTTCTTCCGCTAGGCGACGCAGCTCGGCTGGATCTGGTCCCTTAAAGGTGGCTTCCACTTTTGACCCGCCGCCCGGTCCGAGTACAAACTGCCACACCTTCCCCTGAGCATTGGGAAAATTCTCGTCGATATAGGACTGAACTTTCGGCATCATCTCAGTCACCAATTTATAGTCCGAGACCTTGACCAGCAGTTGCGCATAAGAGCTGTTCGCGGACTCGGCACTGTAAGTCAGCATAAAGCGTAGCCCGCCGCCGCCGATCAAAGTTTGCACCGCCTCTACATTATCCATCCCGGCGATGAAGCTCTCGATTTTCTTGGCTTCCTCGTGCGTCACATCGAGCGACGTACCTTGCGGCAACCAGAAATCAACTGCCATTTGCGGAGTTGTTGACGCGGGAAAGAAACCAGATTTCACAAAACTGAATCCCCAAATCGAGGCGACGAACATTCCCACCGCAACAGCCGCTACTACTAAACGAAGAGAAAGCGCCTTGTTTATTAGACTACGATATCCGCGATAAAACGCGTTTTCCGGCTTCTCTTCATTGTCAGACGTCTCTTTAGCCTCAGGGAATAACCAATCGCAAAAGAGCGGCGTTGCCGTAAGAGCGAAGAGCCAGCTGTAGAGCAACGAAATCAAAATCACCCAGAAAAGATGGCCCGTATATTCAGCGGTACTACCGGGTGCAAAACCGATCGGAGCAAAAGCAATGATACCCACCAAGGTTCCGCCAAGAAGCGGCCACTTGGTTTGCGTCACGATGGACTTGGCCATTTCCAGCTTCTTGCTACCACGTTGCACCCCAACGAGTATTCCTTCTGTGACGACAATCGCATTGTCGACCATCATACCCAAAGCGATAATCAAAGCTCCCAGCGAGATGCGATGCATCGGTATGCCAAAGAGCTGCATAGTAAGCAACGTAGCAAAAATCGTTAGGAGCAATACAGCTCCAATCACGATAGCTGACCGAAGTCCCATGAAAATGAGCAGGGTCACGATTACAATAACCAATGCAGCGATTACGTTGACCACAAAATTCTTAACCGAGGCATCGACAATCTTGCCTTGGTGGTAGTACTCATGGAGCTCCATTCCGATGGGCCGCAAACTTTCTGCCTCTCTAATTTTCCGACCAACGGATTCTCCCATCTCAACTACATTTGCACCTGAAATATTGGATACGCCAATTGCCAGAGCAGGTTGTCCCTTGTAGCGGAATATCTTAGAAGGAGGCGTCTGAAACCCTCGCCACACATTAGCAACATTGTTCAGATAAATCAGGTTCCCGTCCGTAGAAGTAGTGACCAACAAATTACGAATAGACTCAACCGAATCAATCGCTCCCGACGGATCTATGGTCAGGCGCTGATTGCCAAATGTAATTTCACCCGCGGACACCACCGCGTTTTGAGCAGAAAGCGCTTCGTAAATATTTGCCACCGAAACACCCAAGTTGGCCGCACGTTCACGGGAAATTTCGACAAATATCGCCTCATCAGCTTCTCCGCCAATTGCCACCTTCGCGACGCCGTCAGCCTTCAAAATAGTGCTTTGGAGCTCCTTCGCATACGTTCGCAGCTCTGCTAGATCATATCCCTCTCCTGTGAGAAAATAGTAGAGACCGTAGACGTCGCCAAAGTCATCACTCACGATCGGGGTCACCGCACCTGGTGGAAGCGAGCTCTCTGCATCTGACACCTTATTGCGAACCTTGGTCCAAATGAGCTGAAGGTCACTCTTTTGCTTAGAGAATTCGTATTTAATATCGACCTGAATCTCCGATAACCCAGCAGAGGACGAAGAACGAATTTCGTCGACCTCTTGGAGTTGCTGCAGCGCTTTTTCAAGCGGGTCGCTCACTTCCGAAGCAACCTCGCTCGGGCTCGCTCCAGGATAAGGCGTAGTGATCTGAGCCGTACGGATAGTAAACTCAGGATCCTCAAAACGGCTCATGTTTTGGTAAGCCGACCATCCGCCAAACATAAAGATTAGAATTGCGATGATGCTCAGCAGCTTGTTTCTGATAGTAAACTCAGCGATGTTCATGGTATTTTACAGGGTCCGTTATGTTGAGGGATGCGACAGCAACGAAATCTATTCGCCTGACCATGAACGGACTTGCTGTCCTTCCGACAAGTAAGAGGCTCCGGCGGCGGCAATCGTCTCCCCCGCCTCAAGTCCCGAGCTTACCACAACGAATTCCCCGATACTGTCCTCCACTTCCACTTTCCGTTGTGATACGGTCATGGATGTTTCATCGAGTACCCAAACAAACTTATTGTCACCAGAAACTAGTATCGAACCTAGCGGTACAGAAACCTTGGTGATCGCTTCGCCAGCGTCCATTCCAGAAGAAGAAAGCTCCATCGTTGCGCTCATCCCTGGTAGCACCACCAAATCGCTAGGGCTGTCAAAGGTGAAGGTGAGGCCAAAAGTCTGGGTAACAGGGTCTGCTTCCAAAGTTGCTTCTTTGAAGGTAGCTTCGATTGGCTGTGTAGGAGCGGCATCAAGCGTGACAAAGGCTTTTCGGTTCGTACGGGTTTCTATCCGTGCCATGAGACTAGCGGGCAAGTTTACCGTAGCTTGAAGCCCGTCTATCTCCACAACTGTTGCGACCGCTTCACCGGCTCCAATATTCTGTAGGACAGAAGCCGATACACTCGTCACGATACCTGCGATTGGCGCCTTGAGCGTCGCATCATTCAAGGCTTTCTGGGCCACGTCAAACTGGGCTTTAGCCACGTCTCGCTGCGACTTTCGCTGCTCAAGAACACTCCGAGAGATGGCGTCTTCGCTAACTAGCCGGACCGCTCGCTGATATTCTTCTTCAGCATTTTCGAATTGCGCTTGGGCAGACGTGAGCTGGTTTTGATAATCATCTGTTACCAGTTTAGCAATCACCTGGCCTACCTCAACTGTGGAGGATTCCTTAACTGGGATTTTTTCAATTAATCCACCCACGGAAAATGAAAGTCTCCGAGTAGTTGCCGCCTCTACGACAACCGGGAAGCGGCGCTTTTCGTCGCTCGAAGCGGACTCAAGCTGTAAAAGTTTGATGGGGCGAACGCTTGATTCGTGTTGAGTATCTGCTTCTTCACTTCCGCAACCGGAAAACAACAAAGCGGTCGAAATTAAAGTCAGGCGACAAAATGTGCGGCGGAATATAGGATTCATTGGGCGGGATTTTGACTGGAAGTTAGAAAAATTCTGTGATCTTTTAAATCGTAGTTAGCTTTTCAGACATCTAATAGAACACTCTTCTCTAAACTATATACTTATTAATAATTTAACAATCAAGCACCGTCTTGTAATCGTGATGGAAATCATTATTCCTTTTCGATTCAGCCAATGTTATCAATTGTTAAAAAGCGTGGTTAAAGTTCCATCAATTTGGACTAAGGAACGGTCTTTCCTTTGCTTGCTTTTCCAGCTCACTTTTACTAGCTATAAGAAAAAGCGAAGTAACATGAGCTTTAACCTTAATTCTATCTCGATTTCCGCTTCTTTACTGTGACCTACGCCCACCCTCTGCTACAGCTGCATCATACTCAATCTAGGCTGAGAGTGCTAGGAGGGATGATCACCACATTGAGTGGTTTGATTGTTTTAGGGCCAAATACTTCTGTCAAAGAAGAAGTTAATATCTTCGCCATTGGTTTTCCACCCCGCAGCAAGCTGTCGACTCCGTCGATCTCGGACGAACCGAGACGGGGCACCACGGAAAACCAAACCTTCGGGCTTCGGGGCTCGATGAATCGCAAGATACAGAAACGAAGCAAGGTTCGGGGAATGAACCCAGTTGCGATTCAAAGGTTGGTTCGCACAGATTCAAGAATTAAGGCTGAACGCAACGGTTCATTGGGGCAATCAGTAAAGCCATTTTTTCTTAAGTTTTCCGTTATCAAAACTGCGCTTTTCAACATCAGAATAGCTGAATGAAATTATTTTCCAAATACAAGAGCCTTTTCCTTTTCCTATCGATATTAGTTGTTTTGCTAACGTCCCCTTTTATAGGTGGAGACGTTCGCCACTTGCCCAACATTCTTTTGGGAATATTTTGGGCTGTTAGTATTGGGATCGGTGGTTATATCGTATCAAAGAGTTTTCAGTGGATGCTCGTTTACGCCGTGATGATCGGTATAGTCCTTCTTTCCGTTGTATTCGAATTTTTGATAGGCGCAAACATTGGCATACAGACGCTTCAAAACATAGGAGTCATTTGCATCCAGACTTGCGCCTTTTACGTTGTCCTCAAGTATTCCCTTTCAAGCAACGAAGAAGACGCAACCGACAGAACTCTTTGCGGAATCTGCGGCTATTTTCTTATTGGCTTAATCTGGTCCCGTTTCTTCATACTCTTCCAGGTTTTCGATCCTGATGCATTCAATCAAACAAACCTGAAAGAAGGAGATTTGGTTTACTTCAGCTTGGTCAACCTCACGACCCTTGGATACGGAGATATCACACCGATAAATCCCTTTACTCGAATCGTCGCTACTCTGGAAAGTGCCTTCGGAACCCTCTACCTTGCCGTAATGATCGCCACCCTCGTCAGCGAACTCCGCTCCGCCAAATCTACAATTCAATAAGAGTCATCACCGCAAAATGCCTGCTGCAAAAAACTCCCCCCTTAAAACCATTCTCATCGCTGCTCTGTTCATTGTCATCATTTGTATTTCTATGCTGGTCACCTTTGTGATCGTCATCCAGGTCTACCCGAAAGACTGGCAACCGACGACCGCCGAGATCGCCGCTACCGCGATTGAACCCTCTAACGAAGGCAACATAACCTGGTCTCTCAAAGCAGACATTTTCTACGAACTAGACGGAATTCGCTATGACAAGAACGACATCAAGATTTTGCACAAAGACCGCAAAGAGGATGTTGTTAATCAACAACTAAATTGGCCCGTCGGAAAAACCTTTAAGCTCTTTGCGAAATCCGACGACCCTTACGCGATTTCCTTAAATCCAGCTGGAGATCGCGAATCAACGGCAGTTATGCTAGCGATCTTAACCCCAGCCGCCTTGGCTGTAATTACCTTCCCTTCCATGTTACTGTTTAGGAAGATCAGAAAAAGCTCACCTAAACGACAATGATTTCAGACGCGACAAACCTTCGTAGCAAACTCCAAATGCCATGATCACACTACTCACCCGTACTTTTTTCACACTTAGTCTAGCCTCCTTGCTACTCGCTACATCGGTTCGAAGCCAAACGGATATGTACTTTTTCGACCCGGACTTAGATAGTTCAACAGACATAACTTCGTTCACAGACGTAATTGTACTACCCAGTTTTGAAGCCCAACTCTTATTCGAAACCAATATACCCTCCTCAATAGAATCCGGATCCATCACGATCACCTTGCCTGAGGGCTTTTCATACGCTGACAGATACGACCTCCGTTTGGGAGATCTAAAAACGATCGAAAGCGCAAACAACACCATTACGATAACACTTGAAAAGGATGCCATCCCAGATGGGAGTCGAGTAAAGATTTGGTTGTTCTTATCCATTCCGAGCTACGACGATCTTCCCCCATCGGCTACGCAATTGAACATATTCGCCCAGGGAGATTTACTGGGATTCGATGGGGAAACGTATAACGTCGATCACACTTTCCAAACTGCCGTCGTGTATTCAAAAGGTACTGTCACCACCGACAAAGACGGAGACACCCTCGCTGGTGGCGAAGAAATGACCATTTTCGTGGACGTAGAGCCCTTTCCGCTTTACGACATCTACTATTCTAGAATCGCGGTAAACATTCCCTTTCTCACCGATCTGGTACCCGGATCCATAACAGGGCTACAAGGCGGTTTCGAAAAATTTCAAGGCCAAGTCTATGCCGAATACCCATCGGGTGGCATCAGCGGTTTTTCATTTTCCTTTAAGGTAAAAGCGGTCGAGCAAGAACTCCTCGATCTTTACGTAGCCGACGGTTTTTTTGATGGATTCGAACTCAACGAGCCTTCCACCCAACTTCGCGTACGTACCCCATTCACGCTTAACGACAACGACCCAAGCGGCGAATTTCATCGCCGCATATTCGGTACGCAATTCGGCGAGATGCCCATTATCCCACTACCCGACCCCGATACTGTAACCATGGTCAATTCCACCGGCGACAGGCCACGGGACCCAAATGCAGACGACTGCTCTACTGGATTCACAATCGAAAACGGAGACCCTGAGTGCACCCTCCGCTCGGCCATCGAAGCAGTCAATGCAGGTATCATTGAGCGTATCGAGTTCGATATTCCAGGGAACGACGTCCCAAGCATCGCTTTACAATCGGCCCTCCCAGCGATTACTGTCCCGGTCGTAATCGACGGTACTACGCAATCCGCTGGTCGCGTCGAAGTCCGAGGCAATGGAATGGAAGATACCATCGGTCTTGAAATCAAAGGGGGAAAAAGCGAAGTCAAAGGTCTTGTGATACACGGTTTTGATGGCGAAGAGTCTTCCGCTATTCAAATCTCTGGCCCCGGGGAAAATATCATTAGCGGAAACTGGATAGGAGTCGATCTCGACGGAAATGCTGCCAGCAACAACCAAGTCGGCGTAATAATAAACGGCAGCTCTAAGAATACAATAGGTGGAGGAGCGGCTTCCGACGCCAATATTATCTATGGTAGCTTCGCTGGGGTACAAATCGAAGGTGCCAACGCCAACGAGAACAAAGTCATCTCCAACCGAATTGGAATGGCTTCAAACGGAAAAGCGTTTTCGCCATTGCCAGGCCAGGGCGTAATTGTCTCATCAGGAAATACTAATCAAATCGGTGGCCCAGGCTCGCAGTTCAACTACATTATAGCCGAAACCGGCGTAACCGTAATTCCAGAAGAAAACTCTGGAGAAATCAGTAACCTTGAAATTACTGGCAATCGAATCGGCTTGGATTCGACCGGAAAAGAGGCAAACGAATGCTCCATCGGTATCATTATTTTGGGCTTCAGCACCACTCCAGTTAGCAACGCAAAGATCATTTCAAATAAAATTGGTGGTATCAGCTTAACCTCTCTGATGGTAGCAGCCGTGGATAACGGCGTTACTGGACTTCTTGTCCAAGGAAACGATGTCGGGCTTTCCTTCGACGGATCCGGAACCCTTCCTAGCGGACTAGGCGAAGGTGGTCAACTATATGGAATACGTCTCGACGCTGTCAGCGATGCGACCATCAATAACAATAATATCGCAGGTCATGTTTGGAACGTCCTCGTTTCCGGAATCCAAAACCTTTTTGTCACTGAACCCGATCCAGAAAACAATGACGAAGGCGGGAGGCTCGTTCTACGAATTCCGAGCGAAGTCGATGAAGTATTGGACGGAGAAACGCCTTCCAGCGGTGTAGAAATCGATGGGAATAGAATCGGTCTCAATAATTCGAATGTTGTCCCAGAAGGTTCAACTCAAACAATCGGAATTCTAAGTTATGGATTCGCAGAAGAAACCAAGATCACCAACAACACGATTGCAGGACATCTTGAATACGAAATTCAGCTTGAAGGAAATAAAAAATCTAGCCTGAGCAGCAATCGAATTGGCACGGTTACAGGAAATGATTACGGGAGCCAAATCGGCGTATTCGTCGACAATTCCGAAGAAACCGAAGTCGGCCCCAACAACATCATTTCGAAAAACGAGATCTCCGGCGTTCAGGTCACGGGTCCCTCGGACAAGACACGAATCTATGACAACATTATCGGGACAGACCAAGGCGGAGGCCTATCGTGGCCGAATGGAAGTGGTATAACGCTAGTCGATGGCGGAAACGGAGATGCCGCAGAGAATACGGTCATCGAAAATAACATCATTGCCTACAATTCTCAATTTGGAGTAGCAATTAATTCACAATTTGGATACGCGAAGATCATATCGAACTTGATATACAGAAACGAACAAGGGCTGGGACCTAGAGGAATCGCCTATAATACGCCGCAAGTAACGCTTCCCGACGACTTTGCCGTCTTCGAAACGGAAGCAGATGACGAGGACATGATATCCGTTTCCTTTTTCGTGAGTCCCACTGGCAGTTTAGTCGAAGAAGGCGAAGAGGAACCTAAAACCATTTTAGAAATTTTCGGCAACCCAAGCGCAAACGAAACCCAAGGACGTACCCTTCTACTAAGCGAAACGATCGACCCCACTAAGACTTTCTTCAAGACCTTCGAAGTTAGCAGCAACTCCGTTTACGCCACCTCGCAAAACTACACCCTCACCTACACACGCGGAATCGCAACCAGCGAATTCTCAGGCCCAACGACCTCCATGCCCATAGAAATTCCCGAGATGCAAGTCGATGCATCCGACTCCGACGAAATCATAATCTCATGGGAATCGCCCGAATTCCCCGGACTCTTCACTGTCGAAGAAACAAGAACACTAGACAACGGCAACCAATGGACCGTACGCCCTGAAGAAGTCGAAGAATCCGACGGCCGCACCTTCGTAACTCTCCCTCTCGCCGGCGAAGAACAATTCTTCCGCATCACGCTCAATCCCGACGCCTTAGGCTCCGAGGAATAAATTAAGCTTCCAAAAAATGGAATTTCACCACGGCAAAGAACTACGAATGGAGGAACTCGTAGAAATTTGCCCGTAATCATATGAAAGTAATTTATAACTACGACGATTAGCCGGAAAAGCTCGAAAGCAAAAAATAGTTATTCTCATTTGCACCTAGAGTGCCAACTATGTTCTGATCGCGCTATGAAACTCCAAACAGTCATAACCTCGCTCGCTATCCTTCAATCTGCGCTCTTTTTAGCATCAGCAAACGACTTCACTGCAGGAAAACCGCTTGGAGCTACCGAAGAAAGCGGGGAATACGTTCCAATCTCTAACAATGTAAAAGTTTTCGGTAGCTTCCACTTCGCTGAAAGCTGTGTCCACGACCCAGAGAGGAACCTGATCATCGTGATCAACTCGGGAGACCGCAAAGACACATCAAAAAACGATGGATACATTTCATTAATCAATCCCGATGGAAGCGTTCACACATCGAAATGGGTTGGGCCCAACAAAGAGGGTCTAGATTTCGAAAATCCGCTTGGTAGTGCCATCAAAAGCGGTATTCTATATGTAGCCGACACCGATCACGTCCGCCTTTTCGATTTAGAAACGGGGGTACCTCTTCGTGCCATTCACATTCCGGGGTCAACTCTCCTCAACGGTATCGCTGTAGACGACAACGGTACTATCTACACTTCTAACACTCGCCCAGCCTGGCAGCTCTACAAAGTGACAGCAGATGGCGAGCCCACCCTTCTCGTTGACGGAGGAAAGCTAAACGCGCCCAACGGAGTTGCAATCGATCTAGATGGAAATGTAGTCGTAGCTAACATGGGTAACCGCGATATTCTTACCTACAGCGCCGAAGGGGATTTCATCAAAACTGAAGAAGCAGCCCAAAAAGGCAGCGACGGAGTCGTCATCCTAAAAGATGGTACAAAATACATTAGTAGCGTCAAACACGGCACCATTTCTCGAATACGCCCCGGCCAAGAAGCTGAGGTAATCGCCACAGGCATCCCAAGTGCTGCCTCCATGTGCTACGACTCAACCCAAAACCAGCTCGTCATCCCAATGAACACCAACAACGCAGTTGCTTTCCTTAAGCTATAAACGAGTCCTATCTCGCCCATTTTGTCAGATTGTCGATTTAAAGAGTGAAAACGATTGTGACCTTGCGAGTAGTGGTATTCTCAGAGCATTACTAAAACCTACATAAATCGAAGGCGGAAAAAAGAGACCTGCAAATCATAATACTCAAAACTACAAAAAATTACCAATGCCATCCATGTCACAAGAGAAAAAAGCGGTCCTCGTTATCGGTATAATCGTTTTCGCGATAGCCCTTACCCTCGTGTTTTTTGGGGATCTGCAAAACCCAAAGCAAATTTCCAGGGAACGACTCACAAATTTAGAGCAATCAATCATTTCATATATTGAAGAAAACGGACGAGCTCCGCAGCAGCTGTCCGCATTAGGACTTCCAGAGGAGCAGCTTCAAGATCACCTAGGAGAACCGTTTATATACACAGTAACCGAGGATACGGTAACGTTGCTTAGCTATGGGTCGGATAAAGAAAAAGGAGGCTTCTTTTTCAAACGCGACTATTCGGTGGAAATTGATCTCCCATTGAAAAAGTAAAAACGACAACCCAAAGAACAGCTCCAGACTCCTCCTGTGTCATAGTGATACCGATACGCTTACACTTATCCACTATCCTGCCTACATTGAAGGCGCTTGGCATGACGCTTACAGCCAAACGTCACGGTCTGGAACCCTACGGTTACGTCAACGAGTTGCTGCGACGCCTGCCCGAAGCCACCAACTGGCAAATCCCCCAGTTCACG
>JAKYXN010000159.1 GCA_022538095.1 Puniceicoccaceae bacterium K14 | reverse complement strand
AAGGTACGATAGAAAACCGGAAACTTATATGGGATTCGCAACACTCTCAGCATTAACTGATTGGATCAAATTCGATATTGTCCACACGGCCTAATCCCTGCGGATATCTTAATGCTCCTAACAAATTTGCCTACCTCAAAAACAACTAACCCTACCATTCAAGTTGTTTCCCTTTTCTATAATGTTTCGCCCTATCATTAGATTATGAGAAAATATGTAATCGGTGTCGATGGAGGAGGCACAAAGACAATCGCGAATCTATCCGACTTGAAGGGCAATGTCATTGCTGAAGCCTCTTCAGGTCCCTCAAATCCACATTACACGAATGCCGACGAATTAGAGGCCAACCTACGGGAAGCTATCGAATCAACTCTCAGACAAGCCATTGTAGAATACTCAGACGTTCTCTGCATCTTTTTGGGCATTGCAGGTGTCCGCAAAGCAGAAGAAACGAGCTCCCTGACGAAGACGGTCAGGCGATTTGTTCCTAAATCGGTGAAAGTTCTCGTCGATCACGATCTCCGCATTGCCCTAACAGCAGGTGTAGGAGCATCACCTGGCATCGTCGCAGTGTCAGGTACTGGGTCTGCATGCTACGGAAGAAACGCTCAGGGCAAGGAGTATCGGACTAGTAGCAATGATATTGGAAGCGGCTCATGGATCGGAGCCCAAGCGCTTAGGGACGCCCTATCAGCCAACGCCAACCCACAGCTTAAAACCGCTTTAACAAATCACTTTCACGGCGTGTGCCCCGAATTAGAAACGCTCGAACGCCATCAAGTCGCCGCTCTGTATCCCCTTATTGCTAACCTCTCAATGCAAGGCAATGCTTCAGCAAAGAGAATTGTCACAGCAGGAGTTGAAGGCGTTAATCAGCTAATTCTAGAAACTCAGGCTATACTAAAGCTCAAAGAGATCCAGATAGTATTAGCCGGCGGCCTGATGTCGACTCAACCTTACCAATCAATACTCCAAAACAAAATAAAAACATCTCTTCCGAACGCTAAATTCATTATACCCTCAGACTCTCAAGCCAGAGGAGCCGTCTATGAAGCTCTCATAAGAACAGGTATTCAGATATCAGATCTATTACCCAACAATCATCAATAGTGAAAAATAAGCACTCCGATCGAGGATCAGAAGAATTTTGCTCCGCCAACACATTATTCGACTACAAGTATTCCGAAAGGGGGTTCCTTAGAACTAATTACAGCAAAGAAATATAAAATGGATACTATCCATGTCTAACAGATCGCCTAGATACTGACTTTGATCGATTTCGAAATTTTATTCACAATAAAGAGAAAACGCTCTTCTTGCCAAGATCTTCATCAGATTATTAAAAAATTTCTAGATTCCACTAGAAGTCCTTTGTTTTCACATATGATGTATCCATCATACATGCACAATTATTACCCTAAGAGTAACCAATGAAATATTTGGCAAATCAGCATGTGAAACCGTAAAAAATGATACATCTAAAACGTACTGATTCTTACCCAATGCCCCAAATTTAAAACGACTCCTTATCCGAATCTAAAAGAAGAAACACCTTTCCACTGCCGTCACTTTTCTCTGCAAGCATTGCCGAACGATCAGGAAAAGAACTTAGCAAAGCCGCATCATCAACACACTGAATTGGGTCAAAATCTGCCGTATGTACAATTAACTCCTCATTCAACTTTACCGTCTGCACCAGCAAGAACGTCGCTTCCCCCTCTACTTTCATTGCGGCAAGGTTCTCTCCGTGTATGGTTTCCTTTTTTTCTGTATTCAAATATTTATTAAAAACTAACAATCCAATTGCGACTAACGCAACAACACTCCCAGCCCTAACAATGGATCGGCGCAACCGTTGCCTCTTTGTAGCCCCTAATAGAGAATCAAACATCTTATCTCTATCATCCTGAGCCAAATCTTCAGCAACCGCTCGAAATACTGGGCAATCGTCTTTCCTCATCTTAGTTTTCCTTTCTTTGCCAATTGTTTTCTGAGCTTAGATCGAGCCCTCGACAACCCCGACTCGACAGCTTTTTCTGTTCTTTCAAATTTTTCAGCTATCTGTCTCACGCTCAAACCACTGAAATACTTTAGCTTCAACAAAGTTTGATCAGTCTTATCTAGTAACATCATCGCCTCTTCAATTTGCATACTTTGATCTTCCCCATCAGGGGATCGCACTTGATCGATCTCCTCAGAAGCCATTTGCGAAAATCGCCTTTTCAGTCGACTAAAAACAGAGTCTTTTCGATAGCAGTCGATGTACGCACTCCTTGCCAAACGAGTAAGCCAACTCCAAAAAACCTCTTCAGTATCGAATATTCGGATACATTTTGGGACACGAACCAATGTCATTTGCAACGCATCCTCCACCTTATTAAAATCACCCCCAGACATCGCAACTAAATAGCTTCCCAATCGATCATAATAAGCATTAAAAAACTCCCTGTAGGCAGAATCGTCTAACTGGCACATGCCAAGCGTCAATTCGCGTACACCCATTATCTTCGTTTTAGAAAGACTCCGTTCAGCCACAAGCCTATTGTATGGACACACATTCGAAGACCAGTTCATCGGTTTAGAACTATGAACGTAGTTCTCAAATCGATTCGGTCAAACGTAGATAATCTAGTTACTCTCTTTCGAATGCTTCTCTTCGGTTGCTTTTGCACGCCTCAAGGTCAAAGCCCAATCCAAGGAAGAAAGAGTGGATACAGCTAACCTCATAGAAACATCCGGGCCACTCATCATAAGCAAACTCGTCTCTTCATGGTAAGCTAGCTCAAGTTTCAATTTCTCATACAACTCCTCATCTCTCCGAACACTTACTCTTACCGCTTGTTGGATCGCTGTTGTTATATCGTGCACAGAGTAATTTTCTAAATATCCCCCAATATACTTTACCTCCGTACGGTCGCTCACCATTGGCTTTGGAGCTTTTTGAAGCTCTTGCTGAATGAGTTTTAAAACCTTTGATTCATCGAGCACTTCGACCTCTCCGGACAGCTTTTTCTCTTCTTTTGGCGAAGCTAGAGCATCTTTCATTCATTCAGTCGCATAATTGGCATGCTTAAAGAATGCCTCGCAATCCTGTTTCGTGATGGACCTCAACGCATCGGCCAGAGCTTCGACCAAGGTTTCGAAAGTGCGGGTGGCTGCCTTTCTCATCAGAGTTTTGAGTTTGGAAAACACTAGCTCGAT
>JAKYXN010000158.1 GCA_022538095.1 Puniceicoccaceae bacterium K14 | reverse complement strand
TCCTTATTGGTCATCTTCACTAAACGGTTATTAGCGTCGTACACGTAATCCCAATCAAAGTCGCCCGTAAGGTTTCCGTCAAGATCGTAGCCATAACTCCCCCCGCTCAAGGGCTGGATCTCGTTGAGGCTGTTCGCGGAGAAGCCTTGCCCATCGAAACTGCTAGGATTGCCGGCGCTATCCCACGTGAATTGGTTATCGGTCCCGCTGGTTCGGCTACTGTCCCAAGATTCAACCTGGTGGCGAGAATCGAAATCCATGCCATAGGCGATGTCGGACGTGGCCCCTAGGCGGTAAGCCAAAGAGCTGTTTCCATCATACTGCAACTTATAAGACAGTAGCTGATTCTGCCCGCTAAAGCTCGAACTATCGTAGCGAGCTCGGTTGCTCGAACCCCACTTTGTTGTGGTGCCCGAATAATTTTCCCGAATACTTTCGTGATAACGGTATTGCTTGTAGTTGCCTGATATAACACTGGAAACATGGCTGCTGTTATTGTCATAGGAATATGAAAAAGTTTTGGAGAAACTAGAGGATCCGCTCTTGGACGCTTTAACGGTAGCGATAAGACCGGTTTGCGAGGAGTAAGTCTGCTCCCAGGACACGTCGCCAAAAGTAAGGCCTTGGTAACGCCCTTCGAGTTCTCCGCTGCCGGTCCCTTCATAGAGAAAATTGAGGTCGTTTCCAGCGCCATAAAAAGAATCACTCAGGTTCTCCCGACTTACGGCTAGGCCGTTGCTTTCATTATAATCAAAGGTGCGCGTACCAGTAATGTCACTAATGGTTTTCTTCCGCCCCATCTTATCATATGTGTAGGAAACACTCGGAGTTGCGTAGCCGTTGAAGTGTGTCTCGCCAATAAGATCGCCCGTGGAAGAGTTGGAACCGTAAGAATAGGAATAGTTGGTGTAGACTCCTCTAGCCCACTTGCGCTGCGTTACTTGGTGCAGTTTGTTGTACTTGTAAAATTCTTTTTGGGCTGTGCCTCCTTTAAAGTGATGCTTTTCCTTAGCTAAGCCGGTTGCATTGTCATATAACCATTCCACTATACTGGACGAGGTCAGGGAATCGTTGCGATATTGAGTTTGTTTGAACAATCGACCATAGCTGTCGTATTCAAATTTTACGGGATTAGTTCCATTTCCAGTGCGAGTGGAAACGTTCCCTAGGTTGTCGTAAGTGTAGTTGACGACTTCATCTGGCAGGCTTTGCGAGCCAGAGTAATTTTTGCGGATTTCCTTGGAGAGGCGCCCATCCAAATACTCGTACTCGATCTTATCGAAAAAACTGGACCCATGGTCTTCCACCACTTTTTCAAGCGCATAGGTAAACGGCTTGTACTCATATAGTGTTAGAATATCGTCACGCCCAATAGCAGAGGTACGACGACGCAGCCCATCGTAAGTATAATCGAGTTCGTCTCCCGCACTGCCTTTCTCATGAATAAGGAGCCCTAACTTGGATACAGATATGTTCGAGTTGCTCGCTCCAGCGCTAACGCCCAAAGTGGCAGTCGTTCCCTTTGCTCGGTCGACACGTGTCCAAGCCGAGCTGAGATTGCCGAAATGATCCTCGACTTCCGAAAGAGAGAGTACTCCAGCAGAAGGAAAAAGGCGAGTTCTTACTAGAGACGTAAGCTGCTTATTGTTGTAACTTGGATACGCATAGGTTTCAGTCACAAAATTCCAATGCCCAGAAGGGCTTTTCTCGTAATAGCTTTCCGAATCCGTCAATCTATCATAGCTGGAATAAACACTAAGCCCTGAGCCTCCTGCATCAAGCCCTTCGCGCCAGAGACGTCCCTCATCGTCGTAGTAGTAAAGATAGTTAGCGGCAAGGTTTGAAGCGCCTATGCTAGTCCCAGTCTTTATTGCCTCCACGCGACCTGCCTCGTCATATTCATAATTCACATACTTATCACCACCACCAAGAGTCGGTTCGCGAACATAGACTTCTCGCCCGAGCCAATCGTATTGTATAATTTTCCAGCCAGCGAGGCCTGAAACGGAGCCAACCGATGAAATCGGGTTTGAGGCAGTTTGCACTCTGAGACCATCGGCATTCGCTTCTGAAAGGATATATTGAGGCACCGTATCCCCCGTCACGCTCTCCACAGTGCCATCGCGGTAGTTGCGTGTAGTAACCGTGCGTCCATCGATTGAAGTTGCAGTCACTTCGCCGATGACTGAATAATCGAATAGATCTTGCTTCATACCGGACAAACTCGAATCCTCATTCTTTGTAAGCCGTCCGGCTTTGTCGTAAAAGAAAATGTCCCAAAGAACTTTGTTTCCTCCACCTTCGAAGGTCTGAACGTCGGCAACCATGTCGCAAGTATAGTAATACTCCTTTTTGAATTCCTCAACAAGCGGCGTTGCGTAAGTGACTCCTTCGAAACTGGAACTTGAGGCTGCTTGGCTCGCGACGGTTTCGAATTGCAGGCGTCCTCGGCCGTCGTACTCGTAAGTAGTCTTCATTCCGGTCTCATCGATGACTTCTGAAAGTTGGCCAGAGTCATATGAAGCTTCAAATGTCACTTGTGATGAAGTGCTGCCATTGAAATGGGCGACGCGTTCTGTTTTCACTAGATTACCCACGAGGTCGTACGTTCGGCGTTCCTCCCCCGCTTTGGAAAAATTCCCGCTAAACGTATTGCCACCTTCACAGATGTAATCAATAGTCTTATACGGCAAACCTGCCGCGTCCACATAGACTTCCACAGCTTCGCTTTGGCCTGATTTGATTCGAATACCCACGATTTCCGGGTAGGTTCCAGAAGCCTCCAGCTCGTACATATTTTGGTAACCTGAAGGCATGGAACCATAGAGCCGCAACCCGTCGATGCGCAACGACTTCTTACCATAAACCGTAGTAGTACCGGCAATACCTTCGTAGGAAACGTTCTCGACAACATCCCAATACGCCCAACTCGATTGCGTACCGTCTGGCCTCACTATTGCCAAAGGCTTGCCTCGTAAGAATTTGTCAGAGGATTCCTGGGCATACGTATAGGTTATGGTTGCAACGTAATCCGAGCTGCCAGCTCCAAAGTATTCCTTTTTCGTTTGTTTTATAACTGGTTCCCCATTGAAACTCACCTCGACATAATCATTGTCTACCTTGGAAACAGTTTGGCCTAGAATTTTGACTTCTTTGACATCGGCCATGACGCTATCTCCCGTCCCTGTCGCCGTGTAGGTATAGGTAGTTACCTTCCCGCCGTTGTTATCCTGAAAAGGCTCGGTCGTTTTACTAAGAAAGTCCTTGGCTTCGAAGAGGGG
>JAKYXN010000157.1 GCA_022538095.1 Puniceicoccaceae bacterium K14 | reverse complement strand
TTGTTTTAGTGTGGTTGCCGAAACAATGAGCTGCCAATCAGCTATTTGCAAAACTCTATCCGCTATTTGGATACATTTTTATGAAACTGGTGAGTAAACTCAGTCCGCTTTAACTACGCTTCGAAGTCTCATCCGTCTACCGCATATGCGACAGGCTCGAAATTCGAACGTAGTCACATAATGAGTTCGATTGATGTCTACGAAGGCAGCAACCTAATCCGTACTTATAGTCTTTCACATACGTTGTCGGGTACTAAGCGTTGGCGATTGGATTCGGTCACACTAGAAGCAGGAAGTGACTCATTGCCTGCGACCATATTTGAGTATCAAGATTTGCCAAGCTCAGAAATGGTATATACTGCCCTTAACTCTTCGCATAACACTGCAGGTTCTTGGCCAACTAACACGCAGTATTATGGGGTAAGGCCATTTGACATAGATGGGGATGGCAAAGGCGAAATTCTGAAATTTTATAACAGTGGTTCGAGGCAGCATGCCGAAATTTGGCAGTATGATGGAATGGATTACCATGATACATCCAATCCTGAACTGCATCATACTGGGATAAACGTAGATATTGGGGATATAAATTATGATATGCTTCAGGACGGGCCTAGTGGTGATTTTAATGGTGATGGTAAAATGGATTTTTTAGTACCAGCATTTGATGGTGCCTGGAGTATGTCTTTCGAGATAAAAGCTTATCTAAGCAACGGAACCGGATTTGATTCACCATATAATGTAGCACCGTTATCTATAATGAGTTCGGCTCCAAAGAGCGTCAATGCGCCAGATCTTAACGGAGATGGACGTAGTGATGTTGTGGTTATACAATCTGATAGTCAATGGAGTATCAGCATTTCTAAATATTTGAGCTATGGGAGTTATTTCCAAGATTTGGGGGATCAAGTATTTTCCTTAAATGGATATGCTGGACTGACTAATCGAACTTACCATTTCTATGATTTTGACGGAGACGGAATGGACGATTTCATCTTAGATTGCTACGACAACGATAATTATGACCGAAGGTTATACATATGGAAAAGTGATGGCAATGGAGGGTTCGAAACTAATTATCAAAACTACACTATAGCCTCTAGCTATAGAAATGATAGTGATCTATTGCCAACTGATTTAAATGCAGACGGCCTTACCGATTTGTTTTATACCTACAAATCAGGCTCGACTGTCTATTACCAATACTTTTTGGGTACGGGAACTTCTTATGCCGCATCTTCGGTCACTTATGGTTTTTATTTCACAAAATCGTGGTCAAGTGAGATGGCGGTCATGCCAATGGAGTTAGATGGCGATGGTAGAGGTGATATAGCTTATGTGTATCGAAATGGAAGTTACACTTCGAGACGATTTTTGAAATTTCGTGGAGATTCTTTCGATTCAAGCTATGCTTGGTTTTATTCCAACTGGAAGAATATGGCCACTGATCGCTTTCCCGTACCAATGGATGTGGATGGCAGCGGCAAAACAGACATGGTGTTTTTTGAAAAGGTAAGCGGCTCATATCAAGTTAAGCCTTGGCTAGGGCAAGGTGGGCATCCTGACCTTTTGAGATCGACCACTAACGGAATTGGCGAGAATACGAGAATTGATTACGGCCCATTGTCATCGGATTCCTACTATCAAACGACTTCGGCTTCGACCTATCCGATTAGGGAAGTTCGAGGTGGATTAATGGTGGTCAATCAACTTCATAGAGATGATGGTATCAGTTCGGGGTGGGCGGACTACAGTACGCATTACATTTTCACCGATGCCCGAGTCGATCATTATGGGCGTGGTTTTCTTGGAATGAGTGCATCTTTGGCAGTTGATGTTGAGCAGAACGTTGTTGATGCCTCTTCGTTTAGCCAAGATTTCCCGACGACAGGAATGATGTATACTACTGCAAAGATGTTGTTCAATAACGATCCGATTTCAGATGGGACTATCCCGTGGGCCTATGCGGAGCTCGTTTATTTTCAGCCTACTTATTTGACGACTAAATCGGTTAGCGGGCATGCGGTTTCCTATTTCCCATATGTGGATAATTCGCAGACTTACTATTATGAAGTGAGTGATTATGAAGAGTATCTTCCGTCTTCTCCATATAGACGTATAGATGTTACTAATACTTATGATGTTTATGGGAATAATAAGGTAAATACGACAAAGACATACGACCAGGGAAGTAATCTTGTAAAAACGCTTACAACCAGCAATACTTACACGAACGATACAACCAATTGGCACTTGGGTAGATTGACGGATGTTCAAGTGACTCATAACGATCACAATGGATCTTCAATTGTGCGAAAATCGAAATTCGAATACGATAGCGATGGATTGTTGAAAAAAGAGATTGTCGAACCAAACGATTACTCTAATGAAGTTGCAAAGAGATATACGCGAAATGGATACGGGAATATAACTAGAGAACAAGTTAGTTACAGGTATCACAATGGCAGTTCTTGGGTGCTGGAGAATTTGTATACATTCTTTACTTATGATGTGACGAAGCGATATATCACGGCGAAAAGAAACGAAATAGGGCAAATATCTTATTCGTCTTACGGGAAAGATGGTTATGGAATCCCCACCTCAACCAGTGACATCAATAGTTTGGCGACGACTTACGAATATGATAATTTCGGCAGACCCACCTTGGTTACGGGGGCAGATGGGGTCAGCGTAAAGACTGAATATTTGACTTCAACGGCATCGGGACTGACTTCTCCAGTCGGTACTGCATATGCCGTTAGGACAACAACTTGGAAAAGTGGAGTCGAGTTTGGAACTAAGAAAATATCATATCATGACCGATTGGGCAGAGAAATACGAACGGAAAGCGAAGCATATTACAACGGAACGATTAAAAAGGTTTTCGTGGATACTTGCTATGACCAATACGGTCGTGCGTGGAAAACGTCTGATCCTTATTTCTCTGGAGATACTATTTATTGGACGGAAACTTTTTATGATAGTCAGGAGCGTCCAGAGGAAATCCACAAGCAAACTGAAGATAGTGGAACTATCAAAACGACTTTTGCTTACGATCAACACATAGCTGGCTCGACTTACTATGGTCCAGAAACCACAGTGACAACTGATGATGGTGGGAAAAACCAGACAAAAACAACAAAACTCAATGTGCTAGGTCAGAAAATTGTGGTAGTCGATAATAATGGTAAAGCAATTACTTATACATATGATGACGTAGGAAATCTAAAAACGACGACTGACTCAGAAGCTAACGTTGTAACGATAAATTACGACAGTAAAGGGTAAGCGTGATGCCAAGCGCCGTCTGATTTTGCTTGATTGATCGGAGCGATTCGCTGGTCCGAAACAAATCATAAGTATCATAAACGTCGTAGC
>JAKYXN010000156.1 GCA_022538095.1 Puniceicoccaceae bacterium K14 | reverse complement strand
TCGACCAATCGCGATAGATGGACTTTTAGTTGAGTATCGGACCATCCGATACGTTCGCGAACGTCGCGACGAGTAAACAGGCAATCCTGAACGTCGATTGCCTTCTCTTCGCAACGATTCTTCACGATTCCCTGAAGCAAGCCGAGAAGACGCCGCGTTTGCGGCGGCAACTCGTCCAGGCTACGGCCAAGGGCTTCGTGAGCGATTCGGTTGGCGGCCGCGATGTCGGAGAGTTCGACTTCGATGTATTCGATGCCGTCGGTTCTCTTCAACTGTCGTTGATGCTGGTGCAAAAGAGCAATCGTTCGAATCAGGGCGAGATACTTCGTGTGATCCCGACGAGCGCGCGTGCGCTCGCTGGGGAACGTCAAGTAAGGTGCATAGGGATTGACGACGTGGATCGAGCGAAGAAGGCGTTGGGCGTTTCGATGCGTATCCAAGATTCGCTTGCGTTCGATTCCAGTCTTGAGCCCTTCGAAGGTATCGCCTCCTCGCTGAAGACCGTGGATCGCTTGCGTCTGTTCGCGGCTTTCGTCCACGGTCAGGATCAGGCAACGATTCTGAAGCTCTTCGTCGACGTCAATCGCAGTCGTTGCCAGGAAGATCGCGGCCGGGCCTTCCACGCGATATTCCTCGGTTTTCAAGCGTCCGTTTTCGTCTTTGCTGGGAGCTGCGATTGTGAGCTCGCCTTCGGACTGCAAAAGCTTCAAGGCGTAGCTCGCCTTCTCGGCTCCCTCTTCCTCGACGATGGCGAGGATTTTGTGTTTGAGATCGGACTCGCCAAGATAGTACAGGCTTTGGCCAGTCATGGCCGAGTACTTGATTCTTTCTTCCTGCGGCATCATCTCGAGAACAGCTTCCATCAAGGAAGTCTTACCCGCTGCGCTCGTCGATTGGATGATGATTGCAAGCGGTCTGTCGAGCTTTCTGGATACGGCGGCGAGATACCCAGCAAGCTTGTTCGTTTCCTCGCCGACAACGCCGCAAGCGGCGAAGTCAGACAAGATGCGATCTAAGAGCTTGGGATCTCGAAGCAGATTCAACGCGTTGTCGCGGTCCGATTCCGACAGCTGCACGCCTTGGGGAACGGTTTCGAGATCTTCGCGAAGTCGTTTTTCCTGGAGTTCCTCCAAGGCTAAAAGCACCTTTCCGAGATCTCGCTTGAGCAATTCGACTTTCAAGTTCGTCTCATCCGCAGCGGAGAGGATAAACGCGTTGCGCTGGCGAGCGTGATACAAGTCGAGATTATCAACGTGGAAAAGACCTTCGTGCATAATCCTCAAGTTCACCTTGAGAACTTCGAGCGAAGCGTTTCGCCCGAGACCGCGAACGCGGTAAAGACGATCTCCGATTCTTAAAACGACGTCCTCGCCAGAGGTCTCGACGTCGACTTTCGCCGCAGGAACCTTTTCTTCTTTAGTCGCATCCTCAGCGACGAGATCAACGTTAGCAGCTAACTCTTCATTAGAGGAAAGAGCGCGCGTATCGTATTTCAAAGGACGCTCCTCGGACTTTGTAGAGGAGATTATCGGCTCCGCCGATTGAACCAGGAGAGCTAGGGATTTGGAGGCGGGCTTTACGCTACGAGCGTACTCGTTGGCGTCCATTTCTCGGGGAAAGCGGAGACGAAAGCAGTCGATTCCAAGCGAGCCAAGACGCGAAGCGTCTCTCTCAACCGCTCGGTCTCCGGCTTCGTCGGCGTCGTAAGCGAAGATAACTTTCCTCGTTTTCTTCGTCGTAAACGCGTTCAAGTGATCGTCGGTAAAGCCTTCCGTTCCCCAAATGCAAGTGACGTTCGTCAAGCCAGCGGACCAAAAGGTTAAGGCGTCGATCACCGATTCAGTCAAGATCACCTCCGGCGAGTTGAACGCGGCAGCGTTCAAGAGGCCGCTATGCGGCCCAGGCAAGTAAAGATGGTAGATCTTGCTCTTTTGCTTGGCGATTTTGCGGCCGTAGATTTCAGCCACCTCGCCCTTTTCGTCGAAGACGGGAAAGACGACGCAGCCGTTAAAATGTTCGTGGCCAGTATCTCGATACAAGCCGATCTTCGTCAGTCGATCCCTGATAATTTCTCCGTCCTTGCGGTTCTTCTGCGGGAGGCGAAGCCCTAGCGTTCGATCGGCGAAGCCGACTTCGAAGGCTTCCAATGCTTCGCGGGTAATTCCTCGATCGAGGAGATAATTCATCGCCTGCGGCGTAGCGAGCAATCGCTCGCGATAGTAGTCGACCGTCTGCCGAAGCAAGTCGCGATCGTCAGCGTCGAAGCTGACGGGGCTTTCAAGCTTGGCGACGGTGGAGACCTTGGAAGCGGATCCGCCGTAAAGCTGGGGATTCTGCTCTCGCAGAAGCTCGACGGCGTGGCGGAAGCTGACGCCGTCATGCTTCATGACGAAGTCGATCACGCTGCCGGCGGATCCGCAGCCCATGCAATGAAAAAGGTTTTTCGAGGGAGTGACGACAAACGAGGCGGTCTTGTCGTCGTGGAAGGGGCATTTGCCAATCAGGTCTTTCGACCCGTGAGGCTTGAGCTCGATATTCTTCGAGCGAATGAGAGCGACGAGGTCGACCTCGCGTTTGAGCCGCTCAAGCTCTTCTTCTGGGATTCGTGGCATAGGCTGACTTTCTCAAAATGCGTCAAGTTCGAAGTTGCATTATTAACTACGTTTCGTAAGCCTACGTTTTGTAAGGTTTGCAACACCAAAATTCAGGAAAAATGAAAAAGGCATGTATAATCCCGCTCAAAGAACACCTCTTCATCTTGAGCGACAACTTAGCAGAACAACTTCCAAAACGCGTGATCGAGCTGCGTAAGGCCGCTGGCCTCACTCAGGCCGTCATCGCGGAACGACTCGACATAACCGAAGGCAGGTACGGCCATTACGAACGCGGATTTCGACGCTTTCCCGTATCCATTCTTCCAAAGCTGGCCGAGGCTCTCGGCTGCAGCGAGGCCGACTTGATCGGTACCTCGGAGGCGAAACCGAAGAAACGTGGTCCTTCGTCCCGACTGGATCAGCTGGCCGAGAAGATTGGCAAGCTGCCGCGAAGCAAGCAAAACATGATTCTCGATATGGTCGAAGGAGCCATCGACAAGGCGTCATGACGGAAGAAAGAGGAAACGAACGCACGTATCTGCGCGAAGCTTCGATAAAGCTGCGCAAGCGCCGCGTTAAGGACGGAACTCCGGTCGGCGAGCCGATGACGGATCCGGACCAGGTCTACGAGCTTTTCAGCGACTTGCAGAACGAGGGCAAGGAGAAGCTCATCGTCATCGCGTTGGACATCAAGCTGAAGATTATCTGCTTCGAGGTCGTAGCCGTCGGCTCGGTACGAGCGGCCTACGCCAAGCCGGCGGAGATCATTCGCGTTCCCATCGCCATGGGAGCCGAAGCGATCGTTCTGGTTCACAACCACCCTTCCGGAGATCCGACGCCGTCGAAGGC
>JAKYXN010000155.1 GCA_022538095.1 Puniceicoccaceae bacterium K14 | reverse complement strand
TGGAATACGATAGTGTGACCATTTCCTAGGACATCACACAAATTGTGCGGACCGACTGCATGGGGTGACGGAATGATAGTCCATTCAATATCCATATTGCTACGGCTCAATCTAAAGTCAGATAATGGCGCATACGCAAAATTCCCAGATGAATTTACGACCGTACCATTATTTGGCATATTCCAATTCACATTACCGTTATCAATAGCGGTAGAGTTGATAACGGTGGCTTCACTCGCTAAGTATAAGCGAATTCCCCCTCTCATTTTTGTAACTGTACAATTTTCTACAATAACGCTTCCACCACCACTGTATACTCGGATGCCATCTTCACAAAGGGAATGTACATCAGTAGGATCTATGGGTTCAGGGTTGTCAAAGTCGTTGCTGAAGTTGAGGAAATCGGAAAGTGAAGGCAGAGATCCAGAATCGTCGTCTGCAAGCATATCTGCGCCGGAGCGTACAGCTCCCTCTACTAAGGTATTACGTACGACGGTATTATTTGACGGACTCTGAATATAAATTCCATGTCCAAATGCCCTCATTTGAAGTTCACAACTGTCTATAACAACGTTAGTGCCTTGAACAGCAATGCCCGCACGTTTGTCGAGGCCAAACACGTTTTGCGCTCCAATACCGTATATGCTGCCATATCCATACGGAAAAGAGCCTCGAACTGTTAGCTTCGTGCCTACTACAGAATTACCATCTCCTTGAATGACAATATGCGGTCCAGCCCCATATGCCAAGTTATTGCGATCTTTATTGTAAGCAACGAAATCCGTTACATCTTCTATACCATTCGTGTATGTGTTTTCGAATACACCCCCTCGGATAGTATTGTCAGACCCTATTACCAGAAAGTATTCCTGTCCCGAAGAGCCAGAGCCTACTGGAAAATCGATATAAACTCCGGTTAAATCGATTATGTTATTTGAACCCGAACAGACAAAATACCGCAAATTTCTCGGGAGTTCTTCAATATTATAATCACCTGGCGTTAAAACTATGTGTTGATTGTTCTGAGTAACGACCTCACGAAGTTCAGCCAACGAACTGACAGAAACGTCTGTCCTTTCTACCCGCTTCAACTCATAAACTTTGAGTGCGGAATATTGGTGGTGAGCGCGTAGCATTCGAAAACCAAAGTAGCCGCTCGTGTGCTCTGGATAATTCTCAAAGTCGTAAATTTCTCGACTCAATACCCCACCTGGGTCTTCACGAAAAACCACATCATCTTCCTCTATTTCATAGACGATTTGACCATCGAATACGTACTGAACATGCCCACCAACAGAAGCCAATTGGATACTATGCTTCTGGCCCGCAGTAAGCAGATATTCCCCTTGCCCATCCTTTCCATTCATTACCAAGTGTGAAATGTCATTCCCATCAAGGTCAGAGCGTGGATAGCGACGCAAACGTGTTGTAGTATTTTGACCTCCTCCGCTCGAGGCGTAGTATCCATTCATCTTCCCATACGTCCCAAATTGTCCCGTGTAGAGCGTGTCATCGAAGATACGATCCTCAACTACAGGATCGGAAGCGTGCAAAAACGTATTCACATCACCCACCCGAATATCGTTGCCAGAGAGAGTACCTTCCGGCGTGAGAACATCGTAAACGACAAGAACCGGACCATCGAACTTCTCTTTCAGCCAGGCAGTCGCTCCACGCGAAGGAATGTACATATCCAATACGCCATTCTCAAATGTAACCTCTGGAACAAGACTCGAGTCGGACGCTTCAATCTGGATCTCCCACTTATCAGGATTGTCGAAATTGTCTTCGTAGAGTAATTCTCCGACATCCCAATCATTCGCAAGCTGCCCAACGCTAATTGGATCCGCAGCCCTCGAATTAGATGTCATCGTTCCAATCAATACGGATACGAGGGCAAACAGCACGTAAGAGTGAATTGGGCACGAGCAGTGCCAATGGGGTGTTTTCATAATCATTTTCTAGGGTAAAACTTTGGCATTAAAGTTCTAGCTTCGAGGATTCGTTTCCTCTTGGGATATAAATCTATAATCCTCTTTAAGCTTTAACAGGTATATTAATTCTACTCTGGTATGCTGTAGACTTCCATTAAGGCGACAGAGCTTTGAGCGTCTACTGATCTAAGCATCACCGTGTAAGCTCCTGGATCTAGGCTAGTCAGAATAGCAGATGACTTACTCTCAGCCTCAAGCGTGTAGGATCCTACGATTACAGACGCATCAGAGATTGCTGCAGCGTCATCAGATTCCCAATCATCGTTTTCGCTAATAACGTTTCCATCGGCATCGTATAAACTGATCGATGGGTCTAGCATCGTATTATAACCTTCAAACGTCTCTTCACCCATTTCAGGTCCAACACCCTGAATCAAAACGACAACAGGATCCGTTCCATCGACAACGAAACCAGCAATCATCACCTTGTCCCCTTCTAGAACGTATCCACGAGTGGATATATTTATTGGCGTTGTTGGGAATTCTGAATTATCACCAATTCCATCTCCATCTTCATCTGCCCACTCACTCGGATCAAGAGGAAAGAGATCGTCTACATCCAGATACCCATCGTTGTCATCATCTGTGTCTACACTGTCAAATACACCATCTTGGTCACTATCGACATCAATATACTGGTAGACTTCAACTTCAGCAAGTGAGAGCGGGTTCTCATCATCAAGTTGGATTCGGACGTATTGGCCATTTACCCCTCTAACTGCGACGACAAGCTCAGTTTTCTGCTCCTTAGTATATGACTTCGTGAAAACTTCGTTTCTGTCAGCATCCAATACAGACACGGTGAAAAAACTAAGACGTGCTGTACAACATTCATCTGTGCGCGGATAAACAACGATGTCGCCTATACTTTGAACAGCACCGAGGTCAACTTCCCACCAAGGATTAACTTCGTTCACGGTGTGCGTGACGGAAGAATCGCTCCACAACCCACTCTTGTTGCCATCAATGGCTCGAGAAGGTTCGCCTCCAAAATCCAACGAAGATTGCGTTGCGGTACCGTCAACCGAAAAATTCACATTGTCAGGCGCCCGTCCGAAAGTGAACCAATTTACGTTAAACAACGACGAGCCTCCCTCGCCTTTGAAAACGAGAAACAAGTCATGAACGCCTTCGACCTCCTCAAGCAAGTCTATAGAAACCGTTTCCCAATTTTGCCAGCCTCCAGTTGTCACAACTGGAGCGATACCAACTAACTGTCCTGTCTCGCTTCCCAACCGCAACTCGATATCTCCGCCTGCGTTATTTGTCGCTACGCGGGCGTCAAAGGCTACCGCTCCTCGGCCAAAATCAATTGCATCGAACCTCAGCCAATCTTCGCTATTAATCCATCCCGCATTAAGCCCACCACCTTCATCGGCAGTATCCTCGAATTGGACACCAGAATTATCGCAAGAATCCTCCGCTTCCACCACGGAAAAAGGATCGGCTCCGCCACAATTCGCATCTCCGCACTCTTCTATATCATCGCAAATGACGTTGTCAGAACCATTGTCAGTTACAGGCCCG
>JAKYXN010000154.1 GCA_022538095.1 Puniceicoccaceae bacterium K14 | reverse complement strand
ATATATGTAATTAAATTACAAATACTTCAATAAATTACATAATGCGTTAAACAACCTCTTTACCCATGGCAAAATTTATTCACGAACACGCCCTAGGATTTACTAATTTTCGATGGATTTTTAAGAATTTCCTAGAATTAGTGTAATTTGTAACTGTTTTAATAATACAAAAAATAGAATGTCTAATAAACGCACTTTTGAACTTGGTGGGCATTCTTGGGGTTTACTTGCGCCCGGGAAGCATGGAGCCATTTACCCAAGTGCCTTCGATTAGAATCGCAGTGCGGTTTTGGGGAATACCGAAATTTTGTTCGTTGAGAAGTCCCACCAGAGTTCGAATTGCGGTACGTCCGATTTCTCTGGGGTTTTGGTCAATGCCTGCGTCAATAAGAGTATCGTGTATACTCGTAGTAGCGAGTGCGATGTCTTCTGGAATTTTGTATCCTAGATCTGGTAACATGTGAAGGAGATGGGAACCATCAGTTATGATTGCGTCGGGGTTTGATTTTTCGACCCAAGAGGCGAGCCGATCTATTTGTTTGTAGATCGATATGTCTTCATCGAAATACAGAGGTAATAAACGTCGACTGGCAGGAACATATTGCTGTGCCATGTGGAAACCTGAGCCAAAAGCCCTCATGGAGCGCAGAATGCCAGCGTATCCAATACGGCGGTAACCTTTTTTACTGATCGTATTGAAAGATGATAATGTATTTGCCGTTTGAGCGCTAGAAACGAAATGAGCATGAGGGAGGGCGATGGAACGGCCAAAGCGAACGACAGCAAAATCCTTCCAAGGAAAATCGACAAGGTCAACGGGGGTGCCATCTTTACTAAGGTCGTGCGAGGGACCGATCAGAACCCCAAGAATATTACGAGCTTTGAGAATGCGTTCAAGCCGGGTGAGCGGAGTTTTGCTGGTAGAAAACTCTTCGAGAGTGAACCCCATTCGCTTCGCCGCTTCTTGGGCGCCTTGCCAATAGAGTTCGAACTCTTTGTTTTCTCTAAATTTTTTTGGATTACTCCACGGATTGATCCAAGCGAGAGCGGATTTTATCGGCTTTGTCTTGCTGGTTAGTCGGTAGTGAGAGAGGGCTGAGAGCAAAGGGTCGGGCGTGTAGCCTAACTCTTCGGCTTTATTTTGAACTTTGGCTCTAAGGCTTTCAGAAATTGAGGGGTTGTTGCGAAGCGCTCTGGATACGCTTGAATGAGAAATCCCCAATTCGTCGGCGATTTCTCGAAGCGTGACGCGGCGCTTGTGTGTTTTTTCTGAAAGGGGATTGTTGGTCATTTAGGGGAAGGGATAAATTGTTAATGCAACTGAGTGCATGAATTTGGGCTGGAGCTAAGGAGAGTCAAATTTATATGGTTTATGCAACTTGGTGCACATCTTGAATCTTGAACTTTGTTACAGCATTGAACGATAGTCGAAATACTATTGAGCATTGGCGTTAGCACGCTTATATCGTTTACCCTTTAAAATTGCAGTACACCTCTCTAGAATTTCAATTGATGGCTCAAGTACGTTTACCCTAAGGATTTGAGTGTTCTCTTGAGGCATGTGCATGTTTGTTTTGCAGGCCTCTCTTAATCGTTTAATTACCTAAAAAAGACTATGGATAAATATTGTTGGCGCGGTTCGGGCCCAATTCGTCCTTACGTATTGTTTATCTTTCTCTCCGCATTAATTGGAGCGATGATCTCTATTTCAAGTGCAGCTGATCCGGTGGTGACAGGGCACTTGAGCGACGATTGGGAAGTCGGAGAATTGCTCTATGAGGACAATTTCGACGATCCTAGCAAATGGGAGATTCAGATAGAAGAGTCTGACTCGGATTTAGTACCGGAGGTTACTTTCGAGAATGGTGTAATGGATATGTATATTCCTTCACGTGGAGCGACAGCTTGGCTCAAAGAGAAATTTGATGGTCCGGTTCTAGTAGTCTACGATGTTCTTACACCTGTAGACACTCTTTCAGGCAATGATATTCGGGTTGGAGATGTGAATACGTTTTTGCACGCTTCTGATCCAGTCGTCGAGGATCGTATTTTCGATGATACGTTCTACACTGGACAATTTGGGACGTATGGGAAGATGAATGGATACTACGCCTCGAGTGGAGGAAATCAAAACACCACGGCACGTTTGCGCCGCTACCCGCGCACGGACCTTCTTAATGGGAACGATATTTCTCACTTGGCGATGACCGATAAGGATGGGCAGTCAGAATATTTGCTCACTGCCGGCCAGAAACATGGTATTCAAATGGCTTCGGTCGGTGGACATGTTCAATATGTTTTCGATGGCCAAATCGTTTATGAACTCAAAGAGGGAGATATTATTTTTCGGGAAGATCCAGGAGGTACTCTGAGTCGAGATATTTACGATTATGAGAATTACCCAGAGCATACGAGTGGCTACTTTGGTTTTCGAATGCTGCGTGCTCACCATCAATACTCTGTACTAAAAGTTTATGGGTTGAAGCGAGTTGAAAGGACAGACGTCTCTGTTAGTACTTTGGCGGAGCTTCGTACTGCGGTAACCCTCAATAATCAAAATATCGTCATGCAAGCGGGGGATTACGACTTGGAAACGGGTCTTACGAGTAGTATAAGAAATATAATCTGTTCTGGAAATAACAATAGGATAGATCTTACTGGAGTTTATATTAATGTCCCAGTTGGCAGTGTCAGTGAAAATTATATTATAATCTCAGGTGACGACAATGTTTGGATAGGCGGTGAGATCGAAGATACCTACAGAAATGGCTTAACTGAGATAACTGACTTCAGTGCGTACAACCAAGATCGTGATAATTTGGCCCATGGTCTCGGTGGTGACCCCGTCATGAGAATCGAAGGGAATGGCAATCTCGTGGAAGGCATAAAGCTAACTGTTCGGGGCTCTTTCCCATATGGATACGGAAGCATCTTTGGTATCGGTGCAGACAATGTGTATGGGCTGGATAAGCGCTGTGGAATATTAATTACGGGCGGAAGCAATAACACTCTGGATAGTGTTGAAGTGCAGCAAAGAGCTTTTGGGCATGCGATATTTATTCAGAGTGGCGCAGATGGAAGTGTTATTAAAAATTCTTTGGTTGAAGGCAGAGTTCGCCCATTTGCAGAATTGTATTCAGAAACTGAAGAATTCGATTTGCCTTTTAGGTCTGATTACAAATTACCACTGAGCGAGAGTGGAGAGCCTATTCCAATGGACGAGGTGACTTCCCTTTGCGAGGATGGTTACCGAATGTATAACAATACCGGGAGTATCGATGTTGTGAATTGTACTGCTAAGAAAATGAGAGGTGGTATACGTTTGTATTTAGGGGGAACTTCAACGGTATTGGACTCAACCGCAATTGATTGTGGTGATACGAACTTTAATATGTCGAATGGGGGTACTATTGTAAATTCATCTGGGAATTTTGCGTATGCGCCATTATCTGACTTTAGATTGAGCCGTAGCAACATGGATATTGAATGGACTATCATTCCGTCACCCCATGCAGTCGGTCCGCACAATTTGTGTGATGTCCTAGGAAATGGTCACACTATCGTATTCCA
>JAKYXN010000153.1 GCA_022538095.1 Puniceicoccaceae bacterium K14 | reverse complement strand
TCAGAACTCTCCGGTAACGAACTGAGAAAAGCCAAGAAGCGGAAATCAATTATCGAAGGAGCGATCAAGGCCTTCGAGCAAGAGGGCTACGAGCGGTCTTCAATGGACCTCGTGGCAAAGCTTGCGGGTGCATCGAAGCGAACGGTCTATAATCATTTCGAGAGCAAGAAGGATCTCCTCTGGGCTGTGATTGCCGAGCTGATGGCTGGGCAGAGCGAAAGAGTGCAGATTCCCTATGAGAATGAAAAGTCCATGGAGTCACAACTCGGTCGCTTCTTTGATGCTCAAGTGTATTTCGTGATGGATTCGAGTCGATTGGCGATCGTCCGCCTGCTCACCTCGATCTTCGTGCAGAATCAGGAATTGCGGGACGAAGCTAGTAAAGGGGAGCACTGCCAAATCGATCAGCTTAAAACCTGGCTTAACGCAGCCAAGAAAGACAAGCGATTGAAGTTCAATGACCCAGAACTCGCTGCCCAGGTGTTCCGTGGACTGGTCGAAGGCATGGTCAATTTCCCGGCTGTCTGCGGCCCGCTCAAAACGGCTAAAGAAGTCAAATCGATCAAGGACGAAGTGATCGCCGTCTTCCTTGCTCGATATGGAGCCTAGAGCCGGAGAAAGTTTGTATCAAAGTCAGTCCCGCGTTGGACCCAGAAAGTTGTAACCTAGCGGGTTTAAGTTTTTCTTATAATCTCTTTTTTCAATACACTGGCTAGTCTAGTCGAAGAGATTGAGCTCTTCTTATGATTAGAGAATACCAGTTTTCAACTACAACTTAAGGTGAACTCAAAACGTGGTATGGGGACCTGGTTTAAGCAGTTTTCGATTCGTCTAAACTTGCGTTCTGTATGATGCTCGTGTTAGATCCGCGCATTCGTTAAGTTTCACCAGTAGGAAGTGTAGTATTAAATGGAAAGTTTAAAAATTCTCGCGTTGTCGGGTAGTTTACGCAAAGCGTCTTATAATACTGCGGCAATAAATGCACTAAAGGCTTTAGCTCCGAGCTATGTTGAAATAGTCGTTGGAGGAATCGGTGATTTACCTTTATTCAATCCAGATCGTGAAAATGAAGTTATTCCATCATTAGAAAAATTAAAGAATACTCTAGGTGAGTCTTCGGGGTTAATATTAGCAACACCTGAATACGCTCACGGTATTAGTGGTCCATTAAAAAACGCCCTCAATTGGCTAGTAAGTGGCGTAGAGTTTCCGCATAAGCCAATAATGCTTATAAACACATCTCCTCGAGCATCTCATGCACAGGAGTCATTAAAAGAGATACTTATAACTATGTCGGGTCGCATAGTTGAAAGAGCGAATGTTTCGGTTCCTTTACTGAACAGTGAGCTAGATTCTGAAGGTATTGCTAAAAACGAAGAAATCGCTAATGAGCTAAGGGCAGGCCTCAGTGAGTTTTGTAGTGAAATAGAAACTCAAAAACTCAACGCCCGCGTCAATTAGGACGCTCGCAAGATCGTACCCGTTCAGCGAAAGAAAATGAATCCTAACTCTAAGGCCTTGGTTCGATTCTTAGACTCATTGCATTCAAGGAATGCTACGCAAGAAAAGGTTGAATACGTTTGTTAACACATATTCTGCACGCTCGATGCTTTGCCTGAAGAACTTCAAAATATGAACTATCAAAAGAAAATCTAGTTTTATGCCTGATCCTGATCCAACGAAGGTTATTACATTTGCAGTTCCGAACGATTTTGGCGAGTGGCTCAAAGTAAATCACGCCACCGAAAGTGAACTATGGGTGAAAGTATTCAAGAAGAAGACTGGGACTCCGAGTGTAACTTGGGACGATATTGTGATTGAATCACTGTGTTGGGGCTGGATCGATGGCGTTAAGAAATCAATCGATGATCAAGCCTATCTTCAGCGAATCACTCCAAGGAAGGCGCGAAGCAATTGGTCAAAGAGGAACAAAGAGCATGTGGAACGATTGATAAGTGAGGGTAGGATGGAGGAGTCAGGGCTCGTGCATGTGCGTGCTGCCAAAGCGGATGGGCGTTGGGAGAACACCTATGTAGCCAGTGAAATGAAAGTGCCAGCAGATTTCTTGAGAGCAATCGAGAGCAAGCCGAAGGCGAAGCAGTTTTTTGAGACGCTGAATAAATCAAGTCGCTATACTATTGCGTATGGCTTGGAGTCAGCAAAGAAACCGGAAACCAGGCAGAGGCGATTTCAAAAGTTTATGGATATGCTAGTTCACGAGCAGAAACCATAATAAATGTCGTTGATAATCTACTACTTTTATGCTGTTTGGCTTTGTGGTCTTTATAAATCTTAAGCCCACGCTCGAGTTGATGCTCGTTGATTCCTGAGAATAGACGTTACTATAATATGAATGAAATAATTTCGGCTGACTTATTATCCCTAGAGCATTCCAAAGACATCGTATTTTTGTTAAATGAGTATGCTAAGGATGAGATGGGAGGCGGATCAGAGCTTGCTGAATACACAAAAGAACATTTAGTCGAAGCCCTTCGTTCGCGTCCAAATTGCCATGTGGTTTTGGCGTATTCTGATAAAAAGCCCGCGGGGCTCGCAATTAATTTTGAAGGATTTTCGACCTTCGCATGTCGTCCGATACTCAATGTCCATGACTTTGTAGTTGCCCCGGATTTCAGGGGAGTGGGACTGGCTAAGGAGCTGCTAGCTAAAGTAGAAGAAATCGCTAGAAAACTTGGCTGCTGTAAACTGACTCTAGAAGTATTGGAAGGGAACAAGCTCGCTCAAAGCGTTTACCGAAAATTTGGGTTTGATGGATACGAACTAGATCCCAAGATGGGCCAAGCAATTTTCTACGAGAAAAAACTAGACTAATAGAGGGTTATGTTAACTCCAGAGGCTGTGCTCCTTTAATGCCAATTTTGTCGTTTGACAGAAGAAATGAATATCAGACCTTACCAAGATTCAGACGAACTCGCTGTTGTTCAGCTTTGGATAGACTGTGGACTGGTGGCACCTCAGAATAATCCGATTAGAGATATTCAACGAAAGTCCAGGGTGAATCCCGAGTGGTTCTTAGTCGGAGTCGAAAATGAAGAGGTAGTTGCCTCTTGTATGGTTGGTTATGAAGGCCATCGGGGATGGATTAACTATCTAGCAGTGGCACCGATAAAACAAAGAAACGGATACGCTAAAACATTAGTGAAAGAAGCAGAGAATCTTCTCAGGAGTACAGGATGCCCTAAAATTAACCTACAGGTAAGAAGTTCGAACTCCAAAGTGATCGCCTTCTATGAGCGTATAGGGTTCAGCGTGGACAATGTTACAAGTTTGGGAAAGCGTTTGGAAGTTGATGAACCGTATAAGAGCGAATAATGGATGGTGGCTATTGGCGTTAGTTGAAATGTTCTTAAATTTCCTACCCTAAAACGAGACTCGATTCTTAAAATTTATGGAGTGAAACAGCCTGGGTTGGATGGAGGTTGAAAATATGAGTCTACTTTTCAAAACACTGAAATTATGAAATTTTCAGAGACTTTCAGTGGTGTTTACCTAAACGTTTCAAAAATCCTCACGCTGCATCAAGGTAGTTTTCCATGTATTGCTCAACGACGGGATTGGCGTTGAGAGTCAAGGTCGGCCTTC
>JAKYXN010000152.1 GCA_022538095.1 Puniceicoccaceae bacterium K14 | reverse complement strand
GGCGGCTCCGAGTCGCGGGCCCACGCTGTCGCCGCGAGTCGTCTGGCTCGTCCGCTCCGGTCGCCGATCACGTATCCACCTACGCCAGCAAACTCGCTTTGCTCGGACAAGTGCTGTCGCTTTACGGCGGCTCCGCGCTGCGCCTCCTCGGTAGCGACGGCCCGGTCGCCAAAGCGTCGCCATCGCAGGCCCACGACTCTCCGCCTACGGACAGAAATAATCAGCGGCGACGTTGTCGCAGTCGTAATGAGAAAAAACTACGATTCCAAGAATCGCAGCGACTAACGGCTCTGGACATTGCGTCCTAGCGAGCTGAGCCGCAAAGACCCTCGCCACGGCCAGACCGTCCATTTTCCGCTTCGCGAAAAAGCGACGGTACGGGAAAGGCGACTAAAGAAAAACAAACCCGCCTCCGATGACGGGTCTTAGTAAGATTCTTTTCCTTAGCCGCCTTTTCATGGTAGCGGCCAAGTCGTAAAGGTAGTACGCTTCGCGTCTCCACCTTGACGATACGCCGCTTGAATCTTTTTGGCGGCAAAGGAAAAACAATTGAAATCGCTAGGAGGCCTGGACTAGCAAGGCTTCCACGACGTCGAGAATCTTCTTCTGCTTCGGTCTCGGCAACTTCGAGACGGCTTCGAAGGCGGTCTTCGCTCGTCCGACTGGACCGTTCTGACGCTTGCCTCGCTCTTCGCTGAGGAAGAAGTCGGGAACGTCTATTTTGAAAATCGATGCTAACGCTTCCAATTGGTCGAGAGTAAGGCCGACGTTGCGGCGTTCCCATCCCGCATAGGACGGCTGCGAAATGCCCAGATGTTCGGCCACCTCTCTTTGCGAGAGTCCGGCGGTCTCGCGGAACTGCTGAATCCTTTTTCCGAAATCTGATCTGTCTGACTTTGCGGGACGTCCTGTCTTCATGTCCGCATTATAGTATGAGTCTATCAGATTTATAGATTTAGCATGCATAGTTATAGATAAAAACTATCGACTTGAAAAAGTCAAAAACTTAACTTTGAACTTGACGCATTTTGGAGAAACCAGCCTATGCCACGAATCCCAGAAGAAGAGCTTGAACGGCTCAAACGCGAGGTCGACCTCGTCGCTCTCATTCGCTCGAAGAACATCGAGCTCAAACCCCACGGGTCGAAAGACCTGATCGGCCAATGCCCTTTCCACGACGACAAGACCGCCTCGTTCGTCGTCACTCCCTCGAAGAACCTCTTTCACTGCATGGGCTGCGGAGCCGCCGGCAGCGTGATCGACTTCGTCATGAAGCATGACGGCGTCAGCTTCCGCCACGCCGTCGAATTGCTCAGGGAGCAGAACCCGCAGCTCTACGGCGGAGCCGTCGCCAAGGTATCCACGGTTCCCAAGTTGGAAAGTCCCGTGAATCTTGACTCCGACGATCGCGACTTGCTCAAGCAAACCTTGGACTACTATCGAGAACGATTGCTGGCTACGCCGCAGGCGATGGATTATCTCCTTGCCCGTGGAATCTCCCGCGAAGCGATTGACGCCTTCGGCGTCGGCTTCGCCGATCGAACGCTCGGTCTTCGCCTTCCGCAGAAGAATCGCAAGGACGGCGAGCTCATCCGCGAACGACTGACGAAGATAGGCTTGTATCGAAATACTGGTCACGAGCATTTTAACGGGTGCGCCGTTTTTCCCATCTTCGACGAGAATGGCGAGGCGACTGAAATCTACGGTCGCAAGATCTCGAAGCAGAAAAGCGGGATCTATCATCTTTACTTGCCTGGGCCGCATCGCGGCCTCTTGAACGCTGCCGCGTTCAACTCGCCCGAAGTTATCCTGACCGAGTCGGTAATCGACGCTTTGACGTTCTGGTCCGCTGGCTTGAAGAACGTCACTTGCATCTGGGGAACGGAAGGCTTTACCGACGACCACTTGAATGCGTTTACGTTGAAGAAAACGCGGAAAGTCCTCTTTGCCTACGACGCCGACGGAGCCGGAGACCGAGCGGTCGAGAGAGACGCTTCGCGTCTTGGCTCGCTAGGAATCGACTGCTTCCGCATCCAGTTTCCTCGGGAAATGGACGCCAACGAGTATGCTCGAAGCGTGACGCCAGCTGAGAAGTCCCTAGCTCTCTTGGTTCAATCCGCCAAGCCGATAATCGCCGTATCAAAGACAGAGGAGCGTCCTCGAAAATACGATACGCGCGCTCTTTCCTCTAATGAAGAGTTAGCTGCTAACGCAGCTCAGGTTGAGGAAAATGCGACTAAAAATAAAAAGGTTCCGACCGCGAAGGTCGACGTCGAGACTTCCGGCGAAGACGTCGTCTTGAGAATCGGAGATCGCCTCTACCGCGTTCGCGGTCTCGGGCGAAACGCCTCGCTCGAAGTCCTCAAGATTAACTTGAGGATAATGCACGAAGGTCTTTTCCACGTCGACAACCTCGACTTGTATCACGCTCGTCAACGCAACGCGTTTATCCTCTCCGCTGCGGATGAGACGAACTTGAAAGTCGAATTGCTCAAGCGAGATCTGGGCAAGGTCTTGCTCGCTCTGGAAGAGCTCCAGGAAAAACGACTTCGCGAAGACCTTGAAACCGTTCCCCAAGGCGTGCAGCTGTCGGAGTCGGACCGAGACAACGCTCTCGAACTGCTTCGCGATCCTCGATTGCTGGAACGCATCTTGGCTGACTTCGCCGCTTGCGGCGTTGTCGGCGAAGAGACGAACAAGCTTGCGGGATACCTCGCTGCCGTATCCAGAAAGCTAGACAGGCCGCTAGCAATCATCATCCAATCGACGAGCGCAGCGGGTAAGACTTCGCTCATGGAAGCCGTCCTCGAGATGATGCCAGAAGAGGAACGAATCAAATACTCGGCCATGACTGGCCAGTCCTTGTACTACCTCGGAGAAAGCGACTTGAAGCACAAAATCCTCGCCATCGTCGAGGAGGAGGGAGCCGAGAAGGCGAGCTACGCCTTGAAGCTTTTGCAGTCCGAAGGCGAACTCACAATCGCGGCTCCCAGCAAAGACGAAAACGGTCGCTTGAAAACCGAGGAATATCGCGTTGAAGGTCCGGCCGCGATCTTCCTGGCGACGACGGCGATTGACGTCGACGAAGAGCTTCAAAATCGTTGCCTGATCCTGACTGTGGACGAAAGCCGCGAACAGACGCAGGCGATCCACGGTCTTCAGCGAGGAGGCGACACCTTCGAAGGTCTCAAGACGGGAATTGAACGCAAGCGAATCCTGGATACGCATCGAAACGCCCAACGACTTTTACGCTCGATCCACGTCGTCAACCCCTATGCTCCGTATTTGACGTTCCCCAGCGAGCGCACGCGCGCTCGTCGGGATCACACGAAGTATCTCGCTCTGATTCGAACGATTGCTCTTTTGCACCAGCATCAACGACAGTTGAAGAGAACCGACGGCATCGAATACATCGAAGTCGAACTCTCCGATATCGCGGCCGCCAACCGAATCGCTCACGAAGCCTTGGGTAGAAGTCTGGACGAGTTGCCGCCGCAAACGCGGCGTCTTCTCGGCTTGCTTCAGGGAATCGTGAATGATCGTTGCCAAGAAAAGGAAATGGACGTTCAGGATTGCCTGTTTACTCGTCGCGACGTTCGCGAACGTATCGGATGGTCCGATACTCAACTAAAAGTCCATCTATCGCGATTGGTCGA
>JAKYXN010000151.1 GCA_022538095.1 Puniceicoccaceae bacterium K14 | reverse complement strand
TCATCGGCAGTCGTAGATGTCATAGCTACGAAACATACGACACTTTTCAAAAACAGCAGAGAACTATATCAAGGCGCTTGGCATGACGCTTACAGTAAAGGCTACAATAAGACGTCAATGGTCGACCCTGATATGGGAACTTGGTATTATGAAACTGATGCTTTGGGGCGTCTTAGGGAACAAACGGATGCAAAGAATACAGTTACGAGAAACAACTATGACAAGCTAGGTCGTATGACTTCTCGTACGATCGGATCTTCAACGTTTACGTACACTTATGATGGTGCTACAGGGGCCGGTAAAGGTAAACCGTACCAAGAATGGGGCCCTGGTGGTTTCTACAAGTACTATACATATGATAGTTATGGTAGGGTTTTACACACTACGCAACGATTTGATGATGATACCGATGGCGATTGCACTTATCAGTATCAAATGACTAATTCGTATGATAGCTACGGTCGCTTGGAGAAAATCTATTATCCGCAAGTAGCTGGTTTCTCGCAGCGATACTATGTGCAAAACGTCTACGATAATTCAACGGGGGCGATAAAAGAGGTCAAAGATTCCGCAGGAAAAACGTGGTGGAAATCTCCGAAATACGACGCTTTGGGTCGACTGGAAAGCTATGCTTATGGTGGAAGCAATCTTATCCGCACGGATGTGGACTACGAAGGAGGAACTGGTTTTATTGAATCGATAAAAGGCTATAAATCTGGTTACAGCAGTCCAACCGTGCAAAATTGGAGTTTTACTTTTGATGATGTTGGAAATCTCACTTACCGAAAGAATCATCTCGTTAACAAAAGTGAAACCTATACGTACGATGCCCTAAATCGAATAGATAAGGTAAACAACACAAACGTAGTCGATTATGACGATATTGGAAATATCACATGGAAAGATGGTGTTGGAAGTTACCAGTATCTATCTTCCCGTCCCCATGCAGTTACAAAAGTTGCTGGAGGTGCGAGCTACATTTATGATGCTAACGGAAATATAACAGGCTATGAAGATAGGGACATTACTTGGACTAGTTTTAATAAGCCTCTAAAAATAACAAAGGGTGGACTGACCGTCTTTGCCTCATTCCAGTATGATGCAGATTTAAATCGTATTGCGGAATACGAAAATGGAAGACGTAAGCATTACATGGCCGGCATGTATGAGCGAGTCTTTGAGACTGGCTCAAGCACCAAGCATCGCCATTTTATACCAACGCCAGCAGGTGTTGTTGGTTCGTATGATACAATTGAATACGGATTAGTGGATCGTTCCTATTTTCATAAGGATCACTTGGGCTCGATTGTGAAAGTAACAAACGACAGTGCTGGCACGGTTGATGCCTTTGCGTATGACGTTTGGGGCGAACCTGCAAATCCATCGACCTGGAGCCCTTTGAGCACCTGGGATCATGAACCGTCAAAGGATCGTGGATTTACGGGGCATGAAATGTTAGATAATGTGCAGCTCGTGCATATGAATGGTCGTATTTACGATCCTAAGCTAGGGCGGTTTCTCTCACCTGACATATACGTTCAAGAAAGTGCGGATATGCAGAGCTTCAATCGCTATAGTTATGTCTTCAACAATCCGCTGAGTTATACGGATCCCAGTGGGCACATAGTTACAGTTATCGTCGGTGTAATAGCCAAAGCTGTGGGTATTAAAGGAGGCATGTATATTGGGATTGTTGCAGCCTCAGCAGCTGTGGAAGTTGCAGTGAATGGAGGATCGACTCAAGATATTGCTAGAGCGTTTGTTTTTGCTGCCTTCTCTGCAGGGATTGCTGATTCAGTAGGAACTATTTTCGAAGGATCTGAAACTTTCTGGGGAGAATTTGCGCGAGCGGCCACACATGGAGCGACTCAAGGGGGGCTTACTGACCTTCAGGGAGGAGATTTTATGAGTGGGTTTGCGTCAGCGTTTGTAGCATCTGCTGCGGGCTCCGCAATGCAGACTGATGCGGCCCAACAGCATTTTGACACACTGGAGAAAAGGACTATTGCCGCAGCAATTGTAGGCGGTACAGCCTCAGAACTAAGTGGAGGGTCTTTTGCAAATGGAGCTATTACAGGTGCGTTTGTTCAGTTGTTCAATCACGAGCATGATGAGGAGGGTGAAGTTCCAGTGGCTGAATCAGGAGACGATGAACCAATTCAGAGGACGATTTTTTACGATGCTTCTAACCCAGATGAAGTTGATTTTAACCGTAGAGTTGCTGAAACGCTGGCTGTTGGAGAATTTGATAGAGTCATTCCATTTACTGAGAATACAAATCTTATTGATATTTACGATAGGGTCGTTTTATCGAGCGAAGTCTATTTCGTGGGACATGGCAATTCGAATGGCTTTGTTATGGGTGGACTTGCAATAGATGGGACTGAAAGTGAATGGCGTCTTTTCGGAAAAGCAGCTAAAGATGGTGCAAAAATAATATTATATAATTGTAACGCAGGCCATTGTGCCCAGAATATTGATAATACTTCTCTACTTCCAGTCTATGCTTCTTTCGATACCGTGGATGTCGAAATTCTGAGAAATAAAATTGGTAGTGATGTTTACTTTGAAGTCGTACCAACATTCAAAAATGAATCAGTTTTTGCTAGATTCGAACCAAAATGAAGTTTTAGTAAAATGAAATTCTTTCTTATTATATTTTTATGCAACTTTTTTTGCTATTCATTCGCAGTAGACATCTTCCCAGAAGAGAACCTAATGAATGAGAGTAATGGGTTGAAGCTTTCATCTTACAAAACTGTTGTAACTAGCTTAAGAAATACTCAGGCAACATATATTTATTCGTATCTAGAAAACACTAGCAGTAATAAAGTTTGCATTGTTATTGGAAGTGGCAAGGGGACAATAAATTTGGAAAGCTTTGAGCGAGTAAAAGCTTTTGCACATACAGTTCAAAAACGATTAGATGGAAAGTATATCAAGGAACCTCTGGCTAGAATTGGTTACTTGGAGTTGATGCCTAAACAAATTACTCAACTTCCTACAGTGGTGCTTGAGGGTGATTTGGCAGAAGGCGAAGTTTTTACAGTTTATTACCATGTAGAGCCAGAGATGTTTGATCTTTATAACGTATGGGTTGGAAAGCTAAAAGCCGAACCTGAAGCGTTGACTATGTTGCAAACGAATAGGGATTAAGTTTATCAATGTTCAAACTCTCCATAGCTATTTTGATATCCTGATAAGCTGTAATTGAATAGTGGATCTATTCTATCAATCGACTCTTATATTGCGGCACCTGACGGAAACTTGTATAAGTTACCTTACTATGGTAAAGCTGTTTCATTGGCAGATGAATATTCAAGGATGAATAGCAAAGGATGGTACAAAGGGGATTTGGTTAAATGAAGATTTGGACATTGTTAGCGACATTTTGTGTTGTGTTTTTGAATAGTGAATTAAAGGCATTTGATGACGCATACTATTTACTTCATCGGTCGAGAATTGCTGAACTGATAGAAGGTTTAATGGTTCCAGTTGTAGTTACTGAAATAGACGGCGGAGAAATTTCTCGTATGTCTGTTTTGGGCCGCGATTACGATTCAAATAGGTTAACACTGCGTAGATTAATCGTGAGGAGGGAGGGACGCGATCTTGGCGATCCTCTTTTTGAAGAAGATGTTTTGTCCCGAGAAGTTGATTTAGGACTTTTGTATACAAGACTAGGCCGTGTGGACAATATCGAATTTGATCCAATCAGTTAATGCTGAGAGTGTTGCGAATCCCATATAAGTTTCCGGTTTTCTATCGTACC
>JAKYXN010000150.1 GCA_022538095.1 Puniceicoccaceae bacterium K14 | reverse complement strand
TGATGCAAGCGACGCGTTCCGCAATACACGCCCGTCGAATCCACGGAAAGAAACTTAAGCAAGGCGCGAGTTCTGTTTGAGAAAAGATAAAGCACGCCTGGCTCGGTTTTGCCAAGCAGGGCGCGTAAGCTATCGGCTCCCTTTCGCAAGTCCACTACGCCAGAATAGACGTAGCAGCGATCCGTTTCGATTCGAGACATCCACACAGAATATCAAATCGAACTATCAAAAACTAGACGCCCTAGGACGGACGCTTACGAAACAGTTTGCGAACTGTTAATAGCTACACAAGCTGTCAATAAGAAGTCATCAGCTTTTAGTTAGATAACGATCAACATAAACTATTCAACGAAAGCCCTGCTTCAAAAAAGCAGGGCTTTTCTTGTTTTAACTCAGAACAATAGAAAGCCGATGTTAAACGTCCCAAATTCTCAAGCATTGATTTTCTCTCACTTTTTCTAATAACTTACCCTAATGAAGATTACCCTCCAGCCAGATTTGCTAAGATGGGCCCGAGAAAGAGCGGGACTCAGCGAGGCTGTATTGGCCAAGAAACTGAGTGCCAAGGAGGAGCAAGTCAAACAATGGGAGCAGGATGGGACACTCACTCAAAAACGGGCTGAAAAGCTAGCTCACGTCACACATACGCCCTACGGTTACCTATTCCTCCCCACGCCACCACTGGAGGAATTACCAGTTCCAGATTTTCGAACAGTCGATGACGCTCCAGTTCTTCAACCTAGCCCCAACTTACTCGATACAATTTATGGAATGCAGCAAAGACAGAGCTGGCTCCGCGATCATCTGATCGAAGAAGACGAAGACCCAAAGGAATTCGTTGGAAGCTTCGACCTCCAGGCAGATCCGAAAATAGTAGCACAAGCAATGAAAGATGAACTTGGCTTGCAAACAGGATGGGCAAGCAACGTAAGCACTTGGACTGCAGCCCTCATGATATTGCGCGAGCAAATCGAAGGCTTGGGGATTCTTATAGTATTCAATGGAGTGGTGAACAATAACAGCCACCGAAAGCTAGATCCTCAAGAATTTCGTGGGTTTGCCTTAGCCGATAAATACGCCCCTCTCGTGTTTATCAATGCTGCAGACTTCAAAGGAGCCCAGATGTTCACGCTTGCCCACGAGCTAGCTCACATCTGGCTAGGTGCGGAAGGAGTATCCAATTTTGTCGATCTGCAGCCTCCTGAAGTGGATACAGAATTATTTTGCAACAAGGTCGCCGCAGAGTTTCTCATCCCTGAGGCAGAGTTAAGCAACGTTTGGCAAGAGACTCTGCAAAAGGACGAGCCATTCCAATGGTTAGCTCGGCAGTTTAAAGTCAGTACAGTTGTTGCAGCTCGACGAGCTCTAGATCTCGGCCTTGTAGAACGAAGCGAGTTCTTTAGTTTCTACGAGGACTACAAACAGGACGAACGTCGCAAAGCGGCTGAAAGAACTGGAGGAGGAAGCTATTGGGCAAACCAAAATGTCCGCATTGGACGTCGCTTCGGTCAGACCGTCGTCTCTGCAGCCCGTTCCGGCAAAATCCTCTATCGCGATGCTTACAGCCTATTGGGGTTTAAAACAGGCGAAAGCTTCGACAAATATGCCGCTCACTTGAGGAACCGCAGATGAATATTGAAGAGATCAAAGGCCCATTTATTTTAGACAGCAATGTCTTTATCGAAGCGCATCGGCGCTATTATGGCCTCGATCTTTGCCCTGGTTTTTGGACTGCGTTGAAGCACCACTTCGAAAATGGCAACCTGTTTAGCCTAGACAGGGTCAAACAAGAACTCGAAGGCGAGGACAATCTGTGGGAATGGATCAAAGACAATTTACCAGGAGAGTTTTTTCACTCAACCGGCTCACCTCAAGTAACTGAAGCATTCAGTGAACTGATGGTTTGGGTGAATTCTGAACCTCAATACGTGCCTGCTGCTAGGGCTGAGTTCGCGAGCGTCGCCGATGGCTGGCTCCCAGCCTATTCCATCGATCAAGGCGGAACTGTCGTAACGCATGAAGAACTAGCTCCCGCTGCAAAGAAGAGAATCCCGTTACCCAACGTCTGCGAGAAATTCGATGTTCCATATATCGATACTTTTGAAATGCTCCGATTCCTAGAAACGGAATTTCACTGGGACGCTCCCAATTCGTAAACCAGCACAGCAGCAAAAAAAATCCCAAGCCATTTTAGATTGTCTTCGCAAAACGGCTCACGAAACTCTCGACCACAAACGCCGCCTCGGTCAATACGCAGTCATATGGGAAAACAGAAATGTTCGCAAACTAAACTACAAGAGGGGTTCGGCAACAGCCTTCTGGACACAAACAGATAACACGAGAGTAGTTACCTTTTAGGTTTTCTCTCTATTTTGTATTTTCAATTAGTGCAATACGGCCTTTAGCAGCAGGTGCCTCTCCTCGATCGGAAATACTATCCATTAGTATTAGATACGAATTATCGCCCTCGTCTTTGATGGTGAATACCTCCCCCTCATTAGTGTATGTATTAGACAACAGTATTTTGGATTTCAACCGATCTCTCACCACTAGCTGCTTATCAAGAAAACTGATATCTATGTCTGGGTTGTAATACCTTACTGAATTCGCTTCTTTAGTGAATTCGAAAGCTAACCCTAAGGATTCATCCGAATCGAAGTGATATATCTCCACCTCATGAAAGCCGGAACTGTGTCCGACCCAGCGAAAGATGTAGTTACCCGTAAAACCCATTTTTTCATCCCCTTTGAATTGGATGAAATACCTGTCATCGTACCCGCCAGTCCCTAGTTTTCCAAAAATACCAGGACTAAATTTAGAAAAAATAAGCACTATGTAATCACTTGAGTATGTCGAACCTTCATCTGTAATTTCATAGCTCAATCCAAGTTCATCAATAATCTGCATATCAGCTGTTTTAACCTTCGCGCTAGAATACATCAACTCAACGGTTGACTGGTCGTTTATACTTTGAACACCAGACTCTTCTGTTGGATTAGCATTAAATTCCTTGCTTGCTTCGGTTTCGAGAATTCGAGTTTCCTCGCTATTGTTCCCTGGAATGTTCGCGGAGATAAAATCGATTCTAGAAGAATTGGACCTAAGCAACTTCTCCAGCTCTGCACTATTTTGCTTGAGACTTGCTATAAGCTCTTGGTGGTCGCTGAAATCGTTGGCTATCTTTTTTGAGAAACTGTCAAAACGATCTTTCAATTCCACGATATCAGTGTTGAGTTCCGAATTTTCGTTGGATTCGGTGCCGCTGTAAGAGTGTCTAAGTTCCCTAATCGATTGTTCCATTTCAGATATTCTCTCTACGGACTGGGTGATTCGCTCATCTTTGGGTATCAGTTCGCTAAGTATCGTTTCGATAGTTTTCGTATCTGGAGCTAAGTCCTCTTTGGATGAAACTTTTACATTAAACCAGTTTAATATACCTATATCGAATGACCTTGATGCCTGATTCAGAATTAAGACGGCTATCATTGTACCCACTAGAAGACCAACAATTCGAGGCTGTTGTTCTTTTGACTTGATGATGTGATATAGCAATGCAGCTAAGCATCCAAAAGAAACTATTACTCCTTGTATAAGTGAAATGTATGGTGCATCGCCAACGAGCGCCACAGATGCGAACAGTCCAATGGCCACTATAATTGGTATCTGCAAATTTTGTCTTTCTGTGGTCCTCGCAGTTGTTTTAGCACTTCGAATCAGGAGAAAAGTAAAAGATCCCCGGAGCAAGCTCTCGACCTGTCGGTCGACTGACGCTTCGCGTCAGCGAGGCATTTGACTACATTTCTAAATCCATTTGCG
>JAKYXN010000014.1 GCA_022538095.1 Puniceicoccaceae bacterium K14 | reverse complement strand
CGATCATATTTCTATCTTCCTCGTTCACAAAGAGATAAGGAATTAAGTAAATGAAATTGTCAATATATATGTAATTAAATTACAAATACTTCAATGAATTACATAATGCGTTAAACGACCTCTTTACCCATGGCAAAATTTATTCACGAACACGCCCTAAAACGAAAACACCCAACGAGATCTTTGACTCACCACAAGCCCCGAAACCTATTTGGTCGATCCACTGTTGGGTACCCCAACCATGACGATCCTCGCCCTGCAACGCCCGCAATATCAAAAGCTCTACCGCTCTCTTCTCGGAAATCAAAGACAACGATTCTGTCGAAAATTCTATACGAGGTTGTGCGACAATGCAATGAGCAGTGCCAGCCTCTCAGAAACCGGCCTAATAATCGACTTTGGTCAACTCAGCGCACTCTACGGCAGACTAATTTATTTCTTGAGATTTGGAACCTCAATTTGCGAACTCGGAGTCGTATCCGCTTCCAAATCACCAACTGCAAACTGAATACCAGCTAGGTAATGGTTCAATATCAATGAATTCGTGAAGATGTCATGACGGTGCCCAAGGCTTGAATAAAAAATGCGTCCTTTACCAACTGATTGCACCCAACTGACCGCATAATCGTCGTCCTCTCTCGCAGGCTCACGCATAGGACTATCGATCTAAATGCAGCAATATGCGCAAACGATCCCTGGAATAAGGCTCATCTTTGAATTGGTAGATTTCATCCCTTTTCTTCTTCGAAGGCATGAAAAAATCTAAAGTCGGATTGAGCAATATAACGGCATCAAACGATTCCAGTGTCTCTTTTTCGAAATTCTTTGGAGAATCACTCACCAACGCCTCATAGGCCCCAGTTGAAATACCAAGATGCGTTAAAGCCAGCTTACCCGTAGGGATAGAAGCGTGACGATACCCAGCCGTTGCGCTAAAAATAAGCACGCGACGCATTTCGCTCACTTCCGCAATCGGTGTATCTGGAAGAGCACTTCCAATGGATACAGCCAAATCAGCAGGAACTGGCTTGTCATCGAAAGTAGGCTCCCATTCGGTAATCGCATGAAGATTCACCAATCCGTAGGCTAGAAACGCAAGTAGAATCTTGGACAGATAAGACATTTAATTTTTTGGATACAACCTACTCTTCAATCGATTTCGGCTTGTAGCCACCTTTAGATTTAAATACCAATCCAATAACTGCAAATACGATAATCAATACGCCAGGAAGAGCAGATACAGAACGAAGAGCGGCCCCCGCATCTTGCTCATCCATCATTTTTCCGATTATTGGCAAAGCAACAGCGATCGAAAGCATTCCAGCGCCTCCCATCATATTCAACAACAATGCCCCGCCTCGAGGAAAGCGCTCTGAAGTAATTCCCAACATAGTCGGCCAATAAAAAGTCTTTCCAATGCCAAACAACGTAGCGGCTACAAATGCCATGGCTACTGGCGTACCGCTGTCCATCGTACTTAGCCAGTATAGGCCAACAGCCGCCAAGACTGAACAGACTGTAAGAACCAAAAAGGGCGAGAATCGGTGAACCACGCCTCCAAAAAAGAAGCGCAGCACGAACATCAAACCAGCTGTGTACACCAAAAAGAGGATACCATCTGCTTGCCATCCAGTGATGTCTCCCATTATTTTTCCAAACCATTGATCTGGACCCAGTTCACTTGCCGCTGTTACCCACATTATTCCGAAGAGAAGCAAGAAAAACGGATTTAGAGCTTCTTTCGCCATCTCGCCAAAGCTCACGTTTGAAGCCACTCGTTCCGTTTCCGGGTAATTGTTTTTCAATATGAAGTAGAGCGCCAAGGTAGCGGGAACAATCAACGTACCCAAAATCACCTGCCAAGAGGCATCTGTCTTACCGAGAGCGACTGCGACTAAGCCGCCGATCACCATACCAGCTGGCCACCAAGCATGAAGAATATTCAACATTTTTCCTTTTTGGTCACTGTATATCGTCGCAATCAAAGGGTTTATAACGCCCTCTACAACCCCCTGAGCCAAGCCCATCAGCAAAAATCCGCTGAATAACATGATCGTACCTGTATGCGACCAAATCGAGTCTACCGTCGTCACACCCTCTGGCATCATCGGGGCTGGAGCTACAAGAACCAACACAACACCCACCAAGTAGCCGATACTCGAAAGTGCGTGCATGAGCTTCATGCCCAATATATCTACTAAAAAACCACAGGCAAAGATAGCGATAGTGAAACCCCAAAAGGAAGGGCCATAGATGTATCCGATTTGCTCGTTCGACAGAAAATATTCTGAACTAAGTGGACCTGTGATCGCTCCACGTATGGCAAAGATCATAGATGTCGTTACCAATGAAATACAGCTGGCAGTAAGCAGCTGTTGTCTATTAATAGGGTTAGGCATAGTATTTTAGTTAGGGGTTAAAAGAGAAATTCACAGCACTTTCGCTGCATCCCAAGATCGGCTTCGCGGCTTATTTGACTTACCATCCCCGCTAAAGCGGTTTCGATATCGGTAAGGGGTAATCTTCAACTCAAGACGAAACGCTCGGGTCATATTCGTTTGATCGCTAAAACCACATTGGGTAGCGATTTCTGACAAACTCGTATCCGTTCCCCGGAGAAGCTTGCAAGCGGCATTTAAGCGGATTTTTTGTAGATAGGTTAGCGGCGTTAGCCCAAAGGTCTTCTTGAACAAACGCTCTTGAGTACTCACAGAAATCCCACCGACCTTTGCCATATCTGCGACCGAAATTTTTTCTCGATAGCGCTCTCGCGCGTACTCAACAATCAATCGCATTTCAGTCCGGTCAGCGTAAACCGCATCCGTGTCCTCGATCAAACGAGCCACCCCCGCCACTCCGCAAACTTTGTCACTCTTATCAAAAAGTGGGATTTTTGTTGTGCAAAGCCAGTCAAGAGATCCGTGCTCGTTGGGCACCAACTCGATCTTGTTATGGATCGGCTTTCCCGAAGCGATTACACTTTGATCGTCAGTACAAAATCCATCTGCTAAAAAATCTGGGCTAAAATCGTAATCAGTCTTCCCTATCACCGACTTGATCGTCTCCGCTCCCAACATACGAGCAAAGCTCTCGCTCCCCCCGACAAAACGACTCTCTAAGTTTTTCACGAAAAAATAGACTCCAGGGATTGAGTCAAAAAGAGACGACATCAATTGATTCGGAGCGAGTGCGTTCGCGAATTCCTTTTCCAAGGAGTCGTCTGAAAGAGCATTGTCATATAGGGCAACTGACATAATAGGGTGTGTAAGGCCAAACTAAGCATTCCCTGACGATATTTGACAATATTTAAATCTAATAAACTCATGCACTTTTCATCGGAATTGTCCCAAATCGAGAGCGCCTGTTCCGATTCAGGCGCGATATTCCCATACCGCCAACGATCTAGCCTCATTTCAAATAAAGACGTTTTTTGAATAACAGCTAATTTTCCTGAACCATGATGCCATTCCTAACCGCAGTAAAATCTAGACGCAAATCAGCCTTCAAACCAGTTTCTGCATTCGCACGACAACACATTTCGCGGTGTCTTTTAGCCCCTGTTCGCGGTATGCTTTCGCCTCGTCCTCATAATCAGAATACATCTTACCTAATTCCCAAAAGGCTGAGATAGCCCAAGCCCTTAAAAAGGAGGTGCTCGCATTGGCTTTCTCATGCAGGAATGCCGAAAAAGCAACTAGATCAATCTCCAAGAGCTCCGGGTGCTCCGCCAATGTGCGGCAAATCGCCAAAGCGCAAGTCCAGTGCATGTTCCCATCAAGCCCATCCAAGATAAATTCCCAATCCGATTCTGAAAATATCCCACCTTGGTCTATATGGTGACTAAAGAGAGGACCTGCATTGTATTGCAAAATATCATCACCACTCGCAATAGCTTCAGCCACTGCCGCAGAAAAGCCGTCGAGTAGAACCCACTCTGCATACGATTCCCTTAAATCCGCAACCTTCCGCTTTCCAAATCCCTCTAGTTCTTCAATCAACACAAAACTCAATACACGATACGCACACTCTCAACGCAATACATTGCGCTCACTAAAATCGACGCTCACCATTCCATTAAAAATCGCTCGAACTCTTCACTACTAATTCTACAAGGATACGCGAAGGGCTCGAATGAAATTTTTAAATTTTCCCGAAGTTGATTGTATCATCGTATCTGGTCCCTTAAAGACCTAGCTTATCCTTTTAGAATGGAACAATTCACCGATTGACTTCTCAATATAACGGCTAGCCCGCGTCGGCTAACCGGAATCAACTACCCAAAAGACGAAGAAGAACCTTCGCACTCAAGCCCACCGAACAACCCACACATTGAGAGCGCATTTCGAGAATTAATTCTCTATTTTTCTGTAAAACTCCAATTTTTCAATACACAAATCGACATTGCCAACACACCTTTTCAGAAAAGTGTCTGGAACGAACTTAGCAATAAAGCGAGCCCTCATCAACTGCAAGGATCACCTCAAGCTGGAACTTCAAAAATTAGGCTCAAGCCATCACTCATAGTATTCGAATACCTCTTCCATTTTCATCTTAAACACCCGACATATTTTGAAAGCCACTTCGAGTGAAGGAAGGTATTTACCGGTTTCAATTGCTAAAATCGTTTGCCTCGTAACGCCAACTTTCTCCGCTAGCTGAGCTTGCGTTAGTTCGCCATTCAGCACACGCAAAACCTTCATTCGATTCCTTATTTTCGTATCTCCCATCTCAATACATTTTGCGATAATAGAAGATCTTTGCGATATGTTGCGCAACAGTAGAGAGGATCAAGACCCCCATCAGGACATTAGCGATTCCCAACTCCCCCAAAGCTGGAAACTGACGAGCATTCTCCTCCCCCACCAATCCAGTCATCCCCTGAAAGAATACGATATGTCCAATCAGAATAACTACAAATCCCAGCATTGTGCGATAACCGACCGCTACCGATTTATCCTTTATTTGAACATCTCGCTCATCCTCAACCGTTTCGCCCTTCTTCGACCAACTAACAATTCCAACGATGATCTCAGCAATTACCATCAAAATGAAACAGGTCATAACGACCTTGCGCATACCTCGAGTATATAGGTCAGCGGCCTCCAACACCAGCGGCGCATGCGAGAAGTAGTAGATCGCGATTAACAAATCGAAAATCACAACGACCCACGCTATCCGCTCCTGTTTGGCCATATCCCTAAGCATTTCTTTCATGATTTCCGTTAGTATGGTTTTCATTACTTAATGTAAAGCATGTTTTACTTTTTGTTAGCTTAACATTACTTTAAAGGGGAGTTCGTAGGTATCTGTAAGGTTGAAAATTGACACATCCCTCAGGCCGCCACGTCTCCCAGCCCCAAACCGAAAACAGTCAAGCGAGCGATCGGGCGATTGGCCGCAAAAAATCGCGAATCACAATTCCAGCAAACGGCACTAAAACCGCCGAAGCGATCTAAACGCCAACCCACGACTCCAGACATGCGGTTAAAAAAAGTCCGGACCGAATCGTTAAGCATTTCACAAGCCAGACGTTGCCACGTCGGCTATGCACTACTGTCGAGTGAATGGCTTCGCCGCCTCCCGCAAGCGGCTGGAAGTGAACCCACTTTGATTACAAAGCTCCTCAGCAAGTCGCATAGCTTACCCTTACTCTGGAAACAGGCTTCAAAGATAAACCTTTCCTATTCTGCGAATAGTCGATAGGACAGGCACACAAGTTTATCTTAGAGAGACCTCTCGCTGACTCTCGGCCACTTCTGGCCGGTCCAATTCGGTCGCCTCTTCTGAGCCTAGCTCGTTTGAGGAGTACTTATGAAAACAAACATCGTCTTACCGGCGTTGACGCAGCGTTCTATCGCTAACTCGACCGCAAAACAGCATTCCCCTGCTGCATCATCATCACGAAACTACGGCCAGCGAACCGCTACCGCAATCGTCTATTGCGAAGCAAACTTCGGAGGCATTGACGGAAAAACAGCCAACGGCCTCGTCCGCCATTCTGAGAAATACGAGATCCTATCGATCATCGATAGCGAAAAAACGGGCCAAGACGCTGGCACGGTTCTCGATGATAAGCCAAACGGCATTCCCATCGTTCGAGACCTGGCACAGGCCCTCGAGCAAACCGACAACATCCCAGACTATTTCATCTTCGGCATCGCCCCCGCCACTGGCATGCTCTCACTGGATGAGCGGGCGCTCATTCTGGAAGCAATCGGAAAAGGAATGAATATCGTAAACGGACTCCATGAGTTCCTAAACGATGACCCGGAATTCGCGGCCGCATCATTCAAATCAAACGTAGTCATTCGCGACGTTAGAAAACCGCGACCCAAAAAAGATTTGCGCGTATTCAGTGGTCGCATCGCAGAGGTCACTTGCCCCCGTATTGCTATTTTAGGCACAGATTGCGCAATCGGAAAACGAACGACTGCTACCGTGATCACCCAGATCCTCGTAGATCTTGGCATCAAAGCGGTAATGATCGGCACCGGCCAAACCGGCTTGATCCAAGGTGCCCGCCACGGCCTGGCTCTCGACGCCGTCCCCTCCCAGTTTTGCGCCGGCGAGCTCGAAGCTACAATTGTCGAAGCCTTTGAAGAAGAAAATCCCGACGTCATCTTTATCGAAGGCCAAGGCTCGCTCAGTCATCCCGCCTACTCAACCTCAAGCTTTATCATCCGGGGCAGTTGCCCAAATGGCGTGATTCTTCAGCACGCCCCCAAGCGGTCGCATCGATGCGACTTCGAGCAGATGAAGATGCCCACGCCCGCCGCGGAAATCAATCTCATCGAAACCTTCGCAGAGACAAAAGTCATCGGCCTCACCCTCAATCACGAGTTCATGACCGACGCAGAAGTCTCAGCAACGATCACGCAGTACGAGCAAGAGTTTGCCATCCCCGTCACCGATGCGCTTACCCGATCCCCGGAACGCTTGGTCGAAATGGTGCTTTCAGCATTTCCTCAGATCGGGGGAACGCCATCAATCACAGTAGCCTAGTCGCACCCCGGCTAGAGATCGATCTCGACAAGATTTTTCTCAATGCGTCAAAGCTCGTCGAGAAACTAGGCAAACGAAACGTCTCCGTCACTGGCGTCACCAAGGCAGCGCTCGGCTCCCCCTCCATCGCAAACGCCTGGCTTCAAGCTGGTGTGGACGGCCTAGGCGATTCCCGTATTGAAAATATAGAAACTATAAGAGGTGGAAACATTTCGACATCGGTAACCTTGATTCGTTCGCCCATGCTCAGCCAAGTCGACCAAGTCGTCAGGCTCGCCGACGTGAGTTGCAACACAGAGCTCGCAATCGTCAAAGCCTTATCCGCAGCCGCCCGCAAAGCAGACCGCTCTCACGGAATCATCCTCATGGTCGAACTCGGAGATCTCCGCGAAGGCATCATGCCTGAACTCCTGGAAGGTTTTGTCGCAGAAACCTTGCGACTCCCGAATCTCAACTTCGAAGGCATAGGAGCAAACCTAGCCTGCAGAAGCGGCGTCTCACCCGACAGCAAAAACATGGCGGTCCTATCGGCTCTCGCCGACAAGATCGACGCTACCTTCGGAACGATTGTCACCACCGTCTCCGGCGGAAACTCCGCCAATCTCAATTGGGCACTCAGCGGAGTGGATACAGGCCGTATCAACAATCTACGCTTGGGCGAAGCCCTGCTCCTCGGCCGCGAGCCGCTGCATCGTCAAGCCCTCGACGAGCTTCATACCGATGCCATCACGCTCATCGCCGAAGTGATCGAATCGAAAATCAAGCCCACCCAACCATGGGGAGAGATTGCGCAAGCCGCATTTGGAGAAACCCGCCCAAAAAAAAATACCGGAAGCATCATACAGTCCATCCTCGCCATCGGACGCCAAGACATCGACCCCTCAGGCCTCGACGCTCCGCTCGGAATCTCAATCCTAGCGGCAAGCAGCGACCACCTCATAATAGACTCCAGCAAGTACCGCCGCTCCCTCAAAGTCGGCGACCCCATTCCATTTCAACTCAACTACAGCGCTCTGCTCAGGGCCATGACCTCACCCTTCATCACCAAAGTCACAAAACGTTCCAACAGGTTTCCTAAATCGCTACAGCCTAACTGAGCTCTTTGCCAAGTCTTAGCTTTTCCAAAGTTGATTGTATCGTTGCATCTATGTCCTAACAAGCTCACATTGCTTTGCGAAAATGGAAGATACCGTTTACAACTCCCCCATTGGCAACTTGCACATTTCTGCCAACAACCGCGGACTTACTGGAATCCACTATCCTAAAGATGCAGTGGAAGAACTGCAAAATAGCTCTCCAAGTAACCCGCACCTTAAAAGTGCATTTCGAGAATTAGATCTTTATTTCTCTGGTAAACTCCAAACTTTCGATACACCACTCGACGCTGTCGGCACGCCTTTTCAGAAAAGTGTCTGGAACGAACTGAGTAAACTACCCTTTGGTACCACCGTTTGCTACGGAGAAATTGCCGAACGTATCGGAAATTTAAAAGCCTCTCGAGCCGTAGGTCTGGCAAACAATAGGAACCCGATCTCTATTATTGTGCCCTGCCACCGAGTCATAGGCAAAGACGGTAAACTCATCGGCTATGGAGGCAAAATCTGGCGCAAGGAATGGCTCCTCAAGCACGAAGGAATCCTCCTTTAACGCGAGGACATTAGTTTTTGCAAGGGTTTCTTGCCATTAGGCTGCCTCCTAAACTGCTGATCTGCTGATCTGCTGATCTGCTCGTTGGGGCAAATACTCCGAATCCCACAAAGCACTCCCTATTAGCAGTCAGACCGACGACCTTTCCCAATCATCATCATCTAAATTAGTTTCCTCATTCCTTGGATACAAAATAGATTGAAAGCTGTTCAAACAAGCAGCAATATTTTAATTGGTAAACTCCCCACGACCCCCTAAAAAACGCAGTCTCCCTCATAATCAAACATTCAGAGGAATACACACAAAAGTACGACAAGCATAATTCCGATGATTGATACTAGTTTAGCGATCAATTAATATCCTCTAAACGAGAGTTAAAACCATCGAAGTGCTGAAAGCGGCTCTCAAGGTCATCTCCTTTAATTCCATAACCGATCCGCCGTTCAGTACCTTTTTCCGTCGTAAAGGTCTCATACACAAGATAGTCACCGCCCCTATCCTTAGGATGAACGTCAATCTGGTAATCACGTTCATTAAAATACCCTAGTTCTGATAACAATTTTTTGCTCTGCAATTTGAAAAATTGATCCGCCTTCACTTCACCGATTGTTGCACTAACATTCCTGACTAAATTATCTTTCATTGCCCCCGATAACCTCTCATAATCTTCAGGGGCTGGAATGTAAATTGTAATGGCTCCTTCATCATCCTCAAGAAATACAGCCGTTTGTCTTTGGTAAGATTGAACCTCTAAACGAACCGCCCTGAGATAATTTTCGATTTCCTCTACCTGATACTCTTCGATCTCCAAAAACTCGGCAAATTCCGAAGAAATAGAAAGATCCTTCCCTAAAGCTTTGGAGTGAATTCGAGCGTTAATTAAGTCCTTTTCTGTCGGTTTCTTTGGCAATCTCAGATATGGATTTTGATGACTATCATCAATTTTTTTGATACTCAGATTGTCGTTATTTTTTTCAACATCTTCTAAAGTCAATTGATTGTGATCAGCAACCACAACAAGCTCTGATTGTCGTTCAATTTTTGTATCTAAATTATAGTTATCAATAACGACAAGATCAACGACATCAACCTGACGATTATACAAAAACACTGATGTAATAACAGCGCCCAAGGCGACAAAAAAACAGACAATCCTAATTTTCATAATAATATAAGAGTTTTATTTCGGATACTCAATTTTAGGTTCAAGAAGCATTTCGACAGTAGCACTATTTGAATAATGCGACACCACCGACACTCGATCAGTAACACCTTGCACAAGGAGCTCGTAAGATCGTCCAAATTGCCTTCTTTGATACAATTCGACTAGTCGCTTCCTAGCTTCATCGAAAGGGATAACATGCTCGCCTTCCTTTTCAACCACTCGAGCTGCAACAAATGCCTCTTTTCCAGAAAAGAATACTTCTTTGTGTTTCCAATTTAACCATTCAAGCAATAACTGGTCGTCTTCGCCCTTCGGTTTTTTCGTATTCGACAGTTTAGTCGATACAACCTTTGAAAGGACCAATTTTTGCGAACCCTGCAACTCAACATCTGGATGTCTATTCAATGTCTTAAATGTATTGTAAGCACCAAAAGCACTATGCTGCGAAGCTGAACGTACCACTTCAACTTGATAGGATTCACTGGTTCTAAAAAGGTCGAGGTTTTCATTGTAAAGGCTGATCAATTCGTGATCAGAGGCTTGGGGAAAGCTGGCAACGAGGTTTTTGCAAATTTGTCGATAGCTCTCTTGTCTATAATATCCCTTTTTATTTCGTTGGTAAATTATAGATTTTTCTACTCCTACAGCATATGCATCTTCACTATCAATCTCCAAAAGAATCCAAGTCCTGATTTGCTCCTCAAGGTTTTGGATCGATTTGATCGGCTGCACCAACGGACAAATGAAAAAACTAGTTAATATCTTTTCAACCGTCCAAACCTTACTCTTACCCGCGGCACGCCAGCTACAAAGCGGACGACTCCACTCAGGATCCTCAACCGGGAAATCAGCCCAATCCGCCACCTGATCGTAACTAGATAGCTCATTCAAGGCATAGACCAACAACGATGAATCAATCTCAATTGAACAAGAATCTAAAATCATGTGAGACCGCAGCTCCTCATAACCGCTTTCAGAGAGACCACTTTCCAATTTGAGTCCTAATTCACCAGCCCATTCCACGAATTGTTTTCCCAAGAATAGATTCCCCGAAGATTCATTTTCGTTGTGATACGCATGATACAGTTTTTCAAAATAGGGGCCTGCACTTCGAGTTAGCATTATACGAGACATCCAATCGCACCGCTCATAAAACCTCTGTTCGAGTTCGTATCCTCGTTCCTCAACAATTGCAGCTTTTTCTAAGTATTTCTTCAGCCAACGAGCAGCTTCTTCAGCATCTGCTTGAGGCCTCTCTCTTTGGAAATACTTAAGTAATTCGAAATACTGTATTTCTGAATCTCCTACGGAAAAAAAAACCGTATCCGCCGTAACATTCATCGGATTCGCTTGAGATGAAATCCCTAAAAATGTGAATACAACAATTAAAAAACTACCTATAAGGTTTTTCATATTAGCAGGAAGCACTGGGACCTCGGGCCGAAACCCGAGATCCGAATTCAATATTTCAGATATCAATCAATGGAATTTTTCAACTACCAGCTAACGGTCGCCTCAGCATCAGCCCAGCAAGTCTCATCATTCCAATGACAATCCGTCTCAACAACTGCGTACACATACGCTGTCTTATTTAGCGTACCAGTAAAACCTTCAGTATTTGAATCGCTTACTGATACACCATGATAATAAGTGCGTGACGCCTGAGCTTCGGCTTCAGAAACATTATTCCAAGGCTGGTAGTTTGATTGAGCTCTTGCATAAGCAGCAATGAAGCAATTATCGGCATCATCACTCTTCCAAATCTCAGCACGAGTCGTACCTGTTGCAGTACTGCGATTAATGGTTCCAGATGTTCCTGAATTCGATTCGGTATAATATCCTCCCGCATCATTATAATCGTAAGCAGCCGCTGTAATAGACCCCGCAAAACAGATGCTTGAGCCAAGGGTAACAAAAGCCGCTAGGGCACTAATCTTTAGTATATTTTTCATAATCTTAGTTTTTGGTTATAAATATACGCAAGTCGGATGCGTATTTCTTTGGTTTCCTCTTCAGGAAAATGCTTCAGGGGTATAGCTCCAAGGAATGACCTATAAAGAGAACGGCAAGAATAGAGAATATATTACTTAGGTGTAAAAGTCTAATTTATGCGAAATTTGTCAACCTCTAATTAATTTTACATAATTGTTTATACTTATTATTTCACATTTATACGATTATGTTATTCGTATTTTTCACTTTCCTTAGCAATACGGAGCTCAAAAATTTCTCATAGATTAATTATTTTCATATTTTTAAATACTTACCTGATATTTTCTTATCACTTAAAAAACTACGCCGTAACCCCCAAAATAATTTTAAAAAACGGGACTAAAACTCGGAAATCAAATTTTGCTAAATAGACCAATTTGAGTCTCTTCCAAAGCTCATCGCATTATTGAGTAACGATATTGGAAAGCTCACGCTATCTCATTAAGATGAAAATCGCCTACAATTCTCTACTTAGTTCATGCATCATTGTAGCCCACCACGGTCTAACTAGAGCCCAAGATTCAAAAATGAAGCAAATACTTTACATAGAAGTTCCAAAATCTCAATACACCTCCTGAATCACCCCTTTCCATAGAAACGCCTAGAGCGAGCCCCCCTTTTTTTTGGAACATCCTACTCTACAGCAAGATCGCTGAGAAAGAACATCGACAATCTCTCTAAGAGACTACCGCTATCCTTCTTAAAAATGTCACATTGAGTCTAACAATTCAGCAATGTGTAACCAGCAAATAGCTAGGCTCGTTAAAACTACTATCTAGTCGTCATTTAACTCACAAATCAACCCAATGAAAACAGCACGAATCGTTACCACCGCATTAATCTACACTTTGTTTCTCACTATAGCCGCCTACGCAGGCGATCCGACAGGAACTTGGTCATGGACAACAGAAGGCCGCAACGGCCCTAGGAAAGTCACAGCTGAACTACAACTCAAAGAGGGCGCCCTTACCGGTTCGATTGAGGGACGGAATGGTTCGACTGCCATTGAAAACGCTTCTTTCGAAGGCAACAAAATCGCCTTCGACATAAGCGTCGGTCGCGATGGCAGAACACGAACCATGAGCTACGAAGGCACTCTAGGAGAGGGTACAATCACCGGCACTATAACACGCCCTCGCCATAACGGCGGCGAATCCAAACCCATAGATTGGAAAGCCACCAAACTGTAATTGCTTCAAAAGAAAGGTCAGGCCGAAAAACTATTCGACCTGACCGCTATCTTATTTTTACCTACTAGGCTGTTTTATTTTTCAACGATATAAATCTCCAAAAGAACTACCCCTGTTCCGCCACCTACGGAGTCGACGTGTACGGTATAAGCACCTGGGTCCAGCTCTACGATCATAGCGGCATCCGCGCTTCCCTGCGCAAGTGAGAACGCTCCTACATCTTCAAAACATGCCTGTAACGTGTCAAAATCATCATCTGACCAATCACTGTTCGTTGCGACTTCATCGAATCCTGAATACAATGTAAGTTCTGGATCGCTCAAATAATCCACGACGTCTTGATCGGCTAACCCCGGGCCAATTCCGCGGATCAGAATTTTCTGCGATTCTCCTCCTTCTAGGACAAAACCACCAATCAGAACATCCTCTCCTTCGTCAGTATACGTTCGGCAGGACAAATTGACCAAGCGCCCACTATCTTCTGCAAGCTTGTATACTTCTCCGAGGGCAACCCCCCCCGCAGAGTCCGTTATGTGAACAGTATTGCTCCCTGTGCGAATCGTATCCAAAAAAGCCGAGTCATTGCTTCCACTTAACAAAGTGAATGCACCGCTTTCGGTGGTAGCCGTTCCTAGTCCAGCCTGATCAGAAAAGTCTGCCCAGTTATTGTTCAATCCAACTTCCACCCCATCGTACATTATGCTAGATGTTGGGTCTTCGGCCCAATTTTCAACGCCAAAACCATCTAAACTAGGCCCTACACCACGTACTAAAAGACCTGAATCGTCTGTAGTATCTTCATACGCTTTGGCTACAAAACCTAAGATCAAAGTACGCTCACCTGCACCAGAATAAGCGCGAACGGACAAATTAACCAACTCAGAGGGCTCTTTCTCTACCAGATTAAGAACACGCAAAGTTGACGTTGGCTGTCCGTCAATCACATATAACTTATCTCCTGCAGCATTGGCTGCAATACTACTTGGTCCACTAAAAGTCGCAACTTCAAATACTCCGTCATCAAAACCTGCGTTGTCACTCCCAGCCAAAAGATTTACGTTCCCTCGCTGGTCGATTCGATAGATCCGATTAGTAGTGATCGCTGGAATATAGATGTATCCATTCGAATAAGTTATCTGGTTTATATCAGGATTGCCTGGAATCTCTGCAAATAATTCAGATTCGCTGGAGCCATTAGGGATCTTGTAAACGTTACCTCCTTTGAGATTGGTAAAATACACGTTATCGTCCTCGTCGATCACGATTCCAATTACATCCTTGAGAAAACCACCTTCGGCAAAAACTGATCGTTCACCCTCAGGAGTAAAACGAGTAATCCGTGCCCCGTCTCCGCGGAAATCAACTCCAAATTCAGTTACATAGATATTTCCTACGCTATCGATTGCTAACCCAGCAGGACCACTCAATTCAGTCGCAAACTCGCTCTTGACGCCCTCAGGAGTCATCTTGGTCAGGACATTAGATGTGTAATTATTTACGAATACATTTTGATCTTCATCAATAGCAACACCCACAGCATAATCAAACCCATTGGCAAACTCTTCGAAATCGCCCTCAGGAGTTACTTTCCAAACGATCGAATCGCCATTCCCACTTGCAATGAAGATATCTCCTTCTGCATCAACAGCCAAACCATCGCCAATTCGAGTGATCGTAGGCGCCAGAGTAGAAACTTCCGAAATTTTAGGGAGCTCGATCTTTCGCAAATTATTGGATGTAGTATCGACAACGTAGACAACACTCTTCTCGTCATCGACTGTAATAGAATTAGGCCTACTGAACGATGCCTCAAATGCACTCCCGTCAGCGGATCCGTTAAAACCATTTCCGGCAAACAATTCGTACTTCCCGTCTCTATCGACGCGGTAAATAACATCATCCAATGGGCCAGGAACGTATATGTATCCCCCTGAATAGGTTATCTGATTGATATTACCAATTTCTGAAATATCCGCTAATAATTCAGGAGTCGTACTCCCACTTGGGATTTTATACACACTACCACCCACCCAGTTGCTGAAATAGACATTATCATCTTCATCTATCGCTATACCTATTCCATCTTGTAAAAGCCCTCCTGACGCAAAAACTGAACTTTCGCCTTCTGGAGTAATTCGGGTGATGACAGCGCCCGTTCCACTCCCGTTAGCCCCAAATTGGTTCACATACAAATTACCAGCACTGTCAAAGGCAAGCCCAGCGGGACCGTCTAAGCCCGTCGCAAATGCCGTTTTCACCCCTTCAGGAGTAACTTTGCTAACCTCGCCTGAACCATAATTCCCTACGTAAACATTGTCATCCGCATCGACGACAACACCGACGGCACGACTAATCCCGTTGGCAAACTCGGTGAATTCGCCTTCAGGGGTGGCTTTCCAAAGAATCGACCCTCCGTTTCCAGCAGCGATATAAAAATTTCCTTCGGAGTCGAGGTCCATTCCATCCGCAATCAAGGGTTGATTCGATACGAGTGTGGTCACTTGAGGGGCCTTTGGAAGTAGGATCTTGCGGATATTGTTTGTCGCATCATCATTCACGTAGAGAACATCTCCATCGGCGTTGGCAGCGATGCTGTTTGGGGTGCTAAACGTTGCACCCTGCAAAAGACCATCAGATTCGCCCGTGTTTCCAGTTCCTGCAAAAACCTCGCTGATTCCACCCAAACCAACTCTGAGAATACGTTCCTCGCCAGGAGCAGGGACATAGATGAAACCTTTTGAGTAATTGATTTGATTGATACGACTAACCCCCTCAAGAACGGCAAACGGCCTCGGCGATGGCCTCGAACTCGGTACCAAGTAAATCGTATTGCTCGCCCAGTTTGCAAAATAGACATTGCCCACCGGATCGACGGTGATTCCAACAGGTCCGTTTATAACCCCACTAGAAATTGTGAGTCGCTCACTCCCATCCGGTGCATAGCTAAAAATTTCGGTACCCAATTGACCCTCTGCTTCCCAATACTGCGTTACATAGACATTACCCTCGCCATCAACAGCTATTCCAGAAGGAGCATACAGCCCTGTGACAAACTCTTCTTTACTACCGTCTGGCGCTATTTTGTAGATAATGCCATCTTGAGTGCCAACAAATAGGTTATCATCGCTATCAAGAGCAATCCCTGTAGGTTCATTGAAGGTCCCACCAAACTCAGCAGCGAAACCCAGAGTAGAAATCTTCCAGACAACATCTGAACCTTGGCCACCAGCCACATAAAGATTGCCTCTCGAATCAACGGCCATTCCGTCGCCCACCATCGGCTGATCGGATATAAAAGTGGTCACGACCTGCGCCTTCAAGCTCAGGGCAAAACCGCAAATTGCGAAGGCCATGGTAAGCCGCTTAAAAATAGATTGAGTAGAAGTCATAGGAATTCAAATTTGGGTGAAACGTTAAATTAATTGTGCCAACAAAATCGGGCGCTCACCACTTCTACGCTATCTACTCAAAAATGATGTCTCATCTCTCAGGAAAATGACACTCCCTGAGATTTGATACACTTTTTAACCAGATGAAACGATCAATTCTTCTCTTTTCCTCAACATTGCGTGTTCGCGAAATTGCGACGGAGTCTTCGAAGTCGCTTTCTTGAAAACTCGATTAAAGCTCGGACGACTGTTAAAACCAGATTCGAGGGCGATTTCCATAAGGTTGGCCGATTTCGATTTTTCAGTATCCCTCAGTAACTCCTTAGCGTACCCCACCCGATAATCATTTATATAATCATTGAATGACTTACCAAACTCTTGGTTGATCACCTGCGACAGATGGTTGGGGTGTAGTTTCAATTGCTCCGCCAAAACCACCAAGCTGAGTTCGTTTTCCAAATAAGGTCTTTCCTTATCCATGTATGACTCGATAGCCAATCGCACCGACAGCTGCCGCTCTTCTGGAAGGCCCGACTTAACGTACTTCCGTGGCTCCGTCTCTACGGCTTCATCCTCCACTTCAAGTCCTTCAATTTCAATCGGAGACAAATCGACGGATTCGCTACGATTTGTGATCGCTAAAAATGCAAATACGAACAACCAGACGGACTTGAGGCAATACCATACATAGTCGGCATACACCCCATACCGATGACTAACGGAAAGATAGACCAGCAAGCCTGCGAATAAGCATACATAACCACAAAATGCCCAAGAAAATTTCCGATAACGTCGCACATCGTCAACAAGCAGACTGTCCGCCGTGATATCTCTCACGTTTTTCTCAAAACGGAAAACATTGCGAGCGAAGAGCGCCAAATAAGCCGCCTTCGAAACCAAAATCGAAACGAATAAAACAAACCAAAACAGCGGCAGCGGCCCCACGTAATCATTCTCACCGCCAAAAATAGCCACCTTTCGCTCCGCGCTAAGGCCATACAAATCACGCAAGAAAAACACTCCCAGTAAGTAAGGAATCAAATGCAACGCATCCAACCAGTGCAGTGAACGCCTATCGCGAAATACCGCTTCAGAGTAAAAATAGAAAAGGGGCCCGGCCAAAAACTCCATTGGGAACCCGGTCAGCGTAAGATGAGGAGCCGCCGCGATATTGCCCGAAAACATCATCCCAAAAACAAACAACTGCCAAATTCCAATCAAAAGCAGTGAAACAAATATCCCACTAGATAAACGATTTTTCCGCGGATGACGAAAATGCATCGCGAGCAACTGCAGGCCAATCGCGCAGCCGAAAAAGATGGGGAGATCAAACAAATCAAAGGTCATAAGCTAATTCCATTAGCTTACTCCAACCAAGAGAGGAACCCTTCAACTTTCACTAAAATCAACAACCCCCAGTTGCCTGCAATTAAACTGATAGCCTATCTGAGTACGGCTACTCGCAACCGACATTGACAGTTTCCCTCTGAGATCTAGCTTCCTCCGTTGCCTAAACGGCGCAGACAACCAATTTATATTGAAATGGCTCACTTCGATTCCGTAACTCAAGCACCTGCTGATCCTATCCTCAGTCTCACTGAGGCCTTCAAGGCAGACTCCAATCCTGAGAAAATCAATCTCAGCGTTGGCGTCTTTGTCGACGATAACGGAAAGACCCCAACCTTGAAGTGCGTTCTCGAAGCGGAAAAACGCATCCAAGAAAACCCAATCCCAAAGGGTTACTTGCCGATGACTGGCACTCCCAAGTACGCAGCCCTCACTCAAGAAATTTGCTTCGGAAAAGATCTCCAGGAGAGCCTAGGCAAACGCATCGTTACGGCTCAAACTCCCGGTGGCACTGGAGCCCTTCGTGTTGCAGGCGACTTCATTGCAAAAAACATTGAGCCGGAAAACATCTGGCTCAGCAATCCGACTTGGGCCAACCATGGTGGCATATTTAAAGCAGCGAGCCTCGCTCCCCAAAGCTACAATTACTTCGACAAGGAAACACTCGGTCTCGACTACGAAGCCTTCATCAAAGATCTCAAAGAGATCCCAGCAGGCGATGTTGTCGTGCTTCACGCATGTTGCCACAATCCGACAGGAGCCGATCTCTCACCCGAACAATGGGACGAGGTTGCGGCCTTGGCAACTGTTCAAGGGTGGATTCCTCTTCTGGATTTCGCGTATCAAGGGTTTGGAACAGATCTCGAAACAGATGCTTATGGAGTCCGTGCGTTTGCAGCATCCGGCGTTCCGTTCTTTGTCAGCCAGTCCTTTTCCAAAAACCTCGGTCTTTACCACGACCGCGTTGGAGCTATACACGTTGTTACTTCCAACGACGAAGAAGCAGGCCGCGTAGCCAGCCAAGTGAAAATTTCGATACGCACCAATTATTCAAACCCACCTGCCCACGGTGGGCGTATCGTAGAAGAGATCCTATCCGATGATACCTTGCGTTCACAATGGGTAAACGAAGTCGCAGACATGCGTTCGCGTATTCACAAAGTACGTGCCAATTTCGCTACTGCTATGGCAGAAGCCGGAATCAACCGAGACTTCAGTTTCCTGAACGAGCAAAACGGTATGTTCTCATTCACCGGCTTTACAAAAGAGCAGGCAATCGCACTTCGCGAAGAACACAGTATCTATATTGTGGATAGCGGTCGCATCAACGTTGCAGGCATCACAGAAGCAAATCTTCCCAAGATCGTACAAGCGATCAAATCACTCCTGGACTAACCGATGATCCTATCCGACAAGGCAATCCTAGAAGGGATCGAAAAAGGCGAAATCGTAATTGAGCCCTACGACCGTAGCAAGCTCGGCACGAACAGTTACGACGTACACTTAAGCAAACACCTAGCGCTCTATACTGCCGAGGTTCTAGATGCGCGTCAGCATAACAAAATTCGTCATTTTGAGATCCCAGAAGAAGGTCATGTTCTTCTTCCAGGAAAGACCTATTTGGGTTCGACCTTTGAGTACACGGAATCCCACCGCCACGTTCCCTTCCTTGAAGGAAAATCGAGCGTAGGACGTTTGGGTATTGATATTCATGCGACAGCGGGAAAAGGCGATGTTGGCTTCTGCAACCACTGGACTTTAGAGATTTCCGTTACGCAAGCAGTACGCGTTTATGAAGGGATGCCAATCGGTCAGCTCATCTACTTCCACGTAGAAGGTGATATCGAAGTATCTTACGACAAAAAAGCTAATGCCAAGTACTGCCAACGCACGCCGCTCCCAATGGAAAGCATGATGTGGAAGAATAAGTTTTAGCATACACGAAAAACGCTGAACATCTTCACAGACGTTCAGCGCGCTAAACAACCAACCAAACTAAAATTAAGGCGCCGTCACGACAACCGTAGATGCGTTATCGAATTCAGCATTGGTTCCACCCAAAGCTTCGAAGGCCTCTGGGAGACGGAAAGCTCCTGTAAACGAGCTGAAAGTGTTATCTACAAACAAGTTCGAGAAAGACTCTTCGCTGACTGATACCGCAAAATTAAAACGAGCGATATGATTATTGTAAATGCTATCACCACTTGGACCAATCGCACTGACTCCTCCAGGAGCTGGGTTGTAGCAAATTCCAAGTAGATTGTTCGCATCTGTAGTGCTTCCTACGATAACGTTCTTTTCGATACGGTTTCCTGTACTTTCCGCTCCGCGGACAAACACACCGAGATTCACAGAAGACACATTGTTTTCACGTATGGAACAACTTCTCGCTTGCAAAAGAAGGATACCGATTTCGCTCGGACCTCCGTCAGGAGCAAGTCCATCTCCGGTTATCTGAAGACCAGACACATCGACATTCTCCACTTCCTCAAGAGAAACGTTTACATTAAAGCCTGAGACTTTACCATTAAATACCTTAACGCCTTGCGCACCTTCAATAGCGATTCCACGGCCAGCTCCACGTGTCCTTGTGGATACGCTATATCCATTCAGATTCAGCGTTACATTCGACGCTGTAATGACAATAGCATCACCTTCTCTTACATTAATATTCCAACGAAGTGCATAACTTCCAGGCCGATCAATATTCCAAGTCCGTTGTTCTTTGTAACGAGAGTAACTCGCCTCCAATTGACTTGGCATAAAACTCAGAAAGCCAATAGCTAACAAAAAAACGGACATAGTTCTCCTAAGGAATGTATTCATAATAATAATAATTGGGTTAATTTCCAAACAAGCCATATGCTCGTTCTGGATACTGAGAGACACCACCACTACCCTTTATTCCCAACAAAACAATCCTTCCTATAAATTTACGATAATTAGTCTTTCCTTAATGAGGATTTTTATACCCTCTTTTTCAGAGACGACTATTAAAGCGATCAACATGGTTACGTCGACTGGGGCCAACCAAACTCAGCCCATCTTTACCTCAAAGTAAACTCGACCTGGATCACAAAGATCCAAAACTCCTCAACACCATCCTACCAAACTCTTTTATCATAATTTAGCAGGAATTTCTTGCGTCACGGGAACAACCAGACGTAATTCTGAGCCTTTTTCACTTGAGCGAATTAACTCCAAATTCGCTCCAATACGCTTTGCCATTTGCGAACTAATTGCCAAGCCAATTCCAGCGCCATTCGGTTTTGAACTCTGCACCGGCGTGAATAATTGAGCGCGAGCTATTTTACTAAACCCAACTCCACTATCTCGTACCCTGATATCAACCGATTCACCGTTTGCCCCTAATTCAACTACAACACTTCCATTAGCCGGAGTCGCTTCAATCGCATTTTGAATGAGGTTCGAACAAACCAATAATGCAATATTCGCCACACTTGCATTTAACAGAGACTCGCCTACTAATTCAAACGCAAGTAGAACACTCTTCTCTTTAGCATGGGGAGAGTGCTTCTTCTTCAAAATATCTCGAACATCCTCCAGATCAATTTCATAGGAATCTTCCGAAGCATTACTGCGAATTACTTCAAGCACTTCGTCAATCAAAGCCTTCATCCGCTTACCCGCTTCTTTAGCGTCTCTATGGTCCTCATCATCAATCTCGATTTCAGAAGCTTCCAAATAGCTTTGCAAACCCGCCAATGGGTTTTTTAATCCATGTATCAAATGTGTCGCTACGGATCCAATCGCTGCGGTGCGAGCAACAGCAGCCAATTCTTCGTTCGCAGTTTCTAACCGACATGCATAAGTGTTAATCGAATTATAAGCACGTCCCAAACGATTTAAGGCCACAACGACAATTATAGTGATCAAAATAGATCCACTCAAGTACGTCCAAAATCCTTGCCATCTCACATCGGCATCGATCGATTGAAGCACCGAGAACGTCTCACTGCCATCCAACACGTAGCGAACCACCCCGGATATCTCATAATCACCTTCCAGGGCTATAGGTATATAAATTTCTAGCACAGGCACTAATTCTCCAGTTTTACTTGTTAGTAATCCTGAGAAGCGTCTTTCCTCATTTGCATCTTCTACAAAAACCGCTTTAGATTCGAAGGAATTCATAGCAATCAGCAGATCTCCAAAAATTTCGTCCACAGTATTTTCACTAGGCAAGGCAAATACAGACTCCCCGGATTGATCAAATAGTTGCACACTTAAGATACCTTCAATATTTGAGATCTCAAGCAGTGCCAATATCAATACTGATCTCGTATCCGAAATTTCATCTCCAAAATCAAATGCTTGGCTTACTTGATACTGCACCAAAGGCATCATCGAACTCGCTTCACGTTGCAACACACGTTCGTATAAATCTTTTCGCAAACCTTGGGTTACAGAAAATACCCCAACCGCAAAAACACCCAATACTGCAAACAACACAATCAATAGATTTGTCTTATATGAAGATTTAGAAGGTCTTGAAGTTTTTTTAGGAGTATCCATTTGAAGATTTGTTCAGCCAGAAAATCCTACAATCGAATTGCTGGGAACCTCAACCCGAACATGATTGTATTCGCTTGATAACTGGAGGCAAATTCATTCGTTTCCCTCTCAGAAGCATCCAATTGCAAATAAACCCTCCAGCCACTCGGCAGTTTCCGCTCAACATCTAGTAGCCAGCTCCAACTATCGTCCGCTTGCCGTAAGCCATCATAACCCAATCTTACATCATAATCCGCTTCTCGGTAGCTACCATCCAGAGAGACCTTCCAGCCTTCTTTTTCCCATAAGAATCGCACCCCCAATTTCGATACGTTTCGATCATAGTATCCACTCGTTCCCGACCATTGCTTTGAATAACGACCATAAAACCTCATTTCTCCTTTTAGTCCCCAAACCAAATAATAATGCTCAAAGGCTAGCTTCGCCTCCCATTCACGCAACTCGAGAAAATCGTCATTAAGATACTCACCTTCATCGCTTCGGGCAAGACGCTCGACAAAATTTTTATCTCCACCTTTTAACAAAAATTCAATTCGATTTGAATCGCCAAGATGAAAAACCTTCAAATAGGAAATTTCCTTCAAATCATAGTCGCTCGTAGTGCCATCGAGCTCCATCTGTCCGATGCTGAGCTTGAATCTATTCGTTTCTCTAAAACTAAAGTCACTTACAATAGAAGTGCGCTTCCCGTTCAGCGTAAGCGAGGAAATTTCTACATCGTCCAAGGAGGAATCAAGTGCCTGAGACGTATAAATATATTCGATACCAGATCCAATATTTCCTATCGATTCCAGTTTTAAAGAATAGTAAGCTCCTCCAAAAAAAAGTGTTTCATTATCAAAGTCCGGAACGTCGCTAAAAGCTCTATTTTCCAAAAAAAATGACATTAGCCACTCATCATCTCTATTTGGCATTTTTCTAGCCGCAATAACCTCAACACCTGTGAATACAAATGACGAGTCGATTTCGTTTGCCTCGCCCAATAGGACATTCTCACGATAGCCGTACCCAAGCGATGCAGACGTTTCACATTTCCAGTAAAAGCTAACCTGTTCTCCGTAAAGGATTTCGTCCAACAACCCATCTATGTTAGTATTCTGTTCTGAATACGCTCTAATCACCATAGGCACTGTAACAAGAGCGAACAATATGGAGTAAGGTGAAAATATAAGCATTCGCTATAAGATTAATTGAAAGGTAAAACTGGCCTTAACCACCACAAAGAACGAATGCCTCCTTTCTTTCGAAGAGGGCATCCGTAGTAAAGCACTGAAGTCAGTGTGCGATCATCGATTTAGTCGTCCTCTTCAAGAGCAAGTACCCTCTGAGCTTCCGCTATCTCCCTAAATTCACGGAAACTAGAATTAAACTCTTCAGAAAGAAGTCTCCTTTTCTGAGCTCTACGCTCTAACAAAGCTTCTTCAAATTCTTCGCCTTGAAGCAGAGATAAGTTCCTCCAACTCTCTATCGACCACTCGAAATAATCTGACCAAAAATCGCTGCGCTCCTCAAGGAAAGTTTCACGAGCATCGGCCAAGCCTGGAGAAAGCACAGAGCGTTCTACTACTTTTGATGAGAGCTCAACAGAACTAGCCTTCCGCTCTTTTTTCAATTCCTTAGTCAACTCACGAATCTCTTGAGCAAGTCTTTTGTTTGCCGCAATAGCTTCAGAGTTCGCTTCAGCAAAGGCTTGCTTAGCCGCCTTAATCTCCTCGCGAGTCGCATTTTCAGGAAGCACATCTAGCGTCTCCCTCAAGGTAGTTTTAAGAGCAGATTTCGCTACTTTATGCTCATTAACGAGAGCTCGAATCTCTCGAGAGGCTTCGGAACGCCTTGGAAGGTTCTCGCGAATTTTCTCGATCGCCTCACTGGCTAACTCGCGATGGCTCTGAATCTGATCCGCATAGTCTTCCTTAAACTGGGCAATGGCGGCAGCCTTTTCATCAGCTGTCGCACCATCACCCAGACCACCAAGATAATCGTCTTTAAGTACGTCGCGCAATGAACCGCGAGCTTTCTTAAGTGCTTCAACCTGCTCTTGTACTTCTACAGGCAGCTCGTCGTAAATTTTTTCCAAGCGATCAACGCGGTTCTTATTCGATCCAAAATCTGCGGCGAAGATTTGGCTGGAACAAAGCGAAAAGGCTACGATTCCAAATAGTGTTTTTTTAATCATCTGCTATTCTCCTGTGTTTTAATTTTTAGTTTCAAATCTTGGATTACCTCCAGACAATGCAGACAGTGCGCCAACAGGTTAATATTGATTTAAGCAATTAAATATCAATAGCTTAAGAGATATTTAATCGATTCTCGAAAACGCATAAATTGGGAATTATTTCCCAATATTGCTGGAAAGGGACAAACATACTGGGAAATATTTCCCACTGACTCGATGTGTCTATTGCTCGCTGCGCTTTTTCTTACGATAGCGAATATAATCGCGAGACACTCCTAGCAGACGAGCTGCCCTAGAGACATTTCCCTCCTCTTGCTCGACTGCTTTATCCACTAAGCGATCAATTGCACTCTCAAGGTCGAACCCATCTTCCGGAAAACTCCAGGCTGGGTTTAACCAATCACCCTCGCTGGACTCGTCAGCTTCATCGCATACCAGCAACCCTTGCAAGGTCGGAAAATCTAAATTCGTCGGATCCCCCAAAACAATCGCTCGTTCAATCTCATGAGCCAACTCTCGAATATTCCCCGGCCAGTCGTAAGCTCGCAATTGATTCTCCCCTCGCTTAGAAAACGAAAGGGAATCCAAGCGATAGCGCCGTGCAATTCCAGTCGCGAGGTGGTTCGCTAACGAAATAGTATCGTTGGGTCGACTTCGCAAAGGCGGAACCTCAACATGCAAAAGATTCAATCGGTGATACAAGTCTTCCCGAAATTGTCCCTCTCGACTTAAAGCCTTCAAATTTTGATTTGAAGCAGCGATCAAGCGCACATCCACCAATACTTCTCGAGAGGCTCCTACGCGCCGGATTTTCCCTTCATCGATTGCTACCAAAGTCTTGGCCTGGAGCGCGGGTGAGAGGCTGGCAATTTCATCCAGAAACAGCGTCCCACCATCAGCCGCCTCGAACAAACCGATACGCTTCTCCTTCGCGTCAGTAAACGAACCCTTTTCATGGCCAAAAAGCTCTGATTCTGCCAGACTTTCAGGTAGCGCTGCACAATTCACCACCACCAATTCCTTCGATTTTCGAGGACCATTGGCATGGAGCCATTTAGCCAAAGTCGATTTGCCAGTACCTGTTTCTCCTTCTATGAGTACTGGGGGCAGCTTCCCCTGCAAGCGTCTATCTGCCGACAGGATCCGCTCCAACTTTGCTTTCAGCTCGTTCTGCGATTCTCCAAAATGAATGTCGCCGTCATTAACCGTCGCAGCGGCCTGACGGTGCTCGCGCGAACGTTCACTTTGCCGGTTCGAAGCGCAACGAGACAACACGAGGACAATCTCTTCCATATCGAACGGCTTACTCAAATAATCGGCCGCCCCCAATCGCATTGCTCTTACCGCGCTCTCCACGCCACCATCAGCGGTCATAATTACAGACGTAACCCCTTTCGCCTGAGACAAAAGGTCAATTCCAATACCATCTGGCAAATGCACATCAAAGAGGGCAAAATCAAAGGACAAACTCTCCAATGCATTGCTTGCCTCGCTATAAGTCGCTACCGCAGTCACATTAGCCCCACGAGTTTCTAAAAACCGAGCCAACCGCTTACGCAGCAAATTCTCATCATCCACAATCAATATTTCGCGACCAGCAAGTAGAGAACTCATCTCACATCAGATGAACTCAATTGAAGAGATGAGTAAAGCGACTTTTCTGATACGCTTCTAGAACGGACACAAACGTGCCTCGCGTCTTTGATTGGGCACTACGCCCAACCAAACAACTACGCTGACTCGAAAAAATCAATCGCTTACGAAGACATCGACTCCACTGAAGCTTGCGCCGCAGCCAAACGAGCGACGGGTACGCGCGGCGGTGAACAACTCACATAATCCAATCCCGTCTGATGGAAAAATTTAATAGACTTGGGGTCACCACCATGCTCGCCACAAACGCCAATCTTTAACTTTTCATTCGTCTGTCTACCCCTCTGGGTTCCGATTTCCACCAATTGCCCAACTCCTGGTATATCAATCGACGCAAACGGGTTTTGTGGCAATATATCCAACTCTTTGTATTTCGTTAAAAAAGACCCCGCATCATCGCGGCTCATGCCAAGACCCATTTGAGTGAGGTCGTTCGTCCCGAAACTGAAAAACTCCGCCTTCTGAGCAATCTCATCCGCGGTTAACGCGCCACGCGGGACTTCTATCATGGTTCCAACCATGTACTTAAACGTCACCTTCTTTTGCTCCATCACCTCTTTCGCAACTCGGTGGACCACTTCCGCTTGATTTTCGAATTCAGCCGCAAACCCAACCAAGGGAATCATTATTTCTGGAATTACCTTAATCGGCACTTTCAATTTGTAACAGGCGGATGCGGCTTCAAAAATCGCTCGCACTTGCATCTCAGTTATCTCCGAGTGCGATATCCCCAATCGGCAACCGCGATGCCCAAGCATCGGATTCGCTTCATGCAAAGCGTTCACTCGCCTCGAAATCACATCCACGTCCACATCCAATAAGCGAGCCAGCTTTCGCTTGGTCGGCACATCATTTGGCAAAAACTCGTGCAACGGCGGATCGAGCAGACGCACCGTAACCGGCCGTCCTCCCATTTTCTTAAAAAGACCCGTAAAATCCTTTCGCTGAAAAGGCAGAAGTTTCTTCAACGCAATTCGCCGCTCCTTATCACTGTTCGCCAAAATCATCTGCCGCATATACACAATGCGATCACCTTCGAAAAACATATGCTCCGTCCGACAAAGGCCTATTCCTTCCGCCCCATAGGAAACAGCCGCAGCTGCTTGCTCAGGAGAATCCGCATTCGTTCGCACACCTAGTTTCCTGTATTGGTCAGCCCACTTCATCACTTGAGCATACATTTTGTAGGTTTTGCTCTCAGCAGCTTTCATTTTGCCATTGAGCACACGCTCAACTTCCGAAGGTGCAGTCGCCAAAGCGCCTTCGTATATATTGCCCGTAGTGCCATCTATAGAGATATCATCTCCACTACGGAAAACTCTTCTTTTAATCGTCAGCGTAGCCTTGGCATAGTCTATCACAACCTCCGAAGCTCCACACACACAGACTTTATTCATCTGCCTCGCAACCAAAGCAGCATGAGAAGAAACCCCTCCACGGGCTGTCAAAATACCATCTGCAGCAATCATACCCCTTAGATCCTCCGGAGTCGTTTCAGTACGACAGAGAATCGCTCTTCCTCCTTCTCTTTTCACCGCCTCAGCCGCTTCAGCAGTGAAACAAATCTTGCCTGCAGCAGCCCCTGGCCCCGCCGGGAGTCCACAAGTGAGTGGCTTCGTGCTCTTAACCACGTTCGCATCAAATATCGCAACAAGCAAAGAAGCAATCGAGTCAGCCGGGATTTTTAAGAGAGCTCCCTTCACATCAAGCAAACGCTCCTTGACCATTTCAGTCGCAATGCGAATAGCAGCCAAGCCAGTCCGCTTACCATTGCGGGTTTGCAACATAAAGAGCTTCCGATTTTCGACCGTAAACTCGAAATCTTGCATATCCTTAAAGTGACGCTCGAGCTTTCTACGAACTGCCTCCAACTCCTTGTAAACCTTAGGCATTTCTTCCTTCAGTTGCAAAATAGGCTTTGGCGTACGAATACCGGCAACTACGTCCTCTCCTTGGGCATTAATCAAATATTCGCCGTAAAAAACTTTCTCGCCATTCGCCGGATCACGCGTGAACGCCACGCCCGTCGCGCAGTTTTCACCCATATTACCAAACGCCATGGCCTGTACCGTAACAGCCGTACCCCATTCCGCTGGAATATTGTAACGCTGGCGATACAAAATCGCACGCTCATTGTTCCAAGAACTAAATACAGCTCCTATCGCTCCCCACAGTTGCTCATAAACGTCCTGTGGAAACGAGCGTTTTGCACGTCGCTTGATTATCTTCTTATACCGCCTTATTAGTTCCTTTAAATTTTCAGCACCCAATTCGTTATCAAACTCGACACCCACTTCCCCCTTCAACCTTTCGAGTTCCCCTTCAAATGGGCAGTGATCATGCTCATCAAGCGCCTGAACACCCATCACAACATCGCCATACATTTGAATGAAGCGGCGATAGCAATCGTAGGCAAATGCCTCGCTTCCTGAGTTCGCTGCTAAAACTTGAACCGTCTCGTCATTTAACCCTAGATTCAGAATAGTATCCATCATTCCAGGCATGGACTCACGCGCTCCCGAACGAACCGAAACAAGCAACGGGTTATCGATCCCCCCGAACTTTTTGCCCAACTGCTTTTCAATCCGCTTCACCGACGCTCGCACCTCCGTATCCAAACTTCCCGGATATTTACGCCCATTCTCATAAAAATACGTACAAACTTCAGTTGTCACCGTGAACCCTGGTGGAACTGGCAGCCCGATACTCGCCATCTCCGCCAAATTCGCCCCTTTACCTCCTAAAAGCTCGCGAAGAGCCGCATTGCCATCGGTTTTTTGACCGAAATCATAACTATATTTCATGGTATCTTCTTACTCCGTTTTTCGATGTTTTGGGTAACAAACCTAGGTATATGAAAATGAGAAAAATGAGTTCTTACAGGTCTATATTTGGTTTATTTTGGGTTTTATAATGATTGAAGTGGATTTCTTTCTGATTTTTCAACATTTTTCAACATTTATAAAGTTTTTTCCACATTTTCTCACAATCGCATAAATACCTGCTCCAAGACCTCTCTTAGGCAGTTCTGGTTGAAACTCACAGCTACCGTCACAAATGCTCAATTGCTGCAACGAGGCGGAGCCCCTCAGAACTCATGAAATCACGATCAATTTTGTCCCACGACACGCCATCCCCTTTTTCACCACCGATCACCGATCGAATTCTTATCTTGGATAAATGGATACAAACAGCACATCAAAATCAGGATCTTCATCGAGAAACATAATAGGAAACCTTCACAGGAAAATTCGCTCACGACAGCAAAACGGTGCGAAATTCGATGATTGATCACAAACCATACATAGTCGCATAATCAACATATGACCCAACACGACGATCAACACAGCACGCTCGACTTCCTGCAATCAAAGCGCAACTGGGCCCTGCAAGCCCCAAAAAATAACGCCCCCATCCTAACCCTTTGCGTCCGTCCCAATGAAGGTGAACGACAATTCGTCAAATCCATACAATTCGATCCCATAGAAGGAATCATTGGAGACCGTTGGATACGAAAAACATGGATGTATCTTCCAAATGGAAAACCTGACCCACGTATCCAAGTTTGCATTCTCGGATCAAGAGTCTTGCAACTCGTCCGTCGCGAGTCCGAAGAGATGATCTATCCAGGAGACAATATCATCGCCGACATGGACTTCTCCGAAGAGAATCTTCCAATAGGACAAAAACTACAAATAGGCACGGCAATTATAGAAGTCTCCGATGTATTCAACACAGCCTGCTCAAAATGGGCGGAACGCTACGGCAACGACGCCCTCAAATGGATCAATCTTCCCGACAACAAACCCCACCGCCTCCGAGGAATCCTCGCCCAAATCATCCAAGCTGGCAAAGCCACTCTCCAAGACACCATTAAAAAGGTCTAATCAAACCTCCCGCCGCCTTGTCCGCCGTAGCTCGAAGAGTGAAGAAGGGAGGCGATCATCGCATGACGCAGCCATGATCAAGCGCAGCGATGTCCTAAAAACAATTTCACAAAACCGAATCAACTAACATCGCTCGTACCTCGCTAGATCCCTCCGTTTTACTCCGGGCGATGATCTGCTCTAGCGAGCAGCCAGGTTTGTTATAAAGGTGAAAAACAAAAATCACATAAAGAGAAGTAGAGCCCAATAAAACCTCCCGCCAACGGCGATCATCGCACGACACAGTCGTGATCAAGCAAAGCGATGTCCTAAAAAATTCCACAAAACTGAACGAATCTAACATCGCTCGTACCTCGCTAGATCCCTCCGTTTCGCTCCGGGCGATGATCTGCTCTACGAGCAGCCAGGTTTGATATAAAGGTGAAAAACAAAAATCACATAAAGAAAAGTAGAGCCCAATAAAAAACCTCCCGCCAACGGCGACCATCGCACGACACAGTCGTGATCAAGCGAAGCGATGTCCAATCAAAATCAACCCGAACATCCCATGAAATCAGACCCTCTCACTCAAACGATCATCAAAGCCTGCTACCAAGTCCACGAAGAATTAGGAACCGGATTTTCAGAAAAAGTATACGAAAACGCCCTTATCATTGCACTCAATGACCTCGGGTTTGAAAGCCAACAGCAACACCCCATAAACGTCTATTTCAGAAACCAAATCGTCGGCGAGTATTTCGCAGATATCATTGTATCCAATACAATAATCTTAGAACTCAAAACTGTTAGTTCGCTACTTCCCGAACACCAAGCCCAGCTCATAAACTACCTCACAGCGACAAATACACAAACAGGCCTCCTAATAAACTTTGCCAAGAAAGGCCTCGAAATTAAACGCCTCTACCCAAGAAAATAGGAGTAATTAAGATCGCTCGTCCCTCGCTAGATCCCTCCATTACATTCCGGGCGATGATCTGCTCTAGCGAGCAGCGAGGTTTAACATAAAAAAGCATAACCCGATAATAACATCCCGCCGGCAGGCCATCATCGCTTGGCGAAGCCAAGGTCAAGCGCAGCGATGTCCAAAGAAGAAGAAGATTATCTCAATTCAGGATTCTTCTTCCAAAAATCCAACAACTCTTCCTCTAAAGAATTCTTAGCATTTGCCCCTTCATTAATTACTTTCCGAAGATGCTCCTGATCTGGATTTACCGGAGTGATTTCCCCTCGAATAATTGCCATTACATACTTTCCCACATTTCGAATAAGGTGTTCTGTTCGATGTCCATATGCTTGATCAATCTCGACATCAAATCCACCCATGTCCAAAAATTCTAGATGCTCAGGAGGATAGAAATTCTTAACGTCTCCCAAGACTTCGAGAGTTGCTTCAATCATATCTCGATCTTCCAAAATGCTCACATGCCCACTCTCAAAACCGAACTGATTGATGGCGCCTTCTTGAGCCCTCTTATCTAACTGGCTCGCCATGGAAACAACACCATCACTGTTTTTTCCAAACTTCATAAACGCATCATTCTCATACGCATAAAAAAGGTGATGTTTTAAACTCTCAGGATATTCGTTCCGAAACAATCCTCTGACAAACTGCTTTTCCGGGTTCAAATCTCGCCAAACGGGCAATACGAGCAAGCCATGTTTTTCTCCTGTCGCAGCTGCTCGAATACCCCCAAACGGGCTCGCTATGGAAACAAACGCTTCTACTCTATTTTCAGAATCACCACTTTTATAGTGATTCAATGCTTCGCGCACCACCAATCCGCCCATACTGTGAGCCACTATAACCATTGGCATTTTGGAAAGCGGCACTCCTTTGCCAGACAGTAAAATATCATAAAACAGCTTACCCATTTGGTTCAGATCGGCCCCCGAAGGATAATAGAAAAACCACGGTTTAAATCGTGTTTCATCCAATGCTTCGACCAAGGGCTCAAACGCTCTCACACTTCCATCAATTCCATGAACAAAAACAACAGGAATCTTATGCGCAGAGTCCTCTTCTAGCGCGTAGAACATATTCGGACATTTCTCTATGAAAGACGCTGGATCGAATAAACCCAAACTCACCATACTTTGATCAAAGATAGGGTCACCTAAACTTCGAATCGACCCTGCGGGATAGTACAAGGACTTCTTCAACGACAAATCAGGCACAGCAATCGCTGAATAATTTGCTCCTTCTATCGCATCCAATAATCGGATATCATAGTCACCAACGATCAACGCACTCTCATTTCCTTCGCCCAAGACAATTTCCCGTTTCCCTACAACTTCCGTATTACGAAAGTATCCATCCTTATCCAGATCTGCAAAGACAACTATATTAAATTCTCCAGCAGGTAAATTCAGTCCAAAATGCGTATTCGAACTTACCGTCAACATCGCGTCAGTTCTTTCGTTGGCGCTGAACTCGTCTGAATAAGCGACTACACCCAAGGAAACACTCTCGTATAGATTTTCACGATCATCTAGAATTCCAAAGACAACGGTAGTATCACTATCAATTATCCGCTTTAAATTTGCTGCGCTAGGATCATTCTTGTGGATACGCTTATAGTCATTGTGCACCTTCACGTATTTCATGTAAGTGCACCCTGCCAACGCATTCATCAACAAGATGAATGAAAGAATATTTTTAAGCCCCAATATTATCTCCCTTCACAGTACCGAACTAATCCTTCAACTACAAAGTTCGAATACGATACTGGAAGTGACTCTTTTTCAACCCCATTCACCAATTTGGTTCCATCATAATCTCCAAGCAATGCCCATTCGAAGACTTGCTTACTATTCGCGATCCATGGTTCCATGAAAACTACCGGGCAATCAAACAACCGATTCGCCAAAAGGTTTCGTGCCCAAACATATTCACTTCCTTGCACTAATTTAGCGTTATTCCCACCGTATTTATAAGGCTCTAAGCCCGTGTATTCAACCATCACCTCTGCAATCGTCTCTGCTAAAGGAATTTCGACATCGTGATAGCCTTTCGACAAACGATTCAACAGATAAAACCGGTGGTCCAACTCATCAAGTTCGCTTGGTAAATAGCCACCGTTTACCAGAATATGCCCATTATCGACATCGGATAAAGCTGGGTTATCTGGGTCTTCCCAGCTAACCGCATTGATATGTAGCGCAATCGCAAGATCCGGCTTAATCTCGTTATTCACCAAATCAGCTCTAGCTTTGATTTCTGCGGTTCTATAAAAAAGCCGTGCCGCCAGCGCCAAACTTTCTTCCTCAAAGTCCGCTACGCTCACATCATCCCTCTCAATCAAAATTCCCGTCGCTTCTACCAAGAAATCATCCAATCGCGATGAAGTAACCGGCTTCGAATTTTCACGTGTCAAAAAGACATCCGCTCCCAAAGACTCCAATCTGGATTTCATACGAAGTGCTGTCGCCAATACAAGCTCTCCTTCTTTTACCGGCCCACGCCCTTCTATCGAAAACGACCGTTCTTCAAGTTCAGCCCACTCTCCCCCAATGTGACCTGGATCCAACACTATCCGCATCCCATCTAACTCCAGCACTGGTCGGGACTTTGTCGGCCCCACCGAAAAGGGCACAAAAATCGTCTTGCCATCCTCTCCTTTGACTATGCGTACTCCCTCTCTCTCCACTTCGATAAAAGACTCCCAGCCTCCAAAAGGAGCATAGACCTCTTGCATTAATTGTTTAAAAGCAGGAGCTGCTAGATCACTACTCTCAAAACTAAGCTCGTCCCACGGCAATGCTACTTCTTCAGCCACTGCCCCTCTTACATAAAAAGCAAAGAGAGCAATTATGAGCATTACCCGCACTCGGTTTATCAAAAAATGCATACACGCCCGTATACCTAGAACAACGCTAATATCAATTATATTACAAAACTCATTTCGCTATCTTACAAAGCTCCCAAATAAACGCGGTATTTTGTAGATCTGGCTGAGATCACTCTCAACCTAACGGATAACATCATTTGGCCAAGATTATGCTAGCTCCTTCGGAATCAATCAAAATGCTAAAACCACACATTCGCCTATTCGATCTCAAATTACAAAGCCCCTGGTCCATCGCCAGTCGATTAGGTTCAGAAGGTAAAGGCATCGCAACCCAGTCGGTATGTCTCCTAAAATTAATAGACGAGCAGGGAAACATCGGATATGGGGAGGCGAGCCCCGTTGCCCGATACAATGAAAGTATAATTACAGTATTCAATTTCATATCACAAACTGATTGGGGGAACTTGTCTTTCGACAACCTAGGCAAAAGCTTGAGTTATCTACATAGAAGAAAAGGAAATTTTGCAGCCAAAGCTGCCATTGATGGCGCACTGCACGACGGAGCTGCAAAAAAGAGAAAAATCCCGCTCCACACACTTCTCGGTTTAAAGTTCGATCCAATCGCCAATCCACCAAGCTCCTATAGTATCGGCTTAGGATCTCCGGAAACGATAAAAGAAAAGGCCCTCGCAGCCCACTCGTATCCAATCCTAAAACTAAAAGCAGGTCCAACAGCTCTCAAAGAATCAGTCGCAGCCATACGCTCCGTTTCACCAGAAAAAACAATTCGAGTCGACGGTAACGAAGCGTGGGCTACCCCAGAAATCGCCTTGAGGAACATCGAAATTCTATACAATGACGGATACACTGAATTTGTCGAACAACCCATGCCACAAGGTACGAAACCCGAGGATCTCGCCTGGCTCAAAGAACGCAGCCCTCTTCCCTTGATTGCAGACGAGTCGTATCATAACGAAAAGGACATAGATCACTGCGCAATCGGATTCCACGGCGTAAATGTTAAGCTAACTAAAACCGGTGGAGTCGCAAACGCTTTAAACGCCCTTCAAGCGGCAAGCACCGCTGGATTGGATTGCCAGATTGGGTGCATGATAGAAAGTAGCTTGGGCATCGCCACCGCTTTTCACCTTTCCTCTCAAGCACGCTGGCTCGACCTAGACGGAGCCCTGCTCACCCAAAACGACCCATTCCAAGGGATCATAGAACGAAACGGCCATTTGTCTTTTCGCCAATCAAGCGAACAACTTGGAGCCGGCGTAACCCCAATGAACGATATCTGGAATCTCTCTACGCCGCAGGAAAAACCGATTTCCCGTAGATCCACTGTGACCTTCCCGGAACACACTTACGGATATTCTCGTAAGAAAACCCCACTTACTGTGTATTTGCCGCAAAGTGGCGAAACCGATATTCTTATCTTCGCGAGTATCCACGGTGAAGAGACAGAGACAACTGCACTTCTATCAAAAGCCCTGCGTTCGCTTGAAACAGCCCCACCTCGTACAGCTGTCGTTCTCTGTGCAAACCCAGACGGAGCATTGTTAGGGACGCGATGCAATGCTGCTGGAGTCGAGCTCAATCGCAATTTCCCAAGCTCAAATTGGCAAAGCGAACCTGTTTCTACAAAATGGGCTCCAAACCACGGACGCGTCGAATACTCAACAGGGAGCGAGCCCGCATCCGAGCCAGAAAACCAGGCCCTCATAAGACTTATCGAGAACCTTGCCCCAAAATCGATTATCGCTCTCCACGCACCCTTGGCCTGTATCGACGATCCACAACTCAGCGACCTCGGCAAATGGCTCGCAGACGCAACAGACCTCCCTCTTATCGAAGACATAGGCTATCCGACTCCAGGCTCCTTTGGCAGTTGGGCGAAAGAAAACGGTTGGCATGCAATTACCTACGAACTTCCACCTCAATCAGTCTCCGCACTCCACGAAAAACATATCCCAACTTTCATTCGATTGCTTCAAAATGGACTAACTGCTTTGAACATTTCAAAGCTCGGAAAACGCTAATGCCAAGATAAGTTATTCGGTTTATTAAAAAATGCCTCCATTAATACAATATCTAGCTCACGCCTACTCCTTTCAGAGAAAGGACTCAAGAATGGAGAATTCGAAATAGATTTCTTACTCCCCAAGTTGTCACCGTCTAAGGTCGAATCATCTTCAACTCTCGTTGTCAGAACGTAATTCGTGTTTAACCGATCTTCGCCAACCACTACAACCCAAGCCTCGTATTCCTTTCCAGCCTCAGGCACAAAACTAGTTTCGGCAAAGGAAACACATTCTTCTTCGTAAGCAGAAGTGATCAACCCACCATCAGGTCCTTTTTCAAAAACCGCAATAAGCGGAGACCTGGTATTATTGCCGTTCACTCGGACAACCACCTCCTTTCCTATCGGCAAATTAATAAGCTCCAATTCCTCATAATAACTCACAGCCCCACTAGAAGAGGTAAATGTTTCGTCGAACTCCGTAATTGCCCGATCCATTTCATCCGGAGCACTAATTGTATTAGTGTCTCGATGACGTTGTATTTCTATTGAGAAAGATCCTAGCTCATCTTCCAAAAAATTCGATACTCTGATCTGAGTTGAAGAAAGAGATTTGCCATTGAATATGTATTGTTCGGTTTCTCCAGCTGCGTTCTTATCATAGAAACCGATACTCTCAATACCTTCTCGGTCAAATATTTCAATTTCTGCATCAAACGTGGAATCGACTACAATTCTAACTTCTCCATTAATGTAGGTGTCGAAATCATATGCTTTATAATAATATCCGATCGTCCGATTAACAGCATCCTGTTCGTTTAAGGCACCAGAAACCCGGGTCGATTCTCCAATAGGTTCGGAATTGCCTTCCACTAAATAAGCAAAGTATTCCGGCCAAGCGCCAACATTTAGATAGGCCAAGTATTGTCGGCCTGCTCGAGCCTTAAAAGGCAGCTCTTCAACTTCGAAACCTGACTCGCCTTCGCTTCCCCACGAAAAAACACGAGGCTCATAGTTATTCACTTCGAGCTGATACTCTTGTCCTTCCCTTAGCTCATTAAGAAAAATATAATGATCTTTAGAAACTTCCTGCTCAGGTTTTAGATACCTAATCGAATAGCGAAAGCTGGACGCAGGTTCTAAAAAATGAAAACAATTTTGTATAAAATTTTCACCTACGAATTTCCTATTTTCAACCAAAATAAAATCGTCAAATGAAAAACGATAATACCAAAAGCCATTAAATTCCACGAGCCCGGACAATATATCTACAATGCTCAATGTGGTCCAATTGTCACCCACCACTCCGCCTGTCTTATAATTTACCACAAGCTCAGAAAAATCAGCATTTGAAAATGGCCAAACTTGCGTGTACAGAGCTGACTTACCTGTAGATGGGTGGTCCCCTAAAAAAGGTCCGACATTTGAAAGACCGGGCAACTCGAGAGGAGACTCGAATACAGTAGACCGTATCCATTTTCCAAATGAAGCGACATTGGTATACAATGAGATATAACTGAACTCATCTATGCAATTTCCAAGCCCGAAACTCGTAATACCAGCTAATTCCCATTCAGTATCCGAGTTCCGGATAAGAATAGGTCCTCCACTATCTCCATAATAAGATCCTCGATGCAAATCTGGATCGCCTGCAGGAATAAAGTCTTCACTGATAGTACGACTAGAAAGTTCAAGATCATTTATGTAATCTAAAGTAAATACAGAAACGTCCGCCACTTGAAGTTTTTCAGGACGCACTGGTTCCTCTTCACCTATTAAGGTACGCCCCCATCCAAGAATCCGCCCTTGACTAGCATTAAGGGCGTGTTCGACATCCCAATTCAGAGGAAGTGAATCAACATCCGTTATCGGTTCCGAAAGTCGCACCAACGCAATATCCGCTCCCCTTGAAATTTTATTATAAAAGTCTGGGTTTACAAGAATCGTCACGGCTCGCACATGTTTAGTCGCCTTATTCAAATCAGAAGCTCCCAAGATCATTCGAAGTTCTTCAGGCCTACTGCCATCAACGCAATGGGCCGCCGTCAGAACCCACTCTGGGTGAATCAGTACACCCGCACAATATTGCCTCTCACTGTTCGTCAGCGAGTTATCGTCACTCAGGAACCCCACCATCCAAGGGTACTCTTCCTCAACATCATTCCCCCCAATGACAGACGGCATATTCACACCCGTACCTGCAGAATACGCCGTACAAGACACCTGTGCAGCGACCAAAACACAAATCGCGAATATCAGATTTTGAGACAGATTTTTTTGTAGGGTAGCAATCACGGGAAGACCAAATTAACTCCTAAATAACCATTCCCTTATGGGGCAAGGTGTCCAGACAATAGCTCGAACGCCATTAGAATTCAACTGGAACACACGCGGTTCCCATAATGCTTGCACCTCCAAAATAATTCTCTCTCTCAATAGTATTGACCCAAACGCCGAGACGAGTAGGCAAGTTGCCTTGCACAGAATCCCTAATCTGATTCTTGACGGTTTAAAATCAAAGCACCGGAGAAAATGTCTACATCCACATCTAAAATCATTTACACAATAACTGACGAAGCGCCAGCTCTGGCCACGTACTCGTTTTTGCCAATTATTGAGGCATTCGCCAAACCAGCTGGCGTTTCCGTGGAGACCCGCGACATATCACTCGCCGGTCGTATCGTAGCCAACTTCTCGGACCTTCTCCCAGAAGACCAAAAGCAATCAGACGCTCTCGCGGAACTCGGAGAACTTGCTAAAACACCTGAGGCAAACATTATCAAGCTGCCTAACATCAGTGCCTCAATCCCACAGCTCAAGGCAGCGATCGCTGAACTACAAGGTCTCGGTTACAAACTACCAGAATTTCCAGAAGAGCCAAAAACGGACGAAGAAAAAGACATCCGTTCACGTTACGCCAAAGTCCTAGGAAGCGCGGTTAACCCCGTTCTCCGTGAGGGTAATTCGGATCGCCGCGTAGCCGGAGCCGTAAAGGAGTACGCTAAGAAAAACCCACATTCCATGGGCGCTTGGTCATCCGAGTCTAAGTCACACGTCGCTCATATGGACGCCAACGACTTCTTCGGCAGCGAGCAATCAATCACAACCGATGCCGAAACGACAGTTAACATCGAGTTCGTAGCGGAAAACGGATCAGTAACCGTTCTCAAAAAAGGCCTCGCTCTCGAAGCCGGTGAAATCCTCGACTCATCCGTAATGAGCGGCAGCGCCCTCCGTGCCTTCTACGCAAAGGAAATCGCTGATGCCAAGGAAAAGGACGTCCTTTTCTCACTCCACCTCAAAGCTACCATGATGAAGGTTTCCGACCCGATCATGTTCGGCTACTGCGTGGAAACTTACTATAAAGACGTTTTCGAAAAATACGCTGACACTTTCAAAACTCTCGGAGTCGACGCTAGCAACGGAATCGGTGATGTTTACGCCAAGATCAAGTCTTTGCCAGCCGACGAAGCCGCTGCAATCGAAGCCGACATCCAAGCGGTTTACGAAACACAGCCAGCTCTCGCAATGGTCGATTCCGACAAGGGCATCACAAACCTCCACGTACCCAGCGACGTCATCATCGACGCCTCTATGCCAGCCGCAATCCGCAGCTCCGGTCAAATGTGGGGTCCAGACGGCAAGCTCAAGGACATGAAGGCAACCATCCCTGACAGATCCTACGCTCGCGTCTACCAAGAAACCATTTCCTTCTGCCGCGAAAACGGAGCCTTCGACCCAAGCAAAATGGGCAGCGTATCCAACGTTGGGCTCATGGCAAAGAAAGCCGAAGAGTACGGTTCCCACGATAAAACCTTCAAAATCGCCGAAGCAGGAAAAATGCGCGTCGTAGACGCAGCGAGCAATACACTCATGGAACATGCCGTTCAAGCAGACGACATCTTCCGAGCGAGCCAAGTAAAGGACGAGCCAATCCAAGACTGGGTACGCCTCGGAGTCAGCCGCGCTCGTGCAACCGGTGCTCCCGCAATATTCTGGTTAGATAAAAACCGAGCTCATGATGCCAACCTCATCAAAAAAGTAGAAACGTACCTACCAAATCACGACACCGAAGGCTTGGACATCCAAATCCTAGCTCCTGCAGAGGCCACAAAACTCTCACTTCAACGCATCAAGGACGGAGTCGACACAATTTCCGTAACTGGAAACGTACTACGTGACTACCTTACCGACCTATTCCCGATCCTAGAGCTCGGTACTAGCGCTAAGATGCTTTCAATCGTGCCACTCCTCAAAGGAGGCGGGCTTTTTGAAACGGGCGCTGGCGGATCTGCTCCAAAGCACGTCCAACAGTTCGTCAAAGAAGGTTACCTCCGCTGGGACTCACTCGGAGAATTCCTTGCACTGGCCGTTTCTCTCGAAGATATCGCAGCCAAGACCGGCAACGAAAAAGCGAAGGCTCTCGCGAAGGCTCTCGATCTAGCCAACTGCAAGTTCCTAGACAACGATAAATCACCCGCTCGACGCGTCGGTGGCATCGATAATCGCGGCAGCCACTTCTACCTCGCACTCTACTGGGCCCAAGCCCTTGCCGAGCAAAGCGAGAACGCAGAGCTCAAGGAAATCTTCACTCCATTGGCCAAGGCACTCACCGAGAACGAATCCAAAATTTCCGAAGAACTCATCGGAGCTCAAGGCAAGCCCCAAGAAATTGGCGGCTACTTCAAGCCAGACGACGCCAAAGCCTCCGAAGCAATGCGCCCAAGCTCAACGCTCAACGCAGCCCTCGCTGCCTTGTAAGCAAAGAGTCAAAGCATACATTTCCCAAGGACGACCCGACCGGTCGTCCTTTTTTTGTGCAAAGCTCCATTGGTCAAAATCACTCGATATTTCCACCCCACATTTACTGAATTCCAATATATTGGAGTTGCCCCCTAAATTTAAAAAAGCACTAATGAAACACTTAATTCTTCACTCTAGACCCCATCATTCATACTTAATATGAATCTTAAGATATTATTATCTCTCATAGTAACTGCCCTGATTATCAGCCAAAACAGCAATCTAATGCTATCGGCGAAAGCACAAACTAATGCCTCTGACACACTAGGCGCATTTAATTCTAGCATCGAAATAATCGAGCACCCATCTTTCAAATCCATAACGACGGGTGAAACACTCAGTTTATCCGCTTTCGTCTCCACAAGCGAATCTGTAAATTTGCAATGGTATCGCGATAATGAGAAACTAGAAGGGGCCACTTCATTCAATCTCACAATTTCAAATACAACACCTAGTGATAGCGGTTGGTATCATCTCGAACTCAGCGAACCAAACGGTTCCAAAACTCTAACAGACAAATCATACGTATTAGTTTCTCCTCTACAGGAACCAATTAACTTTTCTTGGGTTAACAAAGAGGGAACTCTCTACGATGCAAGTGAGATCAAAGTAGTAGGAGAGTACTTTTTCAGTCGCGGTTACCTTGCTTACTCTATTGACGGACTGAATTGGCAATACACTAATCAAGTAGCTAGCAGCTATACTTACGGTGGTGGATTTTACCTCGTTTCCGATAGCGGTTCAATTTTAAGATCTGTGGATCTCCAACAATGGGAAGAATTCGATACGTCCTTTGGTACCGTTAAACAATTTGCATATGGAAACGGAACATTCGTAGCAACAGCACCAGATGGGATTTGGTCTTCTTTCGATCATGGGCAAACATGGAGTCGAACGCTTTCAAAGACTTTCAGCAACAAAGGGAGCGTTGCTTTCGGAGAGAATCAGTTTCTATGTTCCACATCGACAGGTTTGTATCAGTCTTCAGACGGTGCCAACTGGACGCTTTCTTCAAGCTCACAACAAACCATTGGAGAGATAGCATTCCAAGATAATTCATGGTGGATGTGGAACTTGGATAATGATAGCCAAGTATACAAGTCTGACGATGGTATTCAATGGACTGTGTACACCTCTGAGCCAACCAGCGATTTAATATTCGATCCCATTGCGGACAAAGCATATGGAATAATTAGCGAACAATCCACAGACTTTTCATTCTTTCGGGGCAACTCCCTGTATGAGTTTACAAGCGATGGACCGATTCTGATTTCTGGACTAAGAACATCCCTCCCTCAAAAACAACCAGGTGTTGGCATAAAAAACAACCAAATCATATTAAGTACGGAACATGGCTCAGTAGAGTTGGAGAACTTTGATCCTGAAGACCTCTTAATAGGAGATCCACCCGGATGGTGGTACAACGCCGCTATCAGTTATGCAAATGAAACGATAATTGCGGCATCAAGCTACGGGAACCTCAATCGACTACATAGCTCTGTTGATGGCTCAAACTGGACTCTCCAGTCCACTAATACTCAAGAAGAAAACCTACAATATGGGCAGTTTGTTTACGCAAATGGAATCTATGTCGGACAAAATCACTCTGGAACTTCACTAGCTACTTTAAAGGTGCACAATCGCTCTTTTGACCATGTAGTCGCCGGCAAAGGCACTTTTATAGGAATAAAAGAAGATCAGGTTCTCTATTCTACTGATGGAGAATTATGGAGCGAAATATTTGATATAGATGTTTCTGTTCGCTCAATCGTACACGGAAGAGAACAATTTGTAGGTTATTCTCGAATACTCATACTTGACCCCATCGATAATGAAGAGAAATACTACAGCCAATTCTCTATTTCAACAAACGCTATCGACTGGAATATTCATTTACTAGATCAAGATTTAGGATACGGCACCCTACATTTCGCTAACAACGTTTTCCTATTCAGCGCAGCTAACGCCTTTTTCATATCTAATGATGCCATAACTTGGCAAAGAATCGAAGGAGACCCACTCGCACAAAGTCGGCGGGTATTCTCATCTGAAAATAGTTTTTTTGCAACTGATTCTTTAAATCGTCTATTCGAATCAGAAAACGGCGTTAATTGGGAACAGCGGGTGCTATCTCTTCCAAACTCCAGTTATGCTAACTATATTGCAGCCAAAGATTCCATTATAACATCAACCGACAAAGGAATAGGAATAACTGGTAGTTTCGAATCAAACACATTGTATTGCAAATTTAAAGATACTCCAAAGAGCCAAACAATTATCAAAGGAACAGCTACTAAGCTATTCTTTGATGCATTCTCATCATCGAGTGGCGAATCAACCCTATCCATAATAATAAATGGTGAATTGGTTGACACTCTGCAAATCGATTCGAGGCAATATACTTTCCAACCAACTTCTCCGGGTAGATATGAGATCACGATCACGATTGAAACCGCTGATGGAAAAACTGCTCAAGATACAATAGTAGTTAATTCAATCCCAATTTCGTCAACCGACCAAATTCATGAAAACGCAAAATTCAATGATGCGATATTCTTTAAGGGTGCTTTTTACCTAGCATCAGATGGAGGACAAGCTCACATTTCACAGGATGGTATAAACTGGAGTATCATCCAAACTCCAGTATACTATGACCTTACTAGCATACACGAGATCGGCGGCAACCTAGTAATCGGCTTCCAAGACTACTTCGGGGTAGATTACTCTAACAGAGGTATACTTTTTAGTGCCGACGGGGTCACTTGGAAAACAGTCGAAGGTTTTAATTCAGGACAACTAGTTAAATCCAATGACTTTCTATTTTCTTACAATTCACAATCTGGTCATTTAGTATCCTTAGATGGATTTACTTGGTATTCAATTAATACTGGAAATAGCGTTACTTCAAATCAAACAACTACTCTCGACTCATTTGACTGGGCACCCTATTTTGACCTGACAAACAGAGAGAGCTATCCACCCAATAATGTCACGGTATCTTCACCAAAAGGTACATTAACCATACATCCAGAAACAACATATCGAAAATTTGAGGGAACAGAGATTTACGTTCAGGGCAATACAGATGCTGAAGTAATAGACGAGTTTCCCTTAACTGTTTCTGGAGATGAAATTATAATAGCAACGACCTCTAGAACTTTCAATATTCGACAGAATGATGGTAGCTGGTTAGAAACCCCAAAACCGGGAGGAGCAGATTATCCAGTTTATGCTAACGGAGTATTTCTTGCAAGAGATCACAAAACTCTTTTCAGAAGCACAGGTGGGGAAACCTGGGATGAAATTCCTTGGAATGATGTTTTTGGTAATGAAAATCCATCTATTCACAGGATTATCCCAGAGGGAGATAGAGCATTTCGTATTTTAGCCAATATAGATGGTACGGAGGTAGTTGCTAGATCAGTCGATGGTGTCAATTGGACAACAATCCAACAATCAAATATCTCCGAGCCTGAACGTGTAATCCTATTCAATGATAAGCTCATAGCTCCAAAGTCGATATCTGGCGATGTGCATGCCATCGAAAGCACTGATTTTGGCGAAACTTGGAACATCATCGACAGCCTTGGAAACGACCTCAACTATCCTGTTAACACAGAGACTGCTGCCGCATTCCTCGAACTTAGTAGCAATTCGATTTACATATCCACAAACGGTGAAAATTGGTCAAAACACTCACTTCCAGTCTCAGGGGAATACGTACTAACAGCCACAAACTCTACATTTTACCTCCACGGACCTTCATTATGGAGCTCAACAAATGGGATTGATTGGACAAATCTGAATTCAACCCCTGTTTCCGCAATCACGACATTAAACGAAGTATTTTTTCACAACTCAGATGGAGTACTAATTGATTTTTCCAAGGAGGACATAGCAATTATTGATCCGCAGTTCACAGACAAAGAATATGGTATTGGCGATGTCGTGACGATAAGTGCCACAATCAAAAACTCTGGCCTGACAACGATCCCCGCGCTTATTGACAAAAAAATAACTTACACATTAGCTAACGAAACAAACCGATGGAGCCTCGACATATCAGAAAATGGAATACAAAAACAACAAAACGCCTCAATACCTGAACTAGCTTCCGGTGATACGCATACAATTTCAATTTCCTATACAATCCCGGAAAATCTTCAACCAGGAAACTACTTCCTAAGCCTGCACATAGACTCAAATACAATTCAGAACGATGGTAACTTATCCAACAACCATTTTTTCCTTTCTGGCGACAAGCCACTAACGATTCCAACCAGGCAGCTTAATCTTGGAAACTATGAAGGAGGACTGGTTACGGGTATCACTAGCCAAAATGAATTAGCCTGGAAAAAAGGAATCAGCCTTAACGCTATCCCATCTTCTGGTTACACGTTTCAAGGATGGCAAGGGGACTATATCCAGATGGAGCCCAATTTATCATTCAAGCTCGAAAACAACATCTCAGTCTACCCAGTCTTCAAACGGATCGCGTATAGACTCACCACACAAACAAGTGGTAACGGACAAATTATTGGCCTTTCAGATTCCAAAGAAATATACCACGGCGATATACTCAGCCTTACAGCTTCACCTGCAGAGGGTTGGGAGTTCAATAGATGGGAAGGCAATATCAACAGCAATACGGCACTTCTCACATCTAGGATAAGTGCAGATATCAATTTGAAAGCCGTCTTTTCACAGAGCTACGAACATTGGGCGGAATCTATTTATGGTGACGATCCTCAAAAAACGCCTGTCTTCGCCGATCCAAACAATACTGGAAAATCGAACCTCGAGGCTTATGCGATGGGGCTCTTCCACACGACTCAACAAACAGAAACCCAACCTGGCATTTTCTTCGATGACGAGCAAATACGAATACGCTATACCTTATCCCAAAACACCTCCGATATAGAATTAACACCCTACACAAGCACTAATCTCATGGATTGGAGCGAAAACGAATTAGACTTCGAGCTAATCGGCGAAACCAAAAACCTAACAATCTGGGAAGCAACCACAACCTCCCCCAAAGCCTTCCTTAAATTTCACATTTTAAAAAGCGATTAGATAGGAAAATAAATACTTATTAGGAAAAGGACGACCCGACCGGTCGTCCTTTTCCTTGCAATACCAACAATCCTTCGTGCAACTTCGTGATTTTCGTGGGCAAAAATCAAACTTTTCGAAATACTTCACCCACAATCCATATTTCCAAAGAATTAGCCCAACTATTTATCTGAGAAAATCTGAGCTATCTGTGGGTAACATAAAACACTTACACCCATGCCAAAACTCATTCCCAAACGCTTAGGCCCCGATTCCGAAAAATCGCACGCCACCCATTTCAAGCCAGAGCTCCTCGCTCCAGCAGGCGACTGGGATTGCGCTCGCGCCGCTGTCGAAAACGGGGCTGATGCTGTATTTTTCGGTCTCGATCGCTTCAACGCTCGCATGCGCGGCAAGAACTTTACCGAAGTTGACCTTCCTCAACTCATGGCCTACCTCCATAGTAGAGGAGTCCGCGGCTATGTTACCTTCAACACCCTCGTCTTCTCAAACGAACTCGAAGACGCCGAGAGTTTTCTTCGCTCAATAATCACCTCCGGCGTCGATGCCGCCATTGTGCAAGACGTTGGTATCTGCCGATTGATCCGGCAAATTTCATCCGATTTTCCAATACACGCTTCTACCCAAATGAGCGTCACTAGCGAAGCAGGCGTCCGCTTTGCCGAAGAGCTCGGTAGCAGCGTGGTCGTCCTTGCCCGCGAATGTTCCCTCAAAGAAATTGGATCAATTAAGGAGAAGACCCTCGCCAAGGGACTGGACATGCCCCTGGAAATATTCGTCCACGGCGCCCTCTGCGTCGCTTACTCCGGCCAGTGCCTCACCAGTGAGTCTCTCGGCGGCCGCTCCGCCAACCGGGGCGAGTGTGCTCAAGCCTGCCGCCTCCCTTACGAGCTATACAGCGACGGCAAGCAAATCGACCTCGGCAGTCGCCGCTACCTCCTGAGTCCACAAGATCTAGCTGGGCTCGATGCCATGGACGACATCATCAAAGCTGGCGTTGCCAGCCTCAAGGTAGAGGGGCGTCTCAAATCGCCCGAATACGTAGCAGCCGTGACTGGAGTGTATCGAAAAGCACTGGACGCAGCATGGGACAAGCATTATGGAGACACCAAAGAGCCGACCGAAGCTGACGAGAAAGAGGGGCGATACTCCCTGGAAATGACATTTTCCCGCGGGCTCTCCACCGGATGGTTACACGGCATCGACAATCAAAAACTCGTGCATGCGCGCTTCGGCAAAAAACGCGGCCTTCGCCTTGGCATCGTCCAAACCGTTGAGCGTGACGGCGTCACACTCGAACTTGAATCCCCTTTAAAGGCAGGCGACGGTGTGGTATTTGACAGGGGTCGCCCAGACCAAAATGAAGAAGGAGGGCGTATCACATCAGTAGATACTCAGAATGGACGTTCATTCATCCGATTTCTCTCCCGTTCGATCAACTGGTCACGCGTAAAGCCAGGTAACATTCTCTACAAGACATCCGACCCAGCCCTCGACAAATCGCTACGCCAGAGTTACCAAACCGAAAAACCAAATTACAAACGTCCGGTAACCGCAGTTATTCACGGTGCCATAGGAAAACCCTTAACGGTCACATTCAAGGATGAGGATGGCCGCATAGCCCAAGCTGAATCCAGTTCTCTTATCGAAAAAGCGGAGAAAAAACCGCTCACAACCGAAGTCTTAAAAAAACAAATCGGCCGCTTGGGAGGAACCGCCTTCTTCCTCAAATCTCTTGAGAATCATTTGTCGGACAACTGCATGTTGCCTGTTTCAGAGCTTAACCAAGTTCGTCGTCAAGTAGTCGATACACTTGAAGCACTTCGATCAGAACCTCTACGCTGGCAAACAAACGCCCGCCTACAATCATCCAAAGCCCCTGAAGAGGGCCTAAACAAGATACAGAAAGATCCCTCCCCTTATCTAATTCCCTACGTTCGCAACTGGGAGCAGTTCGATATTGTTCTATCCTTACCGTATTCAGAAATCTACATCGAGCTTGAAGACCCTCGCAAGTATGCTGAAGCAATCAAACGCAGCCGCGAGCAATCCGAAAAAGATGGTCGCCATCGGGATATTTGGGTCGCTCCACCCCGTATCTTCAAATCAGGCGAAGATTTTCTGATCAAACAACTTCTTAAATGCGACGCCGATGGCTTTCTTGTTCGCAACCACGAGCATCTCTCCGCCCTCTCAGGCAAACGCTTGCGTGGAGATTTTTCTCTCAACGTCGCTAACCACTTAACTGCTCAATACTTCATCGAACGCTGGAAGCTTGAGCGACTCACCGCGTCTTACGACCTGAATACAAAGCAGCTCGAAGCCCTCTTAACCGCCTCTCCGACTAATTGGTTTGAAATCACGCTACACCAACACATGCCAATGTTTCATATGGAGCACTGCGTCTTCTGCGCGTTCCTTTCCAAAGGCAAAGACTTCCGCGACTGCGGTCGCCCCTGCGATACCCAGAAAATATCGCTCAAGGATCGCGTAGGCGCCCTACACCCACTCAAAGCCGACGCTGGCTGCCGCAATACACTCTTTAACTCTCGAGCACAAACCGGAGCCGAGTTTATCGAGCCAATGATCACACAAGGGGCTCGAGCCTTCCGCATCGAATTCCTCAACGAATCGGCCGACGAAGTTCGCCGCACTCTATCCAGCTACGAAAGCCTCCTCCGTAAAGAAATCACAGCCGAAACGCTGTGGTCCGATCTCAAACTAATTAACCAACTCGGAGTAACGCGGGGTACAATGGAACGCTAAAAGCTCTCGAGCCTGCATTATTGTTGCGGAGGGTAGCGCAATCCATAAATTTTTAGCCTAATCAATGGCTAGCCCTCCTCAACGCAACCGATTAAGAGAATTCGCCGAATCGTTTCGACGCGAAGGCTTTGTTGCTCCTGTAAAAATTTTCACCCAACCAGAGTGCAAGGAAATCTTACACCGCCTTTTAAACCCAGCGGACACAGGTCCAAGCGATTGGATAAAGGGCTGGGCTCCCGTTTCTACAAATTTTTGCGAAGTCGCTAGGCACGACGCAATCGTCGAAAGAGTCAAATCCATCATCGGAAAAAACATCATCCTCTGGGGAGCTTCTCTCATAGAAAGGCATCCTGGCAAAGAACATCCATGGCACACTGATATTGAATCGTCCGCACCAGATGGGAGGTTCGTTTCGGTCTGGATAGGGCTCTTAAATACAGATGAGCAAACTTCATTAAAAATCGTATCCAAATCTCACCTAATTGGAAAGAGCATTCAGCAATTTCAAAAAGAAAACAACATAGGGAGAGATAGACTGTCGGATGACCAAATCAACCAATGGTCAAAAAATGCTGACGACACATCTTCAATCGTGGAGACCAAGACTCACGAGGGGGATGCTTTGTTTTTTGATGGAAGGCTTTGGCATGGATCACTAAATACAAAGAATACTCGAACACGCTATTCTGTGCTACTTCAGTATGCGCCTAGCGATACTCCGATCTTCATCCCAGACTTCAGTAACCTATCTTGGCCATTTCAAACACTGCGCCATCCGCGCCCGAAATGCATTTTAGTCAGTGGGAGCGATCAATCTGCGGAAAACCATATTGTCCCCGCACCTAGTCCATTCCAACGAGATTCTATGCCAGCTCTATCTACCCGTATACAAAATTTTGGCTCACACCTAGAAGAGGATAAGAATAATGTATGGACCTACTATCCCGGTTTCCTTGGAACGACCCCAGAGCTTCAGTTCATCGAGTGCCATTCATCAGTACTTAGGTCCGAATGCCAACCTCATCCACCTCACAACCACAGAGAAGAAGAGGTGCTAGTAGTCCTAGAAGGTAATCCCGAGCTCATCTTGCAAGATGGCGAACCAGGAAACTACAAACGAGTTAAGATGAAACCCGGCATGTTCAGCTACTACCCTGCTTGGTACGAGCATACTCTAGAGAGCCCAAAGGAAGGACCTGCTAGCTATCTGATGTTTAAGTGGGTCAGCGACGATTCCAAGGAATATGAGTCGGAACTCAAACCGCAGGTCATAGACTCTAGCGAAGGAGATGAGAGAGAAATTCGAGAAGGATACTCAGTGCGGCACCTAATAAGCCACCCCACACGCAACCTAAATAAGCTCCATTGCCATCTCTCAATCCTTGAGCCCGGAGCCGGGTACGAACCGCATGTGGACGCCTACGACGTCGGGATCGTACTGCTTGAGGGAGAAGTCGAAACGCTCAAGCAGAAAGTCAGTGCCTTTAGTGCAATCTTTTATGCTGCCGGCCAACCTCATTCGATGAGAAATTCGGGCACGACTGTAGCCAAGTATCTAGTATTCGAATTTCATGGACGCCATAACTCGCTCTCTCACAAAGTGAAAAACATCCCCGCCTCGTTTTGGCCAAAATTAAAACGACTTATTAAAGATCCCGCACGATTAAAAGATGCGATCAAACGTAGAATCTAATAGCTTTATCAAGTAATACAAAATTACAGTTCATTAATCATGCAACCAACACTCTCACTTAGCATTGACGGCTGGAATCAGGGTGACCCTATCCCAGCACGCTTCGCCTTCGGAAAACCTGGAACCGATGGTCCATTCGCAGTCAGCGACAATATCAACCCTTCTATTCGTTGGGAAAACACTCCCTCAGGCACCCGCTCATTCGCATTGATCTGCCACGACATCGATGTCCCTTCTTCTGGTGAAGACGTAAATCAGGAGGGCCGCGTCGTTTCTGCCGATCTACCTCGAGTTCCATTTTACCATTGGGTTTTAGTGGACATCCCCGCCAGTCTCAACGCCATAGATGAAGGAGTCGCTTCCAATGGAGTCACCGCTCGCGGAAAGCCCTGCGGTAAAAGCTCTTTTGGAGTAAACGGGCAAAACTCGTACACTGACTGGTTCGCTGGCGATCCAGATATGGAAGGAATTTACGGCAGCTACGACGGACCGTGTCCACCTTGGAACGATAGCATCGTTCACCGTTACTATTTTACTCTATACGCCCTTGATGTAGATACGTTGAGTCTCCCAGAAAGTGCTACTGGCCCAGAAACACTAGAAGCAATGAGCGGGCATATTTTGGCCGAAGCTTCTTACATGGGTACCTACTCCATGAATCCAGATATGCCGGCTTAACAATCGATGACAACGTGGGATCTTTTAAATCCACAGCCAATATTTGCCGCGTAGAAGGAGCAATGCAACCGCATGGAATTCCGATTCCAAATGAAATAGCAACAAGCTTGCGCGAGGCGAAAACCCAAAGACTTATTGTTCAGATTAATGGATACGAAATACGACGTGGACTCCAAGGAAGTAAAACAAATGGAAGTCATATAGTCATCGGACTCAGTCTCTTGAAAAAAATCGGTCAGTCCTTAGATCATTCTGTTTCCGTAATCATCAAGCCAGACCCCGAGCCAAATCAAATCGATCTATGCGACGAGCTCTTGATCGCACTAGAACAAGACAACGAAGCCAATGAGCGATGGAAAAGCCTTACCCTGGGTAAACAACGTGGACTCGCTTATCACGTTTCAAGCGCCAAGCGAGAAGAGACCCGCATAAAACGGGCATTGGATATCGCACAAAAGTTACGCACTCGAAGTTTACACAGCGATACCCAATAGCAACACTCATACTTTATTTAAAAACGAAACTCCCTATTAATCCAGGAGTATTACTTTCACTCCATTCGGTTTTGTGATTGCTTTCACAATACTCAGTCAAGTCCGATAGGTAGCTTGCCTTTACGCAACATTTTTTTGACGCATTCTACCTCAAGATCACTCATCTAACACAAGTGGCTTTATTTCATCCACCACTACTGACAAGAACCGACCTTTGCCTCCCACTTAGGCACAATAACATTAAATTGATTTAAGATTCCAGCAATCTTTAGGATAAGCAAGAAGCACTATGCTACGGAGAACTAAAAAAATCCTACAGCATGAGAGCATCTATAATAATAAGTACATACAACTCTCCCCTATGGCTTCAAAAAGTTCTTTGGGGCTATACTCAGCAAAGCGATAAAGAATTTGAAATTCTAATCGCCGACGACGGATCGAATGAAATCTGTCGCAACGAAATCAAGCGTATCATAGAACAGTCGCCCTTAAAAATTCGTCATATCTGGCACCCAGACAAAGGTTTCCGCAAAACCCTCATACTCAACAAAGCTTTGTTAGCATCAAAATACGAATACATTGTCTTTAGTGATGGCGACTGCATACCACATCCTAACTTCGTATCGGTACATAAAAGATTCGCGAGCAAAGGAAGCTATCTTTCTGGCGGTTATGTAAAACTACCCATGGCACTCAGCCAATCACTCTCACAGGGCGATATTCGTTCTGGGCATGCTTTCAAAATCGCTTGGTTGAGAAAACACGGATTTTTCAATCTAAGGTCTGCAGCCAAGCTTTCCAACAACTCATTGAGTCGCATCCTTGATTTTCTTACAACTACTCGCCCAACATTAAATGGACAAAACAGCTCCGGGTGGAAAAAGGATATTTTCAAAGCTAATGGCTTCGATAACCGCATGGTGTATGGTGCAGAAGACAGTGAATTAGGGATCCGCCTAAACAACCTAGGAATCAGAGGAATTCAAATACGACATTCTGCAGCCTGCTTACATCTCGATCATCCGAGATCATACGTTTCCAAAGAAGGATGGGCCTTCAATCGACGTATCCGCTCAGAAACACAAAGATCTCGTGCAAAAACTACACCGCACGGCTTACGCGAAATCGGAGAAGGCATTTTCTTAAAACCACAGAATAAACAGCGTCAATACAGCCAGTCACAATAACAAATATTCAAAAAACTAGAACAATCTATAGTCGCTTGGTTTGCTCTCTAATATTCCTATACTCAAACGGATTAAAATCCTATTTCCGTATCATTAGAGAAAGAAAAATCACCAATTGGAACCTACTAGCTAACCGATCTCTCAAACAATCTAATCAATCGCCCATCTCAAGCAAAAGTTGCTCGGCAACGAGTGGGTTAACTTGTCCCGATTCTAGATAACGAATCACTCGTTTGCTATCCTCTTCTTCCCACCCCTCTAATGTGTCGCGTAATAAATCGATACTCGGTCCGCCTTCGCCATCATACACAAGATCCAAGAGAACTATCGTTGTATCAAAGTCTTCATATCCCAATTCATACAACGCGTCATTCGTAGCCTCTGCCTTATTCTCAGAATCCGCAACCGAAGAAATCCACTGAGCAGATGTTACCAAATCTTGGCGCACGTACAATCGAGCGGCCTCACTAATAAACGCATCTTGCTTATCCGAATCCAAAATTTGAGCACGAGCTTCATCAACTGCGCTTGCATTTGAGTTTAGGATCGTTTGCTTCGCCAGACTACGCATACCCACTTCGGAGATCTCGCTCTCGTTCTGCAAGGCCCACGTTAAGGCACCACTCAGGTCTTGTTCAGACCACTGCTCGATCACCGAATTCATAATAGCAATGTCTACGCTTTCATCTCCTTCGAATTCAAACTTCGATAAAGCACTCTCTGGATCCACAGATACAACATGTTCCGCGATCGCCATTACCAATTCGTTTTTTAGATCGGGCTGGAGCGTCATACTTGCCAAAGTCGCGGCCATCGGTATATCATCATGCTTTTTTAGTATTACTATCATCGCCGCCTCGGAAAGTTGATTCTGCAAAGCACGATCAACAAAATTCCCCTCCTTATCCATCCACGCAGACTCGACCCAATCCCATGCCGACAAGGGATCCGTTTCAGACCAACCGCTAATTAAGGATTCCGCTAGCTCTTCCCGAATGTAGGGATCTTGAGAATACAATAACGTAAGAGCAAGCCCCGGTTCTTTACGTGCAATTTCCTGTAGTGCGATGCCAGCAACTTCTATCGATGGACTAATAGCCTCTTCGTCAGACAGGACTCCTTCTAAAAAGTCGCCGATCGCTCCGGGTTCCAATTTCCGCAGTTTCTCTCTTAACAGGTAATTACGCTTCGCCTTATCGCTCTCCGATAAGAATTCTCCGAGATCAGAAAATTCAAATACGCCTTCTTCTCTTTCGATATCCTCGCGGGACAGTCTTTCTTCCTGTTTCTTCTTGGAAACCCTAGCAGCAATTTCTTCCTTACTGACAAAGTACTGTTTGTTGCTACCACCAAAATCTCTTGAAAATCGGGCAAACAAATAGACCGACGCAAACACAACAACGATCACCGTTAATATTTTCAGGAGATTGAACATCGAGAATTGGCTTAAGGTAGCCTATCGTGGGAATCAAGTCGTCTTTAACCTACCTCTCCAAAAACAGGAAGAGCCGACGGTTCTCACCGTCGACCCAGGAATCCAACTCTTGTATGTGAGTAAAGTCTCTTTTCCAGCCAGCCTGCTGTTACCCTAGCTCTCTCCGAAGAGAACGCTGGAAAGAATTACTAAACCCGGAAAAGAAGATACATCATTTATCAAAAATGTATATTGGTGAGGGTATCAAATCGAACCAAGAGATATTACGGAGAAACGAGCATTCAGGCAAAAGGGCAAACCCCGACTCCACAATCAATTGAAATTAACTCAACTTATCGTTGATTGTGACACCTTATTGCAAGAATGAGGCGATAAATACTTTTCCACAAAAAGACTTGACCCGATCGATTTCCCAACGATGTTTGTCACCTCTTTATCACTTCGCGGGTATAGTTTAGTGGTAGAACTCCAGTCTTCCAAACTGGTTGCGACAGTTCGATTCTGTCTACCCGCACCATTTTTTTTAAAACGCCTTTCCATAAAGGCGTTTTTTTGTGCCCGATACACTCCGCTCAAGCGATTCGATACATAGCTCGCTGATAACCGATTTCGCCATAGAATCGTTACAGAATATCCTAGCGGTCTAGATCTTGCTTAACGCAAACAGCTTAAAAGCCATGCTTAACAGTGAAATAACCAATTTTTATTGTACTGGCTTTTCTTTTTTCCCAAACCTTTGCGTAACTATGAAGAACATCGCCCACACTGCCGCTAAAAGCTTCGAGAAAATCGATCAAGATCTAGAATATATGATCGGTTGTGCCCGCGAGGTGCTTGAAGAAATCGGCGAACCCGAAGTGGCCGCCCTCCTTCAGAGCCCTCTTCCCAAGGACGCTATCTCTGCAAAACCGGAGAAATCTGCTCAGGCATTGTCAATTGCCTTCCAGCTAATGAATTTAGTGGAAGAAAATGCTTCAAATCAAGCAAGCCGTAAGCGGGAGAGCGAAAAAGGCGTCGCCTCGGACCCAGGCATGTGGGGTTACTGGTTAAAGCGTATTCAAGAAGCCGGAGCAACTGATGAGGAACTACTTCAGACGATCCGGGTAACTTCAATTGAACCGGTACTCACCGGACACCCAACCGAAGCAAAACGTTGGTCTGTCCTTGATCACCACCGCGAAATCTACCTCCACCTGGTTGAACTTGAAAACCAGATGTACACACCAACCGAGCGAAACGAGATTCGGGAAAAAATCAAGGCTCACCTAGAACTGATCTGGCGGGGCGGCGAGATCTTACTTTCAAAGCCGGACGTCGCTTCTGAACGACGCAACGCCCTTTATTACTTAAAAGACAAATTCCCCGCTGCTATGGAAATCGTTGATAAGCGATTCCGCAAAGCGATGGAAGAACTGGGGATCGAATGGAACGCAAGTGACACAGAATACTACCCTCAACTAAGATTTGGAAGCTGGGTAGGTGGAGACCGCGATGGACACCCACTCGTAACATCTGAAGTCACCTCCGAAACATTAGCAGAACTGCGCAACACCGCACTCCTTGGACTTGATGAACAACTAAAGACAGCTGGCAAAAACATCGCCCTAACAGCCAGTATCCAAGAACCAACGCTTGCACTCCTAGAACGCATTCAAGAGTTCAACGTTGTTTGTCCGAATTTCAAAACTACAGACGAACCATGGCGCGACATGGTAACAGGCATTCGCCGTCACCTCCCATTCGCAGACAACCTCGATGCGGGCATCAAATGTTACCGCTATCCAAGCGAAGCAATTAGAGACATCAAAATCCTAGATACATCGCTACGCGAATCAGGTGCCTCTCGAATTGCAGAAAACTACATATTTCCTATAATCCGATTCTTAGATACATTCGGTTTCCATTTGGCATCGCTGGACATCCGCCAAAACAGTGCCTATCACGACAAAGCAATCAGCCAGCTAATGTCTGCAGCTGGAATAGAAGACGCAGAAAGCTTCCCAAAATGGAGTGAGCAAAAGCGTGTTGATTTTCTCAGCCGAGAACTTCGAAATGCCAGACCTTTCGCCCACAGCGTTGCTGAGCTCGGTACAGAAGCAACCGAACTCATTAAGTCATACCAAGTCATTTCAGCCCATATCGAAACTTATGGACGAGCAGGCATCGGTTCTCTAATCATTAGCATGACCCGCTCGCTCTCCGATCTATTGGTAGCAGTCGCCCTCTGCCGGGAAGTAGGGCTCACACGCATGACATCCAAAGGGCTTGCATGCATTATTCCTGTATCTCCGCTATTCGAGACACTTGATGATTTGCAAAACAGCCCAGGTATCATGGATAGCTTCCTAAGTTTCTATGTCACCAAAACATCGCTACCGCTCTTAAATCGCGATATTGACGAGAAAATTCAGCAGACAGGTTTCTGCAACGAGTATTTGGAAGGCCGAGATAATAACGAGGCCCTCGTGCAAGAAGTAATGCTCGGTTACTCAGATAGCAACAAGGACAGCGGAATTATCGCCAGCCAATGGGGACTATTTGAAGCTCAACGCCAGTTGATGGCTACCGCGAAAAAGAATGGTGTATTCATGCGATTCTTCCACGGGCGAGGAGGAACTGTTAGCCGTGGCGCCGGACCGACTCACCGCTTCTTGGAAGCCCAACCGCAAAATTCGATTTCTCATGGCACACGTGTAACCGAACAAGGAGAGATTATTGCTCAGAAGTACAATAACCACCTCACGGCTGCTTACAACTTGGAGCTGCTCTCAGCAGGATGCATTGGGGCAAACCTCTCCAATATTCCGACAGAACCAAAAGAAATCGTAAGCCGCGCTATTGGACAGCTCGCATCCTTAAGCTCTCAAACTTACCGCTCGCTTATTCAATCCGAAGGATTCCTAGAATTCTATCGCCAAGCAACTCCTATCGATGCTTTGGAGCACAGTCGTATTGGCTCTCGTCCATCGCGTCGCTCTGGCAAGCCAAGTCTCGCTGACCTTCGTGCGATTCCCTGGGTATTTAGCTGGAACCAGTCACGCTACTATCTTCCAGGCTGGTTTGGAGCCGGCTCTGCTTTAGAAACTCTCAAAAACGAATCTCCTGAAGTATATAACGTATTCAAGAGAGATTGGCAGGAGCTTCCATTCTCTCGCTACATGCTCTACAACATTGAAACCAATGTCGAAAGTGCCAGCTTGGAAATCATGAGCCTGTATGGTTCACTCGTTAAAGACGAAGAAGTGCGTCAATATTTCCTCAATACAATTACATCTGAATGGAAACGTTGCCGTGCTATGCTTACCGAGATAATGAGCGGTCCGCTCGAAGAACGCCGTCCACGTTTCTACAAAACACTTCACGCTCGTGACGAATGGCTAGAGGCTCTCCATGGGAACCAAGTCAAACAACTTGCTCAATGGCGCGAATCGCAGACAGAAGAAGATCTCGTATCGATCCTTCAAACAATCAATGCAATCGCTGCCGGCCTTCGCACTACTGGCTAAAGAAGACCAGCCTTTAAATTAAAAATTTCACTACGAGCCCGGATCAAAAGTCCGGGCTTTTATTTGCCCAAGTTCTTTGGTCCAAATGCATTTGGCAAAAGATCCACAAGGGTTAACTGCTGCGCGACTTTGCCATCTGGGTCTGCTACTATAATTTCTAAATCTGGATTAAACTCATTCATTACCTGACGGCACGCGCCGCAAGGAACACCTCCGTTCTCTAACACCAAAACCAAAGCTATGATTTTTTCCTCCCCTTCGGAAATCGCGTTAAAAATCGCGGAGCGTTCAGCGCAATTTGTCAGTCCGAAGGAAGCATTTTCAACGTTCGCCCCAGCATACACCTTACCTGAGGCACCCAGCACAGCGGCTCCCACTTTGTAATTTGAATATGGAGCGTACGCATTTGCTCGAGCAGCTTGAGCCGCAGGTACCATCCTACCAATCGTATCCTCCGATATCATACAGCGTCCAAGGCAATTTCTATCATGTTACTCAAAGACGTTTCACGTTCTTTGGAACTAAGCGACTCACCCGTTCTTATCTGATCGGATACCGTACAGATTGCGAGAGCAGATCCTCCAAATTCGGCTGCACAACCATAGAGGCCTGCAGCCTCCATTTCGATGCCAACGACCCCCATTTTCTCAAGGTCATCGAAGAGCTCAGGTTCAGGCGTGTAAAATAGATCCGCAGAAAAAAGATTTCCAACTTTCACAGAATAACTTAATCTCTCCGCCGCGTACACTGCATTACGCAGGAGTTCAAAATCCGCGATCGCTGCGTAATCATGCCCTCCAAGTCGCATTCGATTCACCTTAGAATCCGTACAGGCCCCCATTCCAATTACAACATCGCCAACCTTTGCATCATGAACGACCGTACCGCAGCTTCCAATGCGAATAATATTCTTAACGTCGTACTCAGTAAACAATTCCTTTGAGTAGATCGAGATAGACGGAATCCCCATTCCACTACCCATCACTGAAATAGTTTTACTCCCATACTTTCCCGTATAGCCAAGCATGTTTCTTACAGATGTAACGAGCTCCGCGCCTTCGAGGTAGTTCTCTGCGATAAACTTAGCACGCAGCGGATCCCCTGGCATTAATACGGTTTCCGCAAAATCTCCTTTTTTAGCTTCAATGTGCGCTGTAGACATGATTCCTCCTCATACTATCTTGTTTCCGTTGCTTCAAAATTAATCCGTTCGTAGATTACCGGAGACAACTCTGGCATATCCTCGGAAATTCCATAAATTCGTTCAAACTGCTTTATCGCCAAATCCGCATCTTCAGGGCTCTTTGCATGGACAAAACCCAGGGCTTCGCCCTCTTCGACGTATTCACCTACTCCCTTTAAACGTGAGAAGCCTACGGAGTGGTCCACCTTATCGTTCGCGGATACTCTGCCCCCTCCAAGCTCAACAACACACATTCCGAGCACACGCGTATCAACATTATCTACATAGCCAGACTTTATCGACTCTATAGGAAGCTCAACTTTTGCCGACGGTAAATGAGTTTCGCAGACCTCCAGAAAATCCAAGGGGCCCCCTAGAGATGATACCATTTTTGCAAACGTTTCCGCAGCATAACCTCCATCAAGTCTATCTTTGAGTTTAATAAAGGCATCTTCACGACTAAGCTCAAGCCCACTCAGCACCAACAATTCCGCTCCGAGATCTAAAACAACTTTTTCCAATCTAGGGTTGCGGGAATCGCCTTTTAGAAAAGCAACGACTTCCGCCACTTCCACAGCGTTTCCAGCCGAGAACGCTAAACATTCATTCATATCAGTCAACAAGGCCGCTGTAGGTGTTCCCAGCCTCGTAGCAACTTCCACAATACATTGCGCAAGTTGTTGGGATTGGTCTCTCGTAGCCATAAAAGCTCCATTGCCAACCTTTACATCCATAACAAGAGCATCCAATCCAGCTGCCAATTTTTTTGACAAAATCGAAGCTGTTATTAAATCTATCGACTCCACTGTAGCAGTAACGTCTCGAGTAGCATAAAAACGCTTATCTGCTGGAGCAAAATTCACCGTTTGGCCAATGATTGCAACGCCAACATCTCGAATCGTCTTACGAAAAAGGTGATTATCTGGCGTCACGCTGTATCCAGGTATCGACTCCAATTTATCCAAAGTTCCTCCACTATGGCCTAAACCTCGGCCTGATATCATTGGAACAAAGCCACCGCATGCCGCTAAAAGCGGACCAAGGATCAATGATACACAGTCACCTACTCCTCCTGTTGAGTGCTTATCAATGATGGGACCATCCAACCCTTCTTGAGACCAATCCGAAATCTCTCCGCTGTCGCGCATCGCAGCCGTCAGAGCGACTCTCTCATCAGTTGATAAGCCCTGAAAATACACCGCCATAGCGAATGCAGCGATCTGACCTTCTCCAATCGTTCCAGTACCTACTCCCTGAGCAAACCAAGACAGCTCTGCCTGCGAAAGGGCGATGCCGTCCCGCTTCTTACGAATAATTTCTTGAGGAAGAAAAGACATTAATCTTCGTTAGTATCCAGATATCGCGTCCGCTTGCTCGCCTTTTAAAGTAGCGACGAGGGCAGATAAGACACCTGAAGCGCCAAATCGAAACCGGTGTGCTTGCAACGCGCCAGGTCCAAGGACCTCACTCGCTAACTCCAAATACTCTGCGGCATTGTCAGTCGTCTTAACACCTCCTGCCACTTTCATTCCACAGGTATTCCCTAAATCACGTATGACCTCCATCATAACACGCGCAGATTCCACAGTCGCATTCACAGGCACTTTACCGGTAGATGTTTTTATGAAATCCGCTCCGCATTCGATTGAAATTCGAGAGGCTTCGCGAATCAGATCCGGTTCCTTCAATTCGCCGCTCTCAATAATAACTTTCAGCTTCGCCGTATTCCCACAGGCCTTTCGGCAAGCATCAATCTGGCGTTTGCCAGCATCCTTGTTACCCAATAGAAGTTTTTTGTATGGAAAAACGGTATCCACCTCATCAGCCCCGTATGCTACCGACGCTTTCGTTTCCGCAACCGCAGATTCAATATAATCGTTTCCATGGGGAAAATTAGATACAGTAGCAATTGATATATCCTCCGCACCTATTAGTCGCAGTTGCTTGCGAGCCGCTGGGACGAATCTTGGATAAACGCAAACGGCAGCTGTGTTTCCAAATTCTGTTTTTGCTCGATCACACAATCCGGCGATTATTTCATCCGTGTCATCATCATTTAATGACGTTAGATCGAGTAGATTTATTGCTTTTTGAGCTGCAGTTTTAGAATCCATAAAATTAGGTTTAAGATAGTGCTAAGAAAAACCCTGCGATCGCAGCACTCATAAAATTCGAGAGCGAACCTGCAAGTACAGCCTTTAGACCGAGTTGAGCAATTTCGGAACGACGCGAAGGGGCCATAACACCCAAGCCTCCCAACAATATCGCAATAGAGGACAAATTAGCAAAACCACACAAAGAAAACGTAACCAATGCTTGAGTACGTGGCGAAAGCGATTCCTTCATCCCCAAAAAATCGGCAAACGCGAAGAATTCATTTATCACGAGCTTCTGCCCAACCAAACTCCCCGCTTGAACACACTCCTCCCACGGAATGCCGATCACCCACGCTATCGGAGAAAAGGCATAGCCTAGAATTTGTTGGAGACTAAAAGACTCATAACCAAACCACGCGCCGACACCTCCCAACACACCATTCAGCAAAGCGATCAAGCTGATAAAAGCCAATAACATCGCACCTACATTCGCGGCTAGCTTCAGCCCATCCGAAGCTCCGTTCGCCGCCGCGTCAAAAATATTGGCTGGCTTATCATCGCCATCAATTCCCGCTAACCCGCTTTCCTTAGGAGTTTCCGTTTCAGGAATAAGCAATTTCGCAAATAGTAAACCTCCAGGAGCGGCCATGAAACTGGCAGCGAGCAAGTAACGCAGCTCCACACCCATTTGTGTGTATCCAGCGAGCACGGACCCAGCAACTGAGGCAAGCCCACCACACATTACCGCAAAAAGCTCGGAGCGAGTCATATGAGCGATATAAGGCTTCACTACCAAAGGCGCTTCCGTTTGACCAACAAAGATATTGGCGGTTGCAGATAAAGATTCAGTTCGCGAAGTCCCCAACAATTTCTGCAGGCACCCTCCCAGCAAATTGATGACAAACTGCATGACTCCCAAATAGTAAAGAACAGCAATCAATGATGAGAAAAATATGATCACGGGCAACACGCGAAAAGCAAAGACGAAGCCCAGTCCTCCAAATAACTCAAACATTTTGGGACTAACTAAGCCCCCCAGCAAGAAGCCAATTCCATCATTGCTGTAGTTAATCACATTCTGCACCCAAGTCGATAACTCCCCAAGGACCGTTTTACCCCAAGGTAGAAACAAGACGACACCTCCGATCGTGAATTGGATAAGAAACGCTCCAATAACCGTCCTCTTATTAATAGACTTGCGATCGGAAGACAGCGCAAAAGCAATCCCCAACAAAGTAACAATGCCCAACAGGCTGATTAAAGCATCCATTTTTGAGGTAAGAGCTGTAGTTGTGCCAAGTACGTATTCGAGGAAGGATTTCCGTTAAACAGAAGACCTTATCTATAGATCCACGTATCCTTTTGTAAACCAATTTTATAAAACTACACGATAATTCAAAAGAGTGCTAACATTCAACTTTGAGTTCAAAACTCGACTTCGCTTAAGCGATACTACTCACCGCAAATTAAGTCCATTTTCTTAGAAAGTTTTTCAACTAATACGACGAATAACAGAGATGACATGCCTTTAGTAACATCTCAGTCATCAAAAAGCGGTTCTAAGTCCAAACTTCGCCACGGCGACAAAAAACAGTCAGTTGGTTTTTGGGAGTCACAACGTCTTGCCAAGCAAAAGGCCTACGAAAAGAAGGCGAAGAAGTACAAGCTCAAGCTCGAAGATCTTACCGTATTCACGCAACAACTTGCATCGATGCTAGAAGCAGGACTGCCTCTCGTGTCCGCCTTAGAAGCCTTGCAGGAGCAGACTGAGGATCCGGTTTTTCAAATCATCATACGAGAAGTAAGAAACGACGTTTCTCAGGGAAATAGCTTCTCCAGTGCCTGTGCCCAATTCCCCAGGGCGTTTAACAATCTCTTCATTTCAATGGTCGAGGCCGGGGAGGCCAGTGGAAGTCTTTCAGAAATTCTCGGTAAAGTTGCCACCTATTTTGAGTCTTCTACGGCTCTGACCAAAAAAGTGAAGTCTGCCTTGACCTACCCTATCGCGGTCATAGCCCTCGCTCTCATTTTAGTGAACGTCCTTCTGATTTTCGTGATTCCTGTTTTTGCTGATATGTTCAGCGATTTCGGAAAAGAACTCCCCAAGCCGACTCAGTTTCTAATTGATCTCAGCGATTGGATGAAGGCCAACACCCACTGGCTCCTACTAGGCGGTTTCATTCTTTTCAAAGTGTGGGGTCAATTTACGAAGACTCCAAAAGGTCGCAGATTTCGAGACAAACTCGTCATGAGCGCACCGGTTTTCGGTAACCTGATTAAGAAAATCACACTTTCGCGCTTCTGCCGTACCTACGCGACTCTCCTTCGCAGTGGTGTTCCTATTCTTCGTTCGCTCGAAATCGTATCAACTAGTAGCGGCAAAACCCAAATCGAAGATGCCTGTAGAGATATTTCCAAAAGCATCTCTGAAGGGGGGCAAGTTTCCGAGACTCTAAAAACGATGCCATTCTTCCCACCTATGATGAAACACATGGCCAAGGCTGGTGAACAAACAGGTAACGTCGACGGCATGATGAACAAGATAGCCGATTTCTATGACACGGAATCGGAAGCAGTAATCGCCTCTTTGACTTCTCTAATAGAACCGATGCTCATCGTTTTTCTCGGAGTCGTTGTCGGGGGAATCGTGATGGCCATGTTCCTACCTATCTTCAACATGGCAGGCGTTGCTGGAAGTTAATATCGAGGACACACCACAAGTTTCACCTATTAATAGTCACTTCCTATGCATTCGGTACTAATCGTCGACGACTTGGAATCCATACACGAAATGCTCGATGCAGTAATCGAGCCGATCGGCTACCAAACGAGCTTTGCCACAAGTGGTCAAATGGCCCTCCATTCCTTCCGTGAGAAGCCTTTCGATATCGTTTTCACTGACATCAATATGCCAGGTATGAGCGGCGTAGAACTTCTCAGCGAACTCAAGGCAATCAACCCGAATGTCATCGTCATCATGATGACCGGCTTCGGAAATGTCGAAAACGCCATGGAGTCTCTGAAGCACGGAGCCTTCGACTTCCTCACCAAGCCATTCAAAGTCAACTTGCTCATGGAGTCACTCAATCGAGCGGCTGCTCGAATAGCGGAACTAGCCAACGAACCAGAAATCGACGCCGAAACCGCTAGCTTGGAAGACTTCATAAACGAACAGGCAAAAACGTACGTGGATAGTATATTAAAATCCGTTCAGTACGACGCAGCCAAAGCTGCCAAGATTCTGCAATGTTCTGAGGAAGAAATTGCCAACTATTCGTAGATAACACCTTTCGAGGACCGCAAAATTACGATCTGAAGGCGAAAGATTCCAAATCATCTTGCCATCAAATAAGAAAAGATTCTTTTCACCATAGCCTTTAGCTAGCGTTGCGGGGCAAAGTTGAAAGTATCTTATCATGCCAAAGCGGACCGACCTAGAATCTATCCTTATCATTGGAGCTGGCCCTATCATTATAGGCCAAGCTTGCGAATTCGATTATTCCGGAACTCAAGCCTGTAAGGCGCTCAAAGAAGAAGGTTACAAAGTCATATTGGTCAACAGCAACCCTGCGACCATCATGACGGACCCTGAGTTCGCCGATGTTACTTACATTGAGCCACTTACAGTTGAGGCCCTCACCAAGATCATCGACAAGGAACGCCCTGATGCCCTCCTTCCAACGCTTGGTGGCCAAACTGCGCTCAACCTTTCGCTCGAGCTCGAGAAAGAAGGCATTCTTCACAAATTTGGCGTCGAAATGATCGGGGCGAAGCCAGAAGCGATCAAAAAGGGCGAGGATCGCGAACTCTTCAAAGTCGCCATGAAGAAAATCGGCCTAGACGTCCCTAAGTCGAAGACAACCAACAATCTCGAAGAAGCCCGCCAAATCGCTTCCGATATAGGCGGATTCCCAATCATCATTCGCCCTAGTTTCACCATGGGTGGCGCCGGCGGCGGTATTGCCTACAACCGCGAAGAGTTCGACACCATCGCGTCCAACGGAATAGAGCTCTCTCCAGTGAACGAAATCCTAGTCGAAGAATGTCTTCTGGGCTGGAAGGAATACGAGATGGAGGTCATGCGCGACCGCAAAGACCAGTGCGTTGTCATCTGCTCTATTGAAAATTTCGACCCGATGGGAGTCCACACAGGAGACTCTATCACCATCGCTCCAGCGATGACCCTCTCAGATAGAGAATACCAAGCGATGCGCGATGCTTCGTTCGCTGTTATCCGCGAAATCGGAGTTGAGACAGGAGGAAGCAATATCCAATTCTCCCTCAATCCAGAAAACGGCCGCATGGTAGTTATCGAGATGAACCCACGCGTTTCTCGTAGTTCTGCTCTTGCATCCAAAGCTACCGGTTTCCCAATCGCGAAATTCGCAGCCAAGCTAGCCGTTGGATTCAGCCTCGACGAAATCCAAAACGATATCACGAAGAAGACACCTGCGAGTTTTGAGCCAAGTATTGACTACGTGGTGACAAAAATCCCACGTTTCACTTTCGAAAAATTCCCAGGTGCCGACACGACACTAACGTCTGCAATGAAGTCTGTCGGAGAAGCGATGGCGATCGGTAGTACCTTCAAAGAATCCTTCCAAAAAGCTCTCCGTTCTCTAGAAAACGGTTCGTTCGGCTTTGGACCTGGAGGAAAATTCGGTACAACCGAAATTCTTCCAGAGGAAAAAATCAACCGCATGATAGTCCGCCCAAACACAGAGCGCGTTTACTATCTACGCCATGCTCTCCGTGCCGGCTACAGCGTTGAAAAGCTTTTTGATCTCACAAAGATCGATCCTTGGTTCCTCACTCAACTCAAGCAAGTTACCGACCTTGAAACAGCTCTCGAGTCAGAGACACTCGAATCCGTATCCAAAGCTCAACTAAAGCAGGCGAAGGAATATGGATTCTCCGACCGTCAACTCGGCATCATTCTAAAGACTGACTGGAAGGAAGTTAACACCAAACGCAAAGAATTTGGTATCAACACCATTTATAAATTAGTAGACACCTGCGCTGCGGAATTCGAAGCAGAAACACCGTACTACTATTCTACTTACGGTGAAGAAAACGAAGTCATTCCTAGCGACAAGAAAAAGGTAATGATCATTGGCGGTGGCCCCAACCGCATCGGCCAAGGAATCGAGTTCGACTACTGCTGCGTTCACGCCTCATTCGCACTTCAAGAAATGGGCTACGAGTCGGTAATGGTTAATTCAAACCCCGAGACCGTATCCACCGATTACGATACTTCCGACAAGCTTTACTTCGAACCGCTCACACTGGAAGACGTACTCGAAGTCTATGAGCAGGAAGGTTGCTCCGGCGCTATCGTTCAATACGGAGGACAAACACCCCTCAACCTCGCATCTGACCTCAAAGCAAATGGCGTGAACATCATCGGGACGCCTCCTGAAAGCATTGATACCGCAGAAGATCGTGAGCTCTTCAAGCAAGTCCTAGATGCTACAGGCCTCAAGCAGCCAGAAAACGTAACCGCTCTCACCGAAGAAGAAGCTTACGATCTTGCAGAAAAAGTTGGATTCCCACTCCTAATCAGACCTTCATTCGTACTCGGTGGCCGCGGGATGTTCATCGTTCACGAAATGGAAGAAATGCGTGCTGTCCTTCGCGAAGCATTCGAAGCATCGCCTGGCACGCCAGTTCTCCTAGATAGATTCCTAGAACACGCGATCGAGCTAGACGTCGACTGTATCTCAGATGGTGAAACAACAATCGTCGGAGGCATGCTAGAACACATCGAATTCGCCGGGGTTCACAGTGGAGACGCCACCATGGTTCTTCCACCACACACTCTAGGTAAGGAGATGATCGAAACGGTTCGCAAAGCGAGCTTCGCTCTTGCGAAAGCCCTCAAGGTAGTCGGACTCATGAACATCCAATTCGCAATCAAGGACAACGAGCTCTACGTTTTGGAAGTAAATCCACGTGCTTCGCGCACTGTACCATTTGTATCCAAGGCAATTGGCGAACCTCTCGCCAAACTCGCTGCGAAGCTCATGGTTGGGAAAAGTTTGGCTGAAGTCGGAATTACCAAGGAAAAAGCTCCAAAGCATTGGTGCATTAAAGAATCGGTCTTCCCATTTGCTCGTTTCCCAGGATCCAGTATTCGCCTCGGTCCAGAAATGCGCAGTACAGGTGAAGTAATGGGATTGGATGCAGACTTCGGATTCGCCTACGCAAAAGCCCAAGCAGCCGCGAAGCCAGGACTTCCTCTTTCAGGAAACGTTTTCCTAAGCGTGAAAGACCAAGACAAGCCAATGGCAATTGACTTGGCCAAGCAACTCAAAGAGCTCAACTTCACCGTATTCTCCACAGCTGGAACTGCTAAGTTTCTCAAGGAAAATGGAGTGGAAACCAAGCAACTTCACCGCATTGCAGAAGGCCGACCAAACGTTCTCGATCTCATCAAAAATGACGAGATGCAGATGATCATCAACACACCTGCGGGAATGATTCCGCGAGCTGATGAAAACCAGATCCGCGCCCTCGCCTACGATCACAACATTTGCTTAATGACCACCGTCACAGGAGCCATTGCTGCCGTGTCGGGCATCAAAGCCCTGCTTTCCTCAGACTTCGACGTCAATTCACTGCAAAGCATGGTAGCAAACAGTGTTGAAACGATAGACTAATCAAGAGCGCATGTCCAACAAGCCCCCGCAGATCGTCGCCCTCCTCTCGGGACCTGACCAAAAAGGTCTGGTCGCGAAGGTATCTGGCTGGGTTTTCGAAAACGACGGAAACATAATTCATGCTGACCAACACCGCGACCAGGAAGAGGGCGTCTTCTTCCAACGCGTTGAATGGGCAGTCGAAGGCGAGCGATCCGCAGAAGAACAAGCAAAGGCATTCAGCGAATTTGGAGACTCAATCGGTATGAAGACCCAAGTCGCAATCGCAGGCCAAAAACCCAAGGTTGCTATCTTCGTCTCCAAATTCGACCATTGCTTTCACGACCTAATTTTACGTTGGAAAGCAGGAGAATTTCCCTGCGAAATTTCTCTCATTATTTCGAATCACCCGGATCTCAAAGCTCAATCGGAAACCTACGGGATCCCTTATCACCATATTGCTGTTTCCAAGGAAACGAAGCCAGATGCTGAAGCGAAACAGATTGCTCTCTTAAAAGAGAACGGAATCGACCTCGTGATAATGGCTCGCTACATGCAAGTGCTCTCTTCCATTTTTCTGGATACAGTAGGAATTCCGGTTATAAACATCCACCACTCTTTCCTGCCCGCATTCGCAGGAGCCAAGCCCTATCATCAGGCCTATAAAAAAGGCGTAAAGCTCATCGGAGCCACAGCTCACTATGCGACGGCCGATCTTGACCAAGGACCTATTATCCATCAAGGCGTCGCCAATATTTCGCACCGCAACAGCGTAGGTGATTTAATCGCAAAAGGCCGCGACTTAGAAAAATTCACGCTCGCAAAAGCGGTCTTATGGCATTTGGAAAATCGTATCTTGGTCTACGGAAACAAGACCGTCGTTTTCGATTGATTCTCCAATCATTTTGCTCCCCTGCTACTTTGTATACTTAAGTAGTTGTCCCATTTGAAAAACTACCGAGGCAAAACATGTCCACTTCGGTATATTCATAATTTTGGCGACATGCAAATCGTCTGCAATTTATTGATACGTTACAAGAACGTAACAGACAGGCGATTTTATCCAAATTTCTTCTCAGCAAGCTAGGGTTACTTCCGTTATTTAGCCTGTCTTCAAAGAGTTCCTACTCTCTCTAAGACAAAAAACAACGCCCTGAATAATGAGTCTTAAAGCAAAAATACTAATCGGATTCCTTGCGAGTACTTCGCTCGTGATCCTAATCTCAATATTTGGCAACTATAACATCTCTTCATTGAATAGTTCCATTGTGAATACGAGAGATGAAACAGTAACCAAAGTCAAAAAAGACGCCCTCGCCGTCAAAGCGATGAGCGAAATTTCATTCGCTCTCCAACAGATTACCTCCGCAAAGAGTTTAAAGGAAATGTCGGCCATCGATCTCCCAACTCTGCTGCTCAACACCACAGAAAATATAGCGAGCTTGGACGTTGAACCACAAACCGTAAAGCTCGCCATCACTAATCTATATCGTTCTCGTATGAATTTTTTCTCTCTATGCGAAGGTATCCCACAACAGATTGCTAAAGCAAAATCGGATTTCGACCGCTCCTCGAAGAATTCAGTCATGGCCCTTATTCAAATGGACGCCACCAAAGAAATCGCCCGCTTCAACGAACTAAGCGACGAGCTATCCAACCTCTTCTCCCAGGCGGAACACGCTTTCTTCATGGCTACCGATGAAACCTACCAAAGCTTCAATCAACGCGTTGGAGAGGGGATTGGGCTCATCTACGTAGCCAACCAAGAAATAGTAGAGAAGCTAAAGTCCAAAGAAGCAGGAAATGCAGCAGACGAATTAGCAACTGCAGTAGAAAAAACTCTCCTAGCTTTCGTAGACGAATCTGGCATTGGACCCAACCTGGAGCAATTGAACATCAAGACGACCTCCCTCGAAGCCAGCGAACAAGAAGTATCAGAACTTGTTGTATCGTTAAGAAAAGCCCTCGTTGCTCGCTCTCAAGAAATTGCCATCAGCCTCGACCACTCCCTAAGAGACACAGTTTCTCAGTCTAAGAAAAATCAAATGATAGCTCTCTATGCTTCGATCACTGTGATAGTGCTATCAGCATACTTTGGAATTCACCTTTCACACAGCATTTCTAAAAGCCTGAAAAGGATTTCATCAGAAATCCAAATCGTCACAAGCGGCTTGTCATCCATAGCCGAAAGCGTCCTACAAAAGAGCAACGATATCGCCGCCAGTGCAACCCACCAGGCCACCTCGCTAGAAGAGACCAACAAAACTGTCCAAAATCTCAAAGAACGAGCACAGTCCAACGCTCAAGATGCTACTAAAACCGAGAAAGTCACCCACACGGCAAAGGCCTCAGCCGAAGAAGGCGTTAACGAAATGGCAGAGATGGAGTCCGCTATGCGCGGCATTCAGCAAAGTAGCCACGAAACCTCAGACATCATAAAGACAATCGAGGAAATCGCCTTTCAAACCAATATTCTCGCTCTGAATGCTGCCGTCGAAGCAGCCAGAGCCGGAGAAGCCGGGGCTGGATTTGCTGTGGTTGCTGAAGAAGTCAGAAATCTCGCTCAACGCTCCTCTGCCGCTGCCCGGAACACCGGAGAAAAAATCGAGCAATCCGTAGAAAACGCCAGCAAGAGCATGGATTTCACTGCCAAGGCACGAGCTCGCCTAGAGGATATACTCGCTCAATCGAAAGACGCAGATCGCTATGTATCGCAAATTAAATACTCCGTTAGCGAAGAAGCCAATCGCATCGACGAAATATCTCGCACAGTAGACGGTCTCGAAAATGGAACCCATCAAACCGCAAAAAGCGCAAAAGAATCCACCCTTTCTGCTGAACAACTCAACAAACAAGCCGCTAAGCTCAACAACACCGTCAATTCCCTAAAACTACTGCTCGACGGAATTCCCAAAGAAAACAAACCGAAAAAGCGCAAATTTCGGCTTTCCAAACAGTCATCTTCAAAAGAACAAACGACAAAAGCCAATCCACCAAGTGCCCCGACGAACAGGATTGGACACTTGGTCAGCAAAAATTAGGTAGAAAGATCGATTACTTACACCGATCAATGCAATAAATGCTCGATCTTGTGAAAAAAAAAGGTTCACTCAGCCTTTTTCCAAAATTACTGCACTCCTACCCAATCATGGCCAACAAGAGCAAACCTTCCAAAAGCGACGAACGTAACGTAATCCCCGAAACAACGGAGATTGCCGATATCGAAGCAAACCTTTCCATTTTTTGGTCAAAGTACGGCAAACAAATCATATTAGCGATAGTTGCCGTTTTCGTAGTTTTTCTCGGCTACCAGTTCATCACCATGATGGGCCAAAAAGCCGAAGAGGACAAGCAAGCTGCTTACGCAGAAGCGAGTTCTGACGACGCGAAGCTCCTTGAGTGGGCTGAGAAAGAATCTGGCCACCCGCTTAGCGGACTAGCGTTTAAGGAATTGGCAGACAAAGCCTACACCGACGAGAAATTCCAAGAAGCCGTTTCACTTTACGAAAAAGCGAGTGACTCCACTAAAGAATCCGTTAAGCAAGCGTCTCAAATCGGCCAAGCGATGAGTCTTCTAGCTCTCGACAAAGAATCAGAAGCAAAAACGATTTTCCAATCGCTCGCACTCGAAGAAAACAACTCTAGCCAACTCGAAGCCAAATATCGCCTCGCAATAATCGCTCTCAAAAACGGCGATACCATCGAAGCCAGTGCACAACTCGACGAAATCCTAGCTGGCGATCAACGCACACTCTGGGCACAAAAAGCAAACCAGTTAAAGGCTACAATGCCAGCAACAGCCGACGAGATTGTTGCCGAATAAAACGCAACCACAGGATAATTTTTTAAAGCCCATTCAAACGAATGGGCTTTTTTTGGGTCTCCCGACAACCCTAATCTGGAATTTCGAACTATAAGTTCTCCAGTAAAGCAGGACGATTCATCGATTCCCGCTCCTTAAGAGCAAAACATCGTGATGTTATGTATTGCTATACCTGATACATAAAAACTTTAGAATAAATCCGTCAACAATACCTCTTATTGAGAATATCAGCTCGCTCACACAAATATCTCCACCAGTCAGGCTGTAATCTTTCTGTAAGCGAAAAGTAACAAGCGGGGTCTTGTCGCCCTTTTACGCAAGACCTAACGTCGCTTAAATCAACTCAGCCCATAAACTCAATATGACAACATCAACAAGTACGGCAAGCCCCCCTCTCGAAAACGACTCCGAGAACAGTGGAAACTCTATCTTGAACTGGATACTAGTTGCTTTCCTCGTATATCTACTACTCGTAGCCGTATCAATGATTGGATCAGGCTTCAAAGCAGCTGCCGGAGACCAAGCCAAGGAACTATTTGCTTTTGCCAATAACCCGTTCACCGGACTCGTAATTGGCACAATTGCCACGGCACTTATTCAATCTTCAAGTACAGTCACGTCAATTATCGTCGGACTCGTCGCTGGAGGCTTACCGGTGACTATAGCGATTCCCATGATTATGGGAGCGAACATCGGGACATCCGTTACCAACACACTCGTAAGCCTCGGACACGTACGCGACGGCAATGAATTTAAGCGGGCCTTCGCTTCTGCTACGATCCACGATTTCTTTAACCTGCTATCAGTTGTCATCTTCTTGCCGATCGAGATCATGTTTCACCCACTCGAAAAAATGGCAGGCTGGATGAGTAGTGGCTTGGTAGGCGGCCAGTCCATGTCCATGAAAGGGCTCAACTTCATCAAGCCACTTACGAAACCGGTTATCAACACTGTTGAAAATTCGCTGAACATTGTCTTTTCAGAAAAGCTCGCAGCAATCACAGTCATAATTCTCGGCATCGTTTTGATTTTTGTAGTTATTACATTTATTGGTAAACTACTAAAAAAGCTCATGGTCGGAAAAGCAAAAGACGTTTTGCACAAAGCTATTGGACGAGGACCCATCACGGGAATCACCGTGGGAGCAGTTATAACAATTCTAGTACAGTCCTCATCCACCACAACAAGCCTCATCGTCCCACTTGCCGGAGCCGGACTCTTTACGCTCGCTCAAGTGTATCCATTTACCCTTGGCGCAAATATCGGCACATGTATAACCGCACTCCTCGCCGCAACCGCAGTTTCGGGGGAATATTCCGGATTCGCCCTCCAAATTGCCTTGGTCCATTTGATTTATAACGTACTCGGCGTCATTGTCATTTACAGCATACCTATCCTACGAAGCATTCCACCAAAATGCGCCGAATTATTGGCAACTGCCGCCGTGAAAAACAAACTGTACGCACTCGCCTACATCTCCGGCGTCTTCTTCATAATACCTGGAATGCTCATATTCATAAGCAACCTCCTAGGAATTTAAACAACATAAGACTATGTCCGAAAATAATTCTAATATACAAGAACTCGAAACGAAAATCGCTGAGCTTCGAAAATCGCTCAACGAGCTAGAAGGCAACCTTGAGAAAGCTAGAGAAGGAGAACAACATGAAGCAATTAATCATTTAGAAGATTATATCAACGAAGTTGATACAAAATTTTCCAGCTTCCAAATCTTCTGGAAAACATTACTTGAAGACCTGCGAAAATAAACCGGCACCTCCTCTAATTTGTTCAACAAAAAAGCCGCATTTCTAAATCAAAATGCGGCTTTTAAAATTAAAAATACCCAGCTTACTACTCAATCAATTCCTGTTGTGCATGGAAGCAAACTCGCAAGTGGAGGCCTTGCAGGCGAATGAGTCCGATCACATCGCTCGAATTGCAACCACACCCAGAACACCCGCCCTCAAGTCTTGAACTCAACTCCACAATCGCAATGATCCCCCCAGAATGCGGTCATTGGAAGAGTTACTAGCGCAACATGCAGATAAGGTGATTTTTGAGTCGGTTGTAGGCAGCCAGGCTTACGGCACTGCTTTGCCTCACAGCGACGAAGATTTAAAAGGAATCTACATCGTCCCCGAAGCAACGCAGGTCACACTCGACCCATTGCCAACTCAAGTATCCGACGCGAAAGGGGATACCGTTTACTACACTCTCGCCCGATTTCTGGAGCTAGCCCTCACTGCCAATCCCAATATCATCGAATTACTTTTTATGCCAGAGGAGTGCGTAAAACGCCGTACGCACAGCTTCGACCTACTCGCCGAGAATCGCTCCATCTTCATCACTAAACAAGCCTACGAATCTCACGTAGGCTACGCCCAAGCCCAGATCAAAAAAGCCCGAGGCCAAAACAAGTGGGTCAACAATCCACAACCCAAAACCCAACCAACCCTGGAGGACTTTTGTTGGCTCATCCCAAATGAAAACGAAGAGAACTCAGAGCTTCCCTATCGTCCCAGACCCATCGCATCCACTGGTTTCTCATTGAGCGAGTGCCATGTTGCCGCCTTGGAACACAGCCCAAGCATGTATCGGATTTATCACTATGGCTCCAAAGCCCGTGGAGTCATTCGAGGCGGAAAGGTCGTTTGCGAATCCATCCCCATAGACGACGAAAAGGAACGTTGCATAGGCCTGCTTAGCGTCAACCAAAACGCTTTCGAACGAGCAGTACGAGACCACAAGAACTATTGGACTTGGCGAGAAAATCGTAACGAAGCACGCTGGCAAACACAAGAAAGCGGCCAGATCGACTACGATGCCAAGAACATGATGCATACCTTCCGCCTTCTTCTCAGCGGTGAGTCAATTCTGCGAAACGGCTATCCCATTGTCCGCTTCAAAGGCGAAGCCCTCCAATTCCTGATGGATATCCGCACCGGCAAATTCACTTACGACGCGCTTATAGAAAAAGCCGAAACCAAAGTCGAAGAACTCAAAACCCTCCACCAACATAGCATACTCCCAGAAGCCCCAAACAAAGCGAAAGCGGAAGAACTCCTGAAAGAAATCACCTCAAGCTTGGAGAAAGTATAGGCGTTTAGTCTGTCCTTCACAGGTTCAGGAACCCTTCGGGATAGACGTTTAGCGGCTACTGACTAAAAAGCTAAAGACTATTCTGCTCACAACAATATGAACATCCAACACCAAATAGACGACACTATCCAAAACCTAGAAAAAGAACGAAATATCCGAGTCCTCTTTGCTTGTGAGTCCGGTAGTCGGGCGTGGGGCTTTGAGTCCCCAGATAGCGACTACGATCTGCGTTTCATTTACACACACCCAAAGGATTGGTACCTCGAACTCCAGGAGAAGAAAGACTATATCGACTTGATGCTGCCGAATGATCTCGACCTCGCAGGTTGGGATCTCGTCAAAACACTTCGCCTCTTTGCCACCTGTAACCTCGCCCTCAACGAATGGATCGATAGCCCAATCATCTACTGGCAACAAGATGGGTTTCGAGAAGAACTCACTGCTCTTATCCCAACATTCTTCAAGCCCCGCAAAGCCATCCACCACTACATGAGCATGGCCAAAGGCACCGCTAAAGACCACTTCAATGGAAGAATGATCAAAATAAAGAAACTCTTCTACATCCTTCGTCCCCTCTTTGCTTGCTACTGGATTGAAGCCAAGAACAGCATGCCTCCAACAGTCTTCCAAACGATGCTCGATAGCGACATAGCAGACAGCTCTCTCCTATCAGCCATCGCCGAAGTCCAAGCTCAAAAGGTTCACGCAGTCGAAGGCGAAATCATCGAGGCTCCTGAAATAATGAATCAATGGATACACGACAGCCTTTCTCACTTCGAACAGATCCAAGACAAGTTCGGATCCGGTAACAAACCCGGCTGGGGTGCACTAAACGCGGTTTTGAAAAAATGGACGACCTCCACATAACTCAAGCATCGAATGCGAGTCCACATACTCAGCGACTTACATATTGAATTCGGAGAGTTTCAACTGCCCAAGGTGGACGCCGACGTGCTCGTATTTGCGGGTGACGTACACACAAAACTCAATGGAATCAAGTGGATCAAAGAAAATGCCTCTCAAGATATCCCAGTTATTTACGTGATGGGGAATCACGAGTTCTACGGTTCGAAGTACCCCAGACTTATAGAAAAGATCAAAACTGAAGCCGAGGGAACCAACATCCACATACTCGAAAACGAATCGGTTCCCATCAACGGGTATCACTTCTTCGATTGTACGCTTTGGACGGATCTGAACCTCTTCGGAAATCCTATGCTTGGTGGAATCGAAGCTCAGCGGATGAATGACTATAAACGAATCCGAACATCAACTACCTACAAAAAACTCAGCCCCCAAGACACAAAGAGAATCCATACTCAAGCTCTCAACGCTATGAAGGCTTTTCTTGAGACTACTAAAAACGAAAAATCGATCATAGTAAGCCACCACGCACCCTCTATCCGTTCCCTTCCTAAAGAAAAACAAGAGAACCCAATAAGCGTGGCCTACACCTCTCATTTAGACGAATTCATCGAAGAGCACTCACCTGCTCTGTGGATCCACGGGCACATACACGAAAGCCAAGACTACAGGATTGGTAACACGAGAATCATCGCCAACCCCCGAGCATATGTCGACGACCCGAACCTCAATTTCGAGGCTTCATTCGTAATCGAAATCTGAACGGAAATAGCACCAAAAGGATCAGGGAAACTTATTTAACTAAAAATCCTACTTCCTTCTTACTCAAGGCGCTTACGTGTCTTTACTTATTTAATTGGTTGGTAAACGTTGCAATAGGTCTTAACCGAACTAGATCCATACCATTCATATTCTGCCCTTAGTAGATTATTCTGATACGTATCTATTTGGGAATTCTTCAAACCTTCCACCGCCGCCTCAGGTTTGTGCCGCTTGATCTCTTCGGGCGTTAGGTCTTTGAGTTCGTAGGGAAAGGCGAGCCATTCGTCGGTTATGTGAAGAAAATAGTTTGGCTAGACGTCGGCTCGCTTGAAATGAGGGCGGTGCCACAGGACCGCCGTTTTAGGCTGAGTTGGGTAGTTGCGTTTGAGCGTCTTCTGTGAACAGCAAAAGCACGTCGCCACCTTATCTGAATAAATACCTTCACAGAGGTCCGGTCATCGCTCGCTATAACATCAACCTCGATCTCAACTTGACAGCATCTCCGAAAACAGGACAAATACTTAAAACTAACTTCAATAACCCTATTAATTCGTAATCATTACCAGTGGCATATTAAGTGCTTTCTGACTAATCAATGCTGAATCTAATCCTGCACAATCGTAGGAAAACTCTTGTAACAAATGAAATTGAATCCCTCCTGCAACTCGATTTTGGTCACTTTACTTCTATCCACTCAAGTTCTGAGTGGGTGTGCCAATCACCTGTATTTTGGAACCAATACAACTATTGGACTTGATGTATCAGGAACCGCCCAAGTTCCGACCAAAATTGCCTTAGCCGTCGAAAGAGAAGAAGTAGCAATAGTGCCAAACAAAAGCAATGGCGAAGCTCACTCTGTCTTCGGAGCGATGGACTCTAATTTAACCTGGTTCGATGGTCAGGTGATCAAGCAAGTGTTTGCGACAGGCCAAGCTGCAATCAACGCGGCAAGCGGAACAGGCAAACAGAATGGAACAAGCAAACAGAATGAAACAGGTAACAATGGACACCTCTACTTCGGTACCAAATCTGTATTGGGGATCGATATTAACTCGGGTGCAGGGTCCTCCGAACCAGCCAGTTTCACATTGGGGTTCAATCGCAAAGAAGCCACGGTCATACCTCTAAACAAAACATCCTGCAAAGAAGCAAACTCTGTCTACGCCGACATCTCAATTGTGAATCACTCCCAAGCAACCAACGCAGCTGATTTGGGAATAGCGAATAGTGACATACCAGATGATACAGGCAAAGGAGTTCGACTCTCTACTCGATTCGCCACCGGCAAAGCTGCAATTGCTCTGAGCACGCGACCCCTAATTCAACAAACCCTGAACGAAGCAGTTACGGGAGCAACGAACCTTGAAAGAACAAAAGCACAAGCGGACCAAGAGACAGAAATTCGAGAGAAGATTCAATCTATGAATAGCTCTGAATTCTCTACCTTTGCTATATGGTTCAAGAGCAATGTTCAAGGTACCACTTTCACCCAATCCAATTTCAAGCTGGTAGTTTTGCCTCACTTGACCACAGCAGAAGTAAACTCGGTACATTCTCACTTGTATCAATAACTCAAGCAAACCTCGGAAGACACGCTCTAACCAAATTAAATGGCTTACTACTACAACATCGAAACAATCCAGGGTTGGAGTTTCGACTTACTCTCATCAAGCGAAGAAAAGAGAACACAATTTTCCCAGCTGTTAAATTCCTTCAGTGCCGATGGTGTCTGGGAAGTCTACAACATAAGTGAATCGTCCAGCTCAATCTTGGTTTTCTTAAGGGCACAGAGTAGCGACTAATCTGAATGAAGCATTTGCTACCCATAATTCTCGCTATCTTACTTAGCGGCTGTGCAGTTCGATACACAGGAAGCAATGGTCATTTGAATACAATAGGCCTTACATGGACAAAGGTAAGCAAACCACAATCGGTTGACGGAACAGACGCAGACGAGACCAAACCAAAGATTAAAATAGGCCCTACAAAAGTCACGCCCACTGATAGAGAAACCACGGTAGTGCAGACACAATCAATCGGAGCAAAAATAGAATTAACTGGTCGACGCACTGGCGTCTCAATAGGATATTCGGAAACAATCGACATTTATCCGGAAAGGGATAGCATCACCACAGTCAAATTGGATTCAAATGATCCGATGAAGGCTGAATCTAAAGTCACCGAGCTGGATTATGAACATGAATCCAAAATAAAGCAACCTGTCCATTATGTAGAAACTGACGCATCTAAGAAGGAGGGGTACTAATTCCTCTCTGCTTATTTTCCAGTTTTTTGCCAAACAGAAAGAAGAAACAGGCAAAGATCATTGAAAATTCCACTTTTCTCAAACTAGGTAAACTGCGCTACGTATCTTTTTTATAGATACAATCTAGGAAAAATTGTGATATATCCTCTAAGCATGGCCTATAGATCTCGAGGATACTTGATTTCTTCAAATCTCACACCACCGCCTCAGGTTTGTGCCGCTTGATTTCTTCGGGCGTGAGCCCTTTAAGTTCGTAAGGAAAGACGAGCCATTCGTCGGTGGTATGAAGAAAATAGTTTGGCTGGACATCGGCTCGTTTGAAATGAGGGCGATGCCACAGGACCGCCGTTTTAGTCTCTGCTGGATAGTTGCGCTTGAGCTTCTTTTGGAGACGATTTTGTACGGCACGGATACTGTGGCCAGAGCTGCAGACATCGTCGACTATAAGCAGGCGGTCCTCCGCATTGAGATTTTCGATGAGATACTGAGTGCCATGGACGCGGATGTTCTCTGGAGAATCGATCATGTCCTGGTAACCGGGCAGGCCTTGGTAGGAGGTACGAACAGAAAAATGATCGGTTTCGACGCCAAGAGCTTGCAGGCATTCTTGCACGTAAATTCCAACAGAGCTGCCACCACGCCAGAGACCGACGATGAAGGTCGGGCGAAAACCGCTTTCGAAAATCTGTACACCAAGGCGAAAAGAATCTTCAATGATGGTTGCTTCGTCTAGAAAATGCTTATTCATGAATATTGTTCGAATTGCGTATCAATAATGTGATTGGCTTTTCGCTCATCCGTCGATTTCAAAAACTCATGGAGAAGCTTTTTCTAACTGCTGGAGGCCTTTTGGAGGATTCTTGGAAGCTGGCCGCGAAAGTACTGGAGAGCGGCTTTCGCCCCACCTTCATGATCGCGATCTGGCGCGGTGGCGCCCCGATCGGGATCGCAGTCCAGGAGTACTTGAGCTACCACGGCGTCGAGACGGACAATATCGCTATTCGGACGTCCTCCTACTCATCAGGCATAGACGAACAAAACCGCGAAGTGCGAGTTTACGGCCTCAGCTATCTGGTTAAGAACGTCCAGCACGAAGACAGTTTGCTGATCGTCGATGACGTTTTCGACAGCGGCATGTCGGTGGAGGCCATCATCAATGATCTTAAGGCAAGAGCTCGCCTAAATACGCCTCATGACATTCGGATCGCAGTCCCCTATTACAAGCCAGAGCGCAACCGAACCACTCGTGTGCCCGATTACTTCATACACGAGACGAGCGCTTGGTTAAAATACCCCCATTCCCTAGAAGGCCTTTCGAGGGAAGAAATCAAGAAAGACCGCCCAGAGCTCTACGAAATCCTGAAGAATCATCTCCCCAAGTCCTGAAAAGGCGCCGAAAAGTAACCGTCGAGATTTCCCGTTAGCCTAATTCAGATCGACAAATGCATGGGAAATTAACAATACCCAACTAATTGATTCTAGAGACCTTACAACGACCAAACTGATATGAAAGATCGAAGATTATTCATGAGCATTCACGCTCTACTTGCTGCATTCATCCTCCCGGCTGTGGTTATGTACATCGTCACAGGAGCCCTTTATACCTGGGGCGAGAAAGGAAGCTATAACAGCGAGGGCTATGAAATTCAACTCACCCAGCCCCTCCAAGCGGACCTGGGTTCTCTGACAGCACTAGTTAAACAAGAGCTAAACAAACGCGAGCTAAGAGCACCCGAAGGAAAGCCGAAGGTTAAAAAGTATGGGAGTCACTTTCTCCTAGAATGGACTGGATCGTCAAAAGACGTGATTCTCGAACCGACGGACAACGCGCTCGTCGCCAGCATAACCATAAAAGAAACCACGTGGTACAGAAGCCTCGTTCAGCTGCATAAGGCAAAAGGCGGCACAGCGTTCAAAGTCTACGCAGCCTTCCTAGCAATCGCCCTCGGATTGATTTTAGTTTCCGGCTATGTAATGGCATTGCAAACGCCCCCGCTCAAACGAGCTACTTTGGTAACGACAGTCCTCGGGATCGCCACCTTCGCAATCTTCGCCCTCATAAGTTAATCCTGATTGAAGGAAGAAATAGGGGAACCTCCAGAAGGTCGAAGCAATCTATAGTTTCAACTGGTCTTCAGCGAAGCTTGCCTCCACTCAAAGCCACGTACGAGTATTTCTTTTAGCACTTCTACTCGTGCTGGTTTTGAACCGAAATCGTGCATGCCTACTTCCTTACACGCGTCGATATCCTCCTGGCGGGAATTAGCAGTGAACGCAGATATATACACTGGACTTTCGACTTTCTCCGAATCCAAAATCTGACGACACGCATCTAAGCCATTCATCACAGGCATTTGCAGATCCATAAAAATGAAATCATATGCCTTGGCTTCCGCAGCCTCAACAGCAAGTTGCCCATTTTCCGCCTGATCTGTCTCATATCCCAAGTTAAGTAGAATTCGATTCAGTATTTTCAGATTGATCGGGTTGTCTTCCACTACCAGAATTTTCAAGGGATACTTAAGAGCAAAGCCCGGATCCTTGCTCTTTGTTTTAGTAGATTTTTTTTGCGATACAGTCGTTTCCTTTTTAAGGCCTTTTGAAGGCTCTTCCTTGTCCGCAAGTCCGAGAAGATTGCTCAACTTCGTATTAAAAGCTCTCGGATAGCATGACCTACCAATTTTCGACCAGCGATTTTCTTCCGAAAAGGATATATCGCTGGAATCACTTTCGCATTGAAAAAGAATCGATACATTTTCAGTACTCTTTTTGTATTCATACAAACACTTCAATGTATCTTGCCGGACTGCTGATTGTTCAACAACAACAAGCTGACGCGGGTCTTTCTTCAATCTATCAAGAATTAGGTCCGGCAAAGATGATACCCTGGCCACATCTGCATTCCAGATCGACAGTTGTTCGCTCAAAGCCTCTCCAGCTTTTTCCGCATCCGCGACTATCAAGACCTTGTTTCTCTTCAAGTCTTCGAACCTCGTCTCATTCGATAAACGTTTCGCAACAATCTGGAGGCAGAACGCAGAGCCATTCCCCTCCTCACTCGTTACCGAAATATTTCCTCCGAGCAAAGTTGCTATATTTTGAGATATCGCTAGCCCTAGACCAGTCCCTCCATATTGCCTAGCAAAAGAAGATTCGACCTGAAAAAATGGCTTAAAAAGATTATCCAGATTTTCTTGAGAGATACCAATACCAGTATCAGTTACATTTATACTCAACTGATCCTCTTCTGTCGCACTGAGGACAATATTTACTCCTCCGGTTTCAGTAAATTTCACCGCATTGTCCACTAGATTAACAAGTGTTTGCCTTAACCTAGATGCGTCAGTCTCAACCTCTTTCGGAACATCTTTCTCAATAACAATCGCAAACGACAAATTTTTCTCTAAACACGTCGGCTCAAACGCTTTAGCCACCTCTTCTATCAAATCAACCAAATCAACCGGGCCATGCGTTATCTCAAGTTTACCTGATTCAATCTTAGAGATATCGAGAATATCATCGATCACCGCTAGAAGTGAGTCAGCGCTTAATCCAATTGTATCCACAAAATCACGCTGTTCATCCGTCAGATTTTGCTGGCTCAACAATCCCGTCATCCCGATAATGCCATTCAGCGGCGTTCTCACCTCGTGGCTCATATTAGCCAAGAATTCGCTCTTTGCTCGATCCGAAGCCTCGGCAGCATCCTTCGCTTTCTTCATCGCAATTTCAGCTTCTTTCCGTGCTGAAACATCGCGTGTGATTTCAACATAGCCCCCGCCTTTAGCTCCTGCTAAACGTTCAATTCGAGATACCGTAATATCCGCCCAAAACCGGGTACCATCTTGTCTTCTGCGCCAGCCTTCAAAACCTACTTGCCCTTTCTTTCTAGCAGTATCCAGTATTTCACTGTGGTAATGATTTTCAGAATCCTCGTCATCATACAATTTGGAGTATTGCATTCCCTGTGCCTCAGATACTGAATACCCTAAAATTCCATGGGCTGTTGCATTCCAACGAAGAATTTTCTGTTCATCGTCAATCGTGAAGATCAAGTGATCGCGGGCTCCTTCAATAATTAGACGCAATCCTTCTTCACTCTCGCGCAAACGCGCCTCTCGGCTAAGCAACTGTTCTTGAGTCGATTGCAATTCAACTACTGTCTTTTCAAGTTCGCTTCGCGACCTCTGCAAATTGCTTGTCATTCGATTGAAGGCACTCGCAAGCTGACCACATTCGTCTTGCGTATCACACTCAACGCGCTGCGAAAAGTCGCCTTGCCCAACTAGTTCCGCTCCATCTCGGAGCATTGTAAGTGGTCGAGTCAATTTCCGTATCGTAATAAAAATTACTAACACACTAATCAAAACACCTAAAGCGCTTAACCCCCAAAGCATTGCGCTTGCACTTCTTAAAGCCTGAAGGCGTTTCTCAAAAGACGACAAAAGTATGTAGTCTAAGCTACCGTATACATCATTTTCAATTCTGCCAGAAAGGGTATGAAAGCTCTCGCCGCCAATTTCCTGCGGCGTAATCTCTCCATAGCTCAGTTCCTCCTGAGCGTAGGCGTCAAGAAACTCAGATGATTGCTCAGAAGACAGAGTCCCGCTTAGCAACTTGCCATCAGCGATTAATAGTACATCCGCCTTAGAAAGAGATTTTTGTTCAACTAATTCTTCATTTCCAATTCGCATCCCAATGGTCAATACTCCCACCGAAAAATCGCCACTCACTCCATATACCGGTACTGAAATGACATGATAAGGTCGCCCCTCAAGCACTGTGATTTCCGCAAAGTAATCTCCGTAAAGCCGATTTCCCTGCTCAGAGACCAATCTTGCAAACGATTCTAGCGTGTCTGTGTCTTCCCGACAGGCTCCGCTTTGCCACTCCTTGATAGTCGAGGTATAGAGAATAACTTCAATTCTCTCATCGGCAACAAATATCAAGTCATCCAAAAAGCCAGACATCGTATTAGAGTCGTTCAAGGACGCAACTGCCTTTGTCCTTGGCTCATTTCCCAAATTTCGAAACCGGTCAAGCAGCAAGCGTTTCTTAATATCCAATGAATTGAGAAATACAGAATCAGCTGTTGTCAGCGTTCGCTCTGCTTCCTTGAGAGCTTCAGTCCGAACATAATTGTTCAAGAGCCCTACCATTAGGACTGGCAACGCAATGAGGACCCCGATTACAGGTAAAAGTATTTTACTCTGAAATGATAGCCTGAAAATCCTGCGAATGCCTTCTCTCTTCATCAACTATTGCCCTAAATCTTCGGCAAGGCTCCAAAGCCCATTGCTATCTCCACTTCAGTGTCTGCGTTTTCATCAACCACCACATCCAAGTGTTTTACGGGCAAGCGCTCGTGCCACACTTTCAAACGATAAGACCCTGCGGGAATGCCCTCTATTGTGAACTCCCCCTTCTTATCCGTTTTCGCAAACCATGGATTCGGAAGAACCAGCACAACGCAGGTCATATCTGCATGAATTGAACAAAAAACATCTACCCGCCCAGTTTTATCAAATACAATTTTCTTCGGTTCATCGGTATTTTTGTAGTATCCAAGATCAAAAGACTCAGTTTCCGACATTGAAAACACATTGTGGAAGATCGCATCTCTGTTCGGCCACGATACCTCCGTACCTTTTGAAATAGCCAAGATTCGTGGGACGAAACGCCCATTCTTTTGGCTAACTGCAGCTTGCGGCCTTTTATCGTTTTCTTCCAAAGCAACATCGGCACCTTCGATACTCACAATAAAATCGCGAAACTTCGAATAATCTACCTTCTCTAAAAATTTGTATCGGCGGCTGTCGTACTCATCAGTATCACTTCCTGCTTTATTATTTGAAGGTATTTCAACGATAACTCTTCCGGTTATGCTACCAGCAAACACCGAGCAATCAAAAGCAAGTAAACCAGAAACCAAAGCTCCAATAAAGAAGAACCGGACCTTGCAAATTACGCTAAAACCGAACGCCAAGCTCTGCTGAAAATTGGTCCGCATTTTCTCGAGTTGACCCATCTGTGTGTTCTCCGTCTTCATAACTGTATTCGATTTTTGCTATTACATTCTCAAATGGCATATACCCAACTCCAAGCGAAAGCCTAGACAATTCCTCTGTGAAAACCCCCGATCTTAAAAATATTTCAGGATCTCCATTTCCCGCCAAAAGGTAGCCATCATTGACAGTTAATTCACTGAATCGAACGACTCCATATACACTTTCTTGGAAATTTTGTTGGAGCTCGATTTGGTAGAAATCAAAATCACGCTGATTTCCGCCCAGCGGGTCATTGTCATTGTACGAAGCTTCGCCCAAAGCTACTTTAAGCGACCCTCCACCCCATTCATACAAACCGTCAATTTGGGCGAGCTTTACATCGAACTCGCTAGTTCCTTCCGAACCGATCGAACGAAAACGAGTATCGCTTACCCACAACTCGGTTGCTTCATCACCAACAACGGCAATATCACCTGTATCCATAAAACTAGCATGAAATACCAGATTCTCGCCAGGATTGTAACCGAACCGAGCAATGTAGGCTTTTCCTGAATCAAAATCACGAAGAGAAGATTTCCCCCCATTCATCACTGCGAGGGTATAGGAAAAGTCATTTGCACTGCCAAAGACTTCGACGCCTTCGTCAATACCCATTATATCTGCAACAGAATGGGAAACGAGAGGATTTTCAAAGACATAGCGGTTAAGGTATTCCTGTCCAAATGGTATCTGAAAGCGGCCAACTCGAGCTGTCGCTAAGCGATCGAGTCCAAACAAATTTTCAACGTCTACATAGACCTCGCCTACTTCGACATCGCTGTTACTCGATTCGCGCCTAAACAACTCAATCGTAGTAGAGAAATAGATGTTATTCGCCACTTCAGCTTCCAAAAAAATCCTAGACTCTCCAATTCGAAATTCCTCATTCGAAAATTCGGCATCAGATTCACCAGCAAAATACTCAATTCCCGCTTCCCCCGAAATCACTATCCGATTCGATGGAGGCGCCGAGGGCTCCAAATTATCAATTAGGTCCACCTCATCTCGAATCTCCATTATTTCGACGGCTTGTTGGCTGTCAGTTTCATCCAATTCATCCAACCGCAATCTCAAATTATTTATCTGCTCTTGCTGTTCCTGAACAAGGGACATCAATTGATCGTTCATTTCGATTAGATCCTTCAATTGACTTGGAATGTCATCAGCCGCCCCAACAGTAGTCGTGATCCCAAACACGAATAGGAACCAAGATAACCGCTGCTTCAATTGGGTCTTTAAGCAATTTTGTTCTAAATTCATGGTCTCATTTACTCACAAGCCCTGAGAAAATTGTCTATTAGGGGATACGTCCGGCATACTATAATCTTTTCGGTCGAAAGAGTCTTTACTCTTAGGCCATTTGAAGGGGGCAAATAAGTTTCGCTATTTTTTTACCTAATTATCGCACGAAAACCCGCCTGTTCTCGCCAGGAGAGTCTCACCCAACAACAAACCCTCTTCCAATAAAAGGGGTGCATCCAATTTTACTCTAATACTCAATTCGATGGAAAACTTCGTAACTGAGTAATAAGTACCTCTAGTAGATCGACACAAAAAAGCCGTGCCTCTTAATGAGGACACGGCTTTGAAATTCTAAAACAACCTCCTGAAGTAGAGTTTTTTGTTTACTGCTCGATAAAGCCCTTTTGAGCATGGAAGCGAGCTCTCAAGCGGAGGCCTTGCAGACGGATAAATCCGGTAGCGTCGTTTGGATTGTAGTCGCTTTGCACGCCTTCCATTGAAGCAATATCTTCATTGTATAGCGAGTAAGGAGACTTACGTCCAACTGTCGTCACGTTGCCTTTGTAGAGCTTGAGACGAACTGTTCCAGTCACCGTTTTTTGGCTATCATCGATAAGCGCTTGAAGAGCTTCCCGCTCTGGAGCGAACCAGAAACCGTTGTAAACGAGCTCTGCGTACTTTGGAATCAAGCTATCGCGTAAATGCTCTAGGTCACGATCCATTGTAATAGACTCCACTTGCTTGTGGCCCATCATATAGATCGTTCCGCCTGGAGTTTCGTATACACCGCGGCTCTTCATACCAACAAATCGGTTTTCTACGATATCCACTCGACCAATACCATGTTTTCCAGCAAGGGCATTGAGCTTCTTGAAAACACCTGCGGGGCTTAGAGCTTCTCCATTGACCGCTACGCAATCACCTTTTTCGAAATCGAGTTCCACATATTCCGCTTCATTTGGAGCGTCTTCTGGATCAACAGAAAGCTTATACATGTCCTTGTTTTCCGCCACAGTTGGATCAAACCAAGGATCCTCCAAGATACCTGCTTCGTAGGAAATGTGCAATAGATTACGATCCATTGAGTATGGCTTAGACGCAGATGCTTCCACGTTGATATTATTCTCACGGCAATAATCGATCATCTCTGCGCGCCCCGGGAAGGCCTCACGGAATACATCCAATCTCCAAGGAGAAATCGTTTTCAAATCGGGTGCCAAGGCCGCATAGGCCAACTCGAAACGAACTTGGTCGTTTCCTTTGCCGGTGGCTCCGTGAGCCAATGCATTCGCTCCCACCTTGCGAGCCAAGTCAATGTGCGCTTTTCCGATAAGAGGACGCGCAATGGATGTACCCAAAAAGTACTGACCTTCGTAGATCGCGTTAGCGCGCATCATCGGGTAGATATAGTCAGCCGCGAATTCGTCGACAAGATCGAGCGTGTGGTGCTCCACTGCGCCAGTCGCCTTGGCCTTCTCTTCGAGTCCGTCCAATTCTTCTTCTTGGCCAACGTCTGCTGCGAACGTTACGACATCTGCATTGTAATGATCTTTGAGCCAACGAACGAGGACTGAAGTGTCCAAGCCACCTGAGTATGCGAGTGCGATTTTCATGCTAGTAAGATTTCTGCGTTACAAAATAAATAAATAAATAAATTAAGATTAGGCACGAAGCCCTTGAGCCAAGACTGCCATGATTGCCTTTTGAACATGGAGTCTGTTTTCCGCTTCGTCGAAGATAATCGACGCAGGACTGTCGAGTACTTCCTTCGTCACTTCTTTACCCTCGTAAGCTGGTAAACAGTGCATAAAATAGGCTCCCTCGTTGGCCAAAGCCATAAGCTCGCTCGTTACTCCGAACGGCTGCATCAATGCGATCTTCTCGGCTGCTTCCGCTTCTTGCCCCATGCTCACCCAAGTATCGGTGTACAAAACATCCGCTCCCTTGGCCGCTTCCTTCGGGTCGCTAGTAAACACATAGTTTTTCGGCAAACCTTCCTTCTCCAGCAGTTCGTCGATCTCTGAACCTGGCTTATACGATTCCGGACCGCACAGGACGATTTCCATGCCGAAGTGAGCGCCTCCGAGAATCCAAGAATTCGCCATGTTGTTGGCTGTATCGCCAAAGTAAGCCAAGCGTTTGCCTTTGAGAGACTGCAGAAAATTGCCTTCCGTCCCCCACCGCTCAGCAAGCGTGAACGCATCGGTATAGATCTGACAAGGGTGCAAGAAGTCAGTCAACGCATTGATGACTGGAATCGATCCCTCTGCAGCCAACTCTTCGATTTCCGAATGAGCATAGGTCCGAACGATCAAGCCATGCAAAAAACGCGACAAAACCTTAGCCGTATCGCTCACAGTTTCGCTGCGACCGAGTTGGATGTCGTTCTTATTGAGGAAGAGAGGATGCCCTCCCAACTCATTGATTCCTACGTCAAATGATACACGTGTCCGAGTGCTTGATTTGGAGAAAATCATCGCCCAAGACTGTCCCTTCAAGGATGGAGGCGTGTGGCGTCCCCTTCCCTTTTTAAAACTATGGGCTAACGAAAAGATCTCGTTTACTTGCTCTCTACTAAAATCGGTTTCCTTTAAAAAATGTGCCATGATACTACTTGTATGCTAATTCAATTATTATTCCTATTACTGGGCCGCTCTTTCTTGGACCCCTTCTTTGAATATAGACAAAGCTTCGTCTATATCGCTTTTCGTCGCTACCAATGGGGGTAGGAAGCGTACTACGTTGTTCCCTGCGGGTGGGACGATCAGGCCTTTGCCTCGGAGCAACGTGACCAAATCCATCGGCGACTCGGATAATTGAATACCAACCATATAACCCTCGCCTCTTACTTCCAACAGATACTCTGGATATTCCGCTTTCAATACCTGTAACGCTTCTAGCAAATACGCTCCATTTTGAGAAACATTCTGAAGAAGGTTCTCTGATTCAATCGTATCCAAAACGGCCAAGGCCGCTGCACTGATCAAAGGAGTGCCGCCAAAGGTAGTCCCGTGGGTGCCTGGTTTGAATAAACCTGCATACTCATCCTTCATCCAGATCGCTCCGATAGGCGTTCCGCCCCCGAGGCCCTTGGCCATGCCAATCGCATCAGGTTCGATACCCGCCTTTTCAAAAGCAAAGAATTTACCACTTCTTCCGATGCCACATTGGACTTCGTCGATGAGCAATAGAATGCCTTTCTCGTCGCAAAGCTTTCTCAAACCTTGAAGAAATTCAGTCGTTGCAGGGTAAATCCCACCTTCACCTTGAATGGTTTCAATGAATACAGCAGCTGTTTGATCATCGATTGCTGCTGCGAAACTCTCCAGGTTGTTTAGCTCCGCAAAGGAAAACCCCTCTACTAAAGGACGAAATCCATTCTGAACATTCGGCTTAGGAGTCGCGCTCATTCCACCAAACGTCCGTCCATGGAACGCATTGTCCGCGCAAACGATTTTGTACACTTGCCCTTCAGCACCAGGCTTTTCCTGTCCATACAAGCGAGCCAGCTTGATCAAGCCTTCATTCGCTTCAGCACCGCTGTTGCAAAAGAATACCTTGCCCGATCCACCGGCTTTTTCATTCAATTTTTCCGCCAGAAGCGCTTGCTTCTCATTCCGGTAAAGATTGCTCAAATGAAACAACTCAGCTGCCTGTTCTTGAACAGCGGATACAAGGTTTGGGTGACAATGCCCTAAACTAGTGACTGCAAGTCCTGAGCAGAAATCCAAATACTCCCGCCCTTCATCATCTTCCAAACGAACTCCTCGACCACGCACAAAAGTAATTGGCGGCAATCCATAATTGCCGAGAACGTTTTCCTTATAAAGCAACTCGGTGTTGGTAGTCGTTTTCATGATATGATTTAGTTTTATTACAAAAATTAATGCACAATCTCTGTGCCGATTCCCTTATCAGTAAAAATTTCAAGAAGAAGACTGTGCGGCAATCTGCCGTCGATAAAGTGAACCCGGTGAACACCGGAATCGAGAGCCTTCATAGCGCTATCGATCTTCGGCAACATGCCTGCGCTAATCGTGCCATTCTTCTTGAGCTTGTCTACTTGCTGAACATTCAAAGTCGGAATGAGTGAACTTAAATCCTGAGGATCGCTCAATAGTCCTGGGACATCGCTCATGTAAACGAGCCTTCTCGCCCTCAAGGCACTGGCTACGCAGGCAGCCGCTACGTCCGCATTGACGTTGTAGGCTTGCCCATTTTCATCTTTTGCGACAGGAGAAATAACCGGCGTGTATCCATCTTTTATAGCTTTCTTGATAAGCTTACCCTTTACGGTCGTAACCTTGCCTACAAAGCCGAGATCGATCGGCTCGCCCGAACTTGACTCAGTGAGTTTTTCACATTCCAAAACAGTTTCACCCGGAATACCGAGTGGCCGATCGTTTCTCACTTGAAGCATTTCGCAGACTTCTCCGTTCACTTGATTGCTCAAGACATCTTGAACAACGGAGACAGAATCCGCATCGGTGTACCGCAATCCATTTACAAATTGAGTTTCGATACCTTTTTCATTGAGAGCCCGGCTAATCGCCTTTCCTCCCCCATGTACCACTACAGCTTGGATACCGACTGCTGATAAAAAAGCGATGTCTCCGGCCACCCGAGCTCTTACCTCCGGATCATCGGCATCCATGAAGCTCCCCCCGTATTTAATGACAAAAATAGCTCCTCTGAATTTCTGCACGTAAGGCAATGCTTCGATAAGCACGCTCGCCTTTGAAATGATTTCTTCCATGTCCATAGCTGAAAATTTTATTCGCTCTTATTAAAGTCGACGTACCCCTCGGTGAGATCACTCGCCCGCAACCGATAAGTGGCATCGCCTTGGTGCATATTGATCCGGATAGAAAACCGTGGTTTGGATACAATTTCCTTCCACTTAGGTTTGTTCTCCGGGACCGGAGTACTCATTTCCAAAGCCGGTACATCGTCATAAAAAATATCAATCGTATCTTGGTCGATCTTCGCTTTCGCATAACCCAAGGCATCCATCAATCTGCCCCAGTTGGGATCGTTTCCATACCAAGATGTTTTAACGAGAAGGGAATTCCCAATTGCTCTAGCGATGTTCTCTGCATCTCCTTCGTTGGCAGCTCCGCTTATCAAAATTTCAACTACCTTTGTGATCCGTTCTCCATCAGCTACAATTTTGTCTGCCAAAGAATCGCACACTTGATTAACCGCTTCTTGAAACAGGGCTTCGCTTTCAGCATTGAGGAGTACATCCGATTCCCCGTTTGCGAGCAATAGAACGGTATCGTTCGTGCTCATATCGCCATCAACTGTGATCGCGTTAAAAGTTGTCTTCACCGCTTTTTGCAAAACAGTTTTAAGCTGTTCTGACTCTGCATCGATATCAGTCGTAATAAAAGCAAGCATGGTCGCCATATTGGGCTCAATCATTCCCGCTCCCTTGGCACAACCACCGACCGTGACCGTTTTTCCATCGATCTCGAAAATTGCAGTACATACTTTATTTTTTGTATCTGATGTTAAAATACTTTTCCCAAAAGACTCATTGTCCTTTGCTCCGGCAACAGCCGCTTCACCCAAAGGCTTAATCGTCTCCAAAAGACTTTCCATTGGCAGCAGCTCGCCAATTCTTCCAGTCGAACAAACGAGAAAGGAACTATCGGTCACACCACAGGCTTGAGAGGCAGCAAGGGACATCGCAGCAGCGTCCTCTTTTCCCTGTGCTCCAGTACACGCATTCGCGTTTCCGCTATTAGCGACAATGCCATGTATCCGGCCCTCTGACTCTAATAAGCTTTGGCATTGCAAAACAGGAGCCGCTTTTACCGCGTTGATAGTAAATACGCCTGCAGCAGCACAGGGAATCAGCGAATACACTACTCCTGTATCCAAACGTTTGTCACTCTTTTTCCGCACATCGGCAGAGCCACCGGCTGCGTAAAATCCTATCGGCGAAGCGACGCCGCCTTCTACATCCTGAAAAGTGATTGCTGCCTTATCCATGGATCAGTCCAGTTGTTTCTTCAATTCCAAGCCAAAGGTTCATAATTTGCACCGCTTGTCCACTGGCTCCTTTCATGAGATTGTCTTCCGCAGAAGTAATCACAAAATTTCCAGTCCGCTCATCCTTAACTGCAGAAATATCTACCCGATTTGTGCCAACCACATATTTAGTATCCGGTGTTTGACCACTTGGAAGAACGCATACAAACGGCTTGCCCTTATAAACCTTATTCCAAGATTCGTATAATGCCTCGATTGAGCTACCACCTGAAGGAACTGTAATCGTCGTCGCAATTCCCCGATTCATGGCAGCGAGATGCGGGTTGAATTGGATAACCACCTTGCTTCCGCTCGCTTTACTTAGTTGCTCCTCGATTTCTGATAAATGCCTGTGCTTCGGAAGGCCGTACGCCTTCGCGCTCTCGTTCCGCTCGCAATAGATGAAGTCTTCGGCGGCCTTTTTTCCGGCACCGCTCACTCCACTCATAGAGTTTACCACAATGTGCTCGGTTCCAATAATGCCATCCTTCAACAACGGATAAAGGGGGGTCAGGGCACTCGTTGGGTAACATCCAGGACAGGCGATCAATTGCTTCTTTTCGCTACCTGCTTCCGCAATTTCGGGCAGCAAGTAGATCGCCTTTTGCAAAAGCTCTACATCTGGGTGAGCTGCTCCATAAAATTCTTCGTAGATCGCAGGATCCGACAAGCGAAAATCTGCACTCAAATCGATCACCTTCTTACCCGCATCCACCAAGGGCCGAGCAAAGGTAGCTGCCGCTCCATGCGGAAGAGCCAAGAAAAAACAATCCAAGTCTTCCCGGGCTGCCAATTCTTCAGGATTGGAATCCTCAAACAACAAATCATCTAGGACGCCCCGTAATTGGGGAATCACCGCACTCACAGGTTGCCCGCACTTCGAGCGCGAAGTCACTGCAGCCAAATTGACCGACGGGTGACCCGCCAGTAGTTTAACCAGTACTTCGCCGGAATATCCGGAAGCTCCTACAATTGCTATGTTCATTGGTAAATGTGGTTGGGGAAATGAGAATCCTACAAAAGTTAAAGTGATTGGGAAAAGCGGAAAGCGCGCCGCAGTCGTGTTTTATTTGGAGGTCGTTCGATGCCTAAAAACAAAAAAACCCCCAAAGGTAGTGAACCTAAGAGGGTTTGAAATTTTTCTGCGTCTAAGCGATAGAGATTAACGCTTGGAGAATTGGAATTTCTTACGTGCTCCTGGCTGACCGGCCTTCTTACGTTCCTTCATACGAGGATCGCGAGTCAAGTGACCTGCTTGCTTCAATGGAATGCGAAGCTCTGGGTCGAAACGGAGAAGTGCGCGAGCAATGCCGTGTGCGATTGCACCTGCTTGACCGCTGTTTCCACCACCTTGTACGCGAACACGAAGATCAAACTTGTCCTTAAGCTCAACTGTAGTGAATGGCTTAAGCGCTATGTTAGAAAAGTTCTCGTGTGAGAAGAAATCATCAGCTTCGCGGCCATTGATTTCGATCTTACCTGTTCCTTCTTGAAGGCGTATGCGAGCAACAGAAGTCTTACGACGACCTGTTCCCAAAAATTCTGTAGTTTCTACTGCCATATTAGCTTACTTCTATCTGAAGTTTAGAGTTTGATAATTTCAGGCTGCTGAGCCTCGTGTGTGTGTTCTTCGCCAGCGAATACTCTCAACTTTGTGAGCATCTTTGCAGCAAGACGGTTCTTTGGAAGCATTCCCTTAACTGCGTGCTTAATCACGAAGTCTGGTTGGCGCTCTTGCATTTGGCTAACACCGAGGCGCTTTTCGCCACCCACGTAACCACTGTAGAACATGTATTGCTTCTGGTCTTCCTTCTTACCGGTAAGTACAATCTTATCAGCGTTGATAACGACGACGAAGTCACCTGTGTCTACGTGAGGTGTGTAGGTTGGTTTATTGCGACCGCGCAAAATGTTGGCGATCTTTACAGACAAACGTCCAAGGACCTGATCTTTGGCATCGATTAGGTACCACTTGCGTTCTACTGTTTCGTTCTTGGCTAGATAAGTCTTCATCGGATTTCGAGAAAAAGAGCAAAACACCTAGCCTAGGATGAAGGCTTGTCAATGATTTTGCAGATTATTTTTCCCTTTCGTCCAATAAACACGAATTCGATCGGCAATTACTACGATAATTACCGATTCACGTGCTGCGACTCGTAAATTGCTCCTTTCGCACTTCAGGGTGCAAATGGCTGATTCTTAAAAAATGAGCACTATTGAGGTTGCCTCAATGCCCAATCCATCGCGAATCTCTTCGAGCAAATAACACTTCGCAATGAATCACTTCAAAGTTTCTACAATCCTTGCCTTGCTCGGCGTGGTACTCGGCGCATTCGGGGCCCACGGCCTCGAAGACAAGCTCGCAGCCAGCGGTCTAAGCAAGACCTGGGATACAGCTGCTTTTTATCACCTCGTGCATGCTGTCGCACTCTTCGCGCTCAGTCTTTCGCCCTTGGGCAAACAAATGAAATGGCCCGGGAACCTCTTCATAATTGGAATACTCATTTTTTCGGGATCGCTCTACACCCTTTGCTTAACAGAAATCAAAGTCCTCGGAGCAATCACGCCCATAGGCGGCCTCTCATTCATTGCCGCCTGGGGCATGCTCGCTTTCGTTAAACAAAAGTAGATGCAATTCTCGCTTACAAAACGGATCCCATTTGAGATCCAGCTGCCCGATTCCCTACAAGAAGCGATCGGACTTCTGATTCAAAAGGGAGCAAGCTGCCGCCTCGTCGGAGGCTGCGTACGTGATGCCCTACTCGAACGCTCGCCTAAGGATTTCGATGTCGAGGTATATGGCCTCTCGCTAGAAACGATTTCGACTGCGTTGCAAGCCCTAGGAAAGACCGATACGGTAGGTAAATCCTTTTGCGTCGTGAAACTCTGGTCTCGCGGCGACGAATACGACTTTGCCATACCTCGGCGCGAGTCGAAAACTGCGTCCGGCCATCGTGGCTTCGAAATCGAAGGCGATGCGACCATGTCGGAGCAAGAAGCCATCACCCGGCGCGATTTTACACTCAATGCTCTTCTATATGATCCTTCTAAAAAGGAGGTGATCGATCACTGCAACGGTCTCCAAGATTTGGAGAACAAGGTGCTACGGCATGTCAGCCCAGCGTTTGCCGAGGATCCGCTTCGAGTGCTGCGAGCAATGCAATTTGCCGCCCGCTTTGACCTGACTCTCCATCCAGACACTGCTCAACTTTGCCAATGCATGAAACCCGAATATTGGAGTCTGGCAAAAGAACGCATTTGGGGCGAATGGCAAAAATGGGCCAGCCAATCCCTCTACCCAGCTCGTGGCCTAGAAGTTCTCAAAGACAGCGGTTGGCTATCCTTCTTTCCAGAACTGTACGCTCTCGTAGATCTGCCACAGGATCCAGAATGGCACCCCGAAGGAAGTGTTTGGATACACACTCAAAAATGTACGGAAGCCCTTCTTAAACACACAGACTGGAAAGAGCTCGATTCAGAAGCGCGTAGTATTTTGCTGCTAAGCGTACTCTGCCACGATTTAGGAAAGGCACGCTGCACTCGATTCGCCTCCAAAAATGGGATACTGCGTTGGATTAGCCCTGGCCACGATCAGGTTAGCGGTTGGCTCTCTGGTCAATTTCTCCAAAACATCGGAGCGCCTCTATCAATAATTGAAAAAGTGGTTCCTCTGGTAAAAAGCCACCATTTCTTAAATACAGGCAATGACAACATACCGGGCGACAATGGCATCCGCAGACTCGCTCGTCGCATCAGTCCGGCAACTATCAACCAGCTAATTTACGTTCTTATATCCGATCACTTAGGGAGACCTCCTCTCACTTCAGAAGCTCAAACCAAACGTATCGCCCTGTTCAAAGAGCGAGCCGAGCAACTCTCAATAAAAGTCGAGTCTCCTAAGCCAATTATCCTAGGACGACACCTAATCAAGCTAGGCCACAAACCGGGACCAGGTTTCAAGAACGTTCTAGACGCAGCCTTTGAAGCTCAACTCGACGGTGCTTTCCACGACGAAGTCGGAGGGATTACCTGGCTCTCAAACAACTTAGAGTAGAAGCGACGAGACGCCGCTTCTACAATTAGAGACTAGATTGCCATTCGTCATTTGAGCTGGGCACCGAAACATTCTTCTCTTCCAGAGAATCTTCTCGTTTCAGCTCCTCCATTATTTTCTGTCTTTTCGTTTCCAGTTTTGAATGGCGGTCACTTTCTTCCACCTTTTTTCGATTTGACCGCGACTTTTCTACGGCCCCTTCCAGCAGTTCAAGAAGGATTCGTTTTTTAATCGGCTTGGGAAGCGCTTGGTAGCGCTTATCTTCCACTTCAAAAAAGAACTTGGAGTTTTTGTTACCGGCGCGCTCAGAAAGAATCGCAGTCAAAAAGATATACTCAATGAATTGACAGTCCTTTCGGGCCTCCAATTCCTTTACGACCTCAGTCCCCTGCATATCCGGCAACATTACATCTACTAGCATCGCTTCTGGCGGATGCATTAAAGCCATGTGAATCGCATCTCTGCCCTCCGGGCATTCGATTGGATCGTAGCCAGCCTTCTCAAGAATTTTGCAAATCATCCGGCGCGACGGGCGATCATCTTCGATTACAAATACTCTAGGCTTCCTCATAGAAATGATTATTAGGCATATATCCTAATAGGGTACGTCCCCCAACCACGATCCCTGCAGTAGCTCCTTAATCTTTACTTAATTTTAAATTAAGAAACTAACCGCCTTCAGCTCGTTTTTCTGGAAATTTCACTCGAGACCCATCTTACAGTTCGTTCGCCAAGTTCGTTCGTCTGAGTTCCACCTCAAATGCCTTTACATCTTGCATTCAAGCGATTCCTGCAAGCGTGGCAAATGGATCCCAGTTAGGATCCGCATGCCAATCATACTCCGTTTTGATCCGAACCTCCTCACGCACATTGGCTCCCCAAATATCCTCGATCAACGCCAAGGACATATCCATTCCAGCAGACACGCCTGCAGATGTATAAAACTTCCCATCGACCACCCATCGCGCCTGCGGAATCCAAGCGACTTTATCGCTTACTTTAGATGTCCAATCCCATGCCAGTTTGTTGGAAGTCGCTCGCCTCCCATCCAACAGACCAGAGGCTCCTAACAACAGACTACCCGTACAAACAGAGGCCACCACTTGAGCCGAATTCGCTTTTTTCCGCAACCAATCCACAAATTTTTCATCGCTAAGCAATTTCCGCGTACCCCAACCTCCAGGAATCAGCAAGATGTCCAGCTTCGGGGAATCCTCGAAAGAACAATCTGCATAGCCACTCACTTTGGAACTAGCTACTGGACCTGACCTTTCAGCCATAGTCACGATTTCTACTCTTTCCTTCAAGCAGGTGAACATCTCTAACGGACCATAAAGATCCAAAAGTTCAAATTCTTCAAAAAGGGTCGCTCCAATTGTTAAGACTTTATCTTCTGTATTCATATCAACCATTCGCTTTGTGTTTCCAAGGGCATTAAAACACTTGAGATGAAAAACCGCTAGGACAGCGAAGGGAAAAATCCGGCCAAGGAGCATTCTCTTGGAAACCACAAATGAACGCTAATTTGCGCTAATGATTTTATACTAGTCTCTTTTAAAGCCAGAGACTTATCTGTGTACATCAGCGTGTATCCGCGGTTCCAAAAACTAAACCGCTCTCGGCGGTCTCGAATACTTTTTGTGAAATAGGTTTCGTAATTGGCGAGCTCCGGAGAAACCGCACTCCTGGGCAACATGCTCTACCGTGCATTCCGTATTTTCCAATAACTCACGAGCACGCTCTAGACGAATTTCACTCAAATATTGGCCAATAGTCAGGCCGGTACGTAGTTTGAATTTTCGCGTCAAATTCCGAGGACTCGAATTTACACCCTCCGCCAAATCATCTATCGTATTCTTATCTTGGATATTTTTTATCAAATAATCCTGAGCTGCGTGAACAACATCATCCACATGATTTCGATACTTCAAGTACACGCTTCCCTGGTCCGTGTTGCCATTGCGTCTCATGTAGACAACCAAGCGTCGAGCGACCTGAAAGGCCAGCTTCGGGCCATGGCGCTCTTTCAGAATGTGCAAGGCTAGATCAATCCCAGAAGTTACTCCAGCGCTCGTGTACACGTTTGGTCGACTTTGAACAAACAATCGATCTCGAACTATGTTCAATTGCGGAAACCTCTCTTGCATATCGTCGAAGCAAGTCCAATGCGTCGCGCAATCACAGCCATCTAGCACACCCGCCTCGGCCAATAAATACGAGCCTGAGCAAACAGAACACACCAGAGCCTGCCTCTCCACAGCATCACGTATCCAAGCGAACAATTTCTTGTTCCGCCGACGATAACCCTGGCTCATTACCACCGGTTCCTCAAAACCAGGAACAAGCAATGTATCCGTCGGACAAATTTCGATTTCGCTATAATGGACGAGATTCGCGAGCTGCAAATTGCCAATAGTTTGAACAAGCTTTTCGCTCGAACAAAATAAGATTTCATAAGGAGCTCCGTAGACTTCTGCTTTGCCAAAAACAAGAGCAACCCCGGCAAGGTCCAGCAGCTGCACATCAGGTGGAATCAAGAAAATTGCTCTTGGAACTGATTTTGGTTTATTCGCCATAAAAGTTCTTCATTGATCGGCTCAAACGTGAGTGATTAACGGAAGTCCAATAATTTGGCCAAAGCAAGCCTGCACGAGAGTGCGCTGGAAGCTTCGTAACCGTCCGTTCTAGAGCGTATTGACTTGGCTTTGCTTCCAGTTCTTTGGAGTCAGGTGTTCCGCTTCGAAGTTAGTAATTTTTGGCAGTT
>JAKYXN010000149.1 GCA_022538095.1 Puniceicoccaceae bacterium K14 | reverse complement strand
TTGTTCTTTATCATCGAAAACTTGATATAACTTTTGCATCCTATTGCAAATCAATTACTTGAGAACTTACACATTTTGTCCACACGGCCTAGTTTGGGGGGAGAATCCGTAGATTCTTAGTTGTTAATTTGTAGAGTAATTCGAGGCACGTAGGCAAAGGACTCAGGTCGAACCGGGACCACTCGTACTCTCCTCCCCAATATAGATTTTCTTCGGTAAAAACGGAATGATCTATCGTCCAAAACACAGGACCATTCGTCCTAACAGTCCAAACAAGAAAGTGTTACGAGATTTTAAGAAACAATTCGTCGTTAGATGACTGAGAGTACCCTAATCGTCCAACAGCTTGGTCTAATTGGATACAAATGGTCATATAACGAACTACTTCCTGAAAGGCATCGTATTTCACGCCCCCTCAAAAAACTATTCGCAAAATGAAGACCAAATTCAGGACCTTTTTTGAACCTCAGCGGGCGTACACTTAAACCGCTTTTTGAAGGCTCGACTGAAAGGGCTTGTCTCAGAATAGCCCACAAGCACCGCAACTTCAGAAACTGAACTTCCACTAGCCAGAAGCTCTTTAGCTTTTCCCAATCGATAGTTCTTTATGGCTTCCGCAGGAGGCACATTGGTGATCGCTTTGCATTTAAGATAGAATGAACTCCGACTCATCCCAAGCTCACTCGCAAGCTTGTCGGTACTGAAATCAGCTTGATTCCATTTCTTCTCCAAAGTTGATCGAATCCTCTTCACAAATTCGAGTTCGAAGTCGTCTTTGGCCGGTTCAGGAGTATCCTCTTTGTCAGGTTCCAAAAGCTGAGCCCTGAGAAATTTCAGCTCGCTCCGCTCGCCAAGAAGGTGTCAAACGTCAATTATCAAATAGCTGGGAAATCTATTCCGGTACTAGCACTAATCGGTCGCCCAAACCGAATCCGTATCCACAATTCGCGATAGACCTAGAAGCAATAGAGTCATAAATTCGACTTCTGACCATTGACTTTTCTTATTCTTGCTTTGAAAATTGAGCTTAGTGGGGGGCGACTCAAAAACCGCTCAATTACATATTTTCATTTTCAAAGGTTCTTTCTATTTCGAATAGTCATCAAACAAAAAGCCCTTGCTTAAGCAAAGCCCAATAGCCCAAAGAAGGGCACCTAATAAAGCAGGAACCAAATGCCATAAATCGGTGTACCCGACCCATAAGTGTATACCAATCGATATCGAATAGGCGGGCAACCCGAGTCCGAAAATCCCCTTCCAAAGCCATCTTCCACCTCTGCGATATAGCCATAAGACCGACAGAAGCATAGCAACCCCCGACGCTAACAGCATACCGCCCAAAGTCGCTCGGTCATGGGCCACCACTCCAATCATACGCGTATCCAAATTCTTAGCTTGCTCTGCAGTCATACACAAAAAGCTCAAATCCTCAGAAACGAAAACCGACGTCATTCCTATTATCAAAATTACGCCACCGGCACCCAACAAACCAACTGCATGAAGAATCCACACCAATTGACCCCATTGAGCCCGTCGCCAAGCCGAATCCTCGCGATCAATCGGCCTCTTCAAACACTCAGTTTCACCACCATCGCCATTAACCAGTACTTGAATCGTTAATTGCAGCAACGCGAGAGCAACAAACGCATGCAATGTATCAAAATATCCAAATCCAAAAAAAGAGAAAAAGCTAGCAAACCCAGTTGCAGCTGAAACGACTAAGGCCGTCTGAGCTCCATGAACGCCCCTTCGAACCCCGCATCGAGCCATCGCTAGGTACATCCAGCCTAGACCTAACATCGTACCTGCTAAAGTACCTCGATCATGAGCCATAAAATCGAAGAGCTTGGGACTTAACCTCCGTAAATCTTCCGAAGTCATGCCTAAAAAACTTTCATCGTACGGTAAAAGGACATTCGTCATAGCTAACCAAAACGTTGCCAAGCCACCTAAAAACAATGAAGCACCCAACAAGCACCCCCACACCCAAGCGCGACGAAATAGCGGCACAGAAACGCTCTCACGCGAAGGACTCTCTGATCTCTGCAACAAAGCTTCATTACAACGCTTAACTAAACCAGGTCCTTTAAAAACCAAAGCAGCGTCCAACAAAACAAGATCTGCCCCAGCCTCGACCAAACGTAAGGCATCCTCAGGATCTCCCACACTCCCAGAAACGATCAAGGTCGCCGAATCCGAAAGGCGCCCTTTCCAATAGCGAACCTTCTCTAAAGATGCCTCCGGCAGTGAGCATGGAACACTCCAAAGGCCATTTTCATCCCTAACCCCGACTTGTAAAACCAAACCATTGTCCAAATCCGGACTAATGCTCTTGGGTGTAAAATCCCACGGAACGACCCTCAAAACCTTGCCTGAAGGAAGTTTCAAACACTCCGTATCGCCGTCACCCATACTGCGAATAAGACGAGGTACTTCAAGTCTTTCAGGGATTGACGCTAACCGATGATTGCGACTTTCAACATCAACGAGAGTCCCACCGTCTGCCCGCTCCACATCGATTGCCTGATTTGCATTAAATTCGATACATCCTACTCCAAAGCGAGACAAGCCCTCCGCCGCTTGGCGATTTGGATCCACTCTCCAACCAAGGCCAATTCGAGAAGGAAACACAACGCCATCTACAACGACCGATAATCGAGGATCCGGTGACATATGTCCCATAAAATCAATCACCGCCCGCCCCGCAGAGAATCGACCCAGAGTCCCAATCACCCCCAAGGCCAAAGTGCGACCACTTTCACCGGGCATTGAAAACAAACTCTTTTGAGCAACAGTACGATAAAACCAATCCGGCATATTACATAAAAGCTACAGCATACAACAAACACCGCAACTCAAGAAATCCAAACATCGCCTAGTCAACATAAGCTAAAAGAGCTAACTCCGTTCGCCAAGAAAGAAGAAGGTGTCAAACGTCAATTATCAGATAGCTGGGAAATTTATTCTTATTTTAGTACCAATCGGACGCCCAAATCAAATTCAATTCTGTATCCACAATTTTCTAGAAACCCAAAAGCAATAGAGTCACAAATTTGGCTTCTAACCATCGATCCCTCTTGAATTTTCTTGAGTAACCTAGTTTTTTCCTAAAATTCCCTATACACCTCTAATTATCAGCCCCAACATAACCGAATGAACTTCACAATAAACCCAATAAGTATACTCGAAATTGTTAAAAAGACCTACAAAAAGCTTAGCGATAAACGATTCCCAAGGCGAACAAAACACTTCACCAATGCTGCCCACGAAACATACTACACACCACTTGACGACAAAAAAGTCATTCCTCATGAAGGCTACTATTTTAAAACAATAACATTTTATGCTATCCAAATTTATAAAAGAATAAAAGGCGATATAACAAAAAATGACTTTAGGGAGTTCTCAAAATTAATCCAACGAACAATCCTTTTTTATAACAAGCAAATAATCAGCTTCAAATACACAATAGAAAGTAGCCTCATCGAAGATGATGTTCTAGAAGGCGATAGTGCGTCTTTGATTATAGACAAGCTTCTAGATAAAATTTTTACTAAAAATCGATCTGATACGATTCTCATAATTGGGAAAATAGGTTGTGGAAAATCTACTTTAATTTCATCTATTATAAACGAATCAATTAAAAAGGATAAATTTCCTGAATTAAGGGGAATACTACCAATATCGATTGATGTAAGAGCAGAGTTTTATGATATTTTTGAAGATATACTAAAGCGGAAGACAATTCCACATAATTTGATACAAGACAGATTGAGAGAAAGGCTCTTTTCACTAGGCCGTGTGGACAATATCGAATTTGATCCAATCAGTTAATGCTGAGAGCGTTGCGAATCCCATATAAGTTTCCGGTTTTCTATCGTACCTT
>JAKYXN010000148.1 GCA_022538095.1 Puniceicoccaceae bacterium K14 | reverse complement strand
TTTGCAAAAATGTGAAATTTATTGAAAGGAAAACCAATTAAATAGACATAAACAACTGAAGAACAACTACTTGAATAAGTTTTCAGATTTCGGGACAATTGGAGTGTCGATTGGATTTTTACCGAAAGGACACATTCAACAAGCACCTTAAGCTACAATCCATACAAGCAATTCACCATTCACTCGGCCAAATCTCACACCTTTATACATTTCCTTAAGCCAAGCCTGCCTAAATCACTTGACCGACACACCTACTCTCACTCCACTCATTATAAGAGTGAAAATGGCAAATGTACTTTAAATAGAAAGTTGCATCGGCACTAAAACTAGTTAACAGACTCTTATTTCCTATAGATCGTAACCTTTAATCCTTTCTCAGCTTTGGATATAAAAGAAATAAAGCAAATCGTTGACCTCATGAAAAAATCCGAACTCTCGGAGTTTGCCATAGAGGAAGAGAATTTCAAACTTAAGATAAAGCGTGGCCTTGAAGAAGGTCAGCAACAAGCACCTGCTATTAGCTACTTGCCACAACCAATGGCTGCTCCCGCAGCTGTGCCTGCTGCTTCGCCGATGCCTGGACCAGCAACACCAGCTCCCTCAGCCCCGGCTGCGGACAACAGCCAATATATTACATCACCAATGGTAGGGACATTCTACGCTGCGCCGTCACCGGACAGCCCCGCCTTCATACAGGTCGGCGACCAGGTGCAAGAAGACACTGTTGTCTGTATTATAGAGGCGATGAAGATCATGAATGAGATTTTGTCCGAGGAAAAGGGCAGCATTGCAGAAATTTTAGTTGAGGATGGTCAACCGATCGAATTCGGCCAAAAGCTATTTCGTTTAGCATAAACGAGATTTTTCCTTTAATAGAAAACTTTGAGTAACCTTTAGGCAGCCTTAACAATCCGTTTCGGCTGCCACGCTATTTTATGATTCAGAAAGTATTGATTGCGAACCGAGGGGAAATCGCGCTTCGAATAGTAAGAGCCTGCCGCGAGATGGGCATAAAAACTTTAGCCGTCTATTCGGAGGCTGATGTTGAATCCCTCCACGTTCAATTGGCCGACGAAGCGATCTGCATCGGGAAAGCTCCTGGCACCGAAAGCTATCTAAAAGCAGATCGAATTATCAGTGCCGCTGAAATTGCAGACGTCGATGCGATTCACCCTGGATACGGTTTCTTAGCCGAAAATGCAGATTTCGCCGAGCAATGCGAATCATGCAATATTAAGTTTATAGGACCATCCGCTGAGTCCATTCGCAAAATGGGCGACAAGGCTGTCGCGAAGGAAACCGTGAAAAAAGTAGGCGTCCCTGTTTGTGGCGGCAGCAATGGTACGGTTCCCAACGAGGATGAAGCTGTCCGCGTAGCCACCGAAATCGGTTACCCCGTGATGATTAAGGCAGTCGCAGGAGGCGGAGGCAAAGGCTTACGCATAGCCCGCAACGATATTTCCCTTCGCAAGGAATTCATCCTAGCTCGAAGCGAAGCCAGCAAAGCTTTTGGCAATGGCGAAGTTCTCATTGAGAAATACATAGAAAACCCACGCCACATCGAGTTTCAAATCCTGGCTGACCAACATGGTAACACTGTTCACCTCGGCGAGCGCGACTGCTCAATACAACGTCGCCATCAAAAACTTATCGAGGAAGCACCCTCTCCTTTCGTTTCTCCGAAGCTGAGAAAGAAAATGGGTGACGCTGCAATCAAAGCTGCTAAAGCAGCCAGCTACGAAGGCGCTGGTACCATTGAATTCCTCGTTGATGCCAATGAAAATTTCTATTTCTTAGAAATGAATACGCGTATTCAGGTTGAGCATCCAGTGACTGAAGAAGTTACCGGAATCGACTTGATCAAGCAACAGCTGTTAGTCGCGAGCGGGCAGAAGCTTTCATTCAACCAAAAAGACATCTCAATCACTAAACATGCGATTGAATGCCGCATCAACGCTGAAGATCCCTCAAAAAACTTTATTCCAAGCCCAGGATGCATCGATCTCTATTATGCTCCCGGCGGGCATGGAGTGCGTGTTGATAGCCATGCCTACGGTGGATACGTTATTCCTCCATACTATGACAGCATGATTGGAAAACTAATCACATTCGGAAAGACCCGCGAAGTAGCGATCCAACGCATGTATCGAGCACTCAACGAATATATTATACGTGGCGTAAAAACCACGATCCCACTACAAAAAGCAATCGTCAGCGATCCGGATTTCCAGGCTGGCAAAGCAACCACCGCATTCATGGAAAAATTCATGGAGCGCAATAAGAGTTTTGAATAACCCTCCATCAAAAATTTGAGCCATCATGACAACTGAACAAAACGAGAGCACAATCGAGTCAGGCGAAGAACACTCAGCGTCGCTAGGGCAAATCAAAGTCAACCACACTGTTGTCGCCGCCATCGTCAAGATGGCTGCTGCCAGTGTAGAAGGCGTTCTAGCTGTAGGCGGTGGATTCGTTGAAAACGTCACTGCCATATTCAAGGATTCTGATAAAGGAGTCAAAGTATCGGAAGACGATGCAGGCAACTACCTCATCGAAATTCGCGTCATCATGGAGTATGGCGTAGAACTCGCAAAGACCGCAGAAAGCGTTCAAATGATGGTGGCGAACCAAGTCTCCAAGATGACAGGAAAGCCAGCTTCAAGCGTCGATATAATAATTGAAGGTGTAAAAAATAAGGAAGAACACCGCAAAGAAAGCGAACGCAACCAAGACAAAGAGGAATCCTAGATAAAGATGGATGCTCAAGGACTGACAGAGAGCCTCAGATCGCTGCCGCCAATCATGATTGTCGCAGCAATCATAGCAATCCTGTTAGTCCTAGCAGGCATACGTCTCCTCTTTCGAAAAACCCCCGCTCACCTAACAGCGTTTGCTGGGGAAGCTGGGAACGTCCTAGTATCCAGGAAAGCGATTCAAGAGCTTATCGAACAAACTTGCATGCTCGATGAGCTAGTAGAATCTGCTCAACCTCGAATACGCTTCTCCGACTCGAAAGTACATACCTATGTCGAGCTACGCTTGAGCTCATCTGATGACTTGAAAGGCAGCAGCGAACGCGTTCAGGATCGCATCACAGAGCTCCTAAAAAAGTCCCTCAACTTTGACCAAATTGGCGACATAGAAATCGTTGTTAAAAGCTTCGGCACAGAAAGCGCCAACGTTCAAACGCCCCCCAAAGCAAGTCATCCGGAAGAAGTGGATTTCGGCGAAACAAACGAAGACCTGCCTAAACCTCTCACAGAGTCAAAAGATGGGAAACAAAAAGACCCCTCTGAAGAGAACTAGAATCGTAATCGTCCCCAAAGCACAGCTCCCCTTACATTTTCTGTAAATGCCACTCAACAGTTCCTTAAAACTAGAAGAAGCAACCTTCTACGGAATTCTTGATACAACTTACGCCACCGAGCAAAACTGGATCTCTAAATTCAAAGCCCTCGTCGATGGCGGAGCAAAAATCGTTCAAGTTCGGGCAAAAAGCAAAAGCTTCGAAAGACGAAAATCATTATTTAAAGCAGTTTACGAAATCGCTCAAACCTTCCCCAAGGATACACGCCCCCTTCTCATTGTAAACGACGACATCGAACTCTGCTTAGAATTCCCAGGCTCAGGACTACACCTCGAAGAAAATGCACCCTCTCTCCATTTAGCCAGAGACGCACTGGGCCCAAAACGAGTCATTGGGCTCGCTGCCAGCTCTCAGGATCAAGCAAAAACTCTATTGGAACTAGCCTCCGGCACTATAAACTATTTTTCCATTGGCCCAGTTTTCGCCAGCCAGACAAAACCCGAATGTAAAGCAGTCGGACTAGGCCGTGTGGACAATATCAAATTTGATCCAATCAGTTAATGCTGAGAGCGTTGCGAATCCCATATAAGTTTCCGGTTTTCTATCGTACCTTGTACATACACGACGGTATCTCTT
>JAKYXN010000147.1 GCA_022538095.1 Puniceicoccaceae bacterium K14 | reverse complement strand
GGTACGATAGAAAACCGGAAACTTATATGGGATTCGCAACACTCTCAGCATTAACTGATTGGATCAAATTCGATATTGTCCACACGGCCTAGTCTGATACAACGGTTTTCATCCAACTCAATCAACCAATGCTAATAACTAAATAAACAATAACCAAAAGAGAATCTACTGTCTGCTAAACCTAGACCACTTCAACCTTTCAACTTGTATGTGTCAGTGAACACCGTTGCAAAAGAGAAACCCGCAACCTGCCAAAACCATACGCTCGTAAAAAGGAAGCCTACCCCGAAGGCTAGGAACCCGGCAAAAGAGATCAAAAGTGCTAAAATCGCTATCGTCCATGCATGCCAATAAGCAGAACCGCCTTGAAACACTCTTCGCATGGCCCGCAAAGGGTTAAAAACCTCCCGGGAATCAAGAGTAAAACAATAGTGAGACATATAGCCTGGAACAGCTATTGTAGCCATCAGCCATAAAACTACGGCGACCGCATAGAACCAATCAATTGCAAAATAATGAGCGATACAGCCGCATGCGAAAGCTGGTAAGTGATACTCGACCATCCCAATAAAAGTAACGGCACCGTGTTTCAGTAAGCTACGATAATCTGTCCAAGCTGGCCAGGCCGAAAGCCCGTGTTGCATGCGATGCGTCATCATAATTCGATGCCCCATATTTAGTATCCAGCCAATGAAAGGTACGAGCAGCCATATCGCCCCGATCGCAACTTCGCGCCGAGCACACTTCGATTGCAAAGGAAAGCGAAATGAAGAACGAATCCCAAGTGGAGTTGTTAGGTCTACCTCTTGATTCGTATCCATTTTATAAAACAAACAAGAATTACTCAGACAGTCGAAGAACAATTCTCGGATTTCTCAATTCCATATAGTTCTGCTTCTCTTTTGAATTCCTTTTTAATGACAACTGTTCCAGCAATTAGATCATGGAGAGCTCTCTTCCGGTCGTTAAGAAGTAAGACTATAAATTCACTCCAAATCCATATTTGACCAGTCCAATCGACCATCCTGTGCCATTCAGGCATATTGGCTCCGATGTATCTCGTCCGTTCAAAAATTGAGAATGAGAAAAATTTATCATCCGACATTGAAAGAATGACCAAGCAGTTTCCTATCACGCTAGGGATTCCAATAACTAGCGAAACAATATATCTATTAATAGCCTCCTTCCACCCTGCTTTCGACCCATCTTTTCGGACAATAATAACCTTGAGAAGAAGCTTTCCAGGAGTTCCGCCCCAACGCTTAACTGTGTAGATACTAAAAAAGATAAAGAAGATGTATGTCGGAACAATTGTATAGATATAATTCAATCTCCCCAAATTGTTTATGTATTGAATGAGAAAAATCCATGGGAGCATGATAAATGCATCGATCCAGAAAGCACCAAATCGTCGCCAAAAACCAGCGTACGGTGATTCTGTTGAGCCTGAAAGTTTTTTGGGGAGTATAGGTATTTTCATTATATAATTTTATTCGATATTCGAATTCGCACTATCTTCTTGGCATAAATTTGCGGTTCGAGCCAATGCTGCCAGCGAATTAACGGGTCTTTGTTTCTTTTACCATTGTTACCTCTTCACCATTTTCGGATCTCTTTTCAAATCCGTACATCTCATAAAAGCCAAAAGCCTCTAAGTTAGTGTTTCTTATCGTTGCGACAACTCGAGCGTATCCAGCTCGCCCACACCAATCAATAACTTTATTCATAATTGCCTTACCCACTCCTTTTCCCCTACTCTCCGAACTTACCCATACCTGAAAGACTTCTGCTTCATCCACCTTGGTGTCGTCTCGATAGACTGCAGCAAGACCTACAGCGTTGTCCGCTTCAAAAGCGAGGAAAATTGCTTGAGAAGAGCCTTCGGCTGCATCGTACACTTGTTTGCTCCAACTTTCATCTGTTCTCTGAAGAGCCGATTCGTAAGTTGCACAAAACGCGTGTGGGTCTTCCTTAAGAGCCCTCAAACGTATACTCTGATAGAGCGGAGAATCTCCTCGTCGAATTCTACGAATGCTTATCATCTCATTGAATCGAATATTTAAAGTTATTACCCTTTCCCTAACGGAAATGGTTTTGCGAAGGTAAATGCCTCAGGCGTGGGTCCATTGCTAGCGTATTTTAAATTCAGATTTTGATTGGTAGGTTAATTTGAAGTGTTGTGCTCGTATTCTCCATACAGCCCATTCCTTGCTTACGTGAAAACCGCTCAACTCAAAGCATCCATCTCTTATATCTTGATCTAAGATTTCGTCTATTGGGAGGGCATTCTCTAGACATTTAGATCCCTCATTCACTTCCTTCAACAATTTCTTCTCGTTTTTCGTTACACCGAAACATTCGAATACACAGTTATAGATAAGCCATTGCTTTCCCTTCGCCCCTTCGAGAGGAGGACCAAATGCACCCGAATCGATTACCATTCGTATATGACTTCCGTCCTCTTCGATCGATTCAAGAGTACCGTCATGGAAGTTCAAGTGATTGAGGTCTTGAAGAAACAGGTTCATAAAACTCTTCTCTTAACCCTAATTCACGAATCCAGATTGTCATGGATTCGCACCTCAACTTGTCGGTCTAGTTTTGGTTGATGCTCGAAAAACTCAATCATGTCTAAGACAGTAACTACATTATCGAATTTCGGATTCTCAACCGTCCGATCCATGCTCCTACAAGAGCGTTCCGCTATATCGAATGCGAGATCGTCTAAATCATCGGGATCTATTCTTAAATCATCTTCCAGAGAATCGCTTGGACGCACGGGAAAGCCACTGCTTGTAGTTAGCGCTTCGTATACAGCTCTAACAATCCATGTATCATGGCTCTTTGCGGACAACCCTCGCGAGAAGGAACATATTGAATCTTCTTTTCTTTCCATCTTTGACCTTTTATACGAGATGTGACCGACAACTTGAAGAGCTCCAAAGCCGAGAACTACTACAGCAGGAACAATAATGGAATTCGTTGCAAAGTAGAGTAAAGTTAGAATTGAAATAGCAAAGACTAACATCCAAAGGTATCTAACTGTAGGATACTCTTTCATCGGAGGCATAGATCTAGATGGAGCTTTCATATTTCCTTCTGCGTCGACATTACGTAAGAGGAGTTATCACTGAGCGTCAAATCGAATATCACGAATCGTTTGGGTGCACTAAGCAGACGCTCGGCTTTTGGCCTTAGCTTTCATGCAGTTAGAAAGTTGTCAGTCTCTAATTTCAAGATCTTCAATTGGACGAGCCAGTGTATTGAAAAAGAGATTATGAGTAAAACCTAAACCCGCTAGGTTGTAATTTTCTGGGCCCAACGCGGGACTGACTTTGATACAAACGTTCTCCTGCTCTAGGCTCCATATCGAGCGAGGAAAACGGCGATCACTTCGTCCTTGATCGATTTGAGTTCTTTAACCGTTTTGAGCGGGCCGTAGAGAGCTGGGAAATTGACCATGCCTTCAACCAATCCACGGAACACCTGAGCTGTGAGTTCCGGATCATTAAACTTCAATCGCTTTTCTTTCTTGGCTGCGTTGAGCCAAATTTTAAGCTGATCGATTTGGCAGTGCTCCCCTTTACTGGCTTCGTCTCGCAATTCCTGATTCTGCACGAAGATCGAGGTGAGCAGGCGAACGATCGCTAATCGACTCGCATCCATCACGAAATACACCTGAGCATCAAAGAAGCGACCAAGTTGAGACTCCATGGACTTGTCCTTCTCATAGGGAATCTGCGCTATTTCGCTCTGCCCAGCCATCAACTCTGCAATCACTGCCCAGAGGAGATCCTTCTTGCTCTCGAAATGATTATAAACCGTTCGCTTCGATGCACCCGCAAGCTTTGCCACGAGGTCCATTGAAGAACGCTCGTAGCCCTCTTGCTCGAAGGCCTTGATCGCTCCTTCGATAATTGATTTCCGCTTCTTGGCTTTTCTCAGTTCGTTACCGGAGAGTTCTGA
>JAKYXN010000146.1 GCA_022538095.1 Puniceicoccaceae bacterium K14 | reverse complement strand
ACGCTAGACATGTCTTCAACAAACGCTCCTTGATAAAAATCGCTTTGCAGAACATTCGGCGAAGAGCGGTACGCTAGACCGTAAACATTTATTTGACTCACTAAGCTAGGACCAAAAGAAACAATATTGGCGGAAAACTCACCAGCTAGAACCGCTTCGGAAGCGCCTTTCGCTGGAAGCTTGAAAGGCATGACAAACGCTTCGTCGTAACCAACGTTGCCGCCTCCTATTCGATACTGCTCGTAATTGGGTCCGGAAAGCCCATTGCTACGAGCTCCGCCGTCTTCCAATGACAATTCAAGGGGATACGGTGAAGGATTCGATGTCGACAGTACCTCTGACGTAGCAATTGATGAGAACAATGGCTCAGTTACACTCACATACTTCTTTTCACTTGCTTCACCAAACGTAGTCACACCGTCGAACATACTGAATTCAAGCGTATACACTCCCGTCTCATCAGGGGCTTTAAGGTCAAAATCAAATATGTAAGCTTCACCTTCTTCAACAACAGGAACAGGCGACAAAGTAATTTCATCGATAGACCAAGGATTTGGGCCTTCTCCCATGTATGAAAGACTATAACCTTCAGTACGGCTCCAAGGTCTTTCGCCTGTATTTTTCATCGTAATACGAACACGGTTCAAGCTAGATGCAAACATGAAACTAGGTATTTCCTGGTCTACGAAATCAGCACCCTGCTCCACAACTGTATCGTCGACGAAATCTAAAGGAAAAATCTGAAAATCATTGTAACTAGCTGATGATCTGCCGTCTGGAGATAACACGAAGCCAACATAAACCTGATCCGACATTAAAATTTGCTGACTCGAAATTAATTTCCACCCGGCCCCATCTAAGGAAACGTAGGAACTAAAGATATCTCCTTTCCGAACCAAGCGTACATACACTGGAGCATTGTAACCATTAAGAGATACAATTTCACGGTCGTGACCTTTTAGAGTTCGATAAACTGCTGCGGCTCCTAGACTACGCGATGTGAGACTCGAGGCCATTAGCGAGTCAGCAGCGAGACTTTCGCGGTACATGACTCCAGCAAAAGAAACTTGATTCTCATCCAACAAACTGGATACCTGTACCTCTATCGATGAGTCCCCAGCAACCGTATAATAGATATACTGCAAGCTGTCCTTCGTTGGGTCGAAATCCGATCCATCAACCACACTCTCAAACGAATCGCTTCGCTCATCATAACTAGAGTTCCCTTCAACAGAATTACCAATGGAGGTTTCCTGAAAGATTTCAAGAGCGCTGTTACCCAAGCTATCTGCAAAAATTATATTACTAAAAAGAGTAGTTAAATAAACTATTCCAAGAATTGATAAACCAAGGTCTTTGGGTAAAATTTTCTTATTTTTCATAGAAAAAATGTATTTAGTGTTACAAGACAAATTCTGAATGAGTGATTACATCTCAATGAAAGACTGCGTCATATAAGCCCACAAAAACCTTTGCTGTATTCCTTTATGAATACACAGCACGACAAAGAGAACTTAGGATTTTATAACAGCAGTAGCCCTTTTAGGCTTATCAACACAGATAAGTACTATTACTTAATTGCCAAGAAAAAAATAAATAAACTCCTACACTGACTACAAAGCCTAAATCATTACCATAACACGCTCGCATTAAGCCGATTTGATTGCTCCCTCATATTTCGGTAAAACAGGCCTCCATCTAGAAAGCCTAAACCATAAGCGAATCAAATACCCTCCATTAGACCAAACCGTATTTTTTTGGCACTACGAAGAAACGAGTTTACCTAAAACAGAAGACAAGCTCTAAAGCTCTATCTCGGTTTCGTTGGCGAGAATTTGATCGAGAGTTTGCTTCTTGCGCATAAGTACGAGGTCTCCGTTTTCTCGGACCATAACTTCGGGAGACTCTGGGAAGCTGTTGTAGTTCTTGGAAGCCATCGATGAGCAGTAGGCCCCTGCTCCGCCCATAACGAAGAGATCTCCAATCTTTGACTCAACCAAAGTCCTTGGTTGCAAGCCCTCAGGATCACCTGGAGCAGGCGTAAAGATGTCGCCCGACTCACAGCAATGGCCGACTACGATGTAATCTTTTACTGGACGTTCTTCGTTGTCCTTTGGAATTATTTTCATGGGGTGCTGCGCACCATACATAGAAGGACGCGTGTTATCCGTCATCCCAGTATCTAGTTTTATGAACGCATACCCAGATTCTCCAGTATCCGTTAAATCCTGCACAGAGGAAAGTAGTATACAAGCATTGGCGACCAAATAGGTCCCAGGCTCAACTTCCAGGTGAATTTTGCGGCCTGTGTCTGCGGCAAAATCCTCGAAGGCTTTCTTCATGGGAGTTCCGATTAATTGAAGATCGGTCGTCTTCTCACCTGGCATGCGTCCAACTTTGTATCCACCTCCGAGGTTGATAGTGGTCACTGATGGGAATTGACGCAAAATATCAAAGTTCAAACCGATCACGCGCACCCACACCTCAGGGTCGCTGCCACTACCGATGTGCGAATGAATTCGGAAGACTTTCAAATCATACTTAGCGACCAGTTCCTTGGCAACATCCGTGTGCTCATGCCAAATCCCAAAGCTAGATGCCGGACCGCCTACGTTTGTTCGCTGAGTGCCTCCAGAGCCTAAGCCAGGATTGAATCGCAAGCCGACAGAGCCTCCTGGGATTTCCTGTCCGTAGCGTTCAAGCTGCGAGAGTGAGCATATGTTAACGGATATCCCTTGCTCGACGTATTCCTTAAAATTGGTCGGCAATTCTTGAGTACTCAGGGAGATGTTTTCTGGCTTCACCCCCATTCGAATCGCTCGCTCGACTTCGTAGCCGGAGCTGGCATCGATCTTCAATCCGAGAGAAGCGAACAAGCGCAAGATATTACCATTGGGGCAAGCTTTCATCGCATAACGAGCGCTCAATCCATATGCATTTGGAAAAGCGAGTACTTTAGCCGCGTTTGCACGGAGCGTCGCCTCGTCATACACATAACAAGGTGTTGTGAATTGGTCACGGATGCGAAACGCGTTATCCGCAGATAAAAATGATAAGTTTTCCATACTCGTTGCGATTTACGAATTGGGTAAAAGAGTAAAAGTCTGCTAACAAATCCAGCTTATTTGCTACTTAGTTTGGCAATTCGCGAGCCAAGCCCCAGCTGAAGCAGCATAGAACAGCATTCTAGTCATTCAAATCTACAGTATTTCCCGCTTTTTGTCGTTTTCAAGGAATAGATTTGAAAAGCAATACTCAGTCAAAGTCCCGAGGAGAAAGAGTTCACATAACCTTCGCTGTAAAAGTGTCGTTTGTGATGACCTTTCTTGTGACCCTGTGCGCTCTTAGCATTGGAGGCATCTACCACAGTGTCTATCGAGCACGTGCTCTATCCACCCAACAGAGTCAAATTTCATCCACTTCAAAAATCTTAGCATCTACGCTCAGCTCGCAATGGAAGGACATCTACCCGAATCGTTTACAAGAATCGTTGGAACGGGTTGCGGAATTGCCGGAATTTTCAGGTTCCCACGTAAGGTTCACTGTTCAACTTGGAGCGACATCCTCAACAAATTCCGATCCTATCGTACTTGCGCAATGCGGAGGCAGCCCATCCGCAAATACCGAACACAGAGATCTTTTCACCTCTCGCTTTCCCATTTACAATGGAGTGAGTGATAAACCTGTCGCCTTACTCTTAGTAACAGGAAATCGTGGGGCTTTGGAAAATGAGATAAACGCTGTCTACACCATCGAAACAAGCATCGCTCTCGGGATTATTACCTTACTCGGTTTTCTAGGTTACAAACTTGGAAGGCGATTTACCAAGCCTTTGAAAGAACTCGTCATCGCTACTTCAAAACTCAAAGATGGCGAACTTGGCTATAAGATAGAAACGAAACGTCACGATGAATTTGAGCTCCTAGTTGACTCTTTCAACTCGATGTCTCATGCGCTGCTCGAAGCTCAGTTACAGCAGGAGAAACACGCTACCGACCTTCTCAAGACTCAGGAAGAACTAATTGTAGCACGCGACAAGTCCGAGCAAAGCGCCAACGCAAAAACAGCTTTTCTGGCGAATATGAGTCACGAAATTCGCACTCCGATCAATGGCATCATCGGGCTCACGGATATTTTGATCGAACATTGTTCCAACGAGAGTCTGTGTCAAAAAGTTGAGGTTTGGGTCTGAATTTTCATTGTGGATTCGTATTGGAAAGGTAGATTCGAGTCTTCGATTTGACCAGCCAAAT
>JAKYXN010000145.1 GCA_022538095.1 Puniceicoccaceae bacterium K14 | reverse complement strand
ACCTTGACTCTCAACGCCAATCCCGTCGTTGAGCAATACATGGAAAACTACCTTGATGCAGCGTGAGGATTTTTGAAACGTTTAGGTTAACTCCCAACCATTTTCAAGGTTACAATATCTTCGTCGTCGTGCTCAGAATTAAAGCGCATGGAAACGACCTTCGACACACCCTTTTCCTGCATTGTAACTCCATAGATCGCTTGAGCAGCCGCCAAAGTACGCTTGTTGTGCGTAATGATGATAAACTGCGACTGCTTAGTGAACTGCTTTAGCAAGGTGGTAAAACGACCAATATTCGACTCGTCCAAAGGAGCGTCCAATTCATCCAATAAACAAAACGGACTCGGCTTCACCATGTAGATGGCAAAAAGCAACCCGACCGCTGTCATCGTCTTTTGACCACCAGACAGAAGACCAACGCCTTTCAACCGCGTGCCTGGAGGTTGCGCTACAATCTCAATCCCACTTTCCAATACATCATCAGTCTCGATAAGCTGTAAATCTGCTTTACCGCCATTGAAAAGCGTATTGAAAGTTTGCTTAAAATTGTCGCGAATCTGCGAGAAAGTAGCCGTAAATTGCTCGCGTGACTTCGTATTGATCTCATCAATCGCAAAAACCAGCTTTTCCTTAGAGCTCGTTAAATCGTCGTATTGCTCCTTCAAGAATCCATGCCTCTCGCGCAATTCTCCGTATTCCGCAATCGCCTCAGTATTCACCGCTCCCATACCCTGAACACGCTTACGGATTTTTTGAATATCAGCTTTTACCTTGCTCCAGTTCGTGTCGTCCAACTCAGAAAGTTCTTCTTCTGTAGGACCCGTAGGTTCAGCATTTACAGCTGTTTCTTCGCTTTCTGCCTCTTCGGTTTCTTCCGAAGAAACCTCTTCTGCTTTAGCTTCAACTTCTTCTTCGGTATCTACTGGTACCACAGCTTCGCCTTCACCTTCCGCGTCTTCTTGAATTTCATCTTCTGGATCTGCATCCAGCTGCGGCAAATCTTTCACTGGCTGAGCTGCGGTCCAAAGCTCAAATTTCCAATCAACATTTCGAAGATCGATACTGTACTCCCGCGTAATCTCTTCCTGGATAAATTCTAACCGCGAGCGCTTTTCGGCAATTTCCACCTGCTGGCCGCTGAGATTATTCTTGAGCCCATCAAGTTTCTCGCGAATCGATGTTTGCTCCTGCTCCAGGATACCGATTTTTTCCTCAACAGTCACCAAAGTTTGACGACAACGATCAACCAGCGCCTTTGCTTCCTCAAGTTCGACTTCGACTTCTTCAACACGCCCATCGACTCCGTCGATTCCGTCTCTCAATTCATCAGATTCTTGGGTCCAGCTCTCGATGTCACGGGACTTAGACTCAACCAATCGAGTCAACTCATTGCGACGCTGCTCCATCTCCACCAAGCCTTGGTTGATAATATCGAGCTTCTGTTTTTTGTCCTGTAAGTCATACTTCGCCTGTGTGAGCGCTTCACGCTTCTCATCACGAACGTTGCGAATATCATCCGTCCCTTGCTCTGCCTCCGCCAGTTTTTCGCGGATACTATTCAAGCTCTCCTCCTCCTCCTTCATTCGAGCTTCAGCAGATCTGAGTTTCTCGTCTGATTGAGCTCGAAGGTCCATTAAAATTTCCTTCTCGTTCTCAAGCCTTTCGGCTTTCATCCGCTGATCTTGTACCGCTCGCTCGGCATTACGAACCTCAGCAGTGAGAGTGGAGATTTCCCGATTACACTCGGCTAGTTGATGCCTATTGCCTTCAACCGCTTCTTCCGCATCGTCGACTCGTTTATTGATCACATCCGCCTCAGTTTTGGCATCACCCAAAGCCTTCTCGTCGTTCTTCAAATCTTCAACGGTTTGCTTCAGCTCCGTCTCACGCTGCAAAATACTGCTATTCTTGGCCTTTTTATATCCCCCAGTCACAACACCTCGACGGTCAACGGTCTCCCCCGTTTTTGACGCAACTTGCAAGAAACGAAAATCAGGCTGAGTCTCCCACCAACGCAAAAACGCCCCCATATCTTCGACCACATAACAAGCAGCCAAAACAGCTTTCAAAGGATTCGAATCGTTGGGATTCTCATCTATAAAATCAAGGGCAGGCTTTAACCACTCTGGCATGGCAACGGCCGCATCAGGAGCACTAGGAGCGGTTTCAAAGCGAAGACAAACGCGTCCAATCTTGCGCTCTTCCAACTGCTGAAAAATCTCTTCGACCGTTTGCGCATCGCTTACCGTGACGGCCTCGACAGCAGACCCCAACAACGCTTCTACAGCCGCGTTGTAACCTTTTTTCACCGACAAATTTGTGGCAATTGGAGAAAACTTCTTATTCGCTAAGTCCCCCTGCATCTTACCACGCAAGAGAGCTTTAGCTCCCTCGCCGTAACCTTCTAGCTTCTCCTGGAGTTGTTGCAGAAGCTTTACTCGAGCATTCTTTTGCGTGACTACCCGATCAAGCTCTTGGATACGATTCTGTGCCGCTTTGAATGCTTCGCGTTCCTGAGAAACACTCTCTCGAGAAGCCTCCAAAGCACCCTGTAAATCAGTTTGCGCTTGCTGCGATTCCTCTAAACGGCTTCGGAACGAGCTTAGAGCCTCTTCCGCTTCACCATGACCTTCGCTCTGCTCGGCAAGCTCTTCTTCCAAACGCATCAAGCGGCTGTCATTCGTACGAGCCTCTACCTCAAAAGCAGATCGCTGCTCTCTCGCTCGAGAAGAATTTCTCTCCGCTTCCATCGCTTGGACCTTACATTGCTGAATAACACGTTCGGTCTCTTGCAAGCGTTCTTCGATCTCGGCCAATTCACGATTTCGCTCATGGAAAATTTCGTCGGAATTCCCCAAGACATCCATGTGCATTTGCTTGTCTTGAGAATCCTCGTCTAACTTTGCCGCGATCTCACCGACTTGAGATTCAAACGATTCAATTTCCTCCGTGGACGCCTGTACACGCTCTTCAAGAGAGGAAATTTTGATGCGAGCCATGTCCGCTTGATTAGCAATCTGCTCTTTCATACTGCGCAGATCAAACACGGATTGCTGAGCGTCTTGCACACGCTGAGTCAAAGACTGGCGTTCCTCCTTATTTATAACAAGGTGGGTTTCCTTTTGCTCAAGCTCTGTCCGGAATTTTTCGACCTCAGACTCTAAAGAACCTGCGCTCTTATCGATAAACTGAAGCGAGCTGCTCAAATTCCCATACTGATATGCGCTGTAGCCGACATCGAGGTGGCGTAGTTTGTGACTTAATTTTTTGAAGCGAATCGCTTTAGTCGCCTGCCGCTTCAAACTTCCAATCTGGCGCCCAATTTCAGCTACCACATCCGTCACACGGTTTAAATTCGTCTCAACCAATGCGAGCTTATTGAGAGTCTCCTTACGCTGAGCCTTATACTTTGAAATTCCCGCAGCCTCTTCAAAAACCGCACGACGCTCCTCCGGTTTAGAAGAGAGAATCTGATCGATCTGCCCCTGGGCCATGATCGAGTAAGAGGTACGCCCAATCCCCGTGTCCATAAACAGTCGCTGAATATCCTTCAGGCGACAGCCCTTGCCATTGATAAAATAATTACTCCCCCCATCACGTTGGACCCGACGGGTGATTTCAACTTCATTGAAGTCCGCACCCAACTCCTTTTCGCAATCGGTCAAGGTAATCGATACCTCGCAGAGATTCAGAGGCTTACGCTTATCCGTACCCTCAAAAATGACGTCCTGCATCTTGCCGCCACGGAGAGCCTTCGCGCTTTGCTCCCCCAAAACCCATCGAATCGAGTCTGCGATATTACTCTTTCCACATCCGTTAGGACCCACAACAGCGGTCACACCAGGTTCAAATCGCAAGTGAGTCGAGTCGGCAAAACTCTTAAATCCGTTAACTTTGAGAGAACTGAGGTACATAAAGGCCGAGAAAATGAACCGCCCACAAGAAGCCTGACAACCCCAAAACACCCATTGTTAACAAGTGAAAGAACAACCTGCGAATAACTTTGGGAATAAGTAACCTACAAATCCACAGCCGACACAAAACGGGGGCCAGGCCAATACCACATGCAGACTGATTGGTTTCTGGAGTTCTGAATTGATCTTTGAAGAGTGACACATTTTTGAGCACTCCTCTTCTCTTCATTTTTTTTCAGCCAAGCCTTTCTTATCGTACCACACGTCCTCAAGCATTTTAATCCATTCTTCTGGAAAGCCATTCGTGCGAAACCAATCAATTGCTTCATCAAGGCCAGTTAATACAGAGCTGACTTCTCCATCTAGTATGTAATTGTACTCGCCAATCTTTTTGATGGATTTTAGCTGAAAGAAAAATGCCACTATCCAAAATTCAACTGCTGAGTTATTATTTCCAATAACCCAATCTCTCAGACAAAACCTCCCGCGGGACCATCTAGCATATGACTTTCCACGAAACTCACTTATGTAAAATATATCTGTGACAACAATTTCTTGATACAGTCTTTCATCAATTCCTTTAATCTCACCCATACTAGGCCGTGTGGACAATATCGAATTTGATCCAATCAGTTAATGCTGAGAGCGTTGCGAATCCCATATAAGTTTCCGGTTTTCTATCGTACCT
>JAKYXN010000144.1 GCA_022538095.1 Puniceicoccaceae bacterium K14 | reverse complement strand
ACGACGTTTATGATACTTATGATTTGTTTCGGACCAGCGAATCGCTCCGATCAATCAAGCAAAATCAGACGGCGCTTGGCATCACGCTTACTATCATAATCATCCTTACCTTGAAGGATTCAGTGGGTTTAGCGATAGTGATGCTAGAGGTGCTGTCATTTTTAATGAAGCCATAACGGTCGTTGGTAGAAGCTCTAGAGCGTTTGGAGACCATCTGGGAGCCCCTAGATTAATGACAGTAGAGGCTGCCAAAATTGCTTTAGCTACTGAAATTAGTAATGTTGATGATTTTCTGGATGCTTACCAAGGGAGTCCGATTTCGGGTTCTCCTTCTGGAACAGACTTTGATCGTATGAGGAAGTGTAAAGCAGCTGGTTTTTAGGATGAAGATATTTGCAACCATTTTATTGGTGATTTGTGCTCTTATTGGATTATTTGCACTTAATAGGTACCATGTTTTCGATGACAGTAATCATCTTCCTCCCTTTGCTCAGTATAATTTGGAAATACAACTAGGTCCAATCATTGAGCAATACCAAGAGAAGACTGGGGGGCAAATAGAAGAAATAGAAATAGGACAATTGCTTGATCTAGTATGTTCAGAACTTGGGTTAAATAGGAATGATTATGGCGAGAGGGATCCATGGGGTAATCTCTATTATATCAAGAAAGTGTCTGAGGGGAATCGTCACGGTTTTGAATTGAGATCGAATGGTTTGGATGGAGTCCCGAGTGAAGATGATATTGTCTACCTCTCCACGAAGTGAATAAATATTATTAATATACGTTATTGGCAGGTACGCCTTCGGCGGGCTCCGCCTCGTGCCTTCGAAATCTCAGTCACGCTACCTGCTCTCTGCGTTTGGCACAGTCAGCTAACGTAGCTTCCTTATTGCCTCTCTAGATGTCAGCATCCCACGGCATCTATCCCGCCAGTCGTTCCGCCTGTCATGCTAGCTGCGATACGCTTTTCTTCCCCGGGACCTGCCGCCCGATTTTTCTGCCTTCGGCGATGGGCGGCACCTGATCCCTGTCCTCCGCACACATGCATGCGGCTTCGATTCGGAAGACCGAGAGTCGTCGGGGTTGTTTGTTCCGAAATTTTAATTTATTGGTTGTTTTCTTGCGGTCAATTTATATATTATTTGTTCGATGTGGGGATTAAAAATCGGATTAGTGAATTTCTCAGATGTCGATCTTTTTTAAGAAAAAATCAGTAATAATTAGTGTTTTTTTGCTAATTGTGGTAAGCGGTTTTTCTCTCTTTTTCGGTCGTGATAGGATTGGGAGAAAGGATGGTTATATTAATCCATATGTATTCAATAAATGGTGCTTTTATTATCCTTCTCTGATTTCTTCTTCGCCGGATTGTAGTCGAATTTTGCTTCGTGTGAGAAAAAAGGATGCGACTTCGAGTAGTGCGGATGGGCTCGAAGTTGTGGATATGGAATCGGGTGAGCAGGTTTGTTCGTTTGAATCAGATAGACGTTTGCTACGCCTCACGTGGAGGCCTGATGGTCGGGCACTTGCTTATTTTATTCAAGAATCGGGTTTGCGTGATCGAAAACTATTTATTTGGGACTTAGATCAAGATGTGCATAATCAAATAGCGATACCGTTATCTTATTCTCAACCGAAAGTTAGTTGGTCTCCATGTGGAAACTACATTGCTTTTACATCAAATTCAGCTGCTTTGGTTGTCGTAAATACCAAAAACATGGAAGTGAATTCCTATGAGGGGGAGGTCAAGGACTTTGATTGGAACGACGAATCTACCTCAATTGCTTTGATAGTCGGTGTCGGCTCGACCCAAGAGCTTCGAATCTTGGACGTTGATTGTCGAGTCAAAGAGAAACTCCCACTTACTTTGGGTAGTGTATCCGAATTGCACTGGAGAGGGGGGAGTGATTTGATTCTACTCGCATTGAGTGATAATTCTGTGGCGGACCGTAAGAATTACGAGATATATTGTTTGGATTTAGTGAGCGGCAAAAGAAAGCTTTTGTATGGCACGACAAGAAAAATTGAGTCAATAGAGAGGTTTTCAGGCGCCAACGGAATGTTCTTTCACTTGCCAGAACCGGGTGGAATTCAAGATATCTTTTTTCTAAAAAATAGTCATACTGAACCTGTGCGTCTGACGAGAGGCGGGGTAAATAATATTCGATCTTTCGATAGTAAAGAATCGGTTCTTTACTATAAGCATTATTCGCAACGGGAAAATATCCTTGCGAGTGTATGCTTGGATACTCCTGGCAAATTGAATTTTGTCTCAGGCAATTCTGGGCCCGATTTGCCGGGATTGATTCATGAGACCGTTGATGCGGAATTGGCCAATGGTCGGACAGTGCCGGTTTTACTTTCACGGGTTCCTGGAGATCGGGCCAAAAATGCCGCGTTTATAAGAATTCATCCCCTTGGTCATATTCAACTGGATTTAGATAGATGGGCTGAAACTCAATTGTTGGTTGAGAATGGAATACATGTGATTCACGTCGAAGCTCGAGGGAAATACACATCCGATGATATTTTTGCAGCTTGTCTTTATGCTCAAAACGTATTGGGTGTGCCTCGAGAGCGGGTCGTGTTGAGGGGCGAAAGCAAAGCAGCTCAACTAGTGATACAAGCAGCTCTTCGATACCCAAGAGGAGCCGGGGTTTTGGCGCTTGTGGGATTTTTGGGTTGGCCTGAAAGTTATCCATCGGGAAATGGGGTTAAGCCGGGCGAATTTAGAGTACTGGATTTTTACGGTGAACTTGATGATAAGAGACCTCAAGGAGCCTTGGGCGATTTAACACGCTTATTCGGGTATGACGCTTTGCATTCGCCAAACGGTATTAGTGAAATGATAGCAGGCGAATTTCACTGGCTTTTGTACAATCGCTCTCACGCAAGGCTTCATACAGTTCTTTTTGAAACTTTAAAAATTGAGCCTGATCCTTCTACTTTTTTCGATTAGACTGTTTCATGTTTGAATTGTCGTAAGAGCTAGTAGCAGATGTGTCCCGATACTTGGGAATTTGGCTACCGTTTTCTATCAGATTCAGCAATCGATCACCTTTCAGATTCGTATTAAAACCAATTCTGGCTACAACTTAAAAACTTTAACTGTATGAAAGATTCCTACTCTCTAAAAACTGCTATCGTGTTATTTCTGACGACAGCATTTTCCATGCTCTCACATGCAGGTGTCGGCGCGAATTCGATACGGCCGATATTAATTGGGAGCGATGCTCCGAATGCGGCTGTTCTTGATTCAGAGGGCAAGTCTGTGGAACTTGCTGAAATCTACGACGGGAAGCCGACGATTGTTGTGTTTTACCGAGGGGGGTGGTGTCCTTACTGCAACACCCATCTTCAAGAGCTGGTCGAAGTAGAACCTCAACTTATTGAATTGGGCTATCAAATCATCGCTCTCAGCCCGGATGCACCGTCGAAATTGCAGGAGTCTACGGAAAAAGGCGGGTTGAATTACTCGCTCTTTTCGGATTCTCCACATAAGGCGGCTGAGGCCTTTGGCATTGCTTTTACCTTAGAGCCGAAGACTTTGGAGCGTTACAAGAAAAAGGATCGACTTGGTGGCTGGTCGGATGGGGTGAACCAAGATAAACTTCCTGTTCCGTCTGTATTCATCGTTACGGGAGATCAAAAGATCGCGTTTCAGTATGTAGATCCTAATTTCAGATCGCGGATGCCAGGTGACCTTCTTTTGGCTGCTGCTAAGAGTAGTCTCGAATATGGGAAATAATGAACTCTATTCTTCTTTTATCAGCCTCCAGTAAGTCGGATTGTTTGTTGGCTCTGATAGTTGGTAAGGGGAGTTTCGCTTGATCTACTGAATTCCATTCTTCCAGTGAAAATGAACTTTGTAGATCCCATTCGCCTGACCAGATTAGCTCCAGTTTTTGTGTAGCTGGATTAAGAATGTATTCTAAGACACCTAGTACGGGTTGTGGTTCTATTGATAATGCTCCATCTCCAATAGTGTTTTCCAGCTGCTCTATGATCGCTAATTGAGCGGGTTCTTTCAATATTGTGGCAGGATTGTTGTAGAGAGTTACTCTTTCCAAATTGGATAATCCCGCTATCGGGGGCAGGTCTTCGAATAGGTTATCGTGTATATAAAGTTGCTCGAGATCTGGAAAGTTCTCAAGTGTATCTAGGAAACGTATATTGTTTCGTGATACATCTAGCTTTCTAAGCTCAGAAAGACCATTTAGAGATGCAAGAACACTGTCTTTTCCTTTATTGTGTTTAATTGCACGGCAGCTGTGGAAGAGTCATTGATTTCGTCTTCCAATCTATTCTCGCTTATGTCGAGCTCTACTAGTTTAGTGAGGTCTGAGAGTGTTATTGTTTAAGTCGAGATGAGTGAGCTCGACTAGGCCTGCGATAGGAGAAAATTTTTTGATTTGATTGTCCTATGGTCGAGAGTATTAAAATTAGTTCCGTATCCAATTATTTGTAGGTATGAGGTGTCGCTGTGAGGGGCGTGCAATTCAGTTAAATTTTGGAGCTCGTCGTAGTCGAATTCGCCTTCTGGTTTGTTGAGATGATCTCGAATCGAATTCCCTGGAAGAGCGGGAGCCTTGGGCGAGTTTCTCAACTAGAATTGCAGCCAAGCGAGTGTCGTGTATTTCAATTATGGTTACACTGGCGGGCGTGTCGAGCGAGCCTTGATTGGTTTCGGTTTTGAAACAGAAAGAGTGAGAGAAAAATTTCGCGACAGTGCTTTGAATCGATCATCAGTCTTGAGACACGCAACTGAATTGTCTGAGGAAACGA
>JAKYXN010000143.1 GCA_022538095.1 Puniceicoccaceae bacterium K14 | reverse complement strand
AGTGCTGTCGCTTTACGGCGGCTCCGCGCTGCGCCTCCTCGGTAGCGACGGCCCGACGCCAAAGCGTCGCCATCGCAGGCCCCCGCCTCTGCGCCTACGGACAGAAAGAATCAGAGGCGACGTTGTCGCAGTCGTGTAAGAGAAACAACTACGACGCCCAAAAAATCGCAGCGACTAACGGCTCACGTCATTGCTTCGCAAAGCCGAAGCAAAGACCTTCGCCATCGTCTGCCCGTCCATTTTCCGCTTCGCGTAAAAACGACGGTACGGGTAGGGCGCCTAAAGAATAGCAAAAACCCGCCACGGATGACGTGGTCTTAGTAAGAAGTTAGCTTTCGTTTAGTGATCTCCCTTTTGCGGCTCTTCTATTTTAGCCGCCCAGTTGTCAACCTCGTATCCGCTTCGCGGATCTCCAAGTTGACAATCCGCGGCTTAGAAATCCTTGGCCGCTAAAGATAAACAATGGAAATTGCTAGGACTTCTTTTTCGTGGAATGGGCAATGAGCATGTCTTCGACAGTTGCCAGAACTCTTTCTTGCTGCCGTCGAGGAAGCTTTGAAACTTGCTCGAATATCTTAAGTGCCTTTCCGGTTGGTCCGTTGGCTTTGCGGTTTTTTGCATATCCAAGGAGCTCGTCGATTGTAATTGCGAAGGCTTCTGCGAGTGCTGCCAGTTGCTCGGGCTTAAGGGTGAGGGCTGATCGTTCCCATTGTGCAATCAAGTTGCGGCTGATGCCGATTCGTTCGGCTAACTCGTTTTGTGAGAGTCCTGCCGCTTCTCTGGATAATGCAATCCGCGATCCTAAAAGGGTGCGTTCCTTGTTTGTTGGTCTACCGCCTGCCATGGCCGCATTATACGGGCGATCTTCCAGATTGTGAAAATATGCTTGCATAGATGTTAGAAAAATAAACAACTAGCGTGCATGTCAAAATCCAAAACTTTGGGCTTGACGCAAATCCACGAAAAAAGGCCAGAAACTCAGCTTTGGTACCGCAAGTCTCTGACCTTTAAAATCTTAAATTGAAAGGAAAACCTATGAACGAACTTGCCGCTAAGCAAGCTAGAAAGGAGGCATCCTGATGCCTCGAATCCCCGACGAAGATCTTGACTGGATCAAGCGAAACGTGGACCTCGCCGCCTTGGTGAGATCCAAGAACATCGAACTAAAACATCACGGATCGAAAGACCTCGTCGGTCTCTCTCCGTTCACTGACGAAAAGACTCCGAGCTTTATCGTTACCCCAACGAAAAACCTTTGGCATTGCATGAGCAGCGGCAAAGGCGGGGACGCCATCCGCTTCCTGCAAGATCACGACGGCTTGTCGTTCCGACACGCCGCCGAGATCCTTCTCGAAGGGAAACTCAATAAAGTATCCAACGATAAGGTACAAAAGGTATCGACGGTTCCGAAGCTGGAAAGTCCGGTCTCGATTCCTGCCCTGAGCTCGTCGAACGGGGACGCCGAAGATCAAGCCTTGTTCGGCCAAGTCCTGGACTACTATCGAAAGCAGTTGGCCAAGACGCCGGCGGCGATGGATTATCTTCTCGGTCGCGGAATCAGCGAGGAAGCAATCGACGCCTTCGAAATCGGCTTCGCCGATCGAACGCTTGGCCTTCGCCTTCCGCAGAAGAACCGCAAGGACGGCGAAATCGTCAGGGATCGACTGACGAAAATCGGCTTGTATCGAAAGACCGGTCACGAACACTTTAACGGGTGCGCTGTCTTTCCGATCCGCGATGAACAGGGCGAAATCGTGGAAGTCTACGGTCGCAAGATCTCGAAGCAGAAAAGCGGAATCTATCACCTTTACTTGCCTGGGCCGCATCGCGGCCTCTTGAACGCTTCCGCGTTCGACTCGAAGGAGGTGATCTTGACTGAATCGGTAATCGACGCTCTGACGTTTTGGTCTGTTGGAATCCGCAACGTCACTTGCATCTGGGGCACCGAAGGCTTTAGCGATGATCACTTGAAAGCCTTTACGACGAAGAAAGCGCGGAAAGTTATCTTCGCTTACGACGCCGACAAGCCAGGAGATCGAGCCGCGGAGAGAGACGCTTCGCGTCTTGGTTCGCTAGGAATCGACTGCTTCCGCGTTGAGTTTCCTCGAGGTCACGACGCCAACAGCTACGCTTTGGCGGTGAAGCCTGCCGAAAAATCCTTGGCTTTGCTGGTGAAGTCGGCGAAGCCGATCTTGTCTTCCCCTCGACAAAGCTCAGGACAGGCAAAGAACGAGAACTGTCATCAGATAGAAGATACGCGCGTTTCTTCTTCTAAAGAATTAGCTGCTAATGTTAGCAGCTTGGTCGTTGCGGAAGATGCGGCTAAAGAAAAAGGCCCTTCGCCGTCAGTTCTGAGCTCTGCCGAAGGGCAGGCGAACAACGCGGTCAAGCTGGCACAGCTTGGAGAGGACCACGAAGTCACGATTGGAGACCGTGTTTATCGCGTTCGCGGATTGGGCCGCAACGCATCGCTTGAGGTTTTAAAGATCAACTTGAGAGTGATGTTCGACGGACTTTTTCACGTCGACAATCTTGATCTTTATCAAGCCAAGCAGCGAAACGCTTTTATCCTGGCGGCCGCCGACGAAACGACGTTGAAAGTCGAGCTTTTGAAAAGGGATCTTGGAAAGGTGCTTTTAGCCTTGGAGGAACTGCAAGAGAAGCGTCTTCGCGATGATCTCGAAATCGAATCCTCGGGACCGAAATTGAGCGAAGACGAGAAAACGAAAGCCTTGGATCTGCTTCGCGATCCCAAGCTCTTAGATCGTATCTTGTCTGACTTCGCCGCTTGCGGCGTTGTCGGCGAAGAGACGAACAAGCTTGCGGGGTATCTCGCCGCCGTATCCAGAAAGCTAGATCGTCCGCTTGCAATAATCATCCAATCGACGAGCGCAGCGGGGAAGACTTCCTTGATGGAAGCCGTGCTTGAGATGATGCCAGAAGAGGAACGAATCAAGTACTCGGCCATGACAGGGCAAAGCCTTTACTACCTGGGCGAGTCCAATCTGAAACACAAGATCCTCGCCATCGTGGAAGAGGAGGGAGCCGAGAAGGCGTCTTACGCCTTGAAGCTTTTGCAGTCCGAAGGCGAACTCACGATTGCCAGCACAGGGAAAGACGACAACGGGCGATTGAAAACCGAAGAGTACAAAGTCGAAGGACCGGTGATGATCTTCTTGACGACGACTGCCGTCGACATCGACGAAGAACTCTTGAATCGTTGCTTGGTTTTGACTGTCGACGAAAGTCGAGAACAGACCGAGGCGATCCACAGCTTGCAGCGAGACGCCGACACCTTGGAAGGCCTTCGCCGAAAGATCGAAAGAAATCGAATATTGGATACGCATAGAAACGCTCAGCGTCTCCTTCGATCGCTTCACGTTGTCAATCCCTTCGCTCCGCGCTTGACCTTCCGCAGCGATCGCACGCGTACGCGAAGAGATCACGTGAAATACTTAACCCTCATCCGAACAATCGCCTTGCTTCATCAGCATCAACGGACGCTCAAGCGAGAAGGAAACCTCGAATACATCGAGGTTGAATTATCCGACATCGCCGCCGCGAACAAGATCGCTCACGAAGTCCTTGGTCGCTCGCTCGACGAGCTGCCGCCGCAAACGCGGCGTCTGCTTCGTCTTCTCGATTTGCTCGTGAAAGAGCGTTGCGAGAAGAAAGGAATCGACCGCGATCAATGTACGTTCACGCGTAGGGACGCGCGAACGTTTACGGGCTGGAGCAATACCCAATTGAAAATCCACTTGGATCGACTCGAAGACTTTGAATACATCGCCTCGATTCGTGGGATGCGGGGATCGTCGTACGAGTATCATCTTCTCTTCGACGGAGACGCCGAAAGCGAAAAGCCGCAGTTGATCGGCTTGCTCGATCTCGAAAAGTTGAACTACGACGCGAAGTTTACGGGGGCGAATGCTGAGTTTGCGGGCCAGTCCGAAAAGAACACGGGGCCAAAACCGCTTCAAAACGGGGGCGCTCCGAATCCAGAAAGCGACGCAAGTCGCTCTTCTTCAGAAGGAACTGAAGAAGTTAACCGAAACGACGAAAATCGAGACCCCGAAGAAAAAGACGAAAGGGCCGCGTCGTAACGTACTTGCAGAATGGCGACGGCTTCCCAATCTATAGAGCGCTACCTCGTCTGGCTTGGCCAGATGAACTACTCTCCCCGAACCGTGGAAGCCCGTCGCTACTACCTGAGAGCCTTCTGCGAATGGCTCGCAGACCTTGGCCTTGAAACCGTTGACGAAGTAAGCGAAGGCGTCCTGGACGCCTATCGCCGCCACGTTTCCCAGCGTCGGCGCTGGGACGATCAGCCGCTTAGCTTCCGCAGCCAGCGCAATCGCCTGGTCCCCGTGAAAAGCTTTTTCCGTTGGCTGCGCCAGTCCCGTCTGATCGCGGTCAATCCCGCCTCGGAAATGCCCATGCCCCGAATGGAAAAAAGACTTCCCCGTTCGGTTCCGGCGGTCGACAGCGTCGAGCGCTGCCTCGCCTTGGCTTCCGGCGAAACGCCGTCCACCCTGCGAGATCGAGCGATGCTGGAAACCTTCTATTCCTCCGGAATCCGTCGCCTCGAACTGGCGAATCTGAAGATCGGCGACGCCGATCTTTCCCGAGGAATGCTGGCGATCCGCAAAGGCAAGGGAAGCAAGGACCGCTTCGTTCCCATAGGGAAACGAGCGGGCGATTGGATCTCCCGCTACCTCGCCGAATCCCGTCCCGAACTGGCGGCCAAAGCGGGGGAGAGCGGAGCTCTCCAGGAACGAACGCTCTTCCTCAACGACCGAGGGCAGCCTTGGAGCCTCTCGCGACTGAGCGAACGAGTGGGCAAATACGTGAAGGCGTCCAGTCTTGGCAGCCAAGGAGGCTGCCATCTCTTCCGCCATGCCTGCGCCACTCACATGTTGGAAAACGGGGCCGACATCCG
>JAKYXN010000142.1 GCA_022538095.1 Puniceicoccaceae bacterium K14 | reverse complement strand
TGAAAAGCTCTATCACACATTTGCCGCTATGCTCACCCTCGCATGCATTATGATATGGTTGCGATAGTGAGGTCTTATTCACGAACACGCCCTAATTCAGATACCGCAGCCTGATCGCTCAAATGGGTCCGTTACGGCTGCTTTCGATGGTCCGAAGGCGGTTAAGGGGGTGATGCAATTGAAGTGTTATGAGTGCCATTCGAATGAGACTAAGTGGCCGTGGTACAGCTACATTTCGCCGATTTCTTGGTATATTGCCGATCACGTGATAGAGGGCCGGGAGGAGTTGAATTTCTCAAAGTGGGGAGAGTATTCGAAAAAGTCTCGCACTAGGAAGATGGAGGAAATTTACGATGAGGTGGCTGATGGCTATATGCCCCTGGAGAGTTACTTGATCACTCATCCGGGCCATGTCGTAACGGAAGAGGAGTTGGATATAATCGAAGAGTGGGCGTTTGGGGATTAGTTCGTGTGGGCAGGCCTTAGGTCGACTCGGCTCTGCAAGTCACAGCCTCGGTTTTTTAGTTCTTCGGTGATGTTCCTTTCTGGCTGACCTTTGTCGTATTCGGATCGAATGCTTTAGAGGGAGCTGTGAGCGTTTAGGCTCCCCAACAAAGATGCTAGAGGATGGCTTCGCCTTCGTTTAGTTCTATTTCTATTTCGAAATAGTCGCTGTCTGAAGCTTGGGGTTCAATTTCGTCGACAATTTCTATGTAGTAGCCTTCGCCAATTGCTGGTTCGTTTACGCGGATATAGCTTATGCTTCTGTCGTCATTTGGATTGGTCAGGTCGCCAAGGTCGATGAGGTTGATATTCAAACCTGAAATATCATCGCGGAGATTGAGCCTGCAGCGGCCGATGTAGCGATCTGGGTCGCAGCTTTCTGAGCAATTGTCACAGGCGTCACATTCGTTGCTTACCGAGAAGTCGGCAATAATTGGCGGCGGCGGGACGCCGTCAGTGGGATCATCGCCTTGGGCGAATGATTGAAGATTGGATACGCCGTCGCCATCGGGATCGGCGAGGGGACCCCAGATGGTCTCGTCGCTGAGGTCATTGGCGTTAAAGTGAGTGTAGGCGAATGTTTGATAACTTTCTTGGGTGACGCCTGCTTCTGTATCACGCTCGATTGTGACGATGGCGCTTTGGGGCGTTGGGTAGCTGATCGTGCCGCTGAGACCCGGGGTTGGAGAAACGATTTGGACTTGTGGGTTCCAGGCGCCGGTGATCTGGTCTGCGGTTAGAATGGGGACTTCGGTGCCTTCGTAGTCCTCGTCTAGAATGAGGACTACGGGCCCCGCGATGTTGGCATCGCCTTCGACGTTGATAGTGGAAGCGCCTTCGTTGTTCGCGCGGACGACGGTCTTGAGATCGTCGCCAGGAGTTTGAGTGAGGTCGCCTTCGATCGTACTGGTTGAGGGGACGAAGAGGTCTTCATCATCGGGGTCGTAGGTATCGTAAGCCTCGGATTGTACGACGTCGCCTAAGATGGTACCTTCATTGATGATATTTTTGGCGGGAACTGTTTCGTTTTCCTGATCGCTATTGTTGAGACTGAATCTGCCGTTCTTTCCGACGATGAGGCTGCCAATGCCGCTGCCGGAGACGCTGCCGGTGACTGAGATTCTGCCGCCTTCGCCGACGCGAATGAAGCCTCCGTTGAGGCTGATTTCGTTTGAGATGATTGTGAGTCCAGAATCGTTTTTGCGCGTTTCTATGGTGCCGCCGTTGAGTTCGAAGTTGCTGGTGTTGATGGAGGAGGAGCCGCTGTTTAAGGTGTCTTCGTAGGTGGCGAGGAGGGTAGCGCCGTTTTGGATTTGGAAAAGAGTGCTGTTGAGTCCGGCTTCGAGTTTTAGAAGGCTGCCGCTGTTGATGAATTGGTAGGTGCCGGAGACGAGATTGATTGTAGTGTTTGCTTCTACATCCATTCGGCCGGAGTGGCTCACCATTCCGTTGTTGGTAAGAGTGGAGCCTGTGATCAGACGAGTGTTGCCTGTGATGTTCATTGCGGGGCGAGGGCCCTCGCTGGTGAAGTTGTTGGTGTTGTCGATGTCGCCTGAGAGGCTGTTGCCGTTCCAGTTGAAGGTATTGAGGTTTGTGAAATCGGCGTCTGCGAAGGTACCGGCGGTCAGCGTATAGATGCCGGCGTTGATGAAGGCTCCGTGAAGTTCGCCGCCTTTTTGGGCGATGTTGCCGAAGTTGCGTAGGGTTGCACCGGATACGCCAAGTTGGCCGCCAGCGACTACGAATTCCGTCTCTTCGCTGAAGTCCAAATCTTTAGTCGCTCCTGCTTCTGGAGCGATCGTTCCGAAGTCCAATTCAAAGGTTCCCTTGCCGCTACCGAACAGGTGGTCGAGCAGGGTGAAAGTTTTGCCATTGCCGAAGTAGTTTATTTCTCCTCCATCAACGAGTTCGATCTGAGGAGTTGCGGATTTTCCCCATTCGACGTCATCGGTGAAGAAAATGGTTGTAGCGGATTTTATGGTACCCTCTTCGATTTCCGCTTTCCTTCTGATGGTCAGGTTACCCGCTCCAGCGGCTGCTTCGATGAGCGCCGCGTTGGATCCCTTTTGCCTGAACAGAACATTGATCGACTTACCGTTATTGGGAGCGACGGTTTTGATAGTGCCTGAGTTTTCGAAGCCGACCTGGGTGGAGTCCAAGGGGCTTTCTATGGCGGCGCTGGCAACGAGTGAAAGGACTGCATTCTCGCCTTTGTTTAGGAAAAAGCTTCCGTCCTCGATATCGATAAGGGATGTGGCGGCACTAGAAAGGATGAGGTCTCGTTCGTTGGTGAGTTTGCCTGAAGCGTCGTCGTTGCCAAGTTCGAGGCGTCGAGCGGTGATTGTTCCATGGTTGGAAAAGGTTTCTTCGCCGACTATCGTGGCGCGGGTGATTTCCATATGGCCGCTATTGCTGAGTGGTTTGTCCAGTTGGAAAAGGGGGTAAATGTTTTCTCCACCGACTTCGAGGGGAAGGTTTTCGTCGAAAGCGAAGGATCCTCCTGTATCGGATTTCCAAGTACCGTGTTCGATGAGTACGCCGAATTGATCTGAAGCGGCTCCTGCGCTGGAGGACATTTCCCCGGCAACCGTGTACTGGCCGCGCCCAAAAATGGCTCGCGCGCCGCCTTTATCTCCAGCGGGGGCATTGCCCATGAAAAGAAGATCTTTAATGGTGTGCGAGATGTCGCTGTCTCCTCCCAAATTGAGCGCAGTCTCGAAACCATCCTCAAAGCTGTGTGGGCTAAGGGTGACCTGGCCTCCTAGCTCGGTTAGTGGGCCGCTGAAGTTGATCGAACCTTTGTTGATGATGATTTCGCCGCGATTGATTATGCGCGTCTGGATGTTGAGACCTCCTTTCGAGAAAGGAGTATCGATCGTGCCGAGGTTGGCGAAGCCGGTTTGCTCAAGGTCTCCTGTAAATGGCTTGATGGTGCCGCTGGCTGCCTCTAAGGTACCGCCGACTTCGTTTTGAATGACGGAAATTGCCTTGAGCGTTATTGAGGCATCCACTTCCATCGTTTCGTTGTTGCTCAAGAGACCTGTCAGTCCCCGTCCGCTGAAGGAGGCTCCGGTAGATTCGATGCGCATTTCGGAGTTGTTGGTGAAGTCGTCCAAAACTCCCCCTCCCCAGATGAAAACGCCTGAGTTTGACGCTGGTGTATTGGTGTCTTGGGTACCAGTGTTAAGGGCAATCGGGCTGTTCGCTTTTCCATTGAAGTCGGAAACGCCGAATATGCCATCATTGTCTACCGAGATCGATACCATGCCCTCGCTTCCCTCGGCGACATCAATCCCCTGGCCAGTGAGGGGGCCAGTGAAGGCCATGGTTGCACCCGACTTTAAGCTTAGCATCGTATTGAGCACCGAGGTTGCTCCTTGGAAGCGGATCGCGTTGTCGCTACCTGATACTTCAATATCACCGCCAGTGAACGTGGCTGAATTGGTGAAACTGAGAGTGCCTAGCGATACGTTGAGGTTGCCTCCTGATTGCTCGAAGGGGGCGCTGACGGTTGCGAGGTCGTCGGTGTTTTCCTTGAAAATGCTGCCTCCTGCGTTGACGAATTTTGCATCGGAATCGCCGGAAGCTAGTCCCGTTGCACCGATGCTGAGGGTACCCGCGAGCGTGGCGGTGGTTCCGCTCCAGAGTTGAAGTCCGCTCCCGGTGATAGTGCCGCCAGCGATGTTGAAGGTCGTGTTGACGACGCGGAGGTCGCCTATGTCGAGGTTATCGACGATGAGTGTTCCGTCGCGTATTATGCTGGTTACTCCGAATTCCCGAAGCTGTCCCACGTCGAGGGTATTGCCGTCGAGGTTGAGGCTGAATTGTTGGTTAGGGGCTAATTGGAAACTGCTGAGAGTGATGTTTTTGGAGAGCTCCGCGCTTAGGAGTCCGCTCACGCCGTCTACAATGGCTTCCGCTCCGTTTTCGGGGAAACTGTTAGCTGGATCTTGAGCGCCTTGCTTCCAGTTTTCGTTATCTCCCCAACCGTTGGTGTCGCCGTCGCCTGTGAATTCGTAGACCTGGGCAAGAGACGAAAAGGGAAAGGAAAGGGCGAGAAGGGGAAGTACGGCGCGAATCATTCGTAGCGTAGTTTGGTCGCAAGTTAATTAGGGTCCTGTATTTGGGGTGGGGATTCCAGAGAGATCATACACTGGTTGCTTAATCAACCCTTTTTGGCGTCAGTTCGGCGAGGCTGGCGCGAGGTACCTATTATGAGCGCTAGGAATCGGGTTGGGCTGGTTTCGGCAAGGTCTCCTAATAAGTGTCAATCCGCGACCTTTGTAATTTTAGTTTTGGTACTAGATGTAATCGTAGCGAGGCCACTTTTTAATCGTGATGACAAGAATTGCGGACGGGCCCCTTTGAGGCCCTGCTTGTTAGTGTGTTGATTGCTTCTGCTGCCAGTGCTCATTTGTTTGAGGTTGGTGGAGGATTGTGTGACTTTGTTTTCGATATTGGATTCCAGCTAGAGCAACTTTCTTTAAAATAGTCGCATTTTAATAGCGCTTTTTCTCAAAAAGCAGTTAGGGTGCCTCTTCCATGAAACCGTTAAGCATGGA
>JAKYXN010000141.1 GCA_022538095.1 Puniceicoccaceae bacterium K14 | reverse complement strand
GTTTTGGCAACTTCACTTTTAGTGGCTTTTTGGTTTGCTCTTGTTTTAGTGTGGTTGCCGAAACAATGAGCTGCCAATCAGCTACTTGCAAAACTATATCCGCTATTTGGATACATTTTTATGAAACTGGTGAGTTAACAGTTCGATACACATTGCACGCACATCTCACCCAGCTCCCGACCTAAACAGGCCACTCTTTAAACAAAACGATCTGCGCCATTAATCTACCCACACTTCAAAACCGTTACAAAATATCGAGATCCCTGTGAAGGACCCAAAATCGCAGACCAACACCCAAAATAGCATTGGTCCAAGTTTTCCCATCATCCGAAACAATCCACTCTCTCATTACAACACCCTCGTTTTCGCGAATCGCCTGAGTCTGCTCCCCCCCCAAACAATCTGTTTCACCACTACATCAGATATGTCTCGCTGCTTGACAATTCAGTGCAGGACTTGAAAAAGCCGCTCTCATGGAGTATCGAAGAATCAAGCTCGGATCGAGCTACTGACATCTCCTTCGAATGTCTATCAAGAGCTTCGGTCATCAACCTCGACAAAATTCCTGTCTCAGTACAGATGCATGGTTTAGAATCGGGCTTTAGCTCCCAAGGGGCAATAACCATTGGAAGCTTATCGGGGAATTCGAAATGGCCGTCAAAAATCCAGCTCTAAGAAAAGGCGACAATGACGGATTGCTTGTAGATATTGACCTCACTCTAGACGAGCACGGTTTAAAAAACGACACCCCTCAAAAGAATACGCTATGGAATTATCATTGAGGCTTGGAAGCTCAATGAAAAATTCATTGGCATACCTAGTCATTGGTGACAATTCCGACCGGCTGCGTGATTGACTCCTCTCAGGCAAGGCTGCTACGAATCAACCCCTCCGCATTATCCGCACAAAACAAAAGAGACATGCAATGAGCGAAACACATTCACCGGCCAGCTCCCAAGCGACAACTATCAAAAAAACCTTCAGTCGCCAAACCACCGTTGCCATCAACATTGCCGCCCCGCCCCAGACGATATGGAAGCTATTAACCGACGCGGACAGATTCAAATCGTGGAATAGCACCATCGTTGATCTAACGGGCAAAATCGCGCCGGGAGAGAAAATTCAGCTTCGCTCGACACTCGCACCAGAACGGACATTCAAGCTGAAGGTCAAAGAATTTGAACCTCACAAGCGCCTTTCATGGGGCGACGCTATGGGGACTCGTGCTTATACCCTGACTCCAAACTCAGAGGGTGGAACACTCTTCACGATGTCTGAAAAGATCGGCGGGCCGATCTTTCCGCTCTTCGCAAGAATGATCCCCTCCTTTGACGAAGCTTTCAACCAATTCGCTGGCGACCTGAAGTCGGCGGCCGAGGAAAACGATTGATGCCCAACTACCAAAAGAAAATAGGTTCGAAAGACAAACCGCTCGAACTCAAAACGCCACCAGGCAATAGCTCGTATACAATGCACGTGGACGAAAAGGACGGTGATGACATTCTTGTATGCACGGTGGGAAAAACGATTTTGCACTATGACCTACGATGCATCGACGACCTTGCAGCGATGCTAAAGGAACACGGCGACTGGATAGAATTGGGAAGCAAGGACGAGAAGCAACAGACAAAAGATGGGACGATCGAACACTGGGCACGGTCGAAGAACAACCCTATTGGCGGCTGGTACGGATTGAAGAAGAACTTTCGTGGTCGGTTTGCCATGTACATTCCACCGCTTTTGGAAAGTCTCGGACTAGCCGAGGTCGAACACAAAGCACGAAACAACCGGATGCGTCTCAGAAGCGGATAATAAAATGCACTGAAATTGCCGGTGTTCAGGCTATTCATACGCCTGTAATCAACTGAAAGAAAGAGAACAGGATCTTCTTGAAAGTCATGATTACTACGGATTTCTCACCAAAGAAGAAGAAATTCCCGAGGGTGCGAGCCCATATCTCGTTAGAGAAGTAATCAGGTATAGCATAGGCAGCAAATTTAAGTTTTCTCAGAAGGAAATGCTTTGAAGGTACGTCACACCTGCATCAAAACGATCGAAGACAAACCATACAAATTGCCAAAGAGCCGACCGGCCTAGAGATACATAATCACGTCATCGGATAGTAGATACAAGTAACTACAACAAATCGCTCCAGCCAACCACGGCAAATCTCTGCTCTTGTTTCCTCGCTTCATTCGTCAAGTGTCACCATTTTATTCATTGAAACAAAACGACCCTATGAAAATCTACCTCAGCAGACTTGGCCCCTCAGCCGAAACTACCATCGTCTCGCCTCGGTGTACAGCAATGACCCCCATATTATGAAAGCACTCTTAACAATGCTCATAGGCTCCTTTCTGCTAATCTCGCTTGCGACTGGAGAACAGGACAACGACCAAGAAACGGCCGAGCAACGCGATGCTCGTATGGCATGGTGGCGCGAAGCCAGGTTCGGTATGTTTGTGCATTGGGGATTGTATTCAGGTCTTGCTGGAAATTGGCAGGGAAATCAGGTCCAGGAAAAAGGCGGCATGGAATGGATCCAGAACCGCGTGAAGGCAGATACCTGGTCCTATGCCCACGAGGCGGTGCCCCTCTTTCGCCCCAACCCGGACTTCGCAAAACAGTGGGCGAGATTGGCGAAACAAGCAGGTTGCAAATATGTTGTTTTCACGACAAAGCATCATGACGGATTTAGTCTCCATGATTCAGCTGTCACCACTTATGATGCCATGGATCTGGTCGGCCGCGACCTGTGTCGGGAAATCACCGAGGCCTGCCGGGCGGAAGGATTGAAAGTCGGCTTTTACCACTCAGTCATCGACTGGCACCACCACCAATATGACTACGAAGCCGCTGACATTCTCCCTCACCCATTGAAAGGTAAACCGTCACCCAATGGGCCGCGAAACCATACGCTTTACGTGAAGCACTTGCACCAGCAAGTCGAAGAACTAATGTCAAACTATGGGACCGTGGATATTGCCTGGTGGGACTATTCAAAGAAGAGCGCCGAGGGACCCTTTTGGCAAGCCGACGAGTTGATGACCATGGTTCGCAAGCTTCAACCAGAAATTGCCAGCAACAACAGGCTCTACAGCCACACCTTATCCGAGCCCTTAAGTTCTACACACGGTGACTTCTCTACACCTGAACAACGCATCCCAGCCACTGGCGTATCTGGAGTAGACTGGGAAGTTTGCATGACCATGAACACCACATGGGGATACAGCGAACACGACCACGATTGGAAGTCCGACAAAAAACTCATCCAGAATCTCATCGACATTGTATCCAAGGGTGGCAACTACTTACTAAACATCGGTCCGAAAGGCGACGGCACAATCCCGGAGGCCAGCTTGAAATCGATGGCAACCATCGGGCGTTGGATGGACGTAAACAGCGAAAGCATATACGGCTCCAGTGCAAGTCCCTTTGAAAGGCCTGAGTGGGGACGGTATTCGATGAAAGGCGAAAAATTGTACGCTCACGTTTTCAATTGGCCAGAAGACAAGAAACTGCGGATAACAGAGAAGAGGCTAAAACCATCTCGAGCCTACCTCCTTGCGGATAAAGACAAAGACCTCAAAATCGACGAGACCAAGGATGGAGTTGTGATACGCCTCCCCCAAACTGCACCTGATGATATCGCTTCAGTCATCGTGATCGAACGAGAACTGGGCGACTAATCGAACAATAAAAGTACTCCAACCTCGGGTTGATATCCACCCGTTCCTGTATTTATTATTTCAGGACAATTAAAAAAAACACAACCGGTACGATACATCGATTTTCCAGCTTGCACCATATGCGTTTCTAAGTAAGCATCTCTCTTAGCACAGGTTTCGATTTGATATCCCATTCGAATATCTCAAATTGACGAGGAAGACGATTAGACCTTAGCCCCTCCAAAAAGAAGCAACTACATCCCAACCTGATGCGGAGCGTGTCATTCTAGCGGCTACTTAAACAACTCGATAGTATTGAAGTAATCAAGCTACTCTGTAGAATTATAGTCCTGGTGCCACCCTGGGAACCTCACATAATCAGCCTTTCGAAAGAATGCATGTATCATATTGAATAGACATATTCAGAATTTTTCGGATTATCGAAAATATGAAAAAAGTACGCTTAGGTTTTCTTCTTAACGTTACACTGAGCTTTGGGGCACTAGTCGTTATAGCAGCCACGCAACCACCTAATGGACTTTTTTCAAAATCTCTGATTCCAAGCGGAACAGAAACTCGTATTGAACAAGAAAAGACAAAACGAGAGCAACTATCTCCAAATACTTATTCGGAAGATTTTTCGAACTTCAGTGGAGATTTTTTGGGAAACGGGGATAAGCTCGAAGGAACCGATTTTTGGTTCGAAGGCGCAATGTCTGGTAGTACAGCCGCAATCGTCGATGGACATTTGTTGGTAGATGCAAATCGGAAAGGTAACGTGGGCACTGTCTGGTTAGATAAGGACTTTAACGGCGATGTACAAATTGAATTCGATGTGCACATCGTCGAATCATTTATCGATTCCAACAATATGAATTTTTTCTTCTGCTTCAAGTCTCGCTCGGGTACTGATTTGTATTCAACCCGTAAAACGCGCCTTACCGGGGAATACAGTAATTATCATGGTAAAGATGATTCCGGTGCCGACTTAACTGGATACATTTTGACTCATCTCGCTAACGGCACACCAGAATCACCGAGATATCGTTTACGCGATGTTCCAACTTTCGATCCCTACTTGGCGGAAATGAGTGGAATTGGAACTGCGAGATCTGGGCAAACCTATTCAATCAAAATACTAAAACAAGGAAATCGTATCCAGTATTAAGTAGATGGTATCCTTGTAATCGACCACACCGATATAAAGAAAAATCCAACACATGAAAGTGGTCGATTAGGGTTTCGAACCTGGCAAACAAAACTCGGGTGGGATAACCTAATAGTCACTAATTTATCGCAAGAGGACTCCCGAGAATACTAGGCCGTGTGGACAAAATGTGTAAGTTCTCAAGTAATTGATTTGCAATAGGATGCAAAAGTTATATCAAGTTTTCGATGATAAAGAACA
>JAKYXN010000140.1 GCA_022538095.1 Puniceicoccaceae bacterium K14 | reverse complement strand
TCCAGAAGCTCTTCTCTAATCTTTTCTTTCATATGATATGCTTTCTTTTTTAAAGCACATCAGACGCCAGTTACACAAAAATTCTTACAGGCTCTAAGGCTCCTTCCAATACCGATTGGCAAATTGACGAGATTCCGTATCTTGTGGCCAATTTTCCCGAGGCACTGCTGCAAACCATTGACCAGCGGGCTCTGCCTCCACTTGCGCACCTGCTAATGATAGCACGCCGCAATGCTCCATGCGGGTCGCCAACCAAAAAAATCCTTTGGCACGAACGACCCCTGGCCACTGCTTCCGCAAAAACGAATATAAACGCTGCGGGTGAAACGGTCGTCTCGCTTCGTAAATAAAATTGCGAATGCCATACTCCTCTGTCTCCGACATAGGCTCTTCGTAAATTGCCTTCAGCCAGTCCGGCGTTTGCGATGCCTCATCATAGCTAAACAGACCCGTATTTAATAAATTGGATACTTGTATAGCCCCTTTAGAGCATTCAACAATACGAGCCTTGGCATTCAGTCCCTTGATCACCGCAATAACCTCCGCCTTCTCCACTTCGTTCACAAGATCCAGTTTGCTAAGGACAATAACGTCAGCAAACTCTACTTGATCAATCAACAGATTAACAATGCTTCTTTGGTCCCCTTCTTCTACCTCTAACTTGCGATCAGGTAGGCGATCAGGCGACGTGTAGTCGCGTCGGAAATTGTATGCATCCACTACAGTTGCCATAGTATCCAAACGAGCGATATCTTCGAGAGCGCTGCCAAACTCGTCGCGGAAGAAAAATGTCTCGGCCACTGGCATTGGCTCAGACACGCCCGTTGATTCTATCAGTAGATAATCAAAACGCCCCTCTGCCGCCAAACGCTTGACCTCCGTCATCAAATCCTCTCGTAACGTGCAGCAGATACAGCCGTTACTCATCTCTACCAGTTTTTCCTCTTGGCGACTTAAAGCAGCGCCGCCTTCCTCTACTAAGCGAGCATCGATATTCACCTCACTCATATCGTTAACAATAACTGCCACTCGCAGTCCTTCGCGATTATTCAGCACGTAATTTAGCAAGGTAGTTTTTCCCGCCCCTAAGAACCCGGAAAGCACCGTTACAGGCAATCGTTTCATACTCATAATATTGTCTCAACTAGTAATCCACCCCACGCAATAGCTACGCTAAAGCCTATAGCCCATGCCGCTTGACGCAGGGCCAATCGCCCCGCAAAACGTCCCCCCATCTCTCGCCCTATAGTAAGGAGCGTTACTAAGCATGGCAACAGAACCCCTGCCAGATAAACAATCGTGAGAACTTGCGACGGCGATTCCAGAGCAACTTTCAACGAGCCCCAATCGCTATGAAGCACCCCAATAGCCAACCCATCCTTCCGTATTGATCCCATCGCTATAGCGATAGCCGCATCGGCAGGCAAATTAAACAAGGCCATACCCCTACCTATAGTCTGGGCCAGAAAATTCAATATCCCTGATAATTTCAAGATCGAAGCTATAAAACAGATGCAGAAAAACATTGGGACAGCCACTGAAAGGAAGGAACGAACAGTATCCAATATATTTTTACAAATAAATTTAAAATCAACTGATCGCAATCGGATTGATTTTGCAGGAAGAAGTCGCGTGTTAACCTCTCGCAGCGGTTTGGGTGCCGTAAATCGCATGTAGACCAAAGTCGTAACCCCCAATGTCACAAGGTAGATCCCTCCTAACCAACTCATTCCTGCCGCTGCAAAGACTGCTAGTGTTGCCGGCAATTGATAAGAACAAGCAGAGCCAAACGAAATTGCCGAAACGCAGGCAGAACGATTACAAGCGTGGCAGGAACCTGTCGATACCACTGCAGGGACATTGCAGCCGAACCCCATAATAACACGAGTCAAATCGTGAGCCCCCAAACCGAAGGGGTTCAAATATGGATGCAAGCGTTGGACAATGAGATCCATCAAGCCAGTCGACTTATAAAATGCAATTAGCAGCGAAAAGAAAACAATCGTGGGCAAAGCATAGAGGAGCAGGAAAGGCAACATGGCCACTATTCCATAGTCGCCTACTAATATCTCTGCGAGAGGCATTGGCAGCTTGGCCAACCATTCCAGCGTCCGAGCGATCGCCGATTCGAGCGGATAAAATAAGCGGTCTGCCAACGCGTTGGCCTGAGTCACTGCTATCACCGAGGGAACGAAAAGCAGAACAAGACTCACGAGCGGAAAGCTCAAAAAACGCTGCAACCAATCAACTCTTCCGAACCAGAGCGATCTCATGTAGAGAGGAAATTGACGGAACACTACAAAACGGCCTCCTCAACAGTGGAAGTCTCAACTTCGCACTTACAGTCCACGCAGCAGTCGATGTCCTCGATGAGAAATCCCCTTTTTTTCCATTCTGATAAGCTAGACGTATCCAGTTCCAAACGCTTGCCGATTTCTTGAGCGATCACGCCAAAACGTGCTCGAAACTTGTAGATAAAACAGAACTTCGAGTCGCGATGGAGCAAAGAAGGCCCCGAGTAAAATAAGTTAGGATACAAGGTTGAAGAATCCACTTCACTAAATACTGGCCTGCTTTGGTTCCATTCGAAGAAAGACGAAACCTGTCTCTTAATCCCTGGCTCGAATCCGGTCGCCAGAATCGGCGCTTGAGACGATACGAACGAATCTCCGTCCAAGGTAAAAATGCGATAGGCTCCACCATCGTGCGTCACTTCAATCACTTCACGCCCCCCTAATAATTCGATGCTTCCAGGCAACGCCCGTGCAATCCGAGCGAGACGCTCTTTTGTGAATGGGCTCAATGATACGCTTGGATCCGGATCATCGATTTTCCACGGCTCTCCTCGAGACAAAACCTTCACTTTAGAACCGCGAGCTGCAAGATGATAAGCCGCATCCATCCCGCTCTCGTATCCACCAATTACGACAAACTCGTCACCTTGAATTCTTTGCCAACTTCCTACCTGCGGAGCAATCCGGCAAAGACCCGCCCCCGGAAATGGATCCAAATCAGGAAATGAGAACTCACCCGTCGCCCAAATCACGAAGCGGGCCTTGATCGTCTCCTCATATACTTCGAGAGTGAAACCATCTAAATCAGATCGCACCTTATTTACTCGGCAACCTTCCCTCACTGGAAGCTCATAGTGACCCACAACCGCCTTCAAATAGGCGGCATACTGTTTTCCTGAAAGATGCTCCGCTCCGAAAAGATCTCCTGGTGAGGTACGTGGACTTACAGCGTTCAAGTCGGTAGCAAAAAACGGATTTGAATGAAAAGAAGGCGTTATCAAACGCATTTCCTCAGGCCAATGCTGAAAAGAAGCTCCCACTCTCTCGCTCTCCACGATCACAAGGCTTTCCACTCCTATCTCTTGCAAAGCCAAAGCGCAGCCCAAACCTGCTGGACCCGCTCCCACGATCACGACATTAAAAGCCGATTCATTCATAACGTTTTCATTACAATGTCTCTCGCAAGATCGCCGAATTAAAGTTGCGTCGGGTTTGGAGCATCTCCGTACACCGCTTCAGGATCGAAAGCTTTTTCGTTTTCTATAAATACCAAACTTCTCGTATCCGAGGTATTACCAAGTTCAATTTTTCGATAGAAACAATTTCTGTATCCGACATGACATGACGCTTCTTCACCCCCTACAGATGGAACGTCTAGACTCACCTCAAGAACAACACAGTCCTGGTCATCATCAATCAAGGCCCGTTCAACTTTTTGCGTCATACCAGAGCTTTCGCCCTTCTTCCAAAGCTTCTGGCGAGAGCGCGACCAATAGTGAGCCAAACCTGTATCAAGCGTCGCCCTCAATGCTTCCGCATTCATGTAAGCGAACATCAAAATTTCCTTCGTGAAAGCGTGTTGAGCCACGCAAGGGATCAATCCATTTTCATCGAATTTTGGGGACAGATCATTTCCCTCCTCCACCTGTTGCACCGATTCTCGTTTTGCGAAACTCATTCGACCTTTATTGCAATTTAATTGCAACATGGTCAATAGTTAACGCAAATTAATTGCATTAATTTAGCAATCGAACCAAAGAAATAGCCAGCGACTGCGGAGCCAAGGTTTCTATTTATGCCAAGCAAAAACAGTGGCACAAAATGGGGAATGCATTAGTACGATTACGTCACTCGACGATCGAACCCCTTTCCAATCAATTGGTGCCCGGGGGGGGACTTGAACCCCCACGTCCTTGCGGACAACGGATTTTAAGTCCGCTGCACGATGTCTTCAATTGTCTACATATCTTTTTGCATAATAAGCTCTTAACCAGCTACTTACATGTTATTTTTCATATATTGATCCTCTATTACAGAGAATCTCCTGTCCAGTATTCTCTGGGCACATCAATTCTGCAGAGGGATTAAACGTCCTTCCGAAACAAAGCCTCGAAAAGGAATCCCAAAAACTGAAGCACCGGTCTCAGGCTTAGAATCTTCGATATTCAGGTATGATCCGCCACCGTTGATGTACTTAAAAGTCGAGCCTTTCATTAATTTACCATTGTCTTCAAGGTCGGTTTCAAAAGCGTACCAACCATCAAGCTTAAGCTTTCTAACTTTTACCCTCAGCCCAATCACTCGATTTCCTAGCCGGCTTCAAATCAAGCACCAAAGTTGTTTGGCGAACATACACTTTGTCGTCTTTTTTTTGCTATAAACACTTTTAGTCCTCACGATACTTCTTATCGCATACCGACTACTCCATTTTGCTCCATCTCTTTCCCTTGGACCAAAAATGATCTTCCAATTACCCAATTTCGCAAATGAACGAGTTTGCGTTTGGCTTGTAAGCATATCCGGCCATTCCTTAGGATAGTAATACGAAAAGGAAAATGGAAAGGATTCAGTAAAACCTATTTCATCAACGAATTCATTCAGTTCTACATTGTCCGAAATTGCATCAAGAATAAATGTCCTTACCATCTCTGGATCTGCATACACAGCCCGATGTTGTAAGTTTGATTGTTGTCCATTCGTGAAAGAAGTTAAGCATACGAGAATAGCAATAACCCTTAAAATGTTTACGGTTTTGTTCTTCATATTTAAAATCCCCACCTATCGATTGCAAAATCCCAAATCGCACTAGTATTTACATTGCCCCTACCCCTAAGTCCTGGACGTGTCGGCTTCATTTTTGAATATAAAGTTCTCAGAATAATAACATCATTCAGAACTTTTCGTCACCATGAATGTAAGCGACACAGAATCGACCTCCTTCCTATTGTTCGTTTTTTCGTATAGTCTTCGCGGATGAGCAAAAGCAAGGGAACCCGATACACGAGACA
>JAKYXN010000013.1 GCA_022538095.1 Puniceicoccaceae bacterium K14 | reverse complement strand
AAACATAGCAGCGATCCGTTTCGATTTGAGACATCCTAACATAATATCAAATCGTAGCATCAAGCACCAGACGCTCTAGAGCGGACGCTTACCCTTTGGTCGCTTAGAAGGTACGAAGCTTATCCTCCTTGCCGGAATTATCGGGCGTTTTAGGGGCAGCCCTGCAAGTCCCTTTCGATTCGGATATGTAGGAAGGTAGGCGAACTATCTTCAGTCTGTCGTATTGTAAGGGAGGGCGGCGGTGCTGAAACGCGAAATGACAACACACTCATGCAACCTACTTGGTCTAGTTGAACGAGTGACCTACGAAGTAGGTTGAAGACCAACCCTTTGGCTATGTCGCAAATAAGACGAGCTTATTGAAGTTTTGGCGTCGTTGTTAAAGCAATACTAAAAAATCGCGATGAACGACCTCTATTTGTTTTCGGTCAGGGTAGAGCTCTTCTAGTTTTTGGTACTTGTTGTTGGCGATCATTTCGACTTCATGGCTGGAAAACTTGCACTCGCCGCGAGCGATAATTTCTCCATTTTCACCTTTGATATCTACGATGTCACTGTGTAAGTATTCGCCTTCCGAAGCGACGATTCCTGGAGCGAGCAAACTGCTTTCTTTCATCATGATCGCATTAACTGCTCCTTCGTCTATAGTAATGGAACCTTGTGGACGTTGGAAGTAGGCGAGCCATCGCTTTTTGGAAACCATAGGGTTTTGGTTGGCGTGAAAACGGGTGCCTATGTAATCGTCATTTAAAATATCTAGAATGATGTTTGGTTTATTGCCGTCGGCGATGTAGGTTTCGCACCCGGATTTAGTTGCGATTTTAGCAGCTTCGATTTTGGTGACCATTCCTCCAACTGCAGTTGGGGAACTTGTATCTTTAGCTAGGGCTTCTACTGCGGGCGTAATCTCTTCTACATCTGTAATTATTTCTCCGCTACCGTCCATGTCTATCAATCCAGGGGCAGTTGAGAGAATGAGTAGGTGATCGGACTCTGTGAGACTCGAGACCATTGCTCCGAGGACATCGTTGTTTCCGAACTTAATTTCAAACGTGCTTATGCTATCGTTTTCATTGATAATTGGGAGAACGCCATAGGCGAGCATTTGGTCAATCGTGGCCTTGGCGTTTACGTAGCGATTGCGAATGCGGAGGCCTTCGTGAGTGAGGAGAATCTGGCCTACTATTAGATCGTGGGGGTTAAAGCCCTCTTGCCAACATTGGATGAGTCGGCTTTGGCCTATGGCAGCGCAGGCTTGTTTTTTGATGAGTGTGTTAGGACGATGATTAAGGTTCATCGCACCCATCCCCATGCCAACGGCTCCAGAGCTTACTATGAGAACCTCGATATCGCGTTTACGAACCTCCGCAATTTGATGACAGAGCGCGTTAATTCGTTCAGTATCTACGATGCCAATACCAGTTGTTAGTATGCCGGTCCCAAGCTTTATGACGATGCGCTTAATTTTTTTGTCCATAGGTTCTTTATTCGTGGGAAGAAGTGTTCGATCCCATGAAGCGTATCACTATATCGTTTAACCGAGGTGATTAGTTCAACCAATAAATTAGCTGCTATAATTGAGTTAAAGGCCAGACGCAAAAAACGGCCGATAGTGACATCGACCGCTTTTGAAATTGTTTTTTAGACTTTAAACCGTAGTTAAGTCCTTCTCCTTTTTAGCGAGGAGTTCGTTGATCTTTTTGATAGCGTCGTCGGTCATCGTTTGGATCTCTTTTTCGTCGCTTTTGAGGTCGTCTTCAGTGATGCCCCCGGCCTTTTGTAATTTTTTGAGACCATCGATGGCTTCGCGACGGGAATTTCGAACGCGAACGCGAGAATCTTCAGCGTGTTTGTTTGCTAGCTTCACGAGTTCTTGGCGGCGTTCACCTGTAAGTTCAGGGAGAGGAAGACGTACCGTGTCTCCCATCACTGTGGGTGTGATGCCGAGGTTTGCTGTGAGTACGGCTTTTTCTACTGCTTTAAGTAGAGAGCGATCCCAAGGTGTGATAGCGATGGTGCGCATATCTGGCGTTGAAATCGCTGCCATTTCCTTGATTTTCATTTGGGAGCCGTAAGCGTCCACCGTGATTGCTTCAACCATCCCTGGATTGGCTTTACCGGTGTTGATGTTGCTAAATTCGTGGTTCGCGTGGTCGAGAGCTTTCTGTGTATTCTCTTCCATTTGGTCGAAATATTCTGATTCGTCCATAGTTCTCAGCGGGTTAGTATTCGTTCTGTTTTTTTAAGAGGTTTTTGCTGTGTTAAGCGATTATTTGCTTAGCAAACGAGAGTGCCAACTTTTTCACCTTGGACAGCGCGTTTGATACTGCCTTCGTTGTTGAGGTCAAAGACGAGAATCGGGACCGAGTTATCCATACAGAGTGAAAAGGCAGTGCTGTCGAGGATGTTTAGGCGTTGCTCGATTGCATCCATGTAAGACAGCTGATCGTATTTGACCGCATCATCGAATTTCATCGGGTCCTTATCGTAAACGCCGTCTACTTTAGTGGCCTTCATAATAATTTCTGCTTCGATCTCGCTTCCGCGGAGAGCAGCAGTTGTGTCGGTGGAAAAGTAGGGGTTTCCTGTACCAGCGACAAATATAACGACCCGTTTTTTCTCTAAGTGACGAATCGCTCGTCTAAGAATGAAAGGTTCAGCTACCTGATTCATTGGGATGGAAGTCTGCACGCGTGTGTTCACGCCCATCTTTTCCAGGCATTCCATGAAAGCCAAACCGTTGATGACGGTTGAAAGCATTCCCATATAATCACCTGTGGTGCGATCAACGCCTTCTTCCCGTGAACCTGCTAGTCCTCGGAAAATATTGCCACCGCCGATTACGATACAAACTTGGACACCCATTTCATGGACTTCCTTCACTTGGCCGCAAATGCGTTTTAATGTCCCCCAGTCAATTGGATCACCGGTCTCGGAGGAGCGGAGAACTTCTCCACTGAGTTTAAGAATAATGCGTTTGTACTTAGCTTTAGAAGCCTTTGTTGAATCAGTTGACATTAAAAACTCGTTAAGTCAGAGACGCCGTTTACCGTCAATCCTTGGTTTAGAAACTTTCAATAATCTTTCACAAAATTTATTAATTTCAGCACTTGACGGATTTGGTATTAGTTACCAACTTATGCGACTTCTTAAATGTAACCTGGTGGTGTAATGGTAGCACAGCTGATTTTGGTTCAGCTAGTCGGGGTTCGAGTCCCTGCCGGGTTGCCACATTTAAAAAAAGCGAGTCGTTGAAAAACGATTCGCTTTTTTTGTATCCGAGAAGGGAAGAATCTCTCAATTTGAAAAATCCGGACTTTGCGTGGACGAGTGATTAAGATGAAAATTTTCTAGAGATTCGTGTAACCTTTCTAGTTTGACCGGCTTGTAGAGAATTTCGTCGACTTTGGCCTCTTGGAGTTCGAGGGCTGCGGATTTTTGAGCGTTGGCGGTAAAGGCGATAATCCAAGGTTGGCTTTCTTTAGGGAAATCTGAGCGTATTCGTTTTGTGCATTCGATGCCGTCCATTACTGGCATGTGAATGTCCATAAAAATAATATCATATGATTTTGCTTTCAGGAGCTTTAGGCCTTCTTCGCCGTTATCCGCGACGTCAATTGAGTGTCCTTCTTGTTCCATCAAACTCGCTAAAGTGTCTTGAGTTGCCTGATGGTCCTCAATGAGCAAAATTTTTAATGGTTTGGTAGAGATACTTCGTCTGAGTATCGGTGATTGGGCACCAATTGCTGGATCACAAAGCACGGAGAGTATTTTCCTTGTCTGGGTGAGCAGTACAGGAGTTGTGATCAGATGTTCATGACCGTCTTTCCTTAGGGCGGCTACATGCAGCTTATTGCAGATTACGATGTAGTTTTGCCCACTTGAGGCCACTTTTCCCCTCGCGGCTAAGTCGCATGCATCGGTTTCACTATTAGCAATAGCTGATGCTATTAGTAGGTTGTAGTCTGTGCTGGAAAATCGAAGCCCCCAGTTGGAGAAGAGGCTTTTTAAAGAATCTTCTAGTGAGGCTTCTAAATTAAGAAAACTAATGGACGAAATACTGCTTTTAACGTGTTCGTCTAAATTGCCGATAGCTACGGTAGTGTGATTATCGGATTCGAGCTTCAAAGGAATTTTTACCGTGAATACGCTCCCTTTGTGTTCTTTACTGAAAACGTCGATAGTGCCTCCCATGGCAGTAACTAAACGCTTAGTGATCGCTAGCCCAAGCCCGACGCCTCCATACTTTCGAGTACTTGAGTTGTCAGCCTGAGTAAACTGGTCGAAAAGTAGTTGAACTTTGTCTTGAGGAATACCGATTCCTGTATCTTGAACTGAAATACAAAGACTTTCTTTTTCGACGCTTGCATCCAAAATGATTTGGCCAGACTCGGTGAACTTTTGAGCGTTGCTCAGCAAATTTAACATTATTTGCTTTAGGCGGGTAATATCGCAGACTATTCGTTGCGGCAAGTCTTTGGAGCAATTTAGGATGTAGGTGATGTTCGCTTTAGTCGCCCGACTTATATTGATTTCCAAAGTATCCTCGAGGGCTTGCAATAAGTCGAATGGAGCATCTTTGAGATCGATTTTTCCAGATTCTATGGCGGAGAAATCAAGCAAGTCGTCTATGAGTTTCAATAGGACATCAGAACTATCTGCGATGACCTTGATGGAACGCTGATGTTCGTCACTTATACCGGAATTTAGTAGAAGTTCTGATAACCCTACGATAGCGGTCATCGGCGTGCGTAGTTCATGGCTGATGGTGGCCAAGAAATCGCTTTTAGCGTTCGAGGCGACTTGAGTAGCTTCGCTTGCTTCGCGAAGCTCGTCGTTCTTTAGTCTGAGGTTAAGCGTTCTTTCTTCAACGATTCGACCTAGGCTGAGGTTGATTTTACGTAGGGCCTTATCCTGCTGTTGAATAGTTTCCAACATGTGATTGAAGCTATCGATGAGGGTGCCTATTTCGTCTTCTCCCAGCTTTTCTAATCTTTGATTGTAGTCTTTTTCTCGCGATATCGATTCACTTAAGGTTGCGAGCTGCTTGATTGGATTGGTTATGGTGCCCTGCATTCTACGAACGAGCGCGATGGTGATCGCGAGTCCGCCGAGCACCAATACGAACCCGATTAAAAGGCTTTCCCGAATGGCGCTTTTTAGTGCAGAAGTATTTGATTTCAACAGAAGCGATCCGATTTCGACGCCATTCAGTGCGATGGGGCGAGCATAGTAGAGAGAGTCACCTTGCCATTGCTGACCTTGGAAATCTGGCGCAGGGTAAGCGGAAGCTGTAAGGTCTCTCGAATAATGGGAGAAAAGGTCTCCCTTGTTGTTGTAGATACTAACACTTTCAATCGCAGGATCATGTTGCAGAGATTGGACGTATTCGTTTGCAGTGAAAGGATCGTCGAAACGGAGAGAGGCGACTGTATTGGAAGACAGGATGCGAGCGAGTGTTTCAAGCTCGGTAATTTTTCGCTGCACGTAAGAGTTTCGTTCCCTGTAAAAGGAGATCGAGCAGAGGATTGTCAGAGTGATAAGGCTGGAAATGGCGGCGACGGATATTATTTTGTTAGATATCCGCAGGTTGAAGAAGAGACTTTTCGTTTTCGCGATGAAATCTTTCATGGTTGTTCTATGGCTAGTTCAAGAAGTTTGGAACTTAACTTGATGCCTTGTTCGTTTAGCTTTGAATTATCTACGCAGAAACGTAAGCGATTCTTTAATACTATTAGCTCTATGGTGCCCCCGGCTTTTATAAATCCTTTTTCTTCGCCGACGATGAGGGCCCGGCAAGTGGATGTTTGTTCAAAAAACTGGGGCCAATTTTTCTTATGTCCTGATCCAACAAAAATAAGATCATAGCCGCAGGTAGAAGCATGTATGAAGTCTTCCATGGCAATTTGACTTACAATGATTGCTCGTTTATTGCTAGAGGACTTGGACAGATTTACCAAGAGGGATGCCATATCGCTATCGCCGACGACTCCGACGTGAGTCGGCGTTGGCAGTTCTTTTCCATCTCGCCAGACGAAATCGATGAAACCTTCTAAGTAATTGGCTTTGAGGGAGTCAATTTGCAAGGTCTGTGCACTTAAGCTGCTGATGATTAGCAGTCCGGAAAGTAGCAGGGAGCTTGCGAGAAATCTATGTATTAGAGTAGCCATTCCGAGTCAATTTTCCTTAGAAATTGGCTTTTACCTCCAAGTAGATTTCACGTTTTGTCTCGGTCCAATGGCCAAAGAAATCCTTTAGTCGGATGTCTTGAGTATTGGGATCAAGTAAATTTCTCCCCACTAACGACAAGCGAAGTTTTTCGGTCGCTTGCCAGGATAAACGCGTGTCCATTTGGAAAATGGCGGATTGTTCTCCCTTAGCAAATTCGTATCCACTCGAGTAGCGGAGGCCAGTGTTTAGGTTCCAATCTTTAGATAGGTCACTGGATATATTGAGCGTTGCGAGGTGTTCTGAAGTACTCTGGTCAAACTCATTGAGCGAGAATTCGATAAAATCAGCGACGAATGGGTCATCTGATTCGATAAGGGATTCAAACGAATCCTCTAAGCGTGAGTAAGAAAAAGATACATCAAAAAAATCAGAGAATTTCCAATTAAAGAAAGCTTCGAAACCATAGGCGTCGCCTTTTAATAAGTTTGTGTATGATCCAGATACATCGAGGTAGGAACTATCGCCTTGGAATATTGGGGTCGCGTTACCTATACGAGCGAATATGTTATCGTATTCATAGGCGAATGCGTTGATGTGGAAGCTTTGAGATGCGTCCTGAGATTGGATACGATAGCCAATCTCGAATGCGTCTAAAGTCTCGGTGTCGAGTTCTTCGTCTGAACGAGCGTCTATTAATTGATTTCGGATAGTTCCAGAATTTGTGATTATTGGGTTGTCTATCGCTTTGCCGCTGCGAAGGCTCTCTATAACACTCAAGGCAACGGGCGTAGTACGGCTTGATTCAGAGTAAGCTGCCCAAATCCGAGAGTTCTCGGTCAGTTTACCGGAGATTCGCAAATTAGGCGAGTAGGTCGTTATGTCGGACTTCTCTTCGAATCGAATGTCTAGGCCAAACGATAAATCAATTCTATCTTTAACGATTTCCCACTCATCTTGAAACCCCGTATACATTGCAGAATTGCTAAAGTGGTCATCTGTGAAATCTGAAGCCAGAGTAGAAAAAGCATCCTCTTCATCGTAGGCGGCGCCTAGGTAGAAATTGATGAAATTGGACTCGGTCAGGGCGAAACGGGCTCTGCCTTCCATCCCGAGCGTGTACATGTCAAAAGCGGCATAGGCTGCTTCTAGGTCAGAATATGCCAGCCAGCTTCGTACTGAGAATTGACTTCCGTCTGGATTGTTCCGTGTCCACTTTAATTGAGTGTTGGCGCCTTTCAGCAACTCATTTTCTTCGTCAAAGATGAGCTCGCCCGTTGAAAAATCGGGTAAGTCGTATGCGTATCCAAGATCCGAATAAAAACCCTCAACGGTAATACTGATGAGGTCTTTGTCGGAGGGGCGCTTGTCGAAGCGGAAGCCGGCCCGCGCGGTGCTCCACTCATTACTAAATAGGTCTCGAGTGTCGCTAGAGTCTCGGTTGTCTATTTTAGCGAAAACCCGTGCAGATGACGTTTCGTCGATTGACCAGCCAACTCGAGCAGCAGCTCCTCGGCTTTCCGAACCAATATTTGTCTTTAACAATGTACCTTCTGTTTCGAAGGCGGTTTTCATAAGAACGTTTACCTGCCCATTGACTGCGTTGTTGTTCCAAGTCCCTCCTCCTGGGCCATATGCAACTTCGAGTGAGGCAATGTCATCCATTAGGAGATCGTGCTGGTTACCGAAAAGGCCGGCGAAAATCGTGCTATATACGTTTTGTTCGTCTACGGTGAACTGCACTCGATTGAAAAATCGCGAGTTTATACCTCGTATACCGATTCCCCAGATGCCATTGCTTGGCCTGACTATGTGTACGCCGGGAGCGTACCTCAGAAGTTCGGGGATCGAGTCAACGGCGAGATTTTCGATAGCATTTTGGTCGAAAACGAATGAAGCGGAAGCGGAGTCAAATACAAGTGATTCGAACTTTGAGGATAAAACCGCTGGTACCTCGGCTAATTCGGAAATGGCAAGGTCGTCTATGTCGGGATTGGATACAGCTGCAATAAGGAGGCCAGGCAATCCGAAAAGCACTACGATTAAAACTATTATTCTAGGTCTAATCAGAGCAAGAGGTAAGAGGCTTTGGAGAGTCGAGGAGGGATTCACTAGTACCTATGGATGCGAGGCTTAGGGGAAACTGCAAGAATATTGAAAATTTATGGTGGGTGAAATAGGGAGAGAGAGACGCAAAAAAAACTGCCTCGACGCCAAGGCATCGAGACAGTCTGCGGAAATATGATAATATGAAAAACTAGCCTCCAGTTATATACTGCTGAAGGGCATCGATATTCGCCTGCTGATTAGCAATTACGTTTTTCACAACATCTCCAATACTGATTAGTCCGATGAGCTCGTCGTTCTCCTTAACTGCTACATAGCGAAAGCGCTTTTGCGTCATTAGCTGCATGCAGTCGTCGATATTTGCGCTTCTCGTGACGATTGGGAAATCGACGCACATGGTATCGCGGACTGGGGTAATGCGTGAAGTTTTTCCGTGAAGGACTATTTTGCGGGCGTACTCACGTTCTGTGAGAATTCCGACAAGCTTGCTATCTTCAATGACTGGGATGGCTCCGATGTCCTCCTTTGCCATTAACTGCAATGCTTCGTAGGTTGATTTATCAGGGGTAATAGAAATCAAAGTGCTATGCTGCTTCTTTGATTCTAATAGTTGGTTTACTGTACTCATTAGATTCAGTAATCTTAATAGAGAACTGAAGTTTGTCAATCGGTGCGCGAATGCATATTCCAAAAAAGTCAAATAACACGTTGGAAAAAATTAATACTCGTGCTGGATTTTTTTTGTTTAGCTTCTAGCTTCGTTTCAATGAAACGAAATTCCCTAATTTTTGGAGCGGTTGCTCTTTGTTTTTCCTTGTCCCAGATGGAAGCATCCACTGGAGCCGAATTGATTTCTCTCGTGAAGGAATTGGAGGCAAAGGTCGCTCAGTTAGAAGAGCGTGTAAGTGTACTTGAATCTGGAAACGAGGATGCAACTGCAGCGACCAAATCCAACGCTCCAGTGATGACGGCTGAAGAGTGGGAAGAAAAAGTGCAAGCAGAGGTCAAAAAAATAACCCGCCAAGTGGAAGCCGATTGGACGGTCGCTTCGAAGTGGGAGTTGATTGAAGTGAAAATGGCCGAGGAGGAGGTTTTGGAAATTCTCGGAAAACCGACTCGCCGTAAGTTTTCAGTCCGCAAGGACACAGATGAGCGTTTTATTTATGAAGGTGACCTAACAGGTGAGGGTGCCTTAGTTGAGGGAGAAATTCGAATCTACAAAGGGAAAGTCACTCGGATCGACACTCCTGAATTCCCAGCTAATTGGAAATAGGGTCGCCTTTCAGAGACTCTCCATCTAAGTGGAATTGATTACTCTTTGATCATTGGCTGTGCGATTTCCGAATCATTTAAGGATTCGGATTTCGTATTTAAAGCCCGGTGACAAATGTCGTTGGTAGAACTTTAGACTGACTCGGCAGCCTTGTCTATAGCTGGCTTCTCGTTGACGATTCCCTCGGTCGGTTTGCTATTAATCGTGTTTTTGATGAATGCAGGGATATCGTCGGTATCGTCCTCATCTATTTCCGATTTTATATCGGCTTTAGTTGGATATTCCTCTTTAAAATCAGCGTAATGGATCAGTTCAAATCTGCCATCCTCATGCTCAACGATTGCGGAGAGAGACTCGACCCAGTCGCCGGAATTGAGGTAGTGGAAGCCATCCATCATCTTATCCGCTGGGGTGTGAATATGGCCGCAAATAACACCTTGGCATCCACGGGCTTCTGCGAGCTTGGATAGCTTGTCTTCAAAACTGGAAATGAAACTGACTGCCCGTTTTACCTTGGCCTTGATTGCCTTACTGAGCGAATAGTAATCCTTGCCACGCCACGACCGGTACTTGTTGTACCAGCGGTTTAAGGACATAAGTATTCGGTAGCCCCAATCTCCAATATGGGCAAGGAAGACGAAGTCTTTTGTTATTGTGTCGAAAATATCGCCGTGGAGCACGAGGTATTTGCCATTAACGTTTTCGTGAATGTATTGGTCCACGATCGATAGACTACCAAATTGCATCGGAAGGAAACGGCTTAGGATGTCGTCGTGATTGCCACGGAGGTAAATGACTTCCTGCTCTTTTTTCTCTATGCGTTTCAGGATGTAGCGGACGAATTTGGTGTGATCTTTCGTCCAGACTCCCTTTCGCTTCAGTTGCCATCCGTCAATGATGTCACCATTCAGTACCAGGACCTCGCATCGGGTATTTTTCAGAAAGTGAATTACCTCCTTAGCCTTGCAGTTCTCAGTTCCGAGGTGGACGTCTGAGATGAAGATGGTCTTAAACTTTAGAGGCGCTTTCTTCATTTATAAGGGAGACACTGTGGTAAAAATTTGATCCTTACAACTGATCAATGCGCATTTTCTTCAGCTGCGAGTAAATAATCGTATTTCTTGTAACTTGTAACTGGCGCGTAACAAGCCGAGATTCAAACTTGGCTTTTTAATCTAAGTCCGTTCTCAATCTCACTTTGTTAATATTTCGAAGGTATTTTTTATGTCGCAATTGGAGACTCTCTACGCACTGACAGGCTGCACGGCTGTGGGTAAAACCGAGCTGGCTCTACTGTGGGCAGAGACCTATGGAGCGGAGATAATAAACTGTGATTCTCTGCTCTTTTACCGAGGCATGGATATCGGAACCGCGAAGCCTACTCGGGAGGAACTCGCTCGGGTGCCGCATCATTTGGTCGATCTTTGCCCTGCAAGCGAGCAGATGGATGTCGCTCGATTTATCGAACTTGCAATAGAAACCGCTCGAGAAATTCAGGCACGAGGTAATCGGGTACTGATTACCGGGGGAAGTGGATTCTATTTGAAAGCATTCTTTCATCCGGTTGTCGATGATGTCGCCATTTCTGAAGCGACTGCGATCAAGGTTAGCAAAATTCAAGATTCAGGTGGTCTAGAAGCGTTGAAAGACACTTTGTTGGAACTCAGCCCGGATGCCGCTTCACAAGTTGATTTAGAAAATCCTAGACGCGTGCTCAAAGCTCTTGAGCGCTGCATCGAATCCGGCTTAAGCGTGGGCGAATTGAAAAACCGCTTTGCTAAGCAAATCAATCCGCTGATTGACGCCCCTAAAAAACTGACGATCCTGCATCGAGACAAAGAAGAACTCAATGCGCGCATCGCCTTGAGGGTTGATATTATGCTCGAGCAAGGCTTGATAGACGAAGTGAAAGAACTGCGAGTCGCAGGCTTCGAAGCCAACGGGTCAGCAGCCCACTCAATCGGTTACCGTGAAACATTGGCCTATTTAGATGGTCAGTTGACGCTGGAGCAGTTAAAAATCGATATAGCAACAAATACACGTCGACTAGCAAAAAAACAGAGAACCTGGTTTCGAGGACAATTACCAGAAGGAAGCATCCATGAAATTTCGGATACGCACTCGATTGAATTGAAAAATCTATTCGATTGATGCAGCGAAATCATTGTAGTTTAAAATATGAGCGAGATACCATCACTACCAGAAACCAATGAAATAAAACGAGCGGATTGTTACTATTCACTATCCGTATCAATTGGGGCAGGGGTTACGTTTTTGCTGGGTGTGATTCCTCCCCTGAACCTCCTTTGTATCAATTTTATTATTGGTGCCTTTGTCACGGTGTATCATTTCAATAAGACAAACGAAATCAGTGTGACTAAGCCCTTTGGGATTCGGGTTGGATTTTATGGGACTGCGATAGGAGGTGTTCTCTTGATAATTATGCAGTGTTTAATGTTTTATAGGATTTTCGGAACAGATCTTAGGCAAATAAAGCAGATGTACATGGATATGATGAGTAATGTTATGGACCCACAACAATTACAGGAAGCGTTTGCCACCATTCCCGATGAGCTGACTGTAGGTTTCGTGACTCAGATCACTTTTTGGTTTCTTGTCGTTTTTATGATAGCAGCTTTTATTTGCTCGTTGATCGGAGGCTCGTACGCTGCCGCCAAAATCAAGCGAGGGCCACTCGTGCGTTAGGTAAACTGAAACCGCCATTTTACTTAAGCAGTGCTAGTTGCAATGGTTCCGATCAAATAGGAAAGACAGTTCGTAATAAATCAGGATAGCCACTGAATAACAAACTTTGACGTTCTGCCAAAATGAAAATAGAGACTGATCGCCTTTACTTGCGACCGTTTGCTACGGACGAATTTGATCTCTTTTATGCTCTACTTAGCAACAAGGCGGTCATGCGGTATTCGCTTGCAGGACCTTTGTCGAAGGAAAGAAGCAAAGAACTCTTTGAGCAGTTTAATAAACTACAGAAAGACAGAGGGTTCTCGCCATGGGCTGTATTCACAAAGGAAGCGAATGTTTTTGTCGGTTTGTGTGGAATACAAGAATTTGAAATAGAAGCTAAGAGAGAGCTAGAGGTTACCTTCCGACTCTTACCAGAACATTGGGGAAGCGGATACGGTGCGGAAGCTGCTAGGGAGTGTTATCAATATGCATTTGACGCGATCGGCTCAGACGTTGTTTTCTCAGCGATTGAACCGTCTAATACTCACGCATTAAGAGTCGCGAAGGCGAGTGGTTTAGAAAAACTGTCAAGTGCGACGATACATGGTAAGGAAGTATTCTTCTTTGCCAAAAGGAAGAGTCAGAAGAATTAGACGGAGCAAAATCAAATGACGAGGCTCCCCTTTGTAGAAGAAGAACAATCCTTAGTCCCTATTTGGGATAGCGATAGAGAATTTCTGATGCATCTAAAAACTGCGGAAGCGTGGAATTGCATGAATGCGAGAGCGAGCTCGGAAGGGATAAATTTACGTATAGTATCAGCATTTCGCAGTGTAGCACAGCAGGAAGGTATTATTGAAAGAAAACGAAGGAAAGGTCTTTCCGATGCTGATATATTTAGAGTGAATGCTCCGGCTGGATTCAGTGAACATCATTCAGGCCGTGCTATCGATATTACTACGGATGGATATCTCCCTCTAGAAGAAGAGTTTGAGGATTCAAAGGCTTTTCATTGGCTAAATGAAAATGCGAAGGTATTTGGCTTCGCTCTTAGTTATCCGCGAAACAATCAGTTTGGAATTGCGTATGAGCCGTGGCATTGGTTGTACAAAGAGAAGTGATGACTTGTCTGAAAGGAGCTAATGCTAACCTAGAAAAGAGTGATTATGTTGAGATTATCAGGCCTGGAAGATACGTCGTCTCGTTTTGACGAATTGTTGGACTTCTAACCAATTGATAATCGGTGGCTGTTAGGTTGCTTTTGTAGTGAGTTTCGTGCTAGCTCGGCACAAGTCTTAGGGTGTATTGTCCTTTATCAACGCAATTCATATTTGAAAACAAACTACAAACAGACCTTATTATGAAAAAATCGATTTGTTTATTGGCGTCACTTATTATCTCAAGTGCGGTTTTTAAAGCTGAGGGGGCAGGGAAAGTGCCTCGGTTGGCCATTGGCGCTGAAGCCGGAACGACTGGATTGGGAGTCTCTGCTTGGCTGACGTTGAATAAGCAGTGGTCATTGAATGCAGTTATGGCTTCAGCTGAGGAATCGGGTGATTATTCGACTGAAGGTCTCGACTACGCTGGCGACATCGATTTGGATAACGATATCATCGCACTGAACTGGCATCCAGGCGGTGGCAGCTTTCATTTCATATTGGGAATGATTCTAACGGACAATTTCGTGAGCGTTGCCGGTCAGCCGGAAGATGGAAATACCTTTAATATCGGGGGCGAATCGTTTACTCAAGACCAGGTGGAATCGATTACGGGTGACGTGGAGTGGGAGAAATCGAGTGCTCCGTACCTGGGAATCGGCTTTGCAAGAAAATTGAGTAAGGATGGTTTAAGTTTTTATATCAACGCAGGCGTAATGGAAGCGGGTTCCGCGGAGGCGAGCTTGTCGGCGGTAGGCAACGTAGTGGATCAAGCGGAATTTCAAGCGCTTCTGAGAGTGGAAGAAGAAGACCTCAATGAAGAACTGGATGAATATGAATTCTATCCAGTTGTACGTCTCGGACTAATGTTTCGATTTTAACTGAAAGTATTTAAAAATAAAATACGAATGATCCTATTCTAGGAGCGCTTCATTTCTTATAAATGAGAAAAATTCTCAAGTAATCCGAAAAGATTTTTTAAAAAAAGGCCCAAGGTAATTTCTACCTTGGGCCTTTTCTTTGAATTCTTACTTAACTTACTTTGTAGCGGTTTGCTCGAGGATTTGGTTCATGCGAGCCAGCATGTCCTTAGGATCTTCAAGCAATCCTGCTGTCATCAATGCACTGTCGAATCCTTGGAGGGCGACGAGCTTTGCGATCTCGGGATTGCTTTCACGCTGAGCATTGAGGTTGATCATCAAGGGGTGAGCCGGGTTGATCTCGTAGAGAACTTCAACTGGCATAGAATCTTGTCCCATACTCCGCATCATGCGTCGCATTTGAGAAGACATAGCGTCTGGAGAGAGGGCCATTGCTGGGCTGTCAGTCAAGCGATCGCTGGATTTAACTTCCTTGACGCGGTCGCCGATTGTTTCCTTGAGCCACGTGCAGAAGGCTTCGGACGTCTTTTCGTCGAGAGCTCCTTCTACTTCTGGTTTGGGAGCATCGTCTAGTTTGATGTCGCCTTGATCTGCAGATACGAGAGTCTTTTCATCGAATGCGTTCAGGTTCCCCATCACGTACTCGTCGATCGGCTCGTAAAGGAAAAGAACTTCGATACCGCGAGACTTGAAGCCTTCGAGGTATGGGCCGCTCTCTATGGATTCGCGGTTTTGTCCCAAGATGTAGTAGATCTCTTTTTGATCTTCTTTCATACGAGAAACATAGTCGGTCAAAGAGGTCATCTTGCCTTTTTCCGTAGTCGACGATTCGAAGTAGAGAAGCTTGGCTAGGTCGTCACGGTAGGTCATGTCGATGGCGACACCTTCCTTGATGAAGAATCCGAACTTACTGAAGAATTCTTGGTATTTCTCGTTACGCTTCTTTGCTTCCTCTCCCAAGAATTTGAGGTAACGCTTCGTGATAACACGCCCGAGCTTTTGGATCAAGGCGCTGTCTTGCATTGTTTCCCGAGAGATGTTGAGCGGTAGGTCTTCACTGTCGACAACCCCCTTGAGGAATCGGAGCCATTCAGGAAGGAGTTCCTTTGGCTTGGAATCGATCATTACCTTACGGCAATAAAGTGAAACACCTGGATCGATGCGCCCGAATCCAACTTTTTCTGGATTTTCATTTGGCGTGAAAAGTAGGGCGTTGATCGCGAGTGGCGCGTCCGCCGAGAAGTGCAAGCGGTAGCGTGGCTCATCGAATGCGTTTGCTTGGAATTTGTAGAACTCGGTGTATTCCTCATCCTTGATTTCACTCTTGCTGCGAAGCCAGAGGGCATCGATTTTGTTAATCTTGTCCTCACCCAGCGTGATTGGGAATTGGACGAAGCTAGAGTAACGCTCGATGATCGTCTTGAGGTTATCCTTCTTTGCGAAGTCTTTCTCCTCTTCTTTTAGGGAAATGACGATTTTGGTGCCGCGGTTGAGGTCGGCAGTTTCTTCGATTTCGTAGCTCCCAGTTCCATCACTTGTCCAGCAATGGCCTTGTTCGTCTTGTTTCCAAGAGCGGGAGTAAACACTTACTTTTTCGGCTACCATGAAAGCGGAGTAGAATCCTACACCGAATTGGCCGATAAGGTTGTCATTTTTACTGCCACCTTCCTTGAGGGCATTGAGGAACTGCTTGGAGCCGGAGTGGGCGATGGTGCCCAAATTTTTCACGAGCTCGTCACGAGTCATTCCGATACCGAAATCTTGAATCGTGATGCTGTTGGCTTCTTCGTCTGCCGTTACGAGGATCTCGAGCTCGCGATCGCTTTCGAAGACGTCTTTTTCAGTCAGTTTGGTGTGACGGAGCTTTTCAGAAGCGTCCGACGCGTTGGAAATCAACTCGCGTATGAATATTTCCTTATCCGTGTAAAGGGAGTGGATAACAATATCCAAGAGCTGTTTGATCTCTGCTTGGAATTCGTGTTTTTCTACGTTTGACGTACTCATTGTGCTTTGAAGATTTAATGTAAGAAATGAAACCGTTTATCCGTACTTAGACTAGGCTTTGCTGCAAGAAATAATTTTAAGAGCCGAAATCAACAGGCTCTGCGTGTTCCAAGTAAAGCACACTTGAGCTGAAAGAGCACACTGAGGCTTAGCGTAACTGTCCGGAGTTATTATAGCACGGCGATTTGCTAATTTCCGAAACATCCACTGAAAAATCGCTAAGCAATGCAACCATAGCGATTTTGTAGGCGTTCTAAGGTGCAAATGAGGTCCATTATAAAATTCGTGTTTTTCAAACCAATTGCCGTCGGCTCTTTTCTTGTCGGTTTTATGATGTGGCTGCAAGGTGGTGCGCGAGCAGGTTGGACAGTGACTTCGACCACAACACTCGCGATTGATGAGTTTACAGGACTCGAATATCCAGTCATTAGTGAAGGACTCGTGCCGGGAATCGAATTTTTAGCAGTTGGCTTTGCTTTGATGTTCTTCTTTATAGCAATGGAAATTTTCCTTGTGAGGAAACAAAAGTGGTAAAGAGGGCATCCTACTTACTTTTTAATATCGAACAGAAACCAACCAACATGAAAAAACTAAACCGTCTCGCTGTGCCATTGTTGGCATTATTTTCATCTGCATGTATCCATGCTGCGGATTTTGATTTAAAGGACCCAAAGGGGGTCAATAACATTTCTTTCTCTTTAGATGCGCCATTGGAATCTATTCAAGGGACAACTACTGGTATCTCCGGTACTGTTGCCTATGATCCGGAAGCGCCTGAAAAGACCACTGGAAAAGTTGTCGTTGATGCCACAAGTTTACACCTCGGCAATGGAAAGATGCTAGAACATATGGTAGGAAAAGGTTGGCTGGATGTAGAAAAGTATCCAGAAATTACTTTCGATCTTCAGTCTCTATCAAATGTCGAAACGGATGGTAACAAGACTACAGCGACAGCTACGGGCGTGATGAGTATCAAGGGAGAAACTAAGGAAATTACGGCTCCAATTACTTTGACGTACTTGGAAGGAATGATGGAAAAGCGCTCACGCGTTCCAGGAGATCTATTAGTAGTGAGATCTAAGTTTTCTATTAATCGTAGCGATTTTGGACTCAAGCCAGGAGAAAATTTGGATAAGGTCGCTGAGGAAGTTGAGGTTTCATTGAGCCTTGCTGGATCGTACGCTCACTAGGAGAAAGGCTCTACGCGATAACAATTTACAAAGAAAAACGCCCACTGATTAGTGGGCGTTTTTTTGTTCTAAAATGTAGCGAGAAAATTTCTAGCGGGCTGCGAGTAAGTCGCCAATTTCTGTTTCCCCTTTGACTATCAAGCGATCGATGATGTCGACGATTAAGTCGACTTGAGGTTTTGAGCCCCAACCATTGGCTCCAACTGACTTACACTTTATGATCATTTGGTCATTGATCAGAGAAGAGAAAACGATCACGGGTACATCCGCATTCAGATCTTTTTTGATTGTTCGGCAAAGAGTTAAGCCATCCATAACCGGCATTTCGATATCGGTAAGAACGAGGTCCACGAATTCATTTAATGGCTTCCCGCTTTCTTGCGATTGCTCGATGTACTGGTGCATTTGATTGAGGGCCTCTTTTCCATTTGATGCGACCTGCAAATTCGAAAAGCCGACTTCGCGTAGTTGAGATTCAACCATACGGCGGATCATGGCAGAGTCCTCTGCAAAGAGTATCTTGATGTGATCACGCGGTTTGTATTTTTCTTCGATTCGCTGAAGCTGAGTTTGGTCAACAGTCATCCCTAAACGTGGATTAACTAGAGTAAGTATGTATTCCAAATCGAGCACGAGAATGAGTTTCTCATCGATACGAATGATACCGTTGACGAAAGGATTTTCTTCAGAGAAGCCAGAGTTGATGGGCTCGAAGTTTTTCCAAGAAACGCGATGTATACGTTCGGCGCCATCAATGGCGAATGCTACCACTTGATCATTAAATTGAGTAACAAGCATCAGTGAGCGACTTGGGTCTGCATTGCTGGAATCGATGTGGAGAATCTGAGCAAGGTCGAGCGTCATCACAGGCTTCCCGCGAAAAGGAATAGTGCCGAGAACACCGTTTGGTGGAAGGTCAGCTCGGGTGATCTTGAGTTGGTCGCGTTGAATGATTTGATTAACCTTGGCAACGTTTACACCGTAGTGTTGATCGCCAATCTTAAATTCGAAGATTTCTACTTCATTGGTCCCTGCTTCTAGCAGGATTTCCGTTTTGGAAATGGCGGAATTAGAAATTGAGGTCGTCATGGGAAGAAATTTCTTGGTTAGGTCCTATAGTGTTCGGCTAAATCGATATATCTATCTGATAAGTTAACGGATCTTTTCCTTGGGGGCTTTAGTCTGGGCTCAGTAATTATTGGTAAAATTCAAACGGACATCCTTTGAAAGAGTGGCTTCTGGCTCATGGCCCTTTTAGAACCTAAAACGAAAAACGCTTTCTGGCTAAGCAGAAAGCGTTTAAAGTAGGTTAATGAGTAGGCGCGTTTTGAATTAATTCTATTCAATCCTTATCGGGCGTCTCATTTTCAAGGCCGTGAACGTGCAATTCCTCGTCGTTGGCAGTCAGTACTTTGTAAATGCATCCGACGAATAAGGTCGTTACGATACTCACGGAAATAATTAGAATTGTCCAACCGGCAGCTGTCATTTGTCTTCCTCCTTAAATCTTGGGCTTGTGGCTACTACGATACAGAAAAATGTAGCTACTAGAATTATGAATCCGACGGACATTATTGCCACCGTATTGGGCTGCACAAACAGATCTTTGATATAGGTGCTGAGTTCTATATTTCCTCCGCCAAAATCAATGCCGAACACGTTTACCATTACCCAGAAAATGAAAATTAAGACTAGCAAAACTGGGCTCAAAAACTTCATCACCCACTTAAAGAAAGAGGGAATTTTCATGGCGGCTCCTCGATGAACTTCCGTAAAGCCTTTTTCAATGCCGAATATCCACCCGAAGATGATGATTTGGATCGTTGAGAGGACAAAAATCAAGAAGGTGCCTACCCAGAAGTCCATTGTGTCGAGCGCCTTCAGGTCCTTGCTGAAGTAGAGCACGAACGAGGTTCCGATAGCGGTGATCAAACCGAGTAGGCTAACCGACTGTTTGCGGTTGATATTCATAGCCTCTTCTAAGAATGCGATACCCGGCTGAAGCATCGATAGACTACTTGTAACAGCGGCTAAGAAGAGTAAGAAGAAAAACAGCGCTCCAAAGATTTCACCCGCTGGCATGTTGGCGAATACCATGGGCAATACGTTGAACCCGAGACCAAACGTCCCCATGCCAGCGATTCCGGAGACTCCCAGAAAGGCAACGCCTGCCGGGAGTGTGATGAGTCCACCGAGTCCCACTTCGCAAAATTCGTTGGCACTCGTAGCAGCCAGGCCGCTGAGTACGACATCGTCTTTTTTACTCAAATAGCTAGAATACGTGATAATGACACCGAAGCCGACTGATAGGGAAAAGAAAATTTGCCCTGCGGCAGCGAGCCAAAGTTGAGGATTTGTGAGTTGCTGCGCGAGCGTGATGGTAACAACCCGCTTGTTGGGGGAAGTACTTGCTTCTAGTTTCGCTTCGGAGATTTTGACAGGAGCTACCACTTCTCGAAGGGTCGTCCATTGCTCGTTGCCATTCTCGCTGACGTTTTCTTGCAACACGACTTTTGTCGGATTCCACATAAAGCCTAGCCCCGTGTTCACACTGCGTTCGGGATGAGCGGAGTCCGGCACGCCCAAGGTCAATACTCGAACCAAAATTACAAATGCTAGGATGACGAGAGTAGGCATCGCGTATTTGCAAAAGAACTCGATGCCTTTCGATATGCCCCGATAAATTAGGATGAAATTGAGTATAAAAACGATTACGAGAAAGCCACCGACCTCTTGCAGACCAAATTTAACGGCTCCTCCATCTTCGCCAATTCCTATGAATTTACCCCAAAAATCACCCGAATCTTCGATGGTGCTGAAGTCCATGTTTCCTAGGATAAAGTTGACCGCATACCCGAGCGTCCATGCTTCGATGTAAACATAGTACATGTAGATGATAACCGGGATTAAAACTCCGATGACACCGACATAACGGAAAGCGGGGCGTTTTGTGATAAATCCTAGGATTCCTGGGCTGGAGTTGAATCCATTTGAGCCACCGTGTCTTCCCATCGCCCATTCTGCCCAGCAGATCGGGAGGCCAATTAGGAGAAATGCAATGAAGTAGGCGATCATGAAAGCGCCGCCGCCGTATTGGGCTGCTTGGCCGGGAAATCTAAGGAAATTTCCAAGGCCTACGGCGCTACCGGAAACGGCGAGAATGATCCCTAGCCGGGAGTTCCAGGTTTCTTTGATTTTTTGGGAAGTCATAGAGTGTGCGATAATCGCAAAGATATGAGATAGTTAGGTTGTGGATCTTGCACTTTTTAGCTCTTCAGGGGATTTGTTAGCTGTTTCCATTGAAAGGAAATGCTGTGGTGTTGAGGGACTATTTAGGCACTATGGGAGAGTTTTTGACTAAAGGGATTGTCATTCTCTAAGGCAATGACCTTTTTGATTCCATACAGTAATCCAATTTATACGTGTTCAAGCAATCAGACAGATATGTATTCATCGAATGGCTCAAGATTTTTGCCTTGGTTTTGGGAGCCATGTTCGGCTTGCAGTTTATCGTCGAGGTGCAAGATAGCTTTGCAGAGCTCATGGGCTATGACGCAGGCTTTGGCCAGATTCTGTTTTACTACATAATCAAAGCTCCTAGCTTCCTTACGTTTACCTTGCCTGCAGCGATCTTGGTTTCGGTACTTTATGCTCTGGGCCAGTTACATAGAAATAACGAATTCGTAGCATTTCGCTCCACGGGTATGAGTGTGTTTCGCGTCACTCGAACTATTTGGTTCTCTGGTTTAGCCCTTTCCATTGGTCTGTGGCATTTAAATGCGAACTTTATTCCTTGGTCTGTCGAACAATCGCGTACACTTTGGAATAATCTTGAATACACGCACCAAGCTAAAAACCTAGCGGTTGACCAGGTTGGGATTGTGAAAAATCTCTCTTTCGACAACCGAAAAGACGGACGCATGTGGTTCATGAATCGCTTCAGTAACTTCACCAATGAAGCTTACGGAGTAACGATGACGGAGCTCAACGATAACAGAATCGTAAAGCGTCGCATAATGGCGAAGCAAGGCTACTATGACGATATCGATCACGTTTGGGTTTTAGAGCAAGGGTTGGATAATGAATACGCGATCAGTGGCGAAGATGCCGGAGAAGTCGTGCGCTCGATTCGTTTTGATCGCCTCGAACTGCAAGATATCGATGACAATCCCGATTTGATGATGCTGCTGGACAAGCGACCTAAGGATTTATCGTTCTTAGAGCTTAACCGCTTGATCGATAATTTTGATAGGGACGATAACGCAAAAATAATAAAATACGAGGTGAGGCTCCAGTCTCTTATTGCAGGGGCTGCCAGTTGTTTGATCGTTGTAGGAATTGCCATACCATTCGCGACCTCAGGGGTGCGTGTAAACCCTGCTGTAGGTGTATCCAAGTCGATTGGTCTATTCTTTATCTATTATATCCTTGCGAGCGTATTGAATGCCCTGGGACGCCAAGAAATAATTTCTCCGGTGACGGCGGCTTGGCTGCCAAACGGTTTTATGATCTTATTGGCATATGTACTAATGCGTCGGGTTCGGTAAATCGATCCTTCGAAGCAAATCCATTTTGTACTTAAAAGTAATTTTATGCAGACACGTTTTTCGATTGTTGATTTGTTGCAGAGCGAAGAAGCAAAAAGCTTGGTTACCGTTCAAGGCTGGGTGCGTACGCGGCGCGACTCCAAGACTTTCTTCTTCCTAGAACTTAACGATGGATCCTGTTTAGCGAATATCCAGATTGTGGTGAACGACAATTTGCTAAATTTCAGCCAACTGGGGGCAGCCTCTACTGGAGCGTCGGTATCCGTCGTTGGCGCCTTAGTCGCCTCCCAAGGCAAGGGCCAGCGTTGGGAGATCCAGGCCGAGTCGGTCGAAGTATTGGGTGAAGTAGATGATCGCTTTCCATTGCAAAAGAAGCGTCATTCAGTAGAGTTTTTGCGCGAGATCGCTCACTTGCGTCCACGTACTAATCTCTTTGGAGCCGTCTTTCGCGTACGTAGTAAACTCGCCTTCGCCATTCATTCGTTCTTCAATCAGCGAGATTTTTTTTATGTTAATACGCCGATCGTTACTGCAAGCGATTGCGAGGGCGCAGGGGAGATGTTTCGTGTATCCACGCTAGACATTGATAACCCTCCAAGAAGCGAAGATGGTGCAGTCGATGACTCCAAGGATTTCTTTGGCCGCTCGACTTACCTTACAGTGAGTGGTCAACTTGAGGGCGAGGCGATGGCGACAGCTCTTGGGAAAATTTACACCTTCGGTCCTACTTTTCGGGCAGAGAATTCCCATACATCTCGTCATGCCAGTGAGTTCTGGATGGTAGAGCCAGAAATGGCTTTTTGTGATCTAAAGCAGGATATGGATCTCGCCGAGGATTTCGTGAAGGGCGTTATTAAGGACGTTTTGGATACTTGCTCGGAGGACTTGGCATTCTTTTCCAAGTTTGTGGACAAGGGCTTGTTGGACCGTTTGAACTTTGTCTTAGATCGTCCGTTTGTTCGTCTTAGCTACACGGAAGCGGTCGATATTTTATTGGAGTGCGGTCAATCTTTTGAACACAAAGTGAGTTGGGGAGCGAATCTTCAGTCTGAACACGAACGGTATTTGACCGAAGAGCATTTCAAAAGCCCTGTGACCGTTTATGATTACCCGAAAATCATAAAACCGTTTTACATGCGAGTGAATGACGACGATAAGACGGTCGGTGCTATGGATGTACTCGTACCGGGTATCGGAGAAATCGTCGGAGGCAGCCAGCGTGAAGAGCGATTAGAAATTCTCCAGCAGCGAATGAAGGAATTGGGTGTCGAAGAAGATGAATACAAATGGTATGTCGACCTCAGACGATTTGGAAGTGTGCCTCATAGTGGTTTTGGACTTGGGTTCGAGCGATTGTTAATGTTTGTAACAGGTGTGAGCAATATTCGCGATGTCATTCCATTTCCTCGTACGCCGGGTAACGCAGGCCTCTAATCCAGTATGCCCGCAATCAAATTTATAAATCGCTACACTCAGGCGGTAGAGGAAGAAAAGGTTTACGGCGAATCGTATTTAAGGTGGACCTACGAATCTGCTCTTGGAAAAATTGCTTTGTGGATATTGCTTCGCAGAGCCTTTTTTAGCGCTTGGTATGGCTGGCGAATGAGCGCTCCAAAGAGCACCGCAAGAATCGATCCTTTTATCGAAAACTACGGTCTGGATGAAAGAGAATTTTTAGAATCGAAAAAGACGTTTCGTCATTTTAACGATTTCTTTTATCGCAAATTAAAGTCAGAAGCTCGGCCAATTGTTGGTGACGAAGATTCTGCGATTTCATTTCCAGCGGATGGCCGACACTTTGGAATGCAAAATGTGTCTCAGGTAGAGCGCATCTACGCCAAAGGTCAGGCCTTTTCGGTGGGCAGTTTATTGGGTGACTTTGCTTTGGCTGAAACATTTGCAGGTGGAACGGCGATCATCTCTCGCTTGTGCCCCGTTGACTATCATCGTTACCACTCACCAGTTTCAGGTAAGATAGTAGAACAAAAAATAATTGGAGGGCATTTATACAGCGTCAGTCCAATCGCTTTGTCTCAAAAAATTGACTACCTATGGAGAAATACTCGCGTGTTGACTATTCTGGATTGTGGGAATCTTGGGCAGGTTGCGTTTGTCGCTATTGGGGCGACCTGTGTCGGTAGCATCAAAATGACTGCAAAGGTCGGGGATTTTGTTTCAAGAGGAGGAGAGCTTGGCTTTTTCGAATTTGGCGGATCGTGCGTGATTTCGGTCTTTCAACCAGGCAAGGTTAAGCTCGCATCCGACCTTGTTGAGGCGGCTAATTCCGGACTTGAACTCTATGCGAAGGTCAATGATCGAGCTGGAGATCGTTTGTGAGCATAGGTGGGTAAAGCCTATCTACACTTTTCCGGGTATGGGAATTGTCTTTTTGAAAAAGGATTCCCGAGAGGCTTTATGGATGTGTGTATCATTTCCCTGAGAAAAATAGATTTAATCTGAGAAATAAGAGATTATTCTGATGGGTGTGCCTCGTCTTTACGCTTGCCTGCGGGTGCAAAGATGAAAAATTGATAATAAGAGGCCAATCTTTTTGTGTCTTGAAGCGTATGGTTTGTATGCATTCGTCTCAGCGTCGTATTACATCCAAGGAAGAGTGGGAGGAAAGGCGTCGTTTGTATGGAGAGCGTTGGCGAAGCCTACCTAATTCGGCCCGAGTTCCGGGCCAGCTTGCTGGCCGAGCGGCGGTAGGTTGTGGGGCGACTCACCATGTGATGGAGCGGTGTAATTTCTCGTGCACTTGTTGTTATCTGGGGCCGCAGGCGAACCAGACTGAGCCGTTGCCCTTTGAGGACGTTGCTGCCCAGTTAGATGAGATTCGCCGGCGTTTAGGCCCCCGCGGTAAAACTCAAATTACGGCGGGCGAAGTGACTTTGTTGCCGGTTGACGAATTGGGGCGGATCGTTGCCTACGCACGATCGATTGGCTTAGATCCGATGGTGATGACTCACGGACAACGTTTTTTGGACGAGCCGGAGTACCTCAAGCGACTGGTGCAAGAATACGGGTTGGAGAAAATAAGTATTCACATCGACACGACTCAACGCGGGCGTCGATCGGTTGGAATGGTGAAAGAGGAGGGGGAACTTACGGAAGTGCGGGAGCAGTTTGCGACTTTGATTCGGGACGTGAGACACGAGACAGGTTGCCGCTTGTCGGCGGCTTCCACGATCACTGTTACGGAAGATAATGTCGAGCAGCTGGCTGATGTTGTGAATTGGTTCTACCGTAACGCGGATGCGTTTCGTTTATTGAGCTTTCAGCCAGTAGCGAATGTGGGGCGCACGCGTCGATTGCATGAGAGCGCTCAAGTGCGTGACGTGTTGTGGAAGCAAGTGAATCGTGCCAGCGGTCGGCCGATCAACGAAGCCCCTTTGAGCTTTGGCCACCCAGAGTGCAATCGTACAGTACCGCTGCTTATTGTGAGAAGTGGTGAAAGGGTGCGATTGTTCGAATCCGTTCGTTCGGGCAATCAATTTGACGCGAACGTATTGAGTGAGGCGATCGATGTCTTTGGGAATCGGGTACGCTGGGCTGAATCCCTTGGAATTAATGTGTGGCGAACGCTCGTTTGTCTTTTGAAGCATCCTCGGTTTCTACTCAAGGCTGTTATTTATGGAATTGTGCGGTTGGTGTCAGAATGGCGATTTTTCTGGGGCGTTTTGTTGGATACTGTCTTGAAACTCAAACGGACTCGAGCTTCGATCTTCCTCTTTGTCGTGCACAGTTTTATGGATGCGAAGGAAATGGATACGGACATTGGCAAAGAGCGACTCGATGCGTGCGTATTCAAAGTTCCGGTCGATGGGCGTTTTGTATCGATGTGCGAAATGAACGCGAGTGAGTTACGCCGGACAATCGACTCTCGACTGAGGAAAAAGAAACCGAGCTCAAAAGTTATTGAAGAGCCTGGTCGTTAAGCCCCCAGTCGTATTCGATAAAGGTGAGTGAGTAGCCCTTGCCAAGGGCGACTTCCAGTTTGTCTTTGTTGGCGTTATTCAAGTAGGGCTTTATGTAGCTGAGAATGTCTTTTGCACTTGTCTTGGGGGCAAGGTAGTCGGCTTCATACCAGTCGAAGAGCGAAGAAACTTGAATTTCTTTTTTGTTGTCGTCTATGCGAAATTTGCGGGGATCGTTCATGAACGCCCGTGTTTCGACATCTAGTTGTGTCTCTAGATCGTCGGCCTTAAACGCTTCCTGTGGTAATTCTGGGCAGCCGATTGAAGCGCAGTTGAGGGCGAAGTGGAGGCGTGGGTCGTCGAAACGCTTTCGAATGAGTTTTTTCTCTAGGTTATAAAGACTCCACTTTTTGCCGCCAAAGCGATGTTTGATGCCAGCGAAGAACACCCCGCCATCAAAAAGAGCCCACACAGAAAAGCTGGAAACATCTTGCACAGACTCAATCGGGTAATTGTCAATCACAGCTTTCATTATGGCGATATTGTATGCGTTAATCCAATATGCGAAGCGATGGTTCTCGCTTGGAAAGAGTGTTGGGTGGGAGTCGGGCGAGTGAAGTTCGAGTTGACGATAGATCGCTAGCAGCTCTGCAGGGTCTGCCTTGATCGCTGTGTAGTCAACGAATCCGTTGGCATTGACATGCTTAGACAGGAAGGTGGTCCAATCATGTTCCAACTCGGCTAGACTGAATGTCGAAGCGTTTGTAAGGGAGGTTAGCCAGAGCCCGATTGTTAGAAAAAATGACGTGATTCGCACATTGGGAATACGTTTCTTTTGGTTCTTTGACTGCGTAAATCGAGTCGGTTGGCATTTGCTCGTCAAGGTCAACGATTGAGTTGGAGGTTGTGTGTGATGTTAGTTGGAATAGTACGGGCCTAAACTTCTCCAGAAACGGGAACGTTTTTAATTCCTAGGATGTTTTCAATTTTGCTCTCAATAAAAATTCCTTGATCCTTTGAGCTAAGCCCACTGACGAGCTTCTGGGCTTTGTCATTGCTTTGGATGACTTTGACAACGTAAGAGATTCGGGTGCCATTCTTTGTGCGAGTTACTATCTCTTCTGTGTAAACCTGCTTGATGTCGCCGATGTCGATGCGTTTGTTGCCGAACCATTTTACGGGATAATGTTTCACTTCAAGGAATGAAGGATCGAGGCTGATGTCAGTTTTATTCAAATACCCTGCGATGACATAGTAGGTTAATCCAAGGCCGACAGCGATATGCCCAATAGGAAAGAGCTTCATCATTAGAGGGGCATCGGGCGTAGAGAGGGCCACGCTGTACCAAAAGACAAGAAAGCCGTCCCATAGAACGCAAAACACCGTTAGAAATATAAACTGTGGGCCAAACCACTTGCGCCTGATGACGAGCTTACCGTGTTCTTCGATGAAATCCAGATTCTTGGGAATGGGGTTAATCATTTTTTGTTTAACGGCTTTAGGTGAGGGACGCTTTAGAGCCTGTGGTTTCAATCAAGCCAGCGGGTGTATTTCTTTTAGTCGCTTGAGAGAATGTTATCTTTGCATCTGATCATTTTTTGACAAGTAATTCAGTCACAAAAAAGCCTTCGAATTTCGTTCGAAGGCTTTCGTTTTAAATGAATCGCTCACAGTTGTTATAAGCTGTGTATTGCTGATTTGCTTACGGCGAGACCTGCTTCTTTGACGGCTTCGGAAATCGTCGGGTGGGCGTGGATTGTGCGCCCAAGGTCTTCGGCGCTTCCACCGTATTCCATGTGCGTTACCACTTCGGAGATCATTTCGGATGCGCCCTTGGCTACGATTGCACCGCCCAAAATTTTGTCTGTCTTCGCACAGGCAATGATCTTGGCCATTCCTGTCGTAGCATCTGTCGCGAGAGCACGACCGTTGGCAGCGAGAGGGAATTTTCCAACATTAACATCGATCCCTTGCTCTTTTGCTTGGTCTTCAGAAATACCGACAGTGGCTACTTCGGGCTCGGTGTAGATAACACTCGGGATGACATCGTAGTTAACGTGTCCGGCTTTTCCTGCGAGCATTTCTGCAAGGGCCACGCCTTCTTCTTCTGCTTTGTGAGCGAGCATTGGACCTGCGATAATGTCGCCAATCGCGTAAACGCCTGCAACGTTTGTCTTGAAATGAGCGTCGACTTTCACGCGACCTTTTTCGTCGGTTTCAACGCCGACTGTTTCCAGTCCAAGGTTTTCCGTGTAAGGCTTGCGGCCAACTGAAACGAGAACCTTGTCGGCTTCAATTTCTATTTCCTTGCCCTTCTTTTCAGCGGTAACGATGAGCTTACCGTCCACTTCCTTGGCTCCGGTGACTTTCGTGTTTGTGTGGAAAGTCATGCCCTGTTTCTTGAACTCGCGCTCTAGAAGTTTGGATATGTCGGAATCACAACCCGCTGCGATTTTTGGTAGGAATTCGACTACGGTGACCTTGCTCCCGTAGCGAGCCCAGACGGATCCGAGTTCCAATCCGATTGCTCCAGCTCCAATAACCACGAGGTTTTCTGGGACTTCTTTTAATGCGATACCATGATCGCTTGAAATAATTTTTTCGCCATCGAACGGAAGGAAGGGAAGTTCAACGATTGATGAGCCTGTTGCCAAGATGATGTGAGTCGCCTGGATCTCTTTACCGTCGATATCAATTTTTTGGTTACCCTTGAGGCTGGCATGTCCTTCGAGCCGAGTAATGCCCCCTTTTTTGATGAGCATGTCGATCCCGCCAGTGAGGCCAGATACAACCTTATCCTTCTTTTTCATAACGGTTCCTAGGTTGAGTTCAACGGAACCGAGTTCAATGCCGTTTGCTTTGGCACTGTGCTGAGCGAACTCGTAGTGTTCGCTCATATGAAGAAGGGCTTTGCTCGGAATACAGCCAACATTCAGGCATGTACCTCCAAGCTTCTTTCGCTTTTCAATCAAAACGGTTTTTAAGCCAAGTTGGTTTGCTCGAATAGCGGCTACATAGCCTCCAGGTCCTGCGCCGATTACGGCCACGTCGAATTTAGTTTCTTCTGACATATTAGGTGTCGCTTAAAAAAATATTGTTGATCGATTTAGACGTGGAGGAGGAGACGTGTTGGGTCTTCTAAGGCTTCTTTAACTTTAACGAGGAAAGTAACTGCTTCCTTGCCATCGACGATACGGTGGTCGTATGAGACTGCGAGGTACATCATTGGGCGGATAACTACTTCTCCTTTTACTGCGACTGGGCGTTCTTGGATAGTATGCATTCCAAGGATACCGCTTTGAGGCGCGTTGAGGATTGGCGTCGAAAGCATTGAGCCGAAAATACCGCCATTCGTAATTGTGAATACACCGCCTTGAAGATCGTCGATTCCGATTTTGCCATCGCGGGCTTTCTTGGCGTAGCTGATGATTTCCTGCTCGATCTCTGCGAGGCTAAGTTGATCGCAGTTGCGAACGACTGGAACCATAAGTCCCTTGGGAGTCGATACGGCGATACCGATATCGTAGAAGTGGTTTTGCACGACTTCATTCCCGTCTATCTGGGCGTTGATCCCTGGAACTTCTTTAAGCGCTTGAACAACTGCCTTTACGAAAAAGGACATGAAACCGAGCTTGATGCCGTGTTTCTTAACGAAGTTTTCCTGGTACTGTGCTCGCAATGCCTTGATCGCACTCATGTCGGCTTCGTTGAAAGTCGTTAGCATTGCAGCTTCTTGCTGGGCAGATACAAGACGTTCAGCGATCTTAGCGCGAAGTGGGGTCATGCGCTTACGCGTAGTGCGTTCACCGGTCGGCACTGGAGCCGCCTTTGGAGCGGGTGCAGTAGCTGGCTTAGGGGTGGAGGCAGACTCACTGGAAATCTTTTCCAGCATGTCGCCTTTAGTGACGCGACCGTCTTTGCCAGATCCCTTTACGTCAGCTGGATTCACACCGCTTTCTGCAGCTATACGTCGCACCGCAGGGGATACAGCGTCGTTAGAAGCTTCTTTTGTCGTTTCTGCAGGAGCCTCGGTGGTGGCAGGAGTGTCTGTAGCTGGGGCCGCTCCACCAGATGGCGCGGCAGCCGTTTCGTCGATGCTGGCAATTACTTGCCCGATTTCGACTTCGTCGCCTTCTTCGGCAGAAAGTGCGATTACTCCGGCAGATTCGGCGAGCCCTTCGGATGTTATTTTGTCCGTCTCTAGTTCGTAAAGGATTTGATCCTTTTCAACGTAATCTCCGCTTTGAACGTTCCAGACGGCAAGTATGCCGCTGGTGATTGATTCGCCGAGTGTGGGTACTTTTACTTCGATAGCCATTTTTGTGTTATAAAGTGTTTTCGCTGCGTTTTGTTTGCCGAGCGTTTGATTCTATTTGGTGAATGCTTCTTCGAGAAATTCAGCTAATTCTATTTTATGTAGGGTCATCGCTCCTACAGCTGGGCTGGCACTCGCACCTCGGCCAGCGTATTGTATGTCCTTGCCAAAGATATCACGGAGGTACGGCTCGATGAAACGGAAGCCACCCATGTTTTGCGATTCTTCTTGGGACCAAATGATTTTTGCGTTCTTGCCAACGGAGGCTGCTATTTCTTTGAGCTTTTCCGTATGTAATGGATACAACTGCTCGACTCGGATAATTGCAGTATCTTTGACCTTCTTTTCAGTGCGGTAATTTACGAGATCGTAGTATACCTTGCCTGAGCAGAGGATCACGCGTTTTGCCTTCTTGATATCGGTGGAAGAGTCTTCGATAATTTCCTTGAAGCTTCCTTCGGTGAATTCACTCCAATCGGAAACGGCTGCTTTGCTACGAAGCAAAGACTTTGGTGACATAATCACAAGTGGTTTGCGGAATTCGCGCAGCATTTGGCGGCGAAGAGCGTGGAAAATTTGAGCAGGCGTAGTGAGGTTACAAACCTGGATGTTGTTCTCTGCGCAGGATTGTAGGAAACGTTCCAAACGAGCGGAGGAGTGCTCGGGTCCTTGTCCTTCGTATCCGTGCGGGAGTAGCATTACCAATCCGCTAACGCGTCCCCATTTTGATTCACTGCAAGTAATGAATTGGTCAATGATAACCTGGGCGCCGTTGGCAAAATCACCAAACTGGGCTTCCCATATGCAGAGCATTCTTGGGTAGTCCATTGAGTAACCATAGTCGAAGCCAAGTACGCCGGCCTCAGATAGTAACGAGTTGTACACACAGAAACGTGCTTGCTCGTCCTTGATATTCAAAAGAGGAACGTAGCGTTCGTCAGTATCGATATCGTGGATAACTGCGTGGCGATGACTGAATGTGCCACGTTCACTGTCTTGTCCGGACAAGCGAACGGGTATGTTTTGCTGCAACAGGCTTCCGAATGCGAGGGCTTCGGCAAAGCCCCAATCGATAGCTACTTGATTGGCAAAGGCTTTAGCTCTGGTGTCGAATAGACGTTGGATCTTCTTGTTTGCCTTGAATCCTGAAGGAATCGTGGTGAGTCCTTTGACAATTTGCTCTATGTCTTCAATCTTTACTGACGTATCGACGGGATCGAAAGTGTAGGCAGGCTGAGTTATGGCTGTAGAGCCTTCGCGTTGATCCGCTGTAATAGTCGTTTTTTCGGTAGCAGACTTAACTCGCTCCAACGCACCTTCTAGAGAGTGTATATATTCTTCCTTGATTTGATCAATTTGATCTGTGCTAAGAGTACCGTCTGCTATAAGCTGCTTTGAAAGAATCGTACTGACGGATGGATGCTTGGCGATGGCATCGTACATCTCAGGGTTCGTGAATTTTGGCTCGTCGCTTTCGTTGTGACCGTGCTTGCGATAGCAATACATGTCGATGACAACATCTTGCTTAAACTTGTCGCGGAATTCGACAGCAAGCTGCGTTACAGATACGACAGCGAGTGGATCATCTCCGTTTACGTGGAAGATAGGCGCTTGGATCATCTTCGCGATGTCCGTACAGTAGCGTGTGGAGCGAGCTTCCTTCGGAGTGGTTGTGAAGCCGATTTGGTTGTTCACGATGATGTGGATCGTGCCACCAGTACGGTAACCAGGAAGTTGTGAGAAGTTGAGGACTTCTGCGACCATTCCTTGACCTGCAAAAGCGGCGTCGCCGTGGATGAGAACCGGTAGGACTTTTGAGCGATCAGAGTCCCCGAGTATACGTTGGCGAGCACGGGCTTTTCCTTCGACGACTGGGTTAACAGCTTCCAGGTGACTTGGATTTGAAGCCAATCGAATTTCGACTAAATCGCCCGCTTTGGTTTGGATTACTTTTTCGTATCCAAGATGGTATTTTACATCACCATCGCCGCCGACCATTTCTGGTATGTAGTCGTCAGTAAATTCCTTGAAGATGAAATCGTATGATTTCTTGAGAGTGTTGGCGAGGACGTTGAGACGTCCGCGGTGAGCCATTCCCATGACAATTTCCTTGATGCCCAGCTTTCCGCAATGTTCGAGCATATTGTCGAGACAGGGAATGAGGGTTTCGCCACCTTCTAGAGAAAAGCGTTTTTGTCCAGAGTGACGTGTATGGAGAAATTTTTCGAAGGTTTCCGCTGCAAGAGTTTTGCGGAGGATACGTACTTTTGTTTGATTATCGAAGTCTATCTTACCTTGAAGCGGCTCGATTTTTTGCTGTATCCATCTGCGGGATTCAGTGCTTTGCATGTGGACGTACTCGTAGCCGATCGTACCGCAATAGGTTGCGTTTAACGACTTGATGAGCTCCTTGAGCTTTATCTTACCGCCTTTGCCAAAATGCCCCGAGTCGAATGACTCTTCTAGCATGTGCGAGTCTATACCGAATTCTTCGATCTTAAGATCTGGATTCGGGAGAGGAGAATGCGGAGAAAGCGGATCGAGATTCGATTGAGTGTGACCTAGGCTTCGGTAAGCATAGATCAGACTCGATACATTCATCTGCTGTGAGCCAAACGCCTCCGAGGCCGGAGAGGCTTTACCTGTCTTTTTGCTTTTTGGAGCGATTGTTTGAGCGAGTTCAAAACCTTCGAAAAAGGCTTGCCATTGCTCGTCTACAGATTGCGGATCGGCTTGCCACTTGGCATAGTTTTCGTCGATGAGATCCGCGTTTGATCGGTTAGCGAATGTTACCATTCTAGTATGTGTCGATAAATGCCCGTAAAGAGGGCGGGGTTGTTAACTTGAAACATCAAAGAGAGCAAAATCGGCTAAATGCACGAGCAACTTGAGCTGCCAGCGCGTGTTCGATTTTGAGTGCTTTGAGATTCTCCATTGAAATATTAGTATCTATGCTTGAATCTATGACTGAGAATTTGAAAAATAACCACCAAAATAATGGGAATCGAACGAGTCACAGCAGCCCTAATTTCATTGCAAGAATCTATAAGAAATACTAATTCTGAGCAGATCCTTGAATCGATCCGAGAAATCGATTTAGCGAAGGTTGAGGAGAAGAATACGATGGATGCGCAACTACGCCATTACTTGCGTAATCGCAGCTATGAAAAGGCTTTAATGTATATTCAAGGCGCTTCAAATATTGAAAAAGGCCGTTGCAGTGGACGAACTGATTTTTCTTAAACGCATAAGTTTTATTCATGGGAAAGAAAAAGAAGAGAATTTCAACAGAAGGTTCAGAAGACGCGTTAAGCGACAATCCATTTGCTGGATTGAACTTGGGTGATTTACCGGCGGCTCCCGAGGTGGAATTGCCGACAAAATTGGATGTAAATACTCAAAAGCCTAAAAAAAATCGCGGGAGGCTGGATGTAGGGCGACAAAAGGGTGGTCGAGGCGGCAAAACGGTGACAGTTGTTACTGGTTTCAAAGGAATTTCGCAGGAAGAGAAACAAGCGCTTGCTAAGAAAATCCAAAAGAGCTGCGGCGTGGGTGGTTCTGTTAAAGGAGGCAATGTTGAGATTCAAGGAGACAAGCGTGAAGAAGCGAAGGTGATCCTTGAAGAGGCGGGATTCCGCGTGGTGTTTGTTGGCGGGTGAGGTCGCGTGCAGGGCACTGGATTCTCTTCGTGGCAAGTTTTAGGAATTCTAGCTGTAGGATCGACTGCGAGTCGATCGTGCGGAGTCCACGAAAAACATCAGACGTGTTAAATTAGCGAAAGATTTCAGTTCTGAATTTTTTGGTGATTGGTTTAACGCTTTGGTATTTCCTGGTATCAAAATTTATCATCTTCCGAAGGGGCCCTGACAAATTCAACAAACTGAATTCTCTGGTGAGATGGGGTTGCCTTAACAGCAATACCGACTGCCTAGCGCCTGAACGTGGCTTTCAACGCTGTTGGGGCCGAGGGGGCTGATAGTGGGAGGATTTTGCTACGGAAGAGCGGAATCCGGCTGCCGTAGCCTCGGGCTTCGACATTGGGTTTAGATAATAGATGTGTTTTCCCATCGCGGATTTCTTCCACGTGGATCGTGTAGTCGGCGTTTAGGTCGTAAGCGGTTGTGGAGTAAATAACGGACAGTCGGCTTTCGTCGCTAATGAAAGCAGGCGTTCCGGTGTCGACCGGATTTACGGGATAAATGAGCCCTCCAAGAATTTCGGTGCTGCCATTATTGGTGGTTTTAACAATGGTGTCTGGTTGCTCCGTTTTTAGGCCGAGGATCCAGAGATTGCCACCGTTGTTGATACATTTGAATCCGGTCTTTGAGTACTCGGTGTTGAATTGGCGAGCCCAGACATTTTGTGGGTTGGAAAAATGGATATCGTCGATGCAAATGTCTTCTAGAAACAGATCCCCGCAACCGGCTTCGTTGCGAAAGCCGTAATTTTGGATGTCTTTAAGTATAAGGTTTCTTGCAGAAGAATGAACGGCGAAAACCGAATAAGCGGGCGGGACTTCGGCATTTCCGAGAAAAGCTCCCCAGTAATATATCTTGCTGATTTCGAGGGGTGACTCAGATGACTCTGATATTTGAAAGAGACCTTTGGGGGAGGTCGGATCATTGAAACTATTGTTCCAGGCAAGATCGAAGCGGCAGCCTGGACTGATGATTCTGTTTACGTGTCCCGGGACATTGATTGGCTCATTAATTAAATAGAATCCGCTCGGCAAGAACACGGTAGAAGCCCCTGAGTTCATCGCTTCTTGGATTGCCTGAGTCTTGTTTTGATAGGCTTCCGCCATGTTTGCTCCAAAATCAAGAACATTGGCCCACTCGGAAACAGGATCGTCGGGTAGAGTGGGCGTTTCTTTGATTGTCAGGCCGAGGGAACTGCTGGCTTGATTGTGGAGGTTGTGATTGTTCGGCGAATACTCTTTGATGACAGAACCCGTTTGGCTTTCCCCGTTTAATTGGAGTGCGACAGCGTAGTCAGCTGTAATGATATCTTTAAGGTAGAGCCCGTAGCCAGCATGTTTAATGGCGGGGAGTTCCGAATTGCCCTGTACTAAAATTCCCTTTACGAGTGCGATGTGGCCGATCGAATCTGTATTTTCGATAGCTGTAACGCTATTATGGCTCGTTAGGTTGTAGATGGAAAGGATGTTCTGCTCGTTTGAAATACCGGCTACCGATTGATCTTTCAGGAAAATATTTTCGAAGGTGATGCCGTAGTCTTGCTTGGCAGTTTTGATCCCGTAGCCGAAGCCTTCAACTTCTAGATTTTTAACGAGTAACGGACCTGCTCCGTAGCGCTGCATGGATAAGCCTATGTGTCCGTTGCCTTTGAGTTTTACGCTATAGATTCCCGCATAATTGTTACCCAAAAAATCAATACCGACGGCACCAGGGTTTTCGCCAACGTCAATTGTTAGGTTTTGAACGAAATTCGCATAGGCTTCGTTGCCTTCGCCTAGGTTGTCGGGGTCGTGACTTGTTGTGTAGTATTGTGATGCAGTATAGACGACTGCTTGCGGGCTGTTGGCTGATTGGAAGCCCAAGGACTCGTCCGCTAATTTAATGATTGTCCCGTCCGTGCTCTGACCCTGCAGGCTAAGATAGCAATGCCAAACGCCGTCGCTAGTTTTCCAGGGGAGTTGTTTGGAGATAAGATAGGTACCGTTGGGAAAATAGAGCGTGCGAGTCTCGTAGTGTCCAACGTTTTCCTGGATTGCCTTAATAATAGCGTCGCTATCGTCAGAGACGCCGTCGCCCACGGCGTTGTAGGGAGCTTGGGTGATATCGATTACGCCTGAGCTTTCGGGGAAAGAAATATCTTCTGCGCTCGCCGAAATAGAAAACGACGAAAGTGCTAGGAGTAATAAGCCGAGAATAGATCTAGTTAATCTGAGGCACATCGATTTTATAAAAAGTATGATGTGCTTCGAGCTTAGCCAATCCTCAATTTTAAGGAATTATCCTTAGAGTTGTTAGAGTGGATGTTGGCCAAGCCTTCTAGTAAATTTAATCCGAAGGATATTCTTTTCTGAACGCACTTAGCAGGTCTATTGCCGACTGGGCTTTGTTCATGGCATAGAGGTGAATGCCGGGAACGCCTTGGGTGATGAGGTCTGCCATTTGTTGATGTGCCCAGTCTACGCCGACTTGGCGGACGGCTTCTTTGTCGCCATCGACTGCGGCGAGTCGTTGCTCAAGGTTTTTAGGGAAGTGGGCGTTTGAGAGCTCGGTGATTCGCTTGATCTGCTTGAGAGCAAGAACGGGCATGATTCCGGGGACAATTGGAATCTCGATACCGCTTTTGCGCACCAAGTCCACGTAGCGGTAGAAATAATCGTTGTCGAAAAAGAGCTGAGTTGTAATGAAGGCTGCACCGGCATCGACCTTGATTTTCAGTTTTTCGATATCGCTTTCGAGGCTGGCTGCTTCGGGGTGTTTTTCTGGGTATCCAGCTACGCCCATACAGATATCTGGATAGCGCTTGTTTATGAAGCCTACGAGGTCTGAGGCGTAGGCAAAACCGCCTTCGGTAACGACAAAGTTTTCTTCGCCCTTAGGTGGGTCGCCGCGAAGGGTCATTATGTTGCGATAACCTTCGGCATAGAATTCGTCTAGAATTTCGCCGAGTTCTTCACGAGTCGCTCCAACGCAAGTGAAGTGGGGCATGATGTTGAGCCCGATTTCGTCTTTCATCCGCCTGCTAACGTCTGCAGAGCGACTGCGTGTGCTGCCACCTGCTCCATAAGTAACGGAGGCAAAATCTGGTTTGACTACGTTGATGCGTCGAGCGGTTTCGATCAAGGAGTCGACCGCTTCTTCGGATTTGGGTGGGAAAAACTCTACCGACAAGAGGGGCTTGTCGTTTTTGAAGAGATCTGAAATGGGAGCTTGGTGATTGTTTTTCATATCAACATATCTTGATTTGATGATATGTTATTGTTTTCGACGTAAAATCAATAACCTTTTGCAGAAATTTAGGGTATGTGGAAATTTCTTAGACAGCGGCGCCTTCGGCCTCGGCCTGAGCTTTTTCAGTTTTTAGCTTCAACTGGCCGCAAGCAGCGGCGATGTCGTGACCCTTTTCGCGGCGAATGGTAACCGAGACCCCTGCTTTTTTGAGAGCGTTGTAGAAAACGTCTTGGCGTGTGATGCTTGGGCGCTTCCATTCGAGACCTTCCACTTTGTTATAGGGAATAAGGTTTACGTGAGCTCCGAGATCGAGGGCGATATCGATGAGTTTTTCCGATTGGTCGAGGGTGTCGTTGATTTCCTCGATCAGGATGAATTCGAGTGTGACCATACGACTTTTTGCCTCGGTGTACTTTTTGATGGCTGGGATGAGCTCTTCCAAGGGATAGTGCTTGTTGACCGGCATGATCTGGTTGCGCACTTCATTGGTGGCTCCGTGAAGACTGATGGCTAGTCGAAACTGCTCGGGCTCGTTGGCGAGTTCGATGATTCTCGGGACGAGGCCAGAGGTGGAAACTGTAATGCGGCGGGCTCCAAAATTGAGTCCCCAATCTGCGTTGAGAATGCGTAGAGCAGGGAGAAGGTTTTTGTAGTTAGCCATCGGTTCACCCATGCCCATGACAACGATGTTGTCGAAAGAAGCGATTTCTTCCTTGGCTCGCTGAGTGGTGCTGTCTTCGAGGTGACACACTTGAATGAGTTGAGAAACAATTTCTCCGGTGGAGAGGTCGCGTTTCCAGCCTGCGAGACCGGATGCGCAGAATTTACAACCGTAAGCGCAGCCGACTTGAGTAGAGATGCAAATGGTCTTGCGGGAGTTTTCTTGGCCGACTCCTGTTTGGGGAGCTCGGATAACGACGGTTTCTATAAGGGAACCGTCTCCGAGTTCGAGAAGGAGTTTTTCGGTGTTATCGGCAGATGCCTTATCGAAAATTCGTTTGCTGGGTGTAATTTCGAATTCCTCGGAAAGCTTTTCTCGAAGCGCTTGTGGAAGGTTTGTCATTTCATCCCAGGAGAATGCCCGCTTTTTATAGAGCCAATCGAGGATTTGCTTGGCTCTGAACTTGGGTTGCTTGATTTCGGCTAGGTAAGCCTCGAGCGAGTCTTTGCTTTCTCCGTAGATCGGTTTTTTCTTTGGAACGAATTTCATGGCGGGCTTGGTTGTGCAAAGACAACGTAAGCAGGGCCGGTGTCAAGTGCAGTTGGAGGTTTGGGAATCGCCAATGATGGCTCCTTGTGTCATTTTCCTATTGAACATCTTCGAGCGAGCACAAATGTAGCGGCGAGTGAAACTGTTACACCGCTACATTTTTGGAAATGTCCTCACTACCTGCATAGCCGCTGTGCTTATGTTTGCCTTCATTCTGTTGACGGGTAATGTCGTGAAGGATATGCTTGGCCTGCTTTCCGAGGGGCAGTTGACCTTTACTGCCTTCTTCAAGCTACTGTTTGTACTTTTTCCCTTTGTTTTTATCCATGCGTTGCCCTTTGGTTTGCTGACCGGAGTTTTGATGGCTATGGGCAGGCTTTCGGCTCAGAGCGAGTTGACTGCGATTCGCTCTGCGGGGGTGAGCATTTTTAGGCTTTCGAGCTCTGTGTTCATTTTAGCGGTGATTGCGACTGTGGCCGCTCTTATTGTGAATTTTTACTACGGCCCTTTAGCGAAGGCCGAATATCGTCGCGAATTGGCAAATACGGTTCAGAAAAACCCGCTTAGTTTTGTTGTCGAGAAGACCTTTGTGAAGGATTTTGACGGGGCGGTTCTTTATGTGAGTAATAAGGAAGATAGCCGAATGGAGGATATATGGTTTTGGGATTTGGACGACGAGGGTCGCGTGAATCGTTTTTCCAGAGCTGAATCTGCCCGTTTCGAGTATAATGAAGAACTCAATACGCTTAATTTGATCCTAACCAATGGATATTACGAATTCATTAAGGGAGACGATCCAGAGGACTACACCCAGGTTCATACGCAATCGTTTGGAAGGACGAGTACGAGTCTTTCCTTGGATAGAATTTTGGGGAAGGCTACTTTCGAACGAAAACTCAAGTGGTTCACGTTTTACGATTTGGTAAGGGAACGTAAGAAATGGGTTGAAGCTTCAACGGTCGGTACTCCTGAGGAGCGGGCAGAGGCCAAAGGAAAAATTATGGACGTGCAAATGGCATTTCATGAGAAATTCGCCATGGGCTTTACTGCGATATCCTTTATCCTTCTTGGGATTCCAATGGGGATACAAGCTCAACGTAAAGAAACGTCGGCTAACATATTCTTGGCTCTTGGTCTCGCTCTAGGCTATTACTTTATGATGTTGGCCGTCGGTTGGTTGGGGAACAAGCCAGAGTTACGTCCTGATTTACTTTATTGGGTGCCGAATATTGTGTACCAAGCGATTGGTTTCAAAATGCTTAGGAATGCTGACCTTTCTGTGAAAGCATCTGCCGCTTAGCGGATAATTATTATATGGATTTTCCTTTGCAACCTAAGGTCGGATCTCAGGATTCTGACGAGATTCTTGAGCATTTTTTGGATTATGTTTCGGAAAAGAATATTTCGTTATATGACGCTCAAGAAGAAGCGATTCTGGAAATTTTTTCCGGAAAGAATGTAGTTCTCAATACGCCAACTGGATCGGGTAAGTCGCTTGTAGCAGCTGCAATGCACTACCGCTCTTGTTCGCTAGGAAGGAGATCGATCTATACTTGCCCAATCAAAGCGTTGGTAAACGAAAAATTTCTGTCGCTTTGTCGCGATTTCGGTCCAGAGAACGTGGGAATGATGACAGGGGATGCGAGTGTAAATCGCAATGCCTCAATCCTGTGCTGTACTGCGGAGATCCTCTCAAACATCGCATTGCGCGATGGTGAGAACGCGGAGTATTTGGATATCATAATGGATGAGTTTCATTATTATTCCGACCAAGAGCGTGGGGTGGCTTGGCAAGTTCCGTTACTGACGATGCCGCAAAGTCGGTTTTTGCTAATCTCAGCGACTTTGGGAGAAACTCGATTTTTTGAAAAGGAGATGGAGCGATTGACGGGAGCTGAATCGGTGACCGTATCCAGTCAAGTGAGACCTGTTCCATTGGAATTTACTTACGAGGAACGAACTTTAGTCGAGCAGCTTGACGAATTGCTGAAACTTGGCCGTGTGCCCGTGTATATTGTTCATTTTACTCAAAAGACGGCATCGGACACTGCTCAAAATTTGCTGAGCTTGAACGTCTGTAGCAAAGAGGAAAAGAAAGCGATTGCGGAGGAGTTAAAGGAGGTCGTGTTTAGCAGTCCTTTTGGCCGAGAGATTAAGCGTTTCTTGAGTCACGGCATTGGTCTTCATCACGCAGGTTTGCTACCAAAATACCGCGTTCTTGTCGAGAAACTGGCACAGAAAGGGATGCTCAAAATTATTTGCGGAACGGATACGCTTGGAGTCGGTGTGAATGTCCCAATTCGCTGTGTTCTGTTTACCCAGCTTTGTAAGTACGGCGGACAAAAGACAGGCATTTTGAGTATACGCGATTTTCACCAAATTAGTGGTCGTGCTGGTCGTAAGGGCTATGACGACGTTGGCTACGTGGTGGCACTGGCTCCGGAGCATGTCGTGGAAAATAAACGACAAGAATTGAAAGTAGGCGGAGATGCCAAAAAGAAGCGTAAACTAGTGAAGAAAAAGCCGCCAGAGCGTGGGTTTGTTCATTGGGATGAAGAAACGTACAATCGCTTGCAGAATTCTAAGGCAGAATCGCTTGAGTCTCGTTTTCGCGTATCTCATGGGATGTTACTCAACGTTCTGAGTCGCGATAGCGATGGATGTCGGGCGATGCGGAATTTGATCAATGATTGCCATAATACAGGATTTTCTAAGAAGGGTCTGCGCAAGAAAGCTTTCCAGTTGTTCCGTTCTTTGGTGGATCGAGAGATTATTGAAATCCTAGATGAAAGAGAAGCGAATGGCAAAAAACTTAGGGTTAATGTCGAACTTCAAGACGACTTTTCTCTCAATCAAACGCTTTCTTTGTACTGTATCGATACATTGGATGTACTGGATAAAGAAGAGCCCGATTATGCTCTAAAAGTGTTGAGCTTGGTGGAATCGATCCTTGAGAACCCAGATATTATCTTACGGCGACAGCTCTCTGTGGCTAAGGATGAAAAAATGGCGGAGCTCAAGGCTGCGGGCGTGGAGTACGAAGAGCGTATCGAAAAATTGGAAGAGGTCGAGTATCCGAAACCTGAAGGCGATTTTATCTACGAGACCTTTAATATTTTTGCCAAGGAACATCCGTGGATTGGAAAAGAGAACATTAAGCCAAAATCGATCGCTCGAGAAATGTTCGAGCGTTATAGCAGCTTTAGTGATTACGTTAAGGTATACGGTCTGCAACGAGCAGAGGGTTTGCTGTTGAGGCATTTGACCAATGTGTACCGAGCTTTGGAGAATACAGTGCCGGTTTCCTTTAAGAATGAAAGCGTTCAGGAAATATCGACGTATTTGGAACACCTCTTGAAGCATGTTGATTCCTCTTTAATAGATGAATGGGAGTTGATGCGAAACCCAGATTATAAGCGAAACGACGAAGACGCGGATTCGCTACCTGAAAAGGAAGGGGAGGGGGATATAACTCAGCCTAAAAGTTTGTTTACCCGTTTGGTGAGAAATGAGGTATTCCGCTTTGTTCGCATGCTTTCCAATAAGGATTACCAAGAAATCGCTGAAGAGTACGATCTAAGCCAAGTGTTTGAAGCTGCCGAGGGAAATAGTAAATGGGCAGATGTAGAGCTTAGCAAGAAAATGGATACGTATTATGAGTCTAGATCGTGGATACGTTTGGATCCAGAAGCTCGAAATACCGAGCATACACGAATCTCGATCAATGAAGAAAGTAAGGTCTGGATCGTTGAGCAGACTTTAGTCGATTCGGAAGATTTGAACGATTGGGCGATTGTTTTCGAAATCGATTTAGAAGAATCGAAAAAGCAAAAGCGTGTTTCTTTGAAAGTTACGGATATTGAAGCGATCGTGGATATTATCCGTGATTAATACCTTGTATAAAAGAGGATTCGTATTAGGTTCACGAAGAGTTATTCCCAATGGCGTATCCCTCTGATAAGCAAGTAGCTGCTTGGTTCCGTCAAGTGAGCGATTCTCTACGATCTGGATTAGGGCCGGTGGAGTCGGTCGAATTAGCCGATTCTATATCCAGTCCGTCTATCGAGTCGTTTCGGTATTACTTGGAGACGGGGGGAAGCTGGGAGGATGGATTGCGTGAGCATTTGGATTTCTTAAATGAGACCGAATTAGCAATCTGCGAGGCATCGAGCAAATCAGGTGGTTTGGCTGAGGCGATGGAGCAATTGGCGATATCACGTGATGCCAAGAGCGATTTTCGAGGCAAGCTTTTACTCTCTTGTTTGTATCCAACAGTTTTGGTTCATTTTTCCTTACTCGCGGTTCCGCTTAATAAACTAATGGACGGAGACTTCACTGGTTACGCAGAGCAGGTAGGGAAGATTTTTGCAGTGTTTTGGGGTGTGTCTCTTATAAGTATTCTTGTTTTGAAGACAATTCCAGCAATCAGGAGAAGACTTTCTGAGCTCTTGCCGATCGTGTCTGGATATAAGCGATCCCGCGATCTTGGAATCTTTTGTCGCACCTTGTCGACTGCTATGAATGCGGGATTGAATCTTGATTACTCTTGGGCCTTGGCGGTTCGTTGCCTGAATGCTAAGCGTTACGAGGTGTTTGGAGAGCGTGTGTTGGAGGTTATTTACCGCGGTGAACCCGCGAGCAATGGATTTAAGGAGGTGAGTTGGCTTCCCAAGAATTTTGTTAGTTTCTACAAGAGTGGGGAGCGTTCTGGGGGGCTGGTTGAGAACCTCGTCCGTCTCGCAGAAGAGTTCGAGAAAAAGGCGAAGCGTAAGTTGGCGATCGCTGCAATTTTGTATCCAAAAATTGTGTTGTTGGCGGCAGTCGTTTTAGCGGCCTATCAGATTGTAGTCTTCTACATGGGCCACTTGAACGACATTACATCTATTCTTGATTAAGTTATGCTGATGCCGTCGTGTGCGCAGAGACGGACAAGAGCTAGTTCCATGATGTGTCTTGCTCGAGCTGTTTCGTCAGCTAGGTAGTTGTGAAATTCTCGGTCCTCGGTCGATTGCACTTCGCATATTTTGGAATAATCCTCGAAGGCCGCAAGGCTGCTGACAATGGAGCTGATGTGCCGTGGGCATTCGCATTTGATTGTTGGTTGAGCGTTGGAAATTTGACTCAATTGAGCGTCGTCGAAAATTCGAGCAGGGGGTGTGTAGTCCAGAGGATTGGAGGTGCGCTTGTGCTGGATTGCGGACAAGATACTTCCGAGTTCCTTCTCGAGATAATCAGCATTGATTGGCCCCCGAATGAGTTGAATATCCGCATCGCTCAATTCTTTGACGATTTCTCTAGGCAGGAAGTCGAATAGGGCGACGACGGTTCGTTCTTTTTCGCTTTTCGCGTAATCAACGAGCGCACGCAGTTCAGAGGAAAGCCTGAAGTCGATCAGAATTATATCGATGTCGCCTTCTTTCTCTAAATACACTTTCAGATCATCAATTTTTTCGATGAGCACTGGGGACCAAAAACGCTTTGAAATGAGTCCGTATCGGGCTTGGACGTTTTCACCGAGAAATGCGGGTTTGATGTTTGTTAGCAAACTTCTGCTTTGTAAGGACTGGCTACTGTCTGCGATATAGGTTGCCTCAGCCAAGCGTTTAGCGAGGGCGTCGTCTGTAAGGCTAGCGATGCTGCTTATTGAATCTCCCGAAGAGATTAGTGTTTTCATCATAACGAGCCGCTTGATGTCCTCGGAACTGATAAGGCGGTTACCGCTTTCTGTGACGTGTGATGGGGTGAAGTAGTTTCTGCGAATCCAGGTACGTATGGTATTCGGGGAAATACCGGCTAGCTTAGCAGCGGCACCGATTTTGAAATCATTGGAAGTTTCGATATTTAGACTCATTTGTGAACCATAAGAATCGAATTCATTGATATTTCAAATTTATATGAATCATTAATTGGGTTAATGAATCAGGTTCGGACAGTGGTCTATGAGTAGTTCACACGCTTTTTGTCGTTTAGGTGTTCTCTGGATGAAAAACGGTTTTGAGGTTTTGGTTCAAGTTAGGCGTTCATCAGCTGATGAACTCCATTTATGAGCGAGGTCGGGTCTTTGTTGGGTGAAAACGCTGCAGACATGGTCGGCAAAACCTGCTCCGGCTTCGTTGTAGAGGTTAAATGCTGTGTCGAGACCGAGTTCACGGAGCTCTTTCACATCATCGTCGAATTTACCCGTTGCCGCAACGACGCCTTCGAATTCATGCCGCTTGAGCGTTTCTGCTGCGTGTACATTGGCTCCATGTTTGGGCATAGCGAGAACGACGAGATCTATCTTGTCTTTCAGGCAGATTTTTTCCCAGAAATCAGAATCAGTTGCATCGGCAAGGAGAACGTTTCGGCCAGACTGTTCGTGTTTGAGGACTGAAGTGGGATCCCGGTCAAATCCAATGACTTTTCCAGGGTAGCGGTTTTGTAGATTTTTATACGCCGCGAGTCCGACGCGGCCCATGCCAAAAATCGCAATTCGCTCGCCGTCGAGTTTTATGGTGGAGTCGTCTGGGTGTTGACCATCTGTCTCGAATTTTTTCAAGGGATCGCTTATCGGATCGTAAAGTAATTCGGCTCGGCGATTGAGCGGCGCCATAATGATAATACTAAGTGACAGGGCAACTGCCATGGTAACGAGCCATTCAGGAGGCAACCACCCTTTGCCGACAGCTAATGCGATGACGATTAACCCAAATTCGCTGTAGGTTGAGAGTGTGAAGCCTGCCATCCATGACGTGCGGGCGCGCAGGTGAAATCGAGTTAACAAGCCGAAGAACACCGCACTTTTGAAAGGCAGTATCAGGATAAAGAGAAGCGCTGGCAAAACGCCTTGCCAGCTAAGTGAGCCCTCGAGCCCGATACGTAAGAAAAAACCGACTAAGAGTAAATCGGTTAAGCCAATAAGTGACTTGCTCAGTTCTTTCGCTCGTGAGTGAGTGCCCACTAATATCCCTACAAATAAGGCACCCAAATCCGCTTTTAGACCCACTGATTCGAAACCCTCTGCACCGAGAAATAATGCCAGAAACAGTCCGCAAAGTGTCACCATTTCTCCATGACCGGATCTACTGATGAGTGCTCCGATCCACTTTCGACCGAGCAAAAAGGCAGCCAATAAGGCGATTGCCCATATGGAAGGAATTTTCCCAGTGGAAAAGGTCAGGAACAGGACTGCGAGAATATCTTGCATAATGAGCATGCCGATAGCCATCCGTCCATGTATTGAGCCCATATCGCCGCTCTCTTCCAGGGCCTTGACTGCGAAAACCGTGCTGGAGAAGCTCAACGCAAAAGAAATCAAGAGTGCAGATTTCCAATCCATTCCCATCGCTTCACCTGCAAAGGCTCCGAGAAGTAGCAAAATCGGTGTGAAAAACAGAATTACAGCGATTGTCTGAATCGATGTCCCCGCCCAAATCTCTGGTCTTGCTAAAGTGCGGACTCGCAGTTTCACGCCTATACTGAAGAGCATAAGGGTGACACCCAGGTCAGCTAGAACGTCTAGAGTATCCCCGCCTGTCTGACCGAAAGCTTGTAGTACAAATCCAGAAATCAAGAATCCGACCAAAGGGGGGAGTCGAAACTGCTGAGCGATGAACCCGAAGGCAAATGCGACTGCGAGAAAAATAGCGTCCATAAAAAATACTTATAGCTACTTTCATGCCTTGAAAACGTTTATTTGGTGTCTGCTAGTTACGAATTCTCTTCAAAGGTGCTCATGAATGGTGGGTTTGCCATTGAGAGTTCTTGCACTATCATGGACTGGCAAGTTGAGTTATAAAGTGAACTAACCCCGAACAAGTTTTAGAAAGTTTTGAGACAGAGCAAAATATTAGGTGAGGAAAACATTCAATCTGTATTTAATTTCAACTACGATTGGAAATTTTTGAGAGATGACGTTGAAGGCGGGAAACTTCGTGAGTTTGATGATAGTGGATGGAGTACGGTGTCAGCTCCTCATACATATAATGATGTCGATACCTTTGCCCATTTTCAGTCCAAAAATCATTCAGGAGAGCGTGATCAATGGTCAGGTCGGACTTGGTATCGCAAATCATTTTGTCTTCCTGAATCGGCCTTGGAAAAGAAAATATTTATCGAATTTGAAGCCGTTCGCCAACTGGCGGAAGTATACTTAAACGGAGTTTTTTTAGGAAAGTGCGAAAACGGATTTTTGCCCTTTGGTTTTGACCTAAGCGCTCATATCGATTTTTCGGGAGAGAATGTATTGGCCGTCATGTGTGATAATTCGTTTATCGCTGACGAGGAGGGAGAGATGAAATGGTCAAGCTTCGAAGGGGGGGCGAAGCATTCTTGGAATAACCCACATTGGCATCCGGCTCATGGAGGGATTTATCGCAATGTGTACTTGCACATTAAGGACAATCTGCATGTGACTCTTCCGCTGTTCAGTAACCTGGAAACAGTAGGGGCGTATGTGTTCACGCCTGAAGTTTCGCTAAATTATGCTTCGGTTGGTTTGGAAGTTGAAATCCGCAATGAGTACGACGATTCTAGGGAATTTTTAATGAGAGCGGAGGCTGTCGACTTTGAGAACAAAATGGTTTTTTCAACGTCAGAAGAGGTGCATTTGCGGAGTGGTGAAACACGGAAAATCTGTGCTTCAGGAGGAATAGAAAATCCGGTTTTGTGGGATCCCGAACGTCCCCATTTGTATCGAGTGTTGATTGCGATAGAGATTGAAGGTGAGGTTGTGGATACCATTGAAATCCCACTTGGTATTCGATTTTGGAAGTTTTCGACGTATAGTGGCTTCTCGATGAATGGCCGTCGTATGAAGCTTCAAGGGTGGGGACAAAAATCGACTAACGAATGGGCAGGGCTGGGAGCTGCTTTGCCGGATTGGGTGCAATACCATACTTTGGAATTGATGCGCCTAGCGGGTGGAAACCTGGTGCGATGGGGGCACACTGCGGGCGCTCCTGTTCACTTGAAGGCATCTGACCAGCTCGGCCTAATTACGATCCAGCCAGGCGTTGATGGTGAGGGCGATTTGGAGGGCCATTCATGGAGGGTGCGAGCCAATGCCTTTCGCGATAGCATTGTGTATTTCCGTAACCATCCTTCGATTTTGATTTGGGAGGGCGGTAATCAAGCGGTTACGCGTGAGCATGTTAAGGAATTGAAAGCATACTGCGATCTTTATGATCCGTATGGAAAACGAGCGTATGCTCACCGACGACCGAGCAAGACAACGATTGATTTCAGCGATTTGGAAATCGGCACTCAAGGCGGTCACAAGTTTCGAGACAAACCAGTTGTGGAAGGCGAGTACAATCGCGAGGAATGCCCGCGTCGCGTGTGGGATGATTACTCGCCACCAGATTATGGATATGTAGTACCGAGAAAACAAGAGTACGAATTGACGAATGAATCCTTTGCCGCCAATCAAGTCTATGAATACGTGCAGCGTATTGGAAGATCGAGCCATTGTGGTGGGGCTAATTGGATTTTTTCTGATTCTACCAGTGGAGGACGAAACGACTGTGAAGTGACGCGTGCCGGTGGCATTGTGGATGCGGTGCGTTTACCGAAGGAAGCCTTCTTTGCCTCACGGGCATTGTTTCATCCCAAGCCGCAGGTTCACTTGATCGGTCATTGGACCTATCCCTCTGAAAGAGATATTATCAAGCCTTTTTATGTCGTCTCAAATTGCTCTAAGGTGGAACTTTTTATCAATGGAATTTCGAAGGGATTTGGAGACGTATCGTACCGTTTTCTCTTTATTTTTGGACCCCTTAAGTGGGAGCCGGGGACTGTGGAAGCAGTGGCGTACAGTGATGAAGGCCTGGAGATTGCACGCCAACGTAAGGAAACAGTAGGCGAGGCGAGGCGATTGCGGCTGAGCCCAATGACCGGACCAGCGGGCTTTTTTGCAGATGGCTCTGATATCATTTTGTTCGACTGTGAAGCATTGGATGCTTCGGGGCGACGCTGTCCCACTTTTCAACAAAAGGTCGATTTTAGTTTGAAAGGCCCCGGCGTATGGAGAGGTGGATACAATAGCGGGAAAGAACAATCTACCAACCATAGCTATCTCGACCTAGAGTGTGGAATAAATCGAGTAGCCGTTCGCTCGACGCGCGAGGCAGGAGAGATTGTCTTGGTTGCTGAATGCGACGGGATAGAATCAGCTCGAGTTGTAGTTGAAGTCCTGCCAATCGATTCCGGTGGAGGCATTGTCGAAAATTTGCCACAACTACAAAAACCTTTGCCCCATGAAGAACTTATCTTGGTCGACGAATTTGTCGAAGGGCTAGAGATTGAGCAGTCGGAAGGAAACTATATTAAGGGTTTTTCTTACTCGGGGACCCGCATCACCTTACCGGTAATGAGCAATGCGGAAGATGGCCTACAGCTCTATGTAGACAGAGATGACTACATCGAAGAAATCCCAGAGTTTATGCGTGGCGCAGATTATATCCAAACCGCGGACGACGAACGATTGTATGAAGCAGTTGATTTGATGGACTTCTCTGTCTGCGTATCAGGAACGCTGTACATTGCTCATGATGATCGGCTGCCTATGCCTGCTTGGCTAAAATCTTTTGAGATTTGCGAAATTGATAGTAGAGTGGATAGCGGGTTCCAGGTAGGGAATGCGTGGCTGCCTTTTTACAAAAAGCGGTTGGGAAAAAATGAATCAATTACTTTAGGCTCAAATTGCGAGCATGGGGAGAAGGATTGTCGTATGTACTCGGTTCTCTTTATTCCAGATTCGGTTTCAGGTGTTTGAGCTCAAAAAAGTTTTTAAAAAAACTTCTAGTTATATTTTTTGAGTGAGACGTTTAAGCTCTGAGTAAAGCTGTAAGGTAAAAGAGATTGAGGCTAGTCCTAGACGTGTGCGATTTTGATTGTAGGGTGTTTTTTAAAAAGGTCCGAATTATCACAATCGTTCTTGGGGTTATTCTTTCTTTGGGCTTATGGTGTTTGCTGTTTGCCGATTTCCCGTTTATTTAGTCCCTATATTTTCCTTTTTGCTATGCCCCCTGAAGATTCGGATCAAGCTAGTTGGTATGTTGAAAACCTACGTCCTTATGAGCCGATGCTTCGAGGTTGGCTTCGAAGTCGCTACCGCAATGAGGTTGAAGTAGATGACATTGTTCAAGAGGCGTTGATGCGAGTTCTCAAAGAGAACAGAAAACGACCGCTAAAAGCGCCTAAAGCGTTTTTTTATGCGGTTGCGAGAAACTTGGCAATTGATCGGGTGCGTCGCAATAAATTGTCAACCTGTGGACCATTTAGCGCCGATGAAGGACTGGAAGTTATTGATGAATCCGAATCTATTGAAGAAACGGTTGCTCGAAATCACGAGCGGGAGTTGCTGACAAAAGCAATTGAAGGTCTTCCGGAACGCTGCCGCCAAGTGTTCACTTTGGCGAAGGTGTATGGGATGAGTCATAAGGATATTGGAAAAGAATTGGACATATCGAAACATACTGTGGCAGCTCACATTGCAACGGGTTTAGCGAAATGCATGGAATTTATGAAGTACCATTGTAGTGATTGACTGGAGACTTGAATAGATGAGTAAAGATGAATCTGAATTGTCGCGCCAAAAGCGAATTGATAGCGAAGCGGCTCAATGGGTCGCCCAAGAGTTCGTTGGGTTTTCTGCGTCGGAGCAGGATGAGTTTTTCGAATGGTTGGCTGATAGCCCTCTGCATAGTGAGGCCTATGTGAAGTACCAAGAACTCTGGAAAAAAATGGATACATTGGCAGAGTGGGCACCAGAACATAGCGAGAAACCACATCGTGATTTACTAAAAAATCGAGGCAGCGTTTTGAGAAAGATATGGTTGGGCGGCTTAGCAGCTGTAATAGTGCTAGGGGCCTTTTTGTGGTTGCCGGAACGACTAGGCCTTAATGATGTACCTGAGCAACAGAGTTATGTGGCAAATTCCTATGAAAGCCATGAGTTACCCGATGGTTCAATTGTTGAAATGAAAAGCGGGGCCGCAATTTCGGTCAATTTCACACCTGGTTCTCGGCGAATAGAGCTGGTTGCGAGTGAAGCTCTTTTTCATGTTAAGAAGGATAAAGACCGTCCTTTTGTTGTCACTGCGAGAGGTGTCGAAGTCGTCGCCATTGGGACCGCTTTCAATGTGCGTGTTTCGGAAAACGAGGTAGAGGTGTTAGTCACTGAAGGCAGGGTTAGCCTAGGCTCCGCCAAGAAACCACTAGATGGCGCAATCACAAATTTGGAGCCCGTGAAAGAGGCTAAAAACTTGGTAGCGGGGCAGCGATCGAAAATCCCTCTAGATAGCGGAGTATTGAAACCGGTGGTTGAGAATGCGAGCGAGGAGGCTATTATGCAGGAACTTGATTGGAAATACCGTCTAGAGTTTAATTCGATACGTTTGCAAGAAGCGGTTAAGGAAATAAACCGCCGTGGCGCGATTGAGTTGGTTATAGGTGACAAGGAATTAGAGAATTTGCCAATCGTTGCGACTATGCGTATCGATAATATGGAACATTTTGTCGAGTTATTAGAAATATCTTTTGGCATAGACTCGGAGATTGATAGTCGTGGTAGGATACATCTTAGGTCGACTGAAGACTCGTTCTAGTGTGAGCGTTTCGATCGTGTTAATGATTTTTCTATTTTTGGGCTTAACAAGATAATTGATACAAAAATATCAGATAAAATTAAAATTCTAATAAAACATATAGTTAATCTCGTGTAGTAATTCGTGTTAGAATGTGAAGCTCGCATTCTAATGATATTAAATGATTCATACCCCCAAACGACAGGTTTACCTGTTGCGCCTCGTGCGGTTGAGCATTTTGTGCTCGTTGTTTGCTTGTTTCGACTGTCGCATTTTTTCCAATATGGAAGAAGTGTTAGTGAGGCCGGTATACTTCGATGTGCCCGAAGGGAAAGCAGTAAGCACCCTAAGGGAAGCAGCTCTTCAAGCAGACGTGGATATAATGTTCGCGGGGCGTTTGTTGCGCAAAGTGAATACTCCCGCTGTGAATGGCGAGTATGCTCCTTTGGAAGTATTTGAAATCATGTTGGCAGGTACAGTGTTCGTCGCATTTCAGCATCAGAAATCCGGCGTCTACATAATAAAAAAGAACTCGTTCGCAGATAATGCGAAAGTAACTCCAAACCCTGTTGAAACTACACAAATGAATACTAAGAAACGAACTTTGGGCCTCTTGTTAAAAGGGGTTCTAACATTAGGATTTGCTAACTCTACAAATGCGGTCGCTCAGGAATCCAGCGGCGAAGGTGATATAGTGACTCTAAGTCCTTTTGAAGTTAAAGGCGATGCTGGGAATAGTCTATGGACTATTAACCAATCTTCCGGCGGGACACGCATAGCTGTACCTGTAAAAGAATTACCATTTTCTCTTGATATTGTTACAAGCGATTTCATGGATGACTTTATGATTAGCGGCGTGGACGAAGTGCTTGCTCATGTGGCGAATGCAACGGAAGCCACGCCTCACACTGGGTCTGGATCGGGAAATGCAATACGTGGATTCGGTCAATTTTATCAATTGAGAGATGGCTTTTACCGTAATGGTGTAGTGGGTAAGACTTTGATAGATCGCGTTGAAGTTGTTAAGGGGCCTTATGCAGCAATCTATGGACGAGGGGAACCTGGAGGCGTTATTAACTATATTCCGAAGCGTCCAGTCTTTGGCGAATATTCGGGCAAAGCGTCGATGCAGTATGGTGAAAATAGCACGTATCGAGCGCAGTGGGAGCAGAATTCAGCGATTGGAAAAAATACTGCTATTTTGGTTGCAGGGTCTTACTTCGAACGGGAGTTCGATTTGATTTGGACACATGAACGCTCTGTGAATTATGGGGCGAGTTTCGCTCATCGATTTTCTGAAGATACGAAATTGACGCTTGAATACGAAAATATGTTTCGTCGCAATAATCGAGGTCGGCCTTTTATGGATATACGGATAAATGGGACTGAAGAAGATGGCACACGCTTTAGATACACGGGTGAATGGGCTTGGGATTTTTACGAAGAATACGGTTGGGTGAATAACTTGGGCCCGAATATGTTTAGTGACCGCACTCTAGAAACAATTAATGCGACTCTAGAACATAGGTTTGCAGACAATGTGAATTTTAGGGTTGCGGTAAACGATTCCTCCACCGGGCAACACTATGACTATAACGGCTTGGGAAGTAACACTATTTTGGTGAACCCAACAACGGGTGAATTTGAACAATACAATTCAGTGCCTTGGCCTGCTATGATAAATCTCGATTCGGAATCGAAGGCGGTTCAAGCGGATTTGACAGTCGACTTTGATATTGGAGATACTAAGCATACCACTTTATTTACTTTCGACTATTCAGATTTGGACGATATCCGGTATAGGCTGTACGCGCCTCGCGGACGAGATACGGATACCCATATTGTTGATTATCCAGTAGGAGGTGTGCCAAATTATTTGAATGACGCTGGCGGGTTACATGGTCCACGAACAGACGTTTACATCGATTGGAATAACTCGATTAGCTTCAAAGATACTCCTGAGTATTATACCCGTGTAGCAGAGGACAGTTTAACGAACTATGAAATTAGCGGTTTGTTTATGATGCACCGTGTAAAGCTATTGGACGGCAAAATGATTGTTATGCTAGGGGGGCGTTATGATGAGGCTAAGACGACAGTTACGGCTAGCGATACAGTGACAGAAGTTGATGATTTTACCTACAATGTGGGTGTTAACTATAAGCTTACCTCTCGTACAACAGCGTATGCGAGTCATGCGACTTCGTTCAACCCAAAGGGCTTTACGTATTCACATACCGGACTTCCTATGCCAAACGAAAAAGGAGAGGGCAGCGAAGTCGGTGTGCGGACGAGTCTTATGGGTGATAAACTTGATGTTGGAGCTAGCTACTTTCATATCGAAAGGCAAAACGTTAGAACGACCAATCCCGATTTTGATTCGACTGTAGACGATCCTTTAGTAGTTCCGACCCATATTCCTGGAGGCTTGGATAGAGCAGAAGGTTATGAGTTATACGTGAATGGAAAGTTGACTGATCAATTTGGTATTCGTGCTTCGATTGGTATCATTGATACAGAGCATGTAGAGAATATTAACGACTGGATCGAGGGGTGGAGTTTCCGTAACGTTCCTGATTGGAATTGGTCTGTATCAGGAAATTACAGATTTGCCGAAGGCGCTCTTAAGGGGTTGAGATTAAGTGCGTCCTATCGCGCAGCTGGCGAAGCGCGTACCCAGGACCGAGCGCCGACAGCGGCTGACATGCGGAGTAATCTCCTGACTGAGGAAAGCGCTTTCTTAGATTTTGCAGCGAGCTATTCTTGGAAGACAAACGATGCGAATTTTAAGCATACGGTGAGATTGGCTGCGAAGAATGTTTTAGATGATGTCTACATCATAGCTGGAGGTTATCTGAGTGACTCTCGACAGTTACATTTCTCATACAGCCTTGAATACTAAATTTGTTGATTCGTTTCTATGATAGGGGCGGTGATTTAGCCGCCCCTTTTGAAATGACGAGACAGAATTCGACGATCTATTAGAACCCAATAATTGGAGATGATAATGAGAATATTGAGCAAATGCATACTGATGTGCTTAGCTGTTTCAGCCGCGTTTTCAGAAACTCCTATGAAAATTGCAATAATCAAGGCGGATGATATAAAAGGGGTGGATGAGCGCTTCCTACGCTTTATCGAAACTTCGAAGAACTTGGGCATTAAGGTATCTTGTGGGATTATTTGCGAGTCTCTTGAGAATCCAAAAAAAGAATACGTTGAATGGATGCTCGCGGAGCAAAAACAGGGCTTTGTTGAGTTTTGGAACCACGGGTGGGATCACAAACGATGGAATGAAAATGAAGAAACGATTTCTGAATTCGGCGGGAGTGGGTATGCTCATCAAAAAGAGCATTTCGTGGACTCTCAGAATGCGATCAAACGAATCTTAGGTCAGAGCCCTATAAGTTTTGGCTCTCCTTACAATGCGTTCGATGCTGATACGAAACGAGTTATCAGTGAGGATGAATCGATTCGCTTGTTATTTTGTTACCGAGACCCAAATCTTGAGAATGTGGTTCCTGCTTTCATGGCATTGAGGGGGGAGCCAGATGGAACTGGAAACCCAAACGCAGCAAAGTTCATTGATAGCTATAATCAAAAGAACGATATAACCTTCTCCGCTATTCAATTTCATCCAGCAAATTTCGATGATCAAGATTTTGTAGAATACGAAAAGACGATCACTTTTTTGCTAGAAAAAGATTGGGTCTTTATGCTGCCAAGCGAATACATCACTTGGCTTGAAGATAAAAGTAAGTAACGAATCCTTTAGGAGGATACAATTGCGATAGTCAAAGCTAGGCTAGGAGCGATCGTTTACGCCAAAAGAGTTAGGCTCTTTTAGATGATAACTAACAAAAATTGATTTCTAGAAAGCTAGATCGATTCAAAATTTAACTACTCAAACGATGAGAATTCACAACACTTTGCATTCTTTGGCTTTATCAGCCTTTTTAGCCCTCTCGTGGTCAAATGAATCATTCGCCTCGGGTAATCCGTGGTTTGACGATTTTGTTTCTTATGATGATTCTCGAGGCAGCCTCTATACGGCGACTGGTGACGCAGCGAATTTGGCATGGCAGGAAAGTTATATGCTACGCTCTTACCTTAATCTTTACGAAGCTTCACAAGACACTGTTTGGCTAACTAAATTTACTAGCCACTTTGACACAGTAATGGGGACAGCCTATGATTCTGACGGCGATGGCTATGACGATTGGACGACGGCTCGGTATTCACCCAACCCAGTGTTGAATTCTGGATTTGAAACGGCCGATTCTGGAGACTCGACTTTACCTGAAAATTGGATACGAATCGGATCTAATAGTACAACTGCTTATCGTACGGATGCTGATGGAGAATATAGGGAGGGTTGGGCGTGTTCAACGACTACTTGGGGGTTGAAAATCACCACGGCGGGTTCGACTTTGCAGCGTCTTTACCAGGACATACCCAGCTATTTACCAGGTCATCGCTATCAGTTGAATTTTTATGCGAAAAAGGGAGGCAGTGTAGACGGGCGCGTTTTCGTTTATGATCGTACGACCGGGGCAACATTGGCAAACCTTTGGGTGAATTCGTCTTCTTGGAAAAGCTATTCGTTGGAGTTTGTAATGCCAGTTGCTGGACACGATGTTGAAGTTTGGGTCAGTCATGAATCTACAACGACTTCAGGGGATGAGATATTCTATGATATCATTCGTGTTGCCCCTTTTTACTCCTATCATGTTATCGATGGAATGATTACTACTCCAGTTGCGGAGTTCGTTAGTCTGGTAAACAAGAACAGTTTCACTTTGTCTGCGTTTCAAAGCAAGGCGGACACGTATCAAGATTTTCTTGAGGATGAAGTGATTGCGAAGTGGGAGGATCCATCTGGGTTTTATGGAAACACCTGGGTAGACTCGTCCGCAACTGAAGGTTATTATGAAGAGCCAATGAACTATGATACCTTTTCATCGTCTACGGTGCTCAGCCCTTTGCCTCACAATCAGTATTTCACTCTCTTAACAGTACAAAATATTTTGTATGAGGTTAATTCTATTTCCGCTTACAGAACAAAGGCTGACAAAGGAGGTACCTTTTTCTCAAACCTGCTGACGACTCAAGGTACTGCGTATAATTGGAATTATGGTACGCATACAGGGGCGAAGGTGGAAGACGCCTCACATGCTAACGTCGATATGGAGTTTGTCATGTCCATGTATCTTTCGGGAAATGTCTTTTCAGGAAATGATATGGAAGCGTTTACCGATACGCAAACGGATTACCTCTGGAACGGGTCCTATACTGCTCCCGAGCAAAATAATTTGGTAAATGGGACTCAAGGGACTTACTGTCTGAATTACTTGTTCTCTCGTCCGTTGTGGGGATGGATTTCTTATGCTCAATTTGATCCACTGGTTTGGAGCATCGGAGCTATTCAATATGCATCAGCTGTGCCCGCATCCCATTCTGAAGCGGTAACACTCTCTGAAATTATTGCTTGGGACCCCGTTAAATTAACCAACCAAGGGATGGAGTATGCGGATAGTGTTGATGCGACGCTACCCGCACGGTGGGAACGTTTGCTGTCAACCTCAAGTACGGCTTATCGCGACAGCTCGAATGCGAATAGAGGCGATTATGGCCTGACTCTAGTCGCAGATGGTGTGAAGTGGCAGAAACTGACGCAAGATTGGTCTGGATACGAAGCTTCTACGATTTATGAAGTCACCTTTGACGCTAAAGTAGATTCGTCAGGAGCGGATGGGCGCATATGGATTGTGAATAATACCACGAGTTCAACGATTGCCACTTACAATGTGTATGGTACTTCGTGGGCGACGTATTCGTTTACGTTTACTTCTCCAAGTAGTACTTCTGACGATATCGATATCGTCTTGGGGCACCGTGATTATACGGTTACAGGTGGAGAAACCCATTTTGATAATGTTTCTATTAAAGTCCAGGGCGATGCTTGGTAGTACGGCTGAATTCAATAATATTGTATATTAAATATAATGACGAGTGTTTTTAGGTTGTTGGTATTACTTGGGGTCTCAAGTGGAGTCATAAGAGCGGAGCCTCCGCTTACTCCACTTGAGATATCGGGTAGTGAGGTGCACGTATATCGGCAAATTGGAGATGCCGAGTTACGTTTGCATGTGGTCTACCCAGATGGCTGGACGGCTGCGGATAGCCGACCGTGTGTGGTTGCCTTTTTCAGTGGTGGCTGGAGCAGCGGGACTCCTGAGAGGAGTATGAAGTGGGTGAAATGGGCAGCGGAGAATGGATTCGTTGGCATCGCTCCCGATTACAGAACGCGTGAACGATTTGGAGGCACTCCAGAAGACTGCGTTTCAGATGCACGTGCAGCGATGAGGTGGTTGCAAAGTCATGCTGATGATCTTGGCATAGATGTTTCCAAAATAATCGTGCAAGGATCCTCTGCGGGAGGGCATCTTGCCGCGTGGACAGCGATTCCGAAATATCAAGATGAAGATATTATACTCCCTGAAAGCATCCCTGCCGCTCTTATTCTCGTATGTCCTGTGACAGATACTAAAGAAACTGGATACGGAGGGCCTAAACGATTTGGAGGAGATGTGGAGCGTGCCTTCGCTTCTTCAATACCAGACAATTTGCCCGAAAAAATGCCACCAACGATAATCTTCCATGCTACCGGAGATCCAACAGTTCCTTATGTTAATTCAGCGGATCTTAGGGATCGGATGATTCTCAATGGGAGTTCGTGTCGCTTGGTGACATTTGAAGGACTAGGCCATGCCTATTTTGCCCGTAGCAAATTTGGAGACAAAGCCATTGCTGCTGATAAAAAGACGTATGAGGAGGCCAAAGGATTTTTGGCTAGACTCGGATTGGCTAAATAGTCTTGCGGCTAAGTTTTGGATACGATCGTTCTTGATGAAGTTTGATATGGAGCTTCGCTCAGGATAATGATGATAATTCATCATTAATAAGTGCAAAGTAGAGTAAATCGCTACTCTACTTTGCCTCAATTATTGCTCGCCTGCTTTTTTTGGCAATTGCTCTAACAATTCGTTCAGTGGGTCTTTGATTTTTGAGAGATCAGCAGGAGAAAGTTCTGTGTTCGTGTCCAATCTCTTGAGAGATTCTTGGATGCTGTTTCTTGCGATTTCAATCAGATGGGGATCTGAAGCAATGGCTTCGTCTTCATTAATCGTTTCGTTTATGAACTCAGCGAGGAAATGAGGCTGGCGCGCTTGGTAAAGTTGAGTGCCAAGGAAAAAAAGTTGCCTAGCTGCTTGTCTAAAAAACTGAGCGCCTTTTTTTTCCCATTCCCGTATCAAAGACATGGATTCGTCTATGATATCAGTTGTCTTAGAGTAAAGCTCTTCTGAATAGCCACCTTCAACATCAGCCATGATTGCAGTATAGCATTGAGCTAGAGAGCGGTTTGCCATGAGTGTATTCTCGGCCGCCATCGGTGCTTGTTTTAGTAGGGAGGAGCTGAGGTCGAGGGCTTTTTGAGCGTTGCTCTCTATCGACTTGCGACTTTCTTCCGCTTTTTCACGCACACCACTGATCAAGGATGCCTTGCTCGCGTAACTACGAGAGATTTGTAGCGTGATGTTGGGATTTTTGACTCCTTTTAAGCCTTCGAGGATTTCGATGCTTTTATCAAATGACCGAGTTCCCTCTGTCTGAGCTTCGTCTCCTTTGACCTTGCTGAAAACCATTCCTCTATTATTCCATATATTGGATACGAGTAGGGCGTTATTTGCTGAATCGGTTGGAAGGTCTTGAGAAAAGACTATCGCCATATTGTAGGCATTCAAAGCGCCTGTCACGCGTGGCTTGCCATTTAGTTTTTGGTGGGCATTGCCAATGTTGAACCAAATACCGATAAGATGATTGCGAAATTCAGCATTGTTTTCCCAAGGGAGCATGTTGAGAAAACTCAAAGCCTTCTCGAAACATTCTATAGCTGCTTGAGTTCCTTGCATGTTGTTGGACTTCATTTGCCCATGAGCGATATTGGACCATAGTGCAGTGCAGTCTGCGAGATAGGTTTCGTTGTGGCGAATGGGTAATTTGTTATAATTATCCATCGCTGCCTGAAAGTTCTTCTGGGCTTCGGGAAGTGCCTTCGGATCGTTTGATGAGAGGAGAAATGTGCCTCGATTCATCAAAGACTTTGCAAGAATGTAGCGACCTTTTTCGTCGAGGGAGTCATTGATCTCGTTGAGCGGATCGATGGCTTTTTCAAGAAGGCCTAGCACTTCGGTAGGCTTCAATTCCTTGGCTTGCAGCATCTTGATTGATTCTTCAAGGGCTTTGGCTGCTTCGTTAACGATTTCAGAAATTCCTTCTGGGGTTGTGTTACTCATAAGACTGGGAAAAGTAGTAATTGATGGCGTTTTGCCGATAATAAATACGCCAGAACCAAGAGATTTATTTGTCCAACCTGATTAATTTATAGGTGTTTACCTGATTGAGCGTACAAAACTAATTTAATAGGTGACAATTAGAAGGCGGTAAAATGTAAGTGCTAGGTATTAGGTGTAATTGCGATCCATTGGGTGGTATATTGCACAGGAATATCAAACTAACTACTATGAAATTAATGACAAAATCTCTAAAAGTAGCTCTATTGGGATTAGGGCTCACAAGTTTAAATGCAGCAGACTACAATTGGGAACTAACTGGATTGTATGAATACATGGATAGCGATTTTGGAGATACGAAGGTCGCAGCCGGTAGCATAAGATATTACGTAGATTCTCTCGATTTTGGTAGTAGTTCGCTTCCGAAGATGGAGGCCTCAATTTTCGAACGATTGTCCTTCTTCGAACTTGCATACGCTGAACCACTAGACCTGGATGAATTGGACGTGAGTGCCTGGGGTGCGTCTTACGTTCATCGAAATGCAGCTTCGAATCACATATTTTCCGCATCTTATTTCCGACAAGAAGCAGACGATAATAGCTTTGAGCAATCTGCTGATGTTTTTGAAATAGGTTATGGGCATTACATTTCCGACAATTGGATAGTAGGTGTCGGTGTGTCGCGAACGAAATTAGAAGAAGAATATATAAGCTATTTGGGGGAGGACTCTTTCAGTGAAGAGCTAGATGCATTTACCTTAAATTCTTCATATATCAGTTCACTTGGGAATGATACATGGCTTTCAGTACATGCGGAATTAGGTAAGGTTGAAAGTGGGCCCTATACATTTGCGCTAAACGCAGCTTACCATATTTCGGAGGATATTGGATTTCTAGCTGGATACGAAAAAATAGAAAACACTGACTTTTTTACCCTAACCGTGGGGTATTCGCAATACATCAACGAATCCATAGCTTTGATAGTAGAAGTGGATACGGACTTTATTGACGGAGAATATTATGAAGACGAAGTCCACACTTATCGAGGCGGAGCGACGTTTAGGTTCTAAAGCTCACGGTATCCAAAGCGGCCTGTGCTATTCCATAGCGTAGGTTGTAGCGTGAAAAATGGACCTTGTCGCAGCCCAGCTTATTTAGGGTTGCGACGATTGTTGTCATTGCTGCTGGAAATATGTCTGCTCGACTAGAGGGAATTGAGAGATTTTCGATTCTTTCTAGCCGGGTACTTTGATTGACCTTTGCTTTATAGTTGAGAATCGTTTCGCTATCGAGGTCTGTGCTGTCAAAGTATTCTTGAATGACAGAGCAAGCGCCACCGGTCAAAATCGCTTCTAATGAAGGGGAGTCTGAATTCGTAAGCCCGGCTTCGTCTAGTGATTTAAGGACATGAGTGTTGATCTCGGTTTCTTTTTCTGGAGATAATGGCTTTTCTCGGTCGAGTTGAAAGAGGTTGCTAAGGCGAACACTGCCAAGTTGTAAACTGTTTGCGGATACAAGCTCACCCGCTCTGAAACGGACACATTCCATGCTACCGCCGCCGAGGTCTAGAAGGGTGAAGTTCTTCAAATGTGAGAGTCGGGGGTCGCATTGAATTCCTTTACCAATAAAACGGGCTTCTTCTTCGCCACTTAGGACTCGAAGAGAAATACCCGTCACTCCTTTTATCGACTCAATAAATATATCTCTGTTAATTGCGTCTCGAACTGCACTGGTAGCGACGATTTCGATTGATACGGGTGAATAGTTTTTGGCTTCGATAACGAGTTTTTGAACTGCGTCTGTCCCTTTTCGAATAGCGATGTCATCGAGTCTTGGGGGTGTGCCTGTGATGCCTTCTCCAATACGAGTTTCCAAAATAGAGAAATGCTCTATGTCTAAGGGGGCATCGACCCCATGTGAGGCTACGATGAGTTTGATGGAATTACTGCCAATGTCTATGACTGCAACTTTGGGATTAGAGCTCATAATTGGCGGGTGCAATTAAGACAACGAATTCTCCCTTCTTGCTCCCTTGGTCGAATTGTGGTCGAATATCCACGATTTTGCCACTGTGAATTGTCTCGAACTTCTTTGTTAGTTCGCGTCCAATGCAAATTACTCGATCAGGACCGAGCGTTTTTTCCATCTCGTTCATGAATTTTTCGATACGATGACACGATTCGTAGAGAGCAATTGTTCGCTTATAGTCTTTGTGTTTCTCGAGAAAGCGAATTCGAGCAGCGGATTTTGGTGGAAGAAACCCCATGTAGAGAAACGAATCTGTTGGAAGACCGCTCGCAGAGAGAAGCGTTGTAAAAGCGCAGGGGCCGGGAACAGGAACAACTGTGATACCTTGGCGTCGGCATTCTCGAACAATGCGAAAACCGGGGTCGCTGACGGCGGGTGTCCCTGCGTCTGATACTATTGCGACAGATTCACCTGACTTTAATCGTTGAATGAGCCCATTGGTGGCATTTGCTTCATTCTTATCATGGTAAGGAATGAGAGGGCGTTTTATACCGATCCTTGAAAATAACAAACCGGTAACGCGAGTGTCTTCACACGCGACGCAATCGACTTTTGAAAGAATCGAAATTGCTCGTTCGCTTAAGTCAGCCAAATTCCCGATCGGCGTACCCACGACGTAAAGACAAGCCGCTTCGGGAACGAGCGACGGATTTTCATTGGACATAGCGATTAGCTAATTCAGTGGGCGGACGGTATGTGGCAGTCGCAATTAATTGGTATTGCCCAAGCCTGGTATTCCACCTTCCCAGCTTTGTGGGCGACTCCAAGGAATTGTCGATTCGTCTACGTCTGTAGCACAGCCTGTAAATAGGGCTGTAGCAGCCAATCCAGCTAAAAGTAGAAGTAGGGAAGTTGCTTTTTTCATTTCAAAGTTTATTTGCGTAATTGATTTTAGAGCGGCGAGACTACGTCGCCTTCTTTGACGTGCAATTTAAGCGATTCAGGAAGAATTCGCGCAATACTCAAATTTTCCTTAACTTCAGTTATTTCAATTTGGGCAATCGTATTTGTTCCGCGTGCCACCGATAAGGAATGTGTAAGTCTAAGACCATCTTCGTAACCAACATTGAGAACCACAAATGAAGATTGTGGTCCAACAGTGAGAATTTTACCCTTAAGATCTTCCGGGATAGTCGAGTTCTCGGTGTTCGCACTCGCAATGTTGCCAGGAAAGCGTGCATTTGTGTTTTTCAACTGAAGGACTTCTTCCTCCAGACTAGCGATCTGTTGCGTGTATACTTGGACTTCTTCCAAGGCGACAGAACTGGCTTTGATCTTGGCGTTTTCGCGTTCTAAGCGGGCAATTTCTACCTGAAGTTTTTCTTCGGATTTAACCCGTTCGTCTAGCTCTTCAGTAAATCGTTGGGTTTCTCGCTTTAGTTGGGTGTTGCGACTGGAAAGAACGGTAATGTTTGCTCGAGCTTCTTCCAGAGCTTCATTTTTCTCTGTCAATTCGGTTTGAACCTCAGCAGATTCATCAGCTGCTTGCTTGGCCCTTTTGTTTGCCTCGGTCAAAAGTGAATTCTTTCGATCTAGTTGATCGCGTGCGAGTTGGGCATCGCTGTCCGACAAATAGTAAAGTGTCGCGGAGCCTATGGCGCCTAGAATTGCTAGGACATGTAGGAGTTTCGAAGCCGTGTTCATTGGATTTTAGTGGAAAAGGTAAGTAAACAGAATGTAAATTTCTTTGGGTTTTGCAAATTTTAATTCCGTTAGTGGATTCGCCAGTTGGGTAACACGAGACTTTTGTGATGCGAAGCACTATCAAAGTTCCCTGCAAAATACAAAATTCACAAAAAAGAAACCGAGCATAGCCAACTGCTATGTTCGGTTCTTTGGAATGGAATTCTTAAGCGTGCTTAGTTGGCAACAAACTTTGCGTCGAACCACGCTCCGTTTTCAACGCGACTGATACCGGCCTTACCATTGGCTGCCATGTGGTTGGAGAGCTTGTAGGCTATTTCAGCATTATCGGGCTGGCCGATCGCGACTGCGATTTCTGGAGCGCTAAGTGCCTCGCCTTTTTTGCTTTTCAGGGCTTTAATGATAGCGAGTCCGGTATCAATAGCAACGCCAGCCGCTTTCTTTCCAGCTTCAACGCCTGGTTGGTGATAAGCGTTGATATTGGTTAGCGTGGCATAGAGCCCGACTGCTCGTTCGTATAGAGCAATCAAGTGTGAAACCGTTTTTGGAGTAACTTCGGTTGTTGTGAGCGTTACTGATCCACGATTTTTTTCAGTCAATGCTTCGCGAGTCCCAAGAAGGAAGCCTTGCAAGAAATCACCGCTAGTAACACCTGAATCTACCTCGATAGAGTCTCCTGCGCGATCTTTGAGAACTTCGATGAATGTCGCAAAAAAGTTCGGCACGCCTTCACGAAGTTGCTGAACGTATGCGTGTTGGTCTGTGGAACCCTTGTTACCGTAAACTGCAATCCCTTGATTCACCACATTGCCATCGAGGTCGAATTCCTTGCCGAGTGACTCCATGATGAGTTGCTGTAAATAGCGGGAGAAGAGGAGGAGCCTGTCTTTGTAGGGAAGGATTACCATGTCCTTTTCGCCTTTGCCGTTTGTGGCAAAGTACCACGCCGCTGCGAGCAGTGCCGCAGGGTTTTCGGTGGTGACTTTGCTACGAGTGAGCGTATCCATTTCCTTTGCACCTTCAAGCATGGCATCGATGTCCAAACCTTGGAGAGCGGCAGGGACCAACCCAACAGCGCAGAGCACGCTTGTGCGACCGCCAACCCAATCCCACATTGGGAAACGCTCCAGCCAGCCTTCGCTTACAGCGACGCTATCTAGCTTGCTGCCAATGCCTGTTACGGCGACAGCGTGATCGGAAAATTTTAGCCCCTTCTTTTCGTAAACGGTTTTCGCTTCCAGCATACCATTGCGGGTTTCAGCAGTGCCGCCGGATTTCGAAATTACGATGGAGAGCGTACTGCCAAGGTTTTCGCCTATCGCATCGAGTGTCACGTCCATGCCATCTGGATCCGTGTTGTCGAAGAAGTGTACGCGTACTTTGTCTTTGCTTGGCGAACCGAGCGCCTTGTCGATAAATTGCGGACCGAGCGCGGAGCCACCAATACCGATTACCAGAATGTCAGTGAAAGCGCCTTTGCTTCCCTTGACCTCGCCACTGTGAACCTTCGCTGCGAATTCTTTGATCTTAGCGAATGTTTCACTGATATCCGATTGAAGCTCAGGTGTCGGAGCCAAAGCTGCGTCGCGTAGCCAGTAATGACCGACCATGCGGTTTTCGTCTGGATTGGCGATCGATCCCTTTTCCAAAGCGTCCATAGCTTCGTATGCGGATTGCAAGCGCGCTTCCATGCTTCCCAGATAATCTTCTGGTAGGCCTAAGCGACTGAGGTCGAGCTCAAGCCCGACTTCAGAAAATTGGAAGGATAGTTTGGTAAACGTTTCCCAAGACATATTCGTATTTGTTTTTTGGATTAGGGATGGAGCAAGCTCCGATTGAAGTTGGATTGATTACAAATATTTATCAGTGACAGCGCCTTCCGATGCAGAGGCTACGGTGTGAGCGTATTTACCGAGGACACCACGTTTTTCAGTAGCACCTGTCGGCTTAAACGCATCCATCCGCTCCCTGTATTCCTCGTCGGGAATGTTTAAGCTGATGGTGTTTTTAACTGCGTCGATTTCGATTTCGTCACCGCTTTTTACGATGCCGATAGGGCCACCACAGGCAGCTTCGGGTGTAATATGGCCGACGTCGAAGCCATGACTTCCACCGGAGAAGCGTCCATCGGTAATAAGCGCAACGTCCTTAATAAGCCCTCGACCGGCGACGGCAGATGTGGGTGAAAGCATTTCGCGCATTCCTGGACCGCCGACTGGGCCTTCATTTCGGATGACAACGACGTCACCTTTAACGACGTCGCCACGAAGGATTCCTTGGAGGGCATCTTCTTCGCCTTCGTAGACTTTGGCTGTTCCTTTGAAGTAAAGACCTTCTTTGCCGGTGATTTTTCCAACAGCGCCTGTTGGAGCGAGGTTTCCACGGAGGACGCGGAGATGGCTTGTTTCCTTAATTGGTTGATCCCAAGGGTAGATGATATCCTGTTCATGTGGGAATGCGGCGTAGGGTTGAACGTCTGCCAGATTTTCCGCGAGTGTCTTGCCCGTGATTGTCATGCAATCGCCGTGGAGCAACCCACGATCGAGGAGCATCTTCATCATTGGCTGGATGCCGCCGATGCGGATCAAGTGGGACATGTTGTATTTACCGAATGGTTTCACATCGGCCAAAAGCGGTACCGTTTCACCGATACGTTGGAAGTCGTCTATTGAAAGCTCCACCTCCGCTGCGTGTGCTATCGCCAAAAGATGTAAAATGATATTGGTGGATCCGCCGAGAGCAATCAGCGTCGTGATTGCATTTTCGAATGCCTTGCGGGTCAAAATATCGCGTGGCTTCAGGTCCATCTCAATTAGCTTGGCGACCTGGGCGCCTGAGTTTTCGCAGTCCTTGCGCTTTTCTTCGCTAACGGCGAGTTGGGCGCTGCTACCGGGAAGGCTCATACCGAGAACTTCGATAGCGCTCGCCATTGAATTCGCAGTGTACATCCCTCCACACGAACCAGGCCCTGGAATACAAGTTGATTCGATTTGCTTCAGCTCGGCGTCGTCGATGTCGCCACGAGCGTGAGCTCCGACAGCCTCAAAGATGCTTACGATATCGGTCGGCTTGCCTTTGTGCATTCCTGGTAGGATCGTTCCACCGTAAACGAAAACAGACGGTCGATTCAAGCGAGCGATAGCGATCATGCAACCTGGCATGTTTTTGTCGCAACCGCCGATTGCTACGAGCCCGTCCATTCCTTCGGCGCCGAGAACCGTCTCGATACTATCCGCAATGACTTCCCGAGAAACGAGACTGTAGCTCATTCCCTTAGTCCCCATACTGATCCCGTCTGAGACGGTGATCGTGCTGAAATTTACGGCCTTGCCTCCGGCTTCATTGGCCCCGCGAGAGGCGTGGGTTGCCAGCTCGTTGATGTGCATGTTGCAAGGGGTCAAATCACTCCCGGTGGAAGCGATCGCAATTTGGGGTTTTTTAAAGTCATCGTCCTTGAACCCGACTGCACGGAGCATTGAACGGGCTGGGGCGCGGTCGTTTCCGTCGACGACGCAAGATGAAAAAGGACGGTTCGTGCTGTTTTGTTCGGAACTCAAGGTCTTTATTTTATTTGTGAAGTTTACATTGCATTCTCGCGACTGGCGTTTAGCCCATTGCGATCGTTGCAGTGATTAATTGATCTAAAGGCCCTTTACATCAAAGGAATTAATTGCGATCAAGTTAACTTTGCTCGATTTCCAATATAGGAAAGCATCCTCGTTAAATTTATGAATCAATCCTCATGGCATTTAGCTTAGAACGTGTATTAAAAGCATTGTTGTTTGGCGCTAGCGGTCCTTTGACTCTCAAGGACATACAGCGTGTGTTTACCAAGTATCACGAGCAGCAAGCGCTGCCTGAGGAAGAAGAGGCCGTTGAAGAAGAGGAAGAAGAACCAGGTGTAGAGCAGCCATTCCTAGAAGCAGACGGAATGCCGACTTCGGATGTGCCGTCATTAGTCACTTCGACGCAAATTCGCGAAGCCATGGATCGAATCGCGAGCGGCCTTGAGGAAAACGACGAGGTCTACCGTTTACAGGAGAAGCACAGCGGATATCAATTAGTTTCTGCGACGTCCGTGGGTGAATGGGTGCGCTTGTTACGAGACGAGCCTCGTCCAGTAAAACTAAGTCAGTCTGCTTTGGAGACATTGGCTGTAATTGCCTACCGGCAGCCAGCAGTTCGAGCGGAGATCGAAAAAATCCGCGGGGTTTCAGTCGACAATGCGATTGGGAGGCTACTAGAACGGGAGTTTATCCAGGTGATAGGCCGAGCGGACTTACCCGGGCGACCTATCCAGTATGGAACTACGGAACAGTTTTTAGAATTTGTGGGCGTTCGCTCAATCGAGGAATTGCCGTCTTCTGACGTCTTGTCCCCACGCCAAATTGACGCTTGGATCTACGAAGCGTCGAACCAAAAGAAGCCAGACGAAACAGATATGGGCTTACCTGAAGGCGAGCGAGAGGAAGGCGAAGAAGCAGATAATTCAGGCGACGAGGGAGTGGAGACCATTGCGACTGAAGAGGAAAACATTGAAAGCATCGAAGAAACTAATTCAGAAATCGAAAATTCTGAGCTCGACGCAGAAGATGAAACCCGAGAAGAAATTGTTTGAACATGGACCTATCTAGCCTACGCCAAAAAATCGACTCCATAGACGAGCAAGTACTCAAACTTCTCAACGAACGCGTGCGTAACGCAGCCGAAATCGGCCGCATCAAACGTGAACAAGGCGCTCAAATCTACGTCGCTAGCCGTGAGGAGCAGGTCCTCAAAAAATTATCTTCACTTAATGAAGGCCCATTGAGCGAAGCGGCGATTCGAGCGATATATCGTGAAATTATGTCTGCTGCGATCGCGTTGGAAAAGCCAATGGCGATTGCCTATCTTGGACCAGAGGCAACGTTTACTCACCAAGCGGCTACAAAGAAGTTTGGGGCGAGCATCGATTACATGGCAGTGCCATCGATTGCGGATGTGTTTCACATGGTGGCTAAAGGGGAAGCGGATTATGGAGTGATTCCTATTGAAAACACGACTGGTGGTTCTGTTGAAGACTCTATGGACATGTTTATAGAGTCAGATCTCAAAATCTGTGCCCAAATATTTCTTACAATTACGCATAATTTAATTTCGAATTCACAATTGAACGAAATTGAGCGCGTGTATTCAAAGGACCAAGGCATTTTGCAATGCCGCAATTGGCTTCATGCCCACCTCCCGAACGCTTCCCTGCACAAGTGCGAGAGCACGGCCAAGGCAGTTGAAATTGCGAAAGGTGAAGAAAAAGTAGCTGCGATTGCGAGTTCATTGGCAGCCGATCTTTATGGAGTCCCAATGGTTTCTGAGCGGATTCAAGACCAGTCGGACAATACGACACGCTTCATCGTAATTGGGAAGGAATCCAGTGGTTTTATCGATAAAGTAAAATTTAAGAGTAGCTTCCTTGTATCAGTAAACAACGAAGTCGGTTCGCTCGAAAAAGCTTTGGCCGTTTTTTCCAAGAGAGGGTTGAATCTGAGTAAGATTGAATCTCGCCCAAGCGGGAAAGCGGTTTGGGAATATAGCTTCTTCGTAGATGTAGAAGGCCATTTCGAAGAAGAGTCAGTTGCTACTGCGATTGAGGAACTGAAGAGTCTTTGCCCATTCGTTAAGTGGCTCGGCAGCTATCCGAGCGCAAAGCAGTAGGTGATCTGAAGGCTTCGAGTTTAATCCTATCGAAAAATCAATCGATAGAAATAGGATGAGCATTTGATCCACTTTCAATGGGTGGTCGAATGTCGTTTGTGGCAGTCAATTCTTGACGTCTGAGGAGATAATTTGTCTCTTGTTTTTAGTTGCTCGCATGGGAGCCTCCACATCCGCGGTAAGGGGAAAGCCCACCTGATTTACTTAGTGCATTGTTTTGTGCTTTTAATAGGAATAAATGGTTTTGAATATGCGGATGCTAGCCTTAGATAGAGGAAGTAGGTTTCATTATGGCTAATGAGGAAGTAGCTAAAATTGGTTCATTGGAAGGAATGAAGAAACAAGCGAAAAGCTTGTTGAAAGATTGCAAGCAGGGCGATGGCGTTGCGGTAGATATTATTCGGCGGTATCACCCTGCTTATAGCGATGGGAAAAACCTGAGTAGTTTAAAATTACAAGAGGTTCAATATGCTCTTGCATGTAAAAATGGATACCGAAATTGGTCAGAGTTGCTACTTGGTCTCCATGAGCGAACGTCATCACCGAATCCAAGAGGGAGGGTGTTGCTTTTTACGAATGGTGAACAAGCAGCAGAAGGGATTCGTAAAGCGGGATCGGATGCGGAAATAGTCGCGTGGAACGATGTTCTCCACGAGGGGCCTGTTTCCAAAAAAAAATCTCTCCTGGCTCAATCTGAGGAACGTGTAAGGCACTTGGCGTCTCTTGGCTGGGTGACGGAAAAATCGGGCAAAAACTCATTTCGCCTGCGAGATCAATACGTTTCGAATGCCAATACTTACGATCGCATCGAGCTTTGGTTCGAGCATGATCTCTACGATTTATTACAGCTTGTTCAAATATTAGCAGAGCTTGGCCGCCAGCCAGAATTGCGAGGAAAAATCTGGTTGAATCAGTTTGGCAACTACATCGAAAATTTGAAGCAACCGGCTCTAATCAGGGCAATCGATAGCGCCGTTTTAGCGACAGAGGAAGTACTTATTGAAGCCAGAGTGGTTTGGGATGCATTACGTGATTCGAACCCTTTTGAGCTGCAGAACCTCTTAAAGAAGGATTTTAAACTCAAATTTTTGTCTGATGCATTAATGCGATGGTGTGAGGAGTTTCCTAACGGCAAATCAGAATTACCGCGTAGCCTACGCCAAATTCTAGAAGAGGCCAGCCAGGGACCTAAGACGGCTATTAAACTCTTCATCAACTGCCAGAAGCGCGAAGAAGCGATTTATATGGGAGACGCTTCATTCTGGATTTTGGTGAAACGATTGCTTTTGGGTAAATCCCCCCTATTGGAGCCGAATGGAAAGAAACCACTTATTGAGGATACCTGTGATGATGGGGTCCCCAAGCAAAAGTTGAAGTTGAGCGAGGCAGGAGAGTCGGTCCTTGAAGGAAAAATCCCTTGGAGCTCATTGAAACCGGATCCCTATTTCTTGGGCGGCGTTGAGCTCTTCAGTGAAGCGGGCTGGAGGTTTGATCCTGAGAATCGACAATTCCACAGCTTTAGAGCTTCAGTTTGTTGAGGGCTGTTGGTTTTTGGGAGTAAGCTCTAAGAAAAAAATAGGCAGAGTTTCAGCTTCCTGGTTTAATTGCAGGAATATCGACCAAATGATTTGGCAGATTGTCTGGGTGGTAGGTTGGGAAGCCGAGTTCTAGCAAAGAAAACAAGGGAACGTTGAATGAGGCATTTCCTTGGCTTCGGTCTACAAGGACCGCGAGCCCTGCAACGATTCCTTTGTTTTCTTTGACGATGTCTATCGCTTCATTGGCTCGGCCTCCGCGAGTGATTACGTCTTCTACGATAAGAACTCGTTCGCCTTCGGCGATTTTGAAGCCGCGTCGCATAACGAGCTTATCGTTCTCCTTTTCAACGAATATGTAGCGCTTATCTAGTTGGCGAGCAACTTCTTGCCCAACGACGAGCCCACCCATTGCGGGAGCAAGTACTGTATCGATTTCCAAGTCTGCGAGCTGAGGCAGAAGCAATTCGATTAAGCGAGTCACTTCTTTCATGTGTTGGCAAACTTGAGCGCACTGGAAGAAATATTCGCTGCGCAAGCCTGAACGTAGAATGAAATGCCCCTGAAGCAGAGCCTTAGTTGTTTTGAAAATGTCGAGGACTTCGTCTTGAGTCGATTGCATTCCAGTAAGCTGGCAATCCGCTTTGATCGAATCCAGAAAAATATTGCTCGTTTTTGAAATCTGTAAGGTTGCGGAGGAATCGTAGAGCTGCCGGACGGAACAAATATAGAACTTTAGGTTACAAAGGGTGGCGTCGTTTCATATTCATGAGCGATTTCTACTTACACAAACACAACTACCGATGAATTTAGAACCTGAAACAACATCTTCGACTTGGCTATGGGGATGTCTGTGGATTGGATATTCAATCTGCTATAGCTTATACTTTAAGTACGTAGCGGTGAAATTTCATCCTAATAGTCAATTTGCCCGGTCACCTGGATCGCCTAAACGCCTAATATTGAAAGCGGTGAAATGCCGTCGATTCGCCCTATTCATGAGTGTTCCGACTATTTTAGAAATTATTCGACCGAGTCTGTTTACTTCAACGGTTATAGCGTTGGCACCCTGTGTATTTGGAATATGGGTAATGTATTCGGTCTGGCGAGAAATCCTCCATGCTCGAGTGCCAAATGCAAGTCCAACTGTTAGGCGTAGCTTGCCCAAGGCAAAGCGCGTACCTAAATATTAGTTTAGAATTTTCTGCATAATAAGTATCCACATTGGAATGGTGAAAATGCAAAGGATGTAACTGCCTAGAAGAATCGACGCTATTCGCTCAGTATTTCCACCATAGGCCTGGCATTGAATCGCTAGCGAAGTCGCTGGAGGCGAGGAGGCTTGCAGAATGAGCAATAGGCTAATGAGTGGTGTGGAATAGGTCCATGGTATGAGGGTCATCAATAGAAGAGCGATGGCAGGGACTACTATTAATTTTTTGAAAGAAACGAAGAGCGTGTCCTTCCAGTATTTGCGGAAGTCAATTTTCATTCCACCGAGAGTGGCCCCTAGAATAAAGGTAGCGACTGGAACAGTAGCGCCTCCGACAAAACTGAGAGTTTCGATCGCCAAGTCTGGAATGAAATTACGGATCCCGGTGAGGACTAGAAAAATTGCGCTCAAGCAACTCACAAGTGGCGTGCTTAAAACATTTTTCCAAGCGAAGCGCTCGTCGCTTTCTCTTGGGCGCATGAAGTGTTTTCCGAAGAGCCAGAGCATAGGGTTGTAGCCCACCAAAAATAGAAAGACCGTTAGTGAGAAAGTGTCGAAGTCGGAATCGCTTAAAAGCGATTGAGCTAGCGGCAATACGAGAAACGCAGCATTTTGTAGGAAAGAAGCTGGGATCAATTCCCGTCGTTCTTTCAAAACCTTAGGCGGGCCGACTAAGGCGACCACTAGGCCGATTGCGCAAAGCCCTAAACCTGATAACGGCATGTACCACCAATCGGTGGATTCGCTTGTATCGAATTTTTCAAGAATATTAGAGAGAATGAGCGACGGCAAAAAGAAGGTGACCACCAGCGATGAAAGTGGCCTAATCGTCTCAATGGCTACGACGCGTTTTCGTACTAAGAAACCTGATATGCTGACAACAATTGCAATTTTTACGACTGCGAGGAGTACTGTTTCGATACTATTCAACTTTGAACTGGTTTGAGGGGATCATTTCCCGAATAGGCTTTAGCGAGCAGGGATACAGGATGCATCACGATTTGGCTAGAGTGTTTGAGGCCGTTTGAGATTTGGAGGTGGCACCCAGGATTTGCAGTTAATACGACGGGAGCTTTTGTACTTTTGATGGAGGTCACTTTTTCTTGCTGCAATTTTTGTGAAAGCTTTGGGTGTGTAATGTTGTAAATCCCAGCGCTACCGCAGCAATTGTCCGCACCCTTTAATGGTATTAAGGTTAACCCCTTTATCTTTCGCAAGAGAGACTGTGGCTCCGTTTTGATCCCCTGGCCGTGGCTCAAGTGGCAAGATGGATGGTAAGTAGCGGAGATAGGAGACTGTAGCGGAGGAGGGGGCCTGAATTCGATTTCTAAAAGCCATTCGTGAATGTCCTTCAGTTTTGAATCCCAAAGACGCGCTTTTTCGCTGTATGCTGCATCATCCTTTAAAAGCTTTCCATAATGTTTCAGATGACTGCCACAGCCTCCAGAATTGCTGATTATGGCATCAAGTGACTCGATGTCGAAACTATCAATTGTTCGCCTTGCGAGTACTCGGGCTTGCTCTAATTCACCGTTGTGGGCGTGGAGAGACCCACAACAAGGTTGATTTCGCGGAGTTACCACCAGACAATTGTTCTCTTTAAGAACGGTGACTGTGTCGCAATTCACTTCGGAGAACGCTAGATCCTGGACGCACCCAGTAAGTAAACCCACTCTGTGGCGAATGTTTGCGAAATTTCCCTCAACGTCTTTTATTTGTGAATCCGAAAAGCGACTACTGATCGTTGGGGTGCTCGGTTCAAGCGCTTGCAGGTTTTCTGGTAGAATTTTGAATACTCCAGACTTTCTAGCGAGACTTTGTAAACCGAGCTGTTGATACAGTCTGATGAAAACACCGATCAATCGAAGTCGTCGCGATCCCATAAAAAGGAATCTGAGCGTTAACCATCTCCAAATACGCCTAGATGTTGTCGTGCTAATTTCGCTGGCCTCTGCTTCCGCACGAGCTGTCTCGAACATATTTGCGTAGTCGACGCCAGCGGGGCATGCGGAAGTACACGCTAAGCATCCGAGGCAATAGTACATTTCTTCGGCAAATGCTTTATCGAGGGGGATTTCCTTTTCCGCGACAGCTTTCATCAAGGATATGCGCCCCCGTGGGCTGTGACGTTCGACTAGCGTCTCCTTATATGTCGGGCAACTAGGTAGGCACATACCGCAGTGAATACACTGCTGCAGAACGGAGTAATCCAGCTTGGCGAGGCTTGGTTTTGTGTCAGTTGACGGCATGCCTTAAAGGTCGAAGATCTTTCCTGGGTTTAGAATATTGCCTGGGTCGAGCGAACGTTTGATCGCTTTGAGCATCGGAAAGCTCGCGTCATGAAATTGATGCCCGAGATGTTTCTTTTTCGCAAGCCCGACTCCGTGTTCTCCGGTGATCGTTCCCCCAAGGCTGAGAGCGTATTCGAAAATCTCATCCATCGCGTAATGGACTTTTTTCATTTCCTCTTGATTTTGGTCATCCGTCAAAATGGTTGGGTGTAAGTTGCCGTCGCCCATGTGACCAAAATTGGCAATCTTGAGTTGGTATTTCTGAGCGACATCTTCGACGAAGCGAACCATTTTCGAGAGTTCACTTCGCGGCACGGTAGCGTCTTCCAGAATAGTAGTTGGTTTTATACGAGCAAGGGCACTGAACGCAGAACGTCGGGCAGATGCTAGTTTGGCGGCTTCGAGGTCGTCTTTGGCAATATTGACTTCGATGGCACCGTTTTCGCGTGCGATTCTTTCCATCGCGGCAGCCTCTTCCTGGACAACGCTTTCATGTCCGTCTGTTTCCATTAGAAGGAGTGCCTTGGCCTCAGTAGGTAATCCTATATTGGCAAACTCTTCGACGCATTGGATTGTCGTTTGGTCGAGAAATTCTAGGGTGCAGGGGATGATTTTGGCTGCGATGATGGCAGAGACTGTATCTGAAGCTGCTTCGATTTTATCGTAGGTGGCAAGTAATGTCCTCCTGCTTGGTGGCATCGGGAGCAGGCGAAGCAATGCGCGTGTAATAATCCCAAGGGTACCCTCGCTTCCGATAAAGAGATCTTTGAGAGAATACCCAGCGACATCCTTAACGCACTTGTTGCCCAACCAAGCCAGCTCGCCATCGGGCATGACGACTTCCAACCCCATGACGTAGTTACGTGTGACACCATACTTGAGGCCGCGAAGGCCGCCAGAATTGTTGGCGATATTCCCTCCAATTGTGGAGATCTTCATTGAGCCCGGGTCGGGAGGATAAAAAAGACCTTCGTCCGCCGCGGCTTCTTCAATTGAAAGTGTGATAGCCCCTGCTTGAGCGAGCAAAGTGAGGTTGTTTGTATCTATTTCTTCGATGCAATTCATGCGAACCAAACAGAGAACAATCGAACCTCTTATGGGAACGCTTCCCCCAGAAAGACCTGTGCCGCTACCACGGGAAACGATCGGGATTTTTTCTGAGGCACACAATTTCACAATTGATTGTACGTCTTTTGTGGACTCAGGGAAGACGACTGCTAAGGGATATTCTTTGAGGCCTGATGTGCCATCGAAGCTGTAGGGAAGCACGTCAATTTTGTCCGAGACTATCTGCTCTGGTTTGAGTGCTTGTTTGAGTGAGCGTAGAAACGATTCAGGGCTGCCCATTGGATATTGTCTATGCGAACATCTTTGAAATAGCGACTTAAATTCGGGCTCTTATTGGGCCCAGTTTAGCGAGCGCTGTACAGCCCTCTGCCATTCCTCTTTTTGGAGGCTAACGGAAGCTAAGTCTTTATGCGGTGAGAAGCGTGTGCAATTGGCTGCATTTTCTTTGAGGGCTTCGCGGTCTTTCCAAAAGCCAACTGCGAGGCCTGCGAGATATGAGACTCCGAGGGCTGTCGTTTCGTAAATCGCTGGCCGGGCCACTTGTTTTTGAAGAAGGTCTGCTTGAAATTGCATCAATGGATCGCTCTGCGAAGCGCCGCCATCAATTTTTAGTTCCTTAAGTGTTACCCCAGAATCTTTTTCCATACAGTTTAATACATCAGCCGATTGAAACGCGATAGATTCTAAGGCAGCTCGACAAATATGAGCTCGCGTGACGCCGCGCGTGACCCCTACGAGGGTGCCACGAGCGTCTGGATCCCAATAAGGGGCTCCCAATCCAGTGAAGGCAGGGACGAGATAGGCTCCATTGGAATTGTCTACTGTAGCGGCTAAACGACTGCATTCTTCGGCGCTTTGCACGAGTTCCAATTCGTCGCGAAGCCATTGGATGGTTGCTCCTCCAATAAATACAGATCCTTCCAATGCGTAGTTTATCTCGTCACCAATTTTCCAAGCCAAAGTGGTAAGGAGTTTGTTATTTGAAGGTATGGCTTTGGCTCCTGTATTCATTAGGAGGAAACAACCAGTGCCGTATGTGTTTTTAGCCATACCTTTTTCAAAACACAACTGTCCAAACAAAGCTGCATGCTGATCGCCAGCTATACCGGAAATGGGAACGCCTTGAATCGCGTCCAATTCAGTGACCTCTCCATACACTTCGCTACACGATTTTACTTTTGGAAGGATACGGGCAGGTACACTGAGTAACTGTAAAAGGGTGCTGTCCCACGATAAGGTGTGGATGTTGAAGAGTAGGGTGCGGCTTGCATTGGTAACATCTGTGATGTGGCATTTACCGCCTGTTAGTTTCCAGACTAGCCAGGTGTCGATTGTGCCACAAAGCAGTTTTCCTTCGCTAGCAAGTACTCTTGCGCCTGGGGTGGAATCTAAAATCCACTTTATCTTTGTGCCCGAAAAGTAAGGGTCGAGCAAAAGGCCCGTTTTCTCGCGAACGATATCTTCGTGTCCTTCATCTTTGAGCTGTTGGCATATTCCCGCGGTACGGCGATCCTGCCATACGATGGCGTTGTGAATCGGCTCGCCCGTTTCCTTATTCCAGAGAACGATTGTTTCTCGTTGGTTGGTAATGCCGATTCCCGCAATTTGTTTTGGAGAGAGGTTTATCTCTTCAACCGCTTCGGAGACAACCCGTGCTTGGACCTCCCAAATTTTCTTGGCGTCGTGTTCAACCCAACCTGGTTTCGGATAAATCTGGGTAAATTCTTTTTGTTTAACAGACGCTATCTTTCCAAATCGATCAAAGAGTATGGCTCGGCAACTTGTTGTGCCTTGGTCGATGGCTAGGACGAATTCGTTTTGGGGCATGGGAATTTTTGGATCTTTGAATGTTGAATACAGTAAAATAAATGTTATGAAATATCAACTTTTGGTATCTTTTTTAAGAAAGTAACCCTTATGAAAGGAGAGTTAGGGACGCACGGATGCAAGGTTTTGCAAAGAGTGAATTTATTTAGTATCGATTAGCATTCGGACTGGGGATTTTTTAAGTTATTTGTGTGCAGAGAATTAATTGCTAAGAAATCGTAAAACCCTGATCCGCAAAATAAAATTATTCATTCTTGGGAGTCAATAGACTTTAGAACAAGTAAGCACACCTTGCGACAGGCACCAATAATTACTAATTCTAGTATTTGTCATCAATTTGTTACAATCGGATGCTCGATACTGACGATATCAGATTTATTAATACTGACAGATGACTGAGAGCGTGACTATTTGTAATTTAGTTGAGAACACTGATCTGGCAAAGATTTGCGCAAGCTGCGCCGCTGTTATTTTCTAATACATCACTCGCAGATGCAGCTAAGTTGCTCTCGGAGTTGGATTTAGATTTTTTGGCGATCGCGGATAAAGGGAAAATAATCGGACTATGTTCAAGACTTTCCGTTAACAATCTTTTAGGAAAAAGATTCGGTCACGATGTGCTCGGACGTTCTCCCATCAAAAAGTACATGGAAGATGGGGAAGTCATAATAAATCTTAAGCAGCCTTTAGTGGAAATCTGCAACCAAACCTTGACGCGCTCGAGTCGATTTTTTCATCATGATGTAATTGCTCTAGACTCAAGCGGAGATTATTTTGGTCTTTTGAAAGCAAGCGATTTGGCGAGATTGCAGAATGAACTGGTTGAGGAAAAAATGCTGCATCTCAATCGTAGAAAAGCTGAGCTTGAAGAAGCTAACCGCAAATTACATGAAATGGCGGATCAACTACGAAACTCTAATCGGAAACTTGAAATTGCTAGGGATCAAGGCTTGCAAGCAGCTCGAGCTAAGTCGGAGTTTCTTGCAGTTATGAGTCATGAAATTCGAACGCCTCTTAACGGAGTTATTGGAATGCTAGACTTACTGTCGTATTCAAAACTGAACGAGGAGCAGGACGACTTAGCTAAAGCGGCAACAGATAGTTCGCACGCTTTACTATCGATTTTAAACGATATCCTTGATTTCTCTCGCCTCGATTCAGGTAGTATCGAACTAGAATCCGAAGATTTTGATATTCGAAAACTGGGAGAGTCTGTGATTTCATTAATGGCTGAGAGTGCAAACGAATCTCAAATCGAAATACATTGTGACATAGCTTTGGACGTTCCTAGAGTTGTCAATGGCGATAGCAGCCGCTTAAGGCAAGTTATAGCGAATTTGGTAGGAAATGCTGTTAAGTTCACTAAAAGCGGTGAAGTTTGCCTTCGTATTGTCTTCTCGCGAAATGATGAAAACGCCTCGAAAATACGCATTGAAGTATCGGATACAGGTATTGGAATCTCCGAGGACGCCCAAGCGAAATTATTCCAGCCTTTTGTTCAAGCCGACTCTTCCACGACGAGAAAATTTGGGGGGACAGGACTAGGCTTAGCGATTTGCCAGAAACTCGTAAAAGTTATGGGTGGTAATATCGATCTCAAAAGCGAATTAGGCATAGGTTCGACCTTTGGCTTCGATCTTCCACTCGCTCAAGCAAATGGATCTTGCGATGGTTATCGCCCTCAAAAGATTGAGGGAAACTCAAAGGCTATCGTGTTCTTACCAAAATCGCGTGAAACGGATATTATCGTGCGCGAACTCAGAATCAGAGGACTGGAAGTCGTTGTTTGCGGTTCTGGTATTCAAGCGAACGAATCGATCACCTTCGGCAGCAATAGTAAGCATGTAATCATCGCGCAGGAGGGATGTCAGCCTGAATGCGAGTGTCTATCTAAACATCGTGTCCCGAGAATTCTATTACGACCGTCTCACAGCTGTCCAAAAGACAATGTGGAAGATGGTGTTGCGTATATTCGTAGACCATTTAGAACAAGTTTACTCGATCGAGCACTGAATCGACTGTTGCGAAAACCAGAGGGTTCTTTACTGACAAAAAAGAAAGGGCCAGTCTTTGATGCGAGTCTGAACGAGGCCAATTTAGCCCATCCCCCAAAGTTGCTTTTGGTCGAAGATCACCACATAAACCGAAAATTGTTGGTCAAAGTTTTGCACAAAATTGGATACGAATGCGATGTCGCTGAAGACGGTCTGGAGGCACTGGAGAATTGTCAGAAAAATAGATACGACTTGATACTTCTCGATTGCCAAATGCCTCGTATGGACGGCTACGAATTTGCTAAGAACTTGCGAAATCTTGAGCGCAAGGATCCTTCGAGAGGCGCTTCCCACATAGTCGCGTTGACAGCGAATGCGATGTCGGGTGATCGTGAGCTCTGCCTTGCTGCTGGTATGGATGACTATGTCTCGAAACCTGTGAATCAGGAAAAACTAAAGACCGCCTTGGTTCGTGGCTTGTCTTTGCAGCACGCAAGTGCCTAGGGAACTTGAGGTAAATCTTGTGGTCTGCGTTTTGTCATGAATAAATTTGCTCTTCGCAATTGGCTTGGCAATCAATGGTCCGAGTGGCGTAACACACTCCTGTTTTTCGTTGCCCTTGTCATGGTAAAATCGAGTTTCGCGGATTGGAACTGGGTACCAACCGGTTCAATGAATCCAACGATAGTGGAAGGCGATATGGTCTATATCAACAAACTAGCGTATGATCTACGTATTCCTCTAACGCTGAAAAGAATCAATGAATGGGGGCACCCAAAGAAAGGAGACATCGCAGTACTACTTTCGCCCGAAGATGAAAAACGCTTGGTAAAACGAGTAATTGGAATTCCAGGTGATCGCGTTGAAATGCGAGACCAAATTTTGCTCATTAACGGAGAGCCACTGGAGTACGGACCATTGCCAGAAAATAAAAGCGCTGATGTTGAGAAGCAATTACGCGAGAACTCAATTTTTGCTACAGAGGTTCTCGGTAATCAGCCCCACGCTGTTATGTCGACACCCGCTTTGAGAGGTAGCTCGAGTAGTTTTGGAGCATTCGTTGTGCCGGAAGGGAAATATTTTGTTATGGGTGATAATCGCGATAACAGTCGAGATTCGAGGGCGATTGGTTTGGTTGATCGTGAACTATTTCTAGGAAGAGCAGAACGCGTTTTAGTCTCATTCGATATCTTGGATTGGTATCAACCGCGATTGAGTCGGTTCTTTACGAAATTGAATTGAGTTTATCTCTCTCAATCGAGATATAGCTTCGCAATTACACCGCTCAAAGACCTGTGATCTTTAGGAGATCAGATTGTAACCGGGCACGTTATTTCAGATGTTTCTAAATTGATTTAGCTTTCTTCCAGTCGGAAGAACTCTATTGAAATAGACCGCTTTATTCTATTTCGCTGTTCAAGCTCCCAAGATATTTAACAGGTAGCTAAGCGGCTGTCAAAATTATGGGGTCGCCGTCAGTAACGATGATTGTGTGCTCGAATTGAGCTGTGTAGTTGCCCTTTGGAGTCACTAAAGTCCAACCATCTGAGGTGTTGTAAGCGTGGCGTGGGCCAGTAGAGAGAAAGGGCTCGATCGTGAGTACGCAATTCTTTTTGAAGCGTCGTTTGTCTTTTCGGTTTCCGAAGTCCGGCACGTAGTTGGGTTCTTCGTGGATGTGGCGACCGACGCCATGGCCAGCAAGATTTTCGATAACGGAAAAACCTCGTTTGCGTGCGACTTTTCGAATGGCGTGTTCAACGGATGAAATTGGGGAACCCGCTTTGACGCACTTGAGGGCTTCGGCTAGGGCTTCTTGGCTAGCGGCGCAAAGTCTGTGAGTGATTGGGTGTGCCCTTCCGACGGGGCGAGTGTAACCGGTGTCGGCGAAGTACCCACCTAGCTCGGCAGAGACATCGATATTTACTAGGTCGCCCTCATGGATACGCCGATTGCCTGGAATAGCGTGGGCGGCTTCTTCATTGATGCTAATTATGGTGCTACCGTTGAATCCGTAGCAGAGTTTAGGGGCGGAGTTGGCTCCGTGACGTGCGAGAATTTCAGCCCCGACTTGGTCGAGCTCGTGGGTCGTCATGCCAACTCGGAGATGCCGAAACATTTCTTGTACGGTTGATGCAACGATGCGACCGATTTTCCTGAGAGATTCGAGGTCTTTTTCTGATTCAACCGACATAGGGGCAAAATTTAGGGAAATCTTGGGCGTGTTCAAGCCAGTGTTTTAGTTTGTCTTCAACGATGTCGATAAATTATGAAAAGGCTTTGGATCCAATTGATATGCCATCATGTCTTGCATTGGGACGTATTGCTCGTTTTGCTTCTATTAATCTTTATGATAAAACCCCCTATAAGCCGTATGGCGCTTGGCGTTATTTTGCTTTTCGCAACAGTTTTCAATGGATTGTTGGGGACGGCGGGTTTTGCATTGTGCGTTCATGAGCTTGTAGGGATCGATGCGAAAGAGGAAACTCACGCAGGGGGCCAGATTCACTGTAGTGATGCTAATTCTTCTTGCTGCGACACGAATCACGGAGAGCGTCAAAGAAACGAAGCTCATTGTTGGGATATCGATATCGAAGGAGAGTTAGACGATGTTGTCCAAAGTTCGCAAAGGATGAAGGCCTCTCCCTCTCAAGCGGTAGAGCTTGTTGCTATCGTTGACTTGCTACCCAGTATTCGGCTTTTGAGTGTGAATGAAACCTGCGATAAAGCGGCTTCGGATTTTAAAGCGTGGGTGTGTGCTACTCCAGTGTTGGTAGCGGAAACGACTGTGTTTCGTTTGTAAGGTTCAAGATTGAGGGAGATGCCGATAAGTCGGTTGCTTTCGAATTCTTGTTTTTTGGGGTATTAATTTGCCTGCCCATATTATAGGGTGAGGTCCCAAAAAGCGAGATATTGATCCCCGGATTAGGATCGAATAGCAATCCGAATTTCTACCTGAGATGTAGAATTCATCTGCCAAAAAGACTTATCGGACAGTCTCTAAGACTGTTATTCACGGCTTATGTTAGCTGTGTTTTGTTAGAAGCGAAATTTGTTTCTGAAACACCTTAATTTTGAATTTCAAGATGATAAGACAATTGGTTGCCTTTGGGGCATTTAGTTTAACAACGGCAATAACGCCGTATTCGTTCTGCCAGGATAATTATCCTAATCGTCTAAGCAAAGACGAGGCGATCCAATGGGCGTTAGCGAACAATAAGGATTTGGCTGCAGCTCGCACTGTGATCGAACAAGTGAAGGGGAGAAGTAGTAGACAGGGACGGTTGGACAGCCCGGAAGTGTCTTTTTCCTATGGGTCCGATACCTTTTTTAATAATGAAGGCGAGCAAGTTGTTTCAATTGGGTTGGGGCAGCGTTTTCCAATAACGAACCGACTGCGGTTCGAGCGTAAGCTTGCTGAATCTGCCGTTGATTTGGCGAGGGCTGAAATCAATGAACAGGAACGTGAGCTCATTAAAAAGGTGGAAGTTTTGGTTGTTGAGGCAGCAGCTATCCAATCTCAACTTGACCTCGGTGAACGTTTAATCGAGTTGGATGAGCAGTTATTCGATTTCATCGAATCTCGCGTAGAGAAAGGAGAGCTTTCGGTTTTTGAAGCAAATCAAGTGAATATAAAGCTGTATTCAATGAAGCTTGAGCATCAAGAATTGTTCAACAAGAAGATTGATACCTTGGCGGAACTACAGGCGTTGTTGGGAATGGAAGAAACTTTGGAAATCGACTATGTTCTCGATCATTTTCACCCAGAAGACGAGCTACCGAATTTTACAGAAACGATGGTGAAAAAGCATCCACAAGTTTATCTCAAAAATCTATTGGCTGAGGTGGCTGAAAATCGTTTGTCGCTTGCTAGGACGAATAAATGGGAAGATTTTGCAGTATCCGTATTTTGGAAGAACGAACGCGGAGTAGATCAACCTTACGGTTTAGGAAATGACTCTGCTCTTGGTTTAGGTGTATCGATACCACTACCGAGAAAGCGCTATGCCGAGGGGGCAATGAAAGAGGAAATCGCCTATAAGAAACAGATTCAACTCGAACTTGAATCCACTGAGTTTGAGTTGAAAATTCGAGCATCTGCCTTGAAGCAAAAAATGGAACGCATAGCGACTCAGGTCGAGCAGCATGAAACGGAAATCATAGAGCTTGCAGATCAGAATCTGGAAGATGTGAATACGGCTTACGAACAGGGGCGTGCGAGTGCTAACGACGTTTTTCGAGCGAAAGAGCAGCGGTTGGAAATAGAATCAGAACATCTAAAGCATCTTTACGAATTGAATCATGCCCTTACTGAATGGCGCTATACCACTGCGTATTACGGACCCCTTTTCAGTTTTAGCGAAGAAAATTAAACTTTTCTAACTATGAGATTTAACACTAAAAGCATTTTAATGAGAATTCTAATTGTCGGTATTGTATCCAAATCTTTTGTTATTGGATTTTCAGTGCCGAACAATGGCAACGATACGATTTTTCTGACCTCGCATGCAGTCAAAAATTTAGGTGTCGAGACGGTTGAAGTGGATGAGCGCGTTTTCGAAACAAGTTTGTTCTCGATTGGGCGCTTGGAGGAAATTCCAGCAAGTCGCTCAGTATTGTCGACTCGTATTGAAGGGAGGGTTGTGGAACTCAATGCGTTTGAGGGAGACGTCGTTTCGAAGGGGGACAAGTTAGTAACTGTGGAGAGCCGTAAATTGGGCGATCCACCACCAACGATTGAGCTCAACGCGCCACAAAGCGGAATTGTCGTTTCATCTCATGCACATTTGGGACAACCCGTTTCACCTGACGAGGAAATTATGGATATTGCCGACTACTCGAAATTGTGGGCGGTAGCGAAAATCCCGGAACAAGAGTCCTCAAAATTGGCAATCGGTGTGGTAGCTCGAATTCATATTCCTGCTTTGGGGAATGAGTGGGTGGAGGCGACCCTGACTCGGTTTGGAGTGAAGGCGAACCAAGAAGCCGGAACAATTGATGGTATTTTCGAAATCGATAACAGCGAGCAAAGGCTACGTCCCGGTATGCGGGCGGAGTTTTCTATTGTTTTGAACAAACGCCCTTATGTTCTAGCGGTGCCCCGAAAGGCAGTTCAAGGTGACCCACTCAATCGTGTCCTTTTTGTAAGAGACTTTGAAATACCAAATTCGTTCGTGCGGATGAGCGTCGAATTAGGTGAAGAAAACAATGAATACGTAGAGGTTTTAAGCGGTTTGTTCCTTGGCGACGAAGTTGTGACTGAAGGCTCGTACGCATTGAGTTTTTCGTCCTCGAGTAGCGGCATGTCCCTTAAGGAAGCCCTGGACCTCGCTCATGGGCATGAACACAACGAAGACGGTTCGGAAATGACGGAAGAAGATCGCAGGAGAAAGCGAGAGGCAAAGCAAGGAGGCGAGCCAGAAAAATCGTCTCAACCCTGGCTTTTAGTGTATGCAATCGCTATCAGCGGGGCATTTTTGATCACGTTGCAACTTTTCTTGAAAGCTAGAAAACAGGGAGAGCTGTAATTATATGTTGAATGCACTGATACGTTTTTCGCTAAAACAGCGCCTTTTGATATTGGGGCTCGCCTTGGTTGCTCTTTTTATGGGAACGAAGAAGACTGCTGAACTCCCAGTTGAGGTCTTGCCGGATTTGACGAAGCCGACCGTTACAATTTTGACCGAGTCGGCGGGTTTTGCTCCAGAAGAGGTTGAGACATTGGTCACTATTCCTTTGGAAAATTCTTTAATGGGAGTAACGGGTGTGACGCGTCTTCGCTCGATTAATGATGTTGGATTGTCGCTCATCTTTGTAGAGTTTGAGTGGGACACCGATATTTTTCGAGCACGCCAAGCAGTTCAGGAACGGCTTTCGGGAAGTGTGGAATATTTGCCAGAAGGCGTAACTCCGTACATGACGCCGGTTGCGTCTTTAATGGGGAATATTATGCTCGTCGGTTTGATAGATCCGACGGGAGGCATGGAACCGAGGGATTTACGTGTTTTGGCTGATTGGACTGTTTCACGTCGATTGCAGGCGATTCCTGGTATCGCAGAGGTCCTTGCGATGGGCGGTGGTATCAAGCAAATTCAAATACAACCGATTCCAGAGAAAATGCTCGCTCTTGACGTAAGTTACCAACAAATACGCGAAGCAGCAGAGAATTCTGTAAAGAATACCACGGGTGGCTTTTTAACTGAGTCGGCTCAAGAAATAATGGTTCGCAATCTTGGCATGACAACGAATCTTGACGCGATTGGAAATACGGTGGTGGTCTATGAGGAGGATCGACCTGTGCTGCTGAAAGACGTTGCTGAGGTTGTTTGGGATATCGAGCCTATGCGGGGTGATGCTGGGTCCGGTACAAAAATAGGAGAGGAGCAGAATGGGCTGCCGGTTAAAGGGTATCCGGGCGTTATCCTGAGTGTTACGAAGTCACCTGGTTTCGATACCTTGGCCTTAACGAGTAAGATTGAGGATGCTCTAAAAAATCTCGAAGCGACATTGCCGGAAGGAGTGGAGGTTGTAATTTCCTATCGGCAAGCGGATTTCATAGAGCTTTCGATTGGGAATTTAAAAGAGGCCCTTTTTGATGGAGCGATAATGGTATCCATCATTTTAGTGCTCTTTTTGCTGAATATCCGAATCGCATTGATTACGCTGACTTCGATTCCGCTGTCTTTAGGAATTTCAGTGCTTGTCTTTGATTTTTTCGACTTGAGCGTAAATTCAATGACGCTTGGTGGATTTGCGGTCGCGATTGGGATGGTAGTCGATGATGCTATTGTAGATGTGGAAAACGTGTTTCGCCGCCTGCGACAAAATGCCAGTTTGGATGAACCAAAACCACGAATAGAAGTAATCGCTCGAGCATCGGCTGAAGTTCGAGCTTCAATTCTTTATGCGACGGTATTGATAATTTTGGTGTTTTTGCCGTTATTAGCCTTGAATGGGGTGGAAGGGCGATTGTTTACGCCTATTGCGATTGCGACTATTGTTAGCATGGCCGCTTCGTTTGTCGTTTCGCTTACCGTGATTCCCGTTTTGAGTTCCTACCTTTTGAAGCCCAAGGCGGGGAAAGAGCAGGGTGATAGCTTTTTGTCCCGTGGATTTAAAGCTGGTTTTAAAAATACCTGTTTAAAAGTTTCGTTGTCGTATCCACTTGTATTGGTTTTCGTAACGGGAATTCTGATATATTTTTCTTTTTCAGCATTGCAGTCGATGGGTGGCAACTTTTTGCCTCCGTTTCGGGAGCCAACCGTACTGATTGCTACGACGACTGCCCCAGGCACATCCTTGAAACAGACCAATCAAGTTGCTGCGATTGCCCAAGACTTGCTTTTAGAGATACCCGAGGTAAAGACGGTTGGGTATCGAGTCGGAAGAGCGGAGCGTGGAGATCATGTGGTTCCGGTTTCGACGGTTGAGTTTGATGTCGAGTTTGATGAGTCGAGCGAGCGTGATCGGAACGAAATTTTGTCTGATATACGCCAAGCGATGAATGGGATTCCGGGTACGTTTAGTGCTATCAGCGGTCCATTGGCAGATAGAATTGGTCATATGCTCAGTGGTGTATCGGCTAAGGTTGCGGTGAAAATCTATGGTCCCGAGTTAGATGCTCTCCGAAACTTGGGGGCTCAAGTCGCAAATATCGCGAGAAGTATTCCTGGGTTGGAAGAAGCGAGAATGGAGCAGCAAGCATCAATCCCACAGTTGCGGATAGAAGTGGATCGAGAGAGAGCTATGGCATATGGAGTGAGGTCTGGTGAATTGAACGAGCAATTGTCTGAATTGCTTGGCGGGCGAAAAGTTTCCGAGGTCTATGAAGGGCAGCAAGCCTACGATATGGTGGTACGATTGCCTTCGGAATGGAGGGAGTCTCCTGAGCGTTTAGCTAATTTGTACATCGATACGCTGAGTGGGCAGCGGATTCCACTGAGCTATGTCGCTAACATTCGAAATGCTACGGGGCCGAATGCCATCTTGCGTGAAAACTCAATGAGACGCTTTGTGGTATCGATCAATCCTACTGTAAGCGATTTGAATACAGTAGTTGAGCGATTACAGCGAGAAGTCACTGATCAAGTGAATTTGCCACAAGGGTATAGTTTGTCATTTGAGGGCGAATACCAAGCTCAAGCGAAAGCGAAGAAGACCATTTTGTTAACCTCGGCGTTGATTCTCTTAGTGATTGTGTTTTTGCTATATAGCTATTTTAAGAATTTCGCTTTTGTAGGCTTGGTGCTGACTGTTGTCCCCATTTCTCTAATGGGAGGGATTTTATACAATAGCGTCACCTTAAACAATATCAGCATCGCGACTTTGGTTGGGTTCATTGCGGTTTGTGGAATCGCGTCTCGGAACAACATTATGCTGATATCGCACTATCTTCATTTGATGCGATATGAAGGGGAGGAGTTTTCCAGATCGATGGTTGAGCGAGGCACATTGGAGCGCCTGACACCTATCTTGATGACGGCTATTTCGGCGGGTCTTGCCTTGGTGCCTCTTTTGATGGCAGCCGAGGAGCCCGGGAAAGAAATTTTAAACCCAATCGCGGTCGTAATTGTGGGTGGCTTGATAAGCGCAACATTTCTTGGGCTCTGTTTAACGCCTGCTTTGTTCTATTTCTTTTGTCGAAAGCCTGCAGAAAGAGCAATTGCTCTGAAAGCGGCGGCAACCGAATGAGTTTATATTAAATATTGATACAATAAAATTATGAATACAAAAATATCTAAAATCCTAACGGTAATTCTGTCTCTAACTTTTTGTGGCGCAGTGTTGGAGGCTGGAGAAGGTCATGGGCATACTCACGATAGCCACTCACATGCTGATTCAAAGAAGAAAGCTGGGCCAAATGGCGGGCGAGTCATTAATAAAGGAGGCGTGACGTGTGAGTTTTTGCTGACCGATGATCGATTTATCGAAATCCGATTTTTGGACGAAGATGGAGCAATCGTAAAGCCATCGGGTCAGGTTATAACGGTGGTGGGGGGAGATCGTTCTGCTCCAACTGAATTGGTCTTTGAGGATAAGGGAGATGCGATGGTTTCGTCCGCCAGTTTTCCGGAGGGGAAGGCTTTGCCGCTAGTTCTTGAAATCAGACAGACGAAGGACTCTGATCCAGTGCGGGAACGTATTCGCCTGGCTACTCATTCGTGCGGAAGTTGTGATTACCTGGAATATGCCTGCGTCTGTGGGCACTAAATGAATTAGAATCCGTCTCAGGGTCTCCAAAATCCGTCTCAGAGTCGAATTCGTGGATTTTATGTGATAATGTATCCCCAATGTAGCAAACGCCGCATTTAAGACTTCGGAAGGTCTGCGGTGTTTGTCATATTCGGAAAAATGGTCAATAGAGAGGCGTTCGACGGGAATCGGACGCCTCTTGTTTTTTCAGACACAAGGGAATGGTTCAGTTTGTTGAGTGAAACGAAATAGGCCACTGTATCCGTCTCGGGGTCTTCAAAATCCGCCTTGGAGTGGATTAGGCTAAATCGATGTGATAAAGTCTAAACCATGTAGCGTACTTCGCAATTAAGGCTGCGGAAGGCCAGCGAGGTTCGGTTCATACTCGGAAAAATGGTCAAAGAAGAGGCGTTCGGCGGGAATCGAGCGCCTCTTTGCTTTTTATCGGACTGACTGGCGTGTGCTACGAACATGTGCTTAAGTATGAATTAATGCTGGGTTTCTCAAACTGCGGTCATTGTTGATAATGCAGCACTAGTATGAAGAATTTTTCCCTGATTGTAGTTTTACTAATGTGCTCTAGGCTTGGACTTGCGATGGGGAGTGTTCCCGTTGAGTCGGTTACTCCTGTCGAAAGGCACGGATCTTTGTCCGTAGATGGAAACAGAATTGTGGATAAGTCGGGTGAGGCAGTTTCGCTTGCGGGTGTAAGCCTATTTTGGAGCAATGAGGGTTGGGGTGGAAATCGCTTTTACAATGAGAACACGATTTCTTATCTGAAAAATGATTGGGATGCGACGATTGTGAGAGCTGCGATTGGAGTCGATGGTGACGGCAGCTATTTAGAAAACCCAAAGGAGAACTGGGAGAACTTGAAGACAGCCGTCGATGCGGCGATTGAGAATGGTATATACGTTATAGTGGACTGGCATTCACATCATGCGGAGGATTATCCGCAAGCGGCAGTGGATTTTTTTATAAAGGTAGCTTCTGAGTACGGAGAGTATCCGAACCTGATCTATGAAATCTATAATGAGCCTCTAAATACCGCTTCATGGGAGGAGGATGTGGTTCCGTACTCAGAGCACGTGATTGCGGCGATTCGAAAGATAGATCCTGATAACTTGATTGTGGTAGGTTCGCCCACGTGGTCTCAGGATGTTGATGTCGCATCTAAAAATCCAATAATTGGATACGAAAATATTGTGTACACTCTTCATTTTTATGCTGGAACACATAAAGAGGGTTTACGGAAAAAAGCGGAAGTAGCTTTGGAAAATGGAATAGCCCTAATGGTGACAGAATGGGGAACGGTTGAGGCGTCTGGCGATGGAGCAGTCGATCATGAATCGGTTGCAGAGTGGGCCTCATTTATGAAAACGCACAATTTGAGTCACTGTGTATGGGCGTTTAACGATAAGGATGAAGGCGCTTCAATTTTAGTGCCGAATTCGGACCCCGATCAAGAATCTTGGCCAGATGTTTCCCTAACTGAATCGGGGTTGTTGGTAAAGGAATTGATTCGAGAGTGGCGTCACTAGAAGCGGCTCCTTCTCGGCAGAAAATCTCACTAGACCATTTTGATGTATACTAAAAATCTTCTAGGTCACGCAGTGGCTCGCCAATTTGAGATTTTTTCCATTTGAGGTACAATTCGATTTGATGGACCGCCTCTTTGGGACCGTTTTCTGTTTTCAAGATCTCTAGCTGTTTACGTGCGTTCGTTGTGTACTTGGGGTTGCTCTCGATTTTTTCTACTTTGCTCAAGAGTTTCTCTGGCCAGGTGGTTTTACGGCACTTGATACCACATCCGATCCTCACAACTTCGGCACTGAAAAAATCTTGGTCTCCAATATGTGGTACGACTATATGGGGCTTCCCTGCATGTAGTACTGAGGCTGTTGTCCCGGCTCCTCCGTGGTGAATGACTACAGATGCGTGGGCGAACAATTGATCGTGGGACATCGGATCGACCTGCAATATATGGGAAGCGGATCCTGGCACAGTGAAGCCAGACCAGCCGGTTTGTATGATGAGCTTGCGCTCTTTGGGCCAGTTTTTGATGAGTCGATCGATTACTTCGTCTGGTTTGTCGTATACCATGCTTCCGAAACTGATGACTGGTACGAGTGAATCTCCTCGAAAGGCTTTGATTTTTTCCTCGGCTTCTTGGCTCCGAGGCGATTGCCACCGGCAGTAACCAGTAAATTGAAAGCGTGGATTAAGCTCGATCTTAGGGCGCATCAATTTGGGGGATACGGCGACCAAAACAAGCTCTGCAGGTTTTGAAAAGAAATCCTTTATCGGGGGCAACCCCTTTCGTTTGAGGTGTCGAAGGATCGTTTTGTTTACAGCTGCATCGACTGCGAAATTAGCGATTTTCCATGTTAAGATATTCCAACGCATTTGTATCCAATCTGGGAAGCCACGTAGCCTTGGGAGACCGTGGGGAGCGTAGTAGCGCGATGGGACCGAGTTGTGGGCAAAGGCGTATGATATATAGGGGAGTGAATGTTTGTCCGCGATAGCCTTATTGATTGGAAAGAGGTAGGACGATATTACGCAATCTGCGCCTTGTAAAACTTTGCCCATTTCTTCGATGATCGCTTCCAGGTGAGGTGATGCCGCTTTGTAGAGTTCTTGTAACTGGCGTACAGGCGACTTGAGATGTTGAAGGCGTCCCATCCAATCTGCGAGTTCGGTTTTGTCCCAATTCGGTGGTATTTGGTAAAAGGGTACGCCTGCGGACTCAACGTCGTTTTTGAAGGGTTTGCTTGTAGCAAATCGAACTTCATGTCCTGCGTTTAAGAGCTCTCGGCTTAGGCCAATAAGCGGATAAATGTCTCCGGTGGAGCCGTGGGTTGTGATAACGATAACCATAGGTGTTACAGCAGTGAGTATGCATGGCCTACAGAATCGTGGACCAGCAGTTTAAAGAGTGTCTAAAAGCTTACGTAGCTCGGCTTCGGGTGCCTCGTGGTGTTGTTCGATTGCTAGTTTTAGCGCGTGTTCGAGAACAGGTCTGGCGTCTTCTTTTCGCTTTTGAGAGATGAGGCATTTCCCTTTGAGAATCGCAGCCATCATCCAGTTGTTTTTCTTCTCAAGGCAAAAATCGAGAGCCTCGATTGCCTCAACGGCTTCGCCTTCATCTATCAACGCTTGAGCTAAGGAAAAGCGGAAAAGTTCGTTGTTTGGGTTTTGGTCGACGAGTTTTTTGAATCTTTCAGATTTCATAAAATTCTGATTATTAATGTTTCGCCGCCACGTTTGTTTTAGAGTTTGAGCTCCTATCAATGTCGAGGCGGGCGTCGTTGTAAAGCGGCTGGTGTTAACTCTATGTCACAAAATCGATCGTCTCGGTCACTTTGAGTGATTCGGATAAATTTAGTTTTTGGTAAACTTTGCAGAAACTGTCTCCCGTAGGATTTGTGCAAAATCCGAGAATCGAGGACAGTTATAAGGCCTCTATCTATCTTACTTCGGATTAGACGGCCAATACCTTGGCGAAATTTTATTAGGGCTTCGGGGAGGTTTAGCTCAGCGAATGGGTTGCCTCCAGCTTCTTTGATCTTTTCGGACTTTGCTTCTGGTATCGGATGCGTGGGAACGTCGAATGGGAGTCGAGTTACAATAACTTGGCTTAATGCCGGTCCCGGTACATCGACTCCTGTCCAAAAACTGTCTGTACCAAACAAGACTCCGTTGCGAGCTTCCTTGAATGCATTGGTAATTTCCGATCGAGAGAGTCCTGCTCCTTGAGCAAATAAAGTTTTTCCCATGCATCGGAAATCTTCTTCAAGGGCATTTTGCGCTTTTCTCAGGTCGGAGTAGCTCGTGAAGAGGACGAGAGTTCCACCTTGGACTTTGGATACGCAGTAGCGAATATAATCGATGAGCGTATCCATGGCGAGCATGGCATTGTCTTTGGAGGGTTGCGGAATGTCGGAAGCGACATAGACACGCGTGTTATTCTCGTAGTCAAAGGGTGAGTCCTCACTTCGAGCTTCTTCATGATCCGCGCCAATTTTCTTAAGCATTGGCGCCATGTCGTGCGCAATTGATAGGGTGGCGCTTGTTAGTGTGACCGAGATTTCTTTGTTGAATAATTCTTCGCGAAGGTAGGGAGCAATATCTACCGGGGCTGTTCTTAGGGTCACGATTTGCCCTTTGCGCCCACTTTTTTCGAGCCAATGAACGTGGTCTTCTTCAGCGAGGTCTATGAAGCGCCGAACGCCTGCATAGTAGCTGTGGATACGAGCACGATGATCTTTGAGCTCATCGAGGAGGGGGCCATCTTCTACTTTCGAGAGGATCGTATCCATTATTTCTACGACGATTTTGAGCGGCTTGTTCAATGTGGGAACACACCAACCTTCTTCAGATATCCGAACAATCGAACGCTTTTCGAGAAAGGTGGCTGCTAAGTAGCCAAAGAATTCTTGAGCAGCGTCTTGGGCGTCGATGATGGCTTGTAAATGTTGCTTATATGCCAGTTTCCGTACGATACCCGAATTTCTCTTGGGATTGAAAAGCGCTTTGAGTTGGCGATCGAGACCGTAGGAACTGATACGGGCTCCGAAGTGTTCGGTAGCGACCTCGGCTGTTGTATGGGCTTCGTCAATCACCAGAAAATCGTCTGGAAGCAAAATTCCTTTCCCTCCATGAGACACCCCGCCTGAATTCAAAAGCGCGAATAGCAAACTGTGATTGACGATAACCAACTGAGCTTTGCGCATTTCCGCTTTCGCTTTTTGGTAAGGGCAAGTTTCAGGCGAGCAATTTCGACGATTGCAAGCGGATCCTTCGGCATTGACAGCTTCCCAAATTTCAGGATTGGGCAGTGGTGTGAGTTCCTGGCGAAGGCCGGTTTTCGTGGTTTCTGCCCAAGCTGTTATGCGATGCAGCTCATCGAGTTCTTCGTTGGGGAATAGTTCGCCTTGGTTTTTGTTAGAATTCGCTAGGCGGGTTGAGCAGAGGTAATTTCCTTTGCCCACCAGAATGGTCGATTTGAAGTTTACGTATTTCTCAAGTTCGGGGACTTTGGAAAAAAGAGTGCGACAAATAGGGAGATCTTTAAATTTAACTTGTTCTTGAAGGGCAATTGTATTGGTCGAAATAACACAAGGCCGTTTGGTTTCGATTGAGCGAATGATAGCCGGAATCAAATAAGCTAAACTTTTTCCGACGCCGGTGCCTGCTTCGAAAATGAGCGGCTGGTCTGCGTCCATAAAACGCGACACGGCCTTTGCCATTTTCTCCTGCTGGGGCCGATGTTCGAGCCCGAGGATTTCCTGCAACCATCCACCTGGCGCGAAGACGCGAGAAACGGTATTCGAAGTGATTATTGGACTGGTAGAGCTTTCGTGCCCGTCGTTCGGAGAGATCATTTTGCGATAAGACAAGGTTGGAGCGAGTCGCCGACTATTGCTCCAAAGTTCTTACTTGCTAGGCCTTTCAGGAAAACTAGCAAGATTCTTAACGGCTAGCTCAGGGATATGTAAACGTGGTCGCTTTCGCAGAGAAGGTCGAATAGCTCGATGACTTCTTGGTTTTTTAGTACGACGCAGCCACCGCTGGCTGGCCTGCCGATTCTGTCTTCGTGATTCGTTCCATGTATATAGATGTAGCGCTGGTAGCTGTCGCAATTGTCGCCCTTGTTTTTATTCGCTTCTAGACCATCAAGCCAAAGGATGCGCGTTGTGATTAAATTGCTTGTTTGCTCCTCCTCCGAAAATTCCCAATAGGGACGGTTTTGTGGAACACGGCTTTTGAAGACTTCTCCTAGTGAAGCATTTTCGCCGATTTTGGTTTTAATGCGATGCAAACCATTTGGAGTGCCTCCAGAGTCTTGTAGGCAGCTCGGCGGATTTTTCGAAGTAGAGACGGTGAAAGTGCGCGTTTCGCCCGATTCAGTGATCAAAGTGAGCGTTTGCTTTTCGATGGAAACAACAGCGTGTCGCGCTGTTGGCTTGATATTCAGTCGTTTGCAGGTATCGCTGTACGATTCAATTATCTTAGAGGACATATAAAATGGGTTATAAAGTAGGCATCGTGGGTGCGACAGGAGCTGTCGGCCAAGAGTTTGTTTCGCTTATGAAGGAACGGAATTTTCCTGTTTCCGAACTTAAGCTATTTGCTTCCGCTCGTTCTGCAGGAAAGCAGATCGAAGCGAATGGGCAAACATACACTATAGAAGAAGCTACGAAAACCTGTTTTGATGGGCTTGATTACGTACTTTTTAGTGCGAGTGGTTCGATTTCCAAGGAATTGTGTCCAGCAGCGGCGGCGGCCGGAGCAGTTGCTGTTGATAATAGCTCAGCATTTCGTATGGATCCAAACGTTCCGTTGGTCGTGCCTGAAATCAATCCAGAGGCTGCGAGAAATAACAACGGGATCATAGCAAACCCAAATTGTTCGACTGCGATCACGCTTATGGGCGCGTATCCATTGCACAAGGTATTTGGACTTAAACGTATGTTTGCCTCTACTTATCAAGCTGTTAGTGGAAGTGGGGCAGAGGCGATGCAGGAATTGGGCGATCAATTGAAAGCTTGGGCGGCTGACAAGCCGATGGAGAAAAACGTTTACCCGCACCAAATCGCATTCAACGCTCTTCCCCATGTCGATTCTTTCTTAGATACAGGCTACACGCGCGAAGAGATGAAGATGGAAAACGAAGGTCGTAAGATAATGGACCTTCCGGATATGAAAGTTTCTTGCACCTGTGTGCGTGTTCCGGTGATGCGCTCTCACTCAATCTCTATCAATGCAGAGTTTGAGCGTCCGGTTGATATCGAGGAAGCTCGTGCCGCGATCGAAGCCTTTCCTGGGGTGGACTTAATTGATAGTCCAGCAGACAATTTGTATCCGATGCCACTTGATTTTGCAGGTAAGGTTAATTGCGGGGTAGGCCGCATTCGCCGCGATTGCGCTTTTGACAATGGACTCGCATTCTGGGTGGTGGGCGACCAGCTCTGGAAAGGGGCTGCATTAAATGCAATCCAGATAATGGAATGCTTAATTAAGTAACCCTTTCGTGCTCAGTTCATTTTTACCAGACAAGCGATTTGTTTACGACATTTTCGCAAAAACTATCTTTTTCGGATATAAATGGTAAAGAAATTGTTCTTTGCTGTCGATATTGCAAAGCAGAGCAAATGCGAGAGACTGGCTAGGCTGTTGCAGTGGGTAAAGTGGCCAGTTGCTAGCGTTTGATCTATTTGTCTGTTTAAAAATCAAAAAGAGAATGATGCTTTGCCGCGTTCCTAGGGCTGGGGACGCGGCAATTTTTTGCGTAGTTTGATCAACCCTTTTGCTTGGAGGGCACCAGCTCTGACGCTTTTACGGCACTCAGCAAGCTGAGACCCTACCAATTATGCAGGCACAAAAAAGCCGCCATTTGAATGGCGGCCATTTTTTCAAATGGTGGGCGAGAAGGGATTCGAACCCCCGACCTACTGGGTGTAAACCAGTTGCTCTAACCAACTGAGCTACCCGCCCGATTTGTGAAAGGCTCGAAATAAGTTGCATCTTGAATGGCTTGGCAAGCGCAAATTCGAAAAAAATTGAAGAGGGTCGAATTCGGCTATTATCGATTTATCATTTCCTGTTGTTTCTTTGTTGAATGAATGCGGGATTATGGACTTAGATGAAACGTTTCCAAAGGGAGTTGTTACTCCTGCGATTCATTTTTTCAATAACACAGCATAACAATGAGACATACCATCTCCGTACTCGTAGAAAATAAGTTTGGCGTATTGGCTCGCATTTCCGGGCTCTTTAGTGGGCGTGGATTCAATATTCACACCTTGAACGTGGCTCCCACTCACGATCCTGAGCTTTCCCGAGTAACCGCAGTGGTCAAGGGAGATGATACTGTTCTCGATCAGATTACAAAACAGCTAAAAAAACTCATTAACGTTGTCGAAGTGGATGACTTTGAGCGGGACGAAGCTGTATCTCGCGAGTTAATACTCGTTAAAGTGGAGTCGACGGCTGAGAATCGTGGTGAAATAATCCAACTGTGTGAGCTCTTCCGAGCGAAAATCATCAATGTACGCCACGACGACTTGGTGGCTGAGCTAACCGGAGACGAAGGGAAAATTTCTGCTTTCTTAGGCTTGATCGAAAAATACGGAATAATGGAGTTGGCCCGTACTGGAAATTTGGCGATGAAACGCTGAGTTCGCGCTTAAGCGTGATATCACTTTAAATAAGGCATCTCTTTGAAATGAGCGAAACTGCCAACGAAATTGTATTAGCTACTCGCAAAAGTCCGCTTGCTCTAGCGCAGACGGATATGACGCTGGAGCTTTTGCAAAATAAATTACCCGAACACAGTTTTCGCATCGAAAAGATGGTGACGACGGGTGATCGTCGCACGGAGTGGTCGCTAGAAAAACAGGGAGGGAAGGGGCTTTTTACTAAGGAGCTTGAGGATGCCTTGTTGGAGAAGCGTGCCGATATTGCGATACATAGTTCTAAGGATCTGCCGTCTGACATGCCTGAGGGCTTGGCTTTAGCAGGCTTTTTGCCACGCGAAACACCGGAGGATGTGTTAGTGCTGCGTGAGGGGGTGGAGGTTCCAAAGGTTATTGCTACCGGTAGCCCCCGCCGTCGTATTCAGTTACGTTTTCTTTTTCCGGAAGCTGAGTTTATAGAAATCCGTGGAAATGTGGATACGCGCCTGAATAAGATCAAAGATGGTCTGGCCGATGCGACAGTATTAGCTGCCGCTGGGCTTAAGCGTTTAGGCATTGATAGTTGGGAAGGCGTAACTTTTCGAACCCTGACTGTAGATGAAAGCGTCCCTGCAGTGGGCCAAGCAGCAGTCGCTCTTCAATGTCGTGAAGAAGATGTCGCGCGTTTTGCTCCATTGTTGGATGAAGCGACAGCTGTAGCGGTAACATTAGAGCGTGAGTTTATGATTCGCCTTGGGGGCGGTTGTCAGGTCGCGTTTGCGGTGAATTATCAAGATGAAACCTTGCGGTTGTATCACAAACAATGTGGGAAAGAAATGAGAACGATCCCGTACGAATACGCTGCAAAATCTCCGGGTTTGATCGCTTCGAATTTGATCACGCAACTAGAACTCGAAGATGCCTAGCGGAACCGTTTATTTGGTAGGGGCGGGACCCGGAAACCCAGGACTGCTAACGCTGAGAGCAAAGGAATTGATCGAACAGGCGGACGTTCTTGTATACGACTACTTAGTACACCCCAAACTTTTGCATTTTGTGAAAGACGGTTGCGAAACGATCTATGTGGGAAAGCAAGCTGGTTTCCATTCGATGAAGCAGGAGGATATTCAAAAATTGCTTGTTGAAAAGTCGGAAGCTGGAAAAAGTGTGGTGCGCTTAAAAGGCGGTGACCCCTACATCTTTGGTCGAGGTAGCGAGGAAGCGAGACAACTTATTGACGCGGGAATCGATTTTGAGGTGGTACCAGGAGTTACAGCAGCATCAGGAGCAGGTGCGTTTAGCGGTACGCCTTTAACTGAGCGGAATACCAACTCAACCTTAGTCGTCGTCACTGGCCATGAAGATCCCGAAAAGGAATCAACTATGGTCGACTGGGCGAATTTGCCAAAAAAGAATTCGACGATTTGTATTTATATGGGAGTGGGCCAATTACCTCGAATCGCAGGGGAGCTCTTAAAGGGAGGGTTTGCGAAAACACTTCCAGTGGCTTGTGTCGAATGGGCTACAATGGGGCACCAACGAGTGTGTCGCGGGAATTTGGAAACAATTGTGGAGGATGCCAAAGCGTTTGAGCTTAAAGCTCCGTCTATAATTATAATTGGAGAAACAGCAGGTATGACTGAAAATTTATCTTGGTTCGAAAAGAAGCCATTGCAGGGTCGCAGGTTGGTGGTGACCCGTAGCCAAGGCCAGGCGAGCGAGTTGAGCCAAAAGCTCGAAGCCTTAGGTGCGGAAGTGATTGGGCTGCCTTTGATTAATATTACTCGAAATGTCGATGTAGAGACTGCGGAAGACGTTTTTTCTGAGATTGCTAGCTACGACTGGTTGGTCTTTTCCAGTCCGAATGGGGTACGCTACTTCTTCGAAGCCTTTTTTGAGCGATTTAAGGATATACGTTCTTTGGGCTTTATTCGAATTGCTACGGTCGGAAAAGCGACAGCAAAGGAAGTGGAAAGATTTTTTGTCTCAGTTGACCTAATACCGGATGAGGCCAATGCGGATAGTTTGGGTGACGCGTTGGTGAAAACTGATAGCCTAGATAGCTCCAAGGTTCTGATCGTATCCGGAAATTTGGGAAGGGACTCTTTGATAGCAAAACTTGATGAGGCACGCGCTATCGTAGACAAATTCGAAGTTTACAAGACGGAGGCAAACGATCTCTCTGAGAATCCAGATGCTAAGCGTTTTCGAGAACAGGGGGCAGACGCTATTATTTTCACTAGCTCATCGGGAGTGACGTCGTTTATGAATCAGGCTAAAGACTTAGCTTTGGGAGCGGATGCAATTCGACCGAAAACAGCTAGTATCGGTCCGATCACTTCTGCGATGATGAAGCAGCAGCATATGCCCGTGGATTTTGAGGCGAAGGAAGCAAGTTTAGAAAGTTTGGTAGAGCGAATTGTAGAGAATTTAGGAAAGTGAAGGTACCGTACATTGATTTGAATCGCTCGCACCAAGAGTTGAAAAGTGAATTGCTCGATGCGTTTTCGAAAACAATCGATCACGGAGGGTATTGTCTGGGGCCGGACGTAAAAGCCTTTGAAGAAGGTTTTGCCTCCCTTTCAGGTTTTGATCGAGTAGTGGCGGTCGGTAGTGGCACTGAAGCCCTGCATTTGGCAGGACTCGCTCTTGGAATTGGCCCTGGAGACGAAGTAATTACGCCCGCGTTTACCTTTATTGCATCTGCATGGTTAGCTCAATACACAGGTGCAAAGATTGTTTTTTCCGATGTAGATTCAACAACTTATACGCTAGATCCTAATTGTATTGAAAAGCTTATCACGGATAAGACGAAAGCGATTGTTGTCACTCATCTCTACGGGCAAGCAGCCGATATGGATCCGATTATGGACATTGCGCAGAAGCATGACTTAAAAGTCGTGGAAGACGCAGCTCAAGCCCACCTAGCTCAATATAAAGGTCGGGCGGTTGGTACAATAGGAGATGCGGGTATCTTTTCGTTTTATCCCACTAAGAACTTGGGTGCGTTGGGTGAGGGGGGCTGTGTTGTTTCCAAACATGCTGAAGTATTAGATCGTGTAGCGGTCCTCCGGGCACATGGCTCGGAAGTGCGCTATTTGAACCACCATGTTGGTTACAATAACCGTATGGAGGGGCTTCAAGCGGCTTCGCTCAACGTAAAATTACCAGCTTTGCCAGAGAAGACCGAACGCAGGCAAGCAATCGCTGAGAGATATTTAGCGAGAATCACAAACCCGGCGGTTATATTGCCACAGCCAGTGGAGTGGGGCAAATGCGTTAACCATGTATTCACGGTTTTACACGAAAAACGTGATGAATTTAAAGACTACCTAACCTCAAAAGGGGTTGGGGTAGATATCGTCTACCCTGTGCCCCTACACCTTCAGCCTTGCTTTGCGTACCTTGGCTACAACGAAGGAGATTTTCCAGTGTCGGAAAAAAGTGCAGCACGTTGTTTGAGTTTGCCAATATTTCCAGAGTTAACTGACGATGAAGTCGATTATGTGATCGAATGTATCAACAACTATTAGGGTGAAGAAGTGGGAGAGAAAATAAAGTTTAAGGTTTGTGGCTTGACCCGAGCGGAAGACGCTGTGGCGGCAGCTGGCGCTGGGGCGAATTGCCTAGGCTTCATTTTCTATCCGAAATCTCCCCGCGGAATAAGTTTGGCAGATTTTCGTGCGATGAAGGCAGGTTTGCCCGATTTGCCAAAAGTCGCTGTTTTGGTGACCCCTGAGACCGAAGAACTTCAGGAGTTTGTCGATGAAGGTTTCGATTTTTTTCAGGTTCATTTTCCCGTAGGTCTCGCAAAGGAGCGGATTTCAGGTTGGGCGCAGACTACTGGAAGCAAGCGACTTTGGTTGGTTCCTAAGATTGCGCCTGATGAATGCTTCGACGAAGCCTTACTTGAGTTGGCAGATACAATTTTGTGGGACGGCTTTAAAAAAGACGCGTTTGGTGGAACGGGCAAAACTAGCAATTGGGATCAATTTCGTGAACTCAAAGAGCGTTTTTCTCAAAAACAGTGGATTTTGTCTGGTGGGTTGGGCCTTGAGAATTTGGCTGCGGCGATTGCAAAAACCGATGCAAGTTTCGTTGATTTGAACAGCGGTGTGGAAATTTCTCCCGGAATTAAGGATCATGAGAAGCTGTCAGCAGTCAAATCACTGTTAAGTAGCGATTAAAATAACGATGTCCCTTAAATTGTGGGGAAGTTTTTTTGTTCGTATCTTGTTAGAAATCACTCTTTTCTATTATTAAAACAAAACCTTGGTATATCTATCCCTATGAAGCTTTTATTGCCTATAGCCGCTATGGTTTCGCTTATTTCGCCAATTGCATATGCAGAGGACACTCCTCAAGTGGAGCAGCCGGCTGAAGAAGTGAAAGTCAAGCGTGGGACACGGCTATATGATGCTGCTTCTGTCCAAGAGCTTTTTATCGAATATAAAAAGAGGAATGAAGCGGAAGCAGCTGCAGCCGCCAGTGATTACGATTACGAGGATATGGAGCTCATAGAGCTCAAAAGTATCGAAGTTAATGCGAACCACATAAATAACGAGCGTGCTTTGATGAACCAACTGGATCCACGACCGGAGAATCGCATACGACGATTGGCTCGTGTTAATCCGGATGCCGCCTATGATCTTCAGACTGCGGCGCGTAACGACGAGTACTTTTTTTCCCCTACAGCTGACAGCCGTGATGCCAATACCGGCACTTCGGCGAACCTTTCAGTTACGCAAATGGCCGATGCTCTTGAAGCGACATTTAATAAGATTGGGCAACTTTTTGGCGGTAAGAAAAAGACCGGCGACGGTCGCTAATTATTTAAGGCATTTGCCTTAGGATTATCTGTAGGAACAAATATACTGTGTAGTTCCTTCTGCGATTTCTATGGAGAATCCGGAATTTGCTTCAATATCGAAGTGTTGCCCTGAGCTATATTTGACCGAAGATTCTTGGCCGTCGATTTTCACAGTGCAACTACCGTCGGTGATTTCCATGCGCTCGGCGGCTTCCGTGTCGAAATGGTACTCTCCGGGGAAAATAATTCCGAATGTCTTTTTCGAGCCGTCCTCCATTTGAATCGCATGGGAAACGACTTTTCCGCCGAAGTATAAGTTTGCTTTTGCGAAGGCTGTTACGTTTGAAAATTCCATAGACCGATAATGAATCCGTTTTCGCATTAATAGGTCAATTAATTAATCGATGGCTTTAAGGGGGAAAATTCTGTGGAGCGCATTCGTATGTAGTTCTTGGGGAAACGTATTGTTGAGATAGTTGTTCGACGAGCCTATGAGCAGCCATTGACTACTTTTAAGGTCGATATAAGAAGGTATCCAACAGCTGCAGAAGGGCTCTGAAGAGTTACCTATATCAGTATCGTCTACTATTTTGAGATATCGTTGTACCATGCTTCCATGGCCATTTCGTGAAATCCGTTTCGGAAGTAGCGGTAGTCTCCGAGCGAGTCTGAGAGAGTGAA
>JAKYXN010000139.1 GCA_022538095.1 Puniceicoccaceae bacterium K14 | reverse complement strand
CAAGGTACGATAGAAAACCGGAAACTTATATGGGATTCGCAACGCTCTCAGCATTAACTGATTGGATCAAATTCGATATTGTCCACACGGCCTAAAAGAAAAATATATTTCATAATTATTCTGTTCCATTATTCGGATACATTATAATGCATAACGCGAAGTGCATACGATAGAGACAGGCGGAGCCTGTCGGAATCGCATGCCACGTTTTTTATGTAAATTTATATAGACTTGATTCGTTGAATTTGACGACCGGGCTTTTTTTACTGTGATCGATAGTGAATCCTTCGTCTTCTAACTTCTGAGCGTGGCCTTCGCAACCGATCGAGAGTTGCGATATCAGTTCTCCCTTCTTTTTGACTACTCGCCAGTAGGGGGTATTGGTTTCTTCTCTCGAAATAGCTTTCAAGGCTTTCGTCGTACTTGCTGGACATGCTCGTTCGACGCCAAAACTAGCTGCTAATCTGCTTCTCAGATCTTCGATTGTAGAAATCTGTCCTTTGGGAATCTTCGCTATCAAGCTTTCCAACGTTTTGCTGCTCGGCTTGACCATCTTACCGGACGTGCCGAAGAATTTTTCCATAGTTTTGGGGATTGGTTCTATTTGGTCATTCATATTTTCCACATAACGCTAATCTGTCACGGCGTGTGCTTGCACACGTTGCCTGAAGTGTTTTGTTAAACATGTATTCATTGTGAGGATCGCAGTATTTTCGACATCGGTTTCCCTTTTGCGAGTTCGTCGATCAACTTGTCTAGGTAGCGTATCTCCTTCATTGTTTGATCTTCGATATCTTCAATTCTCACTCCACATACGACTCCCTTTATTAATTCTCGGGCAGGATTAATGGATGGGGCTTTCGAGAAGAAGGTCTCGAAATCGATTTCAGCTTCTAGAACAGACTCAAGTCCCTTTCCACTGTAGCCAGTGAGCCACTGGATGATTTCATCGACTTCGGATTTGCTGCGTCCTTTCTTTTCAGCTTTCGCAACATAGTGAGGATAGATGCTGGAGAAACTCATTTTGAAGATGCGGTGTGATGCCATTTTTGGAGTGCTGGATCGTTGTTCTCGTCTAACGGATGGGAATCCGCCCATCCGTTGGCAGAATTGCCACCAGTGTCTTGTTCGACCTATCTTAGATTCGTTCAGCAAGCTCCTTAAGTCTCCTTATCCAGTCCTTGATTTCATTTGGTGGCGAGTCCTTGGGAATAGAATACGTAGTGCTTGTGTCTGCTTCGTGACCATAGTCGTTTCGAATGACTATGATATAGTTCTTTTTTGCATCTGGAGGTAGAATGGTCTCGAAGTCTGATAGATCTATATCAAGTAAGGCCATTTTTAGACTTCGAAAATCTTCCTTTTCTATCTCAACCGGAGGATGTCCATGTCCAACACCAATATGGATGAAGACGTTGTCTACCTGTTCTCTCATCATTAGAAAAACCGTTTCTTTTTCATTCTGCTCGATTAGAGAAAAAGCTGTCCGACTTTGAGCGTATATCGAAAAGTTAAACAACGCGTGTAGCAGTGCGAGGAAGACTATGAATCTCGAACGGGTGATTTTCATGCTTATTTAATATTTTCGTCGAACGGATGGGCGGATCAAACACGAGCATTCGGCGAAATGCAAGTTTCGGCGAAGCGCAGCTGTTTGCTTCCGCTTGTTTGCGAGCACTTGCGCGAGTTGCCTGCTACGACTTGTTCGACCTAATTGATTTTTGTATTTTTATCTCAGATACAGTCTCAGAAACTACTTCAAATCCGTAGTTCCGGTAAAAACTTAAAGCTCTTCCATTGTTTTGGGTCACTTCTCCAATGATCTTTGTATAGTCGTTACTCTCGGCCCAATCAAAAACTGTATCCATCATTTTCTTTGCCAAACCGGATCCCCGTAAATCTGGGGCAATCCATACCTGGAAAACTTCTGCTTCATTCTTTTTCTCTTCTCTTCCGTAAATCGCTGAGATGCCAACTGGCTCACCGTTTCGGAAAGCGATAAAAGTGGAGCGTGACGAGCCTTCTGCCGTACTATCAGCCTGCTGACTCCAACTTTCCACAGATCGCTCTAGGGCCGATTCATACGTAGATCCGAAAGCATGAGGGTCGCTTTTCAGCGCCGCGAGTCTTAGGTCACGAAACAGAGCCCCTTCGCCCGTATGGATTCTTCGGATCGTTATCATTTTATTTCGCCGAGCGAACAAGTTATTGAAAGATAGTTTTTCGCTTCGCTGTCACCCTTTGGTCTCGGTATCTGATAACCTGCCACTCGATTACTTTTTCACAACGAGAAAACAGGTAATTTCACCTAATATCATTCCATCTTCAAGATAAATGAAGATATCCCAACGCTCTTCCATCAAGCTCTGGAACGAGAATCGAAACCAAATAGCCAAAGGCCGCACAATGTGGGGTTCATAGTGGTAACCAACCATGACCCTTTTTGTCACTCAAATTTCTAAGTGATTGATAATTAGCGAAAGTTGACTCTATCCGTCTCACACAACGCTAATCTCAATAAATCACTTAACCTACTCGTCAACAGCAGCTTAAACCAAAAGCTAGAATTGGCAGTTTTCGCCCAAAATTCCGGCTTTTTATCCCTTTTCCGTCCCCCTGATTTCGTCGCAATTGCTTTTCGACATCTAGCCAAATTTAGCTAGCCAGCGAAAGCAAAATTTATGTTTGAACATAATGAAAGCAATACTCACAAAAGGATATTACCCTCAGAAAGAAACCAAATTAAACCTAAATAAATATGCTTAAAAAAATTCCAACTATAGTAGCACTAATCATACTATCAACCATTTGCTCCTCGACCAGCTACTCAGAAATATCATTGGAAGATGTATACCGAGATACGATCATCAACGATGTAACCCTAAACGTGCCAAGTGAATACGCCACCGTGCAGGACGCTCTAAGCTTCTTGGACGATAAGCGGATAGCAACCGGTTTCACCGTTTCTATTCAAATCGCAAATGGAACGTACAGCAATTACGAAAGTATCTACGTTTCTCACAACGATGGTAATCGCATAAACATCATCGGAAATACCTCAAGCCCCAGTTCCGTTATTATTGAATTCGATTCTAATAAAATTGGGGTACACTGCGATTACAGCAAAGTACTTGGCCTGATAAACGGCATAACGTTAAAGTCCGACGGAACGGGGACCGGTATTCTTGCAAATAGATGCAGCATGATTGGAGTAGGCAGTGCGGTAACCATAGAGAACTTCAATATCGGTCTAAACGCAGCCTGGGGTTCAACCATCCTTGCAAACGGCATCACAGTAAAATCCAACGGAACCCACGGAGTGCTCGCACACAGTGCCCAAATCAGCCTCAGCGGAGTAACCATTCAGTCGAACGGGAATGGTGTTTACGCAAACGCAAACTCGAACATTCAATTTGAAAACGGCTCATGCTCAAGCAACACATACGGAGTCAGGTCTCACCGCAATAGTTATGTCGATACGACCGGAACGACCTACTCCGGAAATACGACCGATACTGACGCCGCATACTCAGGCGCAATCGGAGACTGACCGTCTGCTGAGGCTCTACTCACAAGACCATTACAAATAGGCTATCTACTCTTCACTTAATCAATCACCTAGGACCCAGATTTAGCCTAAATGCAAAGTAACAACTTGTTTTTGCCAAATAGAGCCGACCACGGCTTTCCGAAGCCCCTTTATCGGAAGTAAGATAGGCTCAAGCAAGATGTCATTTCTCAAACTTAAGCCCTGCAATTACAGGGCTTAAGTTTTAATAATCTCAAAGTTGCATGATCATCAAATTTTCTAGCCAATCTTTGTACCAGACTTCCCTTGAGTTGCCACACACCTAATGTACTTCGGAGCAAATGAACGGGAATGAGAGGGATTCATTGCGGAAACCAGTATTTTAGCTTTTGTCCCCTATTTGGCCCTTTTACAAAAAAAAGTCATTGATAGTCAGCAAACCCAGATTCAACCCGTGTCACGCAAGCTTAAAAGACGAAAACGACACAACACATTATCTAGCAGCCGCTTAAGTCATTTTTAGTAGAACACCTAAAACACATAAAATACCGCTACCGAGCACTTGTGTGCGACACGTCACTGCGGAGTAGTCCAAATAGCCCTAAAATCCGAATTTTTGGCCCTTTTTGACCCCTGAATTCGACTCTTCTAAATTCATTTAAGTGATCCGTATCCATTTTTCAATATGAGGTGCTCCTCGTCACCTTTGAAAGGAGAATCCTCACTTTGTCAGTACCTACTCACTCGATCTGACTTTTCTAAGATAATGGATGGGCGGATCAAACACGAGCATTCGGCGAAACGCAAGTTTCGACGAAGCGCAGCTGTTTGCTTCCGCTTGTTGGCGCGCAGCGCAGCGCGTGCCGGCAAGCGGATGGGAATCCGCTCATCCGTTGGCCGCGGGCGCGAAGCGAGCGCGGCCAACGCCGAGCTCTCAGACGTAGGGGGCGCAGCCCCCGGAGTTATGAGAAGCGATTTGTTCGCTTCTCTTCTTTAGCCATTTCTTGCATTCCTGAATTACATGCTCGTCGAGCTTAGGGAATGCCTCCAATCCATAGAATCCACCAATTGAACACTCCGTGGGTCGTTCTTCCAGGTCGTCATAGCTGTAGAAGCTACCATACAAATTCTGAATCCCATGGGAGTCGCCGACATACTCTGTAACGGAGAACTGCTCAGATAGACCGTGATAGGCCATTTCAATAAGACCGTGTAGGCCTTTCCGTGGGGGAATCCTTCGTTCTGCTATCTCGCGTATAAAATACTTTAGAACGCTCCAAACGAGCTCGCTTCTGTCCTTCGGAGCATCGACTTTTAGTTCTCTAATTACTTTTTCAAAATGTGGCCCAATCTCTTCAAGCGAGTCTTCGCATACATAGGCAATTTTAATCAAGTCGTCTGTGACGACATCTTCATTGATTAATTCCTCCGCTAGCTGCTTCAAGGTATATGCAGTTGTTTCGCCTAACCGAAACCGGAATGCTGTTAGTTGAAGCTCTGTTTTCATTTCTTAGCGAATGTTGCGCTGAGGCGACGCAGTGATTGAACTGTAGCGAACTTGTTCGCGGAAGTTCAAGATCGGAGTTGCCTCAAGCGGGTTGTTCCGGTGCAGCGAAGCGGAACCGGAATAAGCTGCTTGAGCTTGCTCAGCGCAACATTCCGCGTGACGCGAAGCAGACACGCGGAACGTCGAGCTCAGGCGGCGGGGCTTGTCCCCGTTGCCTGAAGCGATTTGTTGAACTAAGCCGCTGCGCGGCATTTTGGGATTAGCTTCTTTCATTTTGAGTTGGAGTGCCGGCAGTCCCTTTGCCATTCGACAAGCTCAGG
>JAKYXN010000138.1 GCA_022538095.1 Puniceicoccaceae bacterium K14 | reverse complement strand
GAAACTGCCGAACCTAACCAACTTTGAGGCGGAAGCCCTCACGCCAGAAAACTGGAAGCAAAACAGAGTCAATACGCTCTAGGACGGACGATTACACCAAAGGGTTTTGAATTCAGAATCCAATGCTCGCCCAACAAAAATGGTATTACACCTCTGGCGCGCTTCACTATTAGGAAACGCTAATTGGCGCCTTCCGCCATCGAGAGATTCGAACCGAGTTCAACCATCCTAAACAATAAATACCTTCCGAAATTGCCTCAGTTCATCCCCAATTCACTCTAGCGGATCACCTTACACCAACAACCTTCAGTATATTCTTGATCTACGAGTGGTCTTCCTACGTTAGGGACAACCGATTGCGTTTTCTGGCAATTCTCAAAGAAAATTGCCAGTATCTCTGGGCTTTAAAGCAAAACAGTCGAGTTTCCGAAACTAGAAACGAGATCATTCCAATACGTGTTAATACGGGCAAATTCACTTTTCTCAATTTCTAATTTTTGAGACAGTAAAATCCTAAAACAAGTGTTTCACCAGATACTTACAGATCAAAACACCTTATTTTTTGAAAAAACAGTGGATAGAATGTTACTAACTTGTTAATATTGACAATTATTTTACATCAAGTTCTTGACATTGCTCGCCTCAGAACTAAGTACTTTCACTATTTCCATAAGGGAATTCATCGCTACGTTGTTTTGTTATAAATCGGTGTTGTTTTCCTCATCACCGCTTTAAAAACGCGAGCACAAATAAATCCAAAACTCTTATTAAAGTTCTAATGAAAAAAGTACTATTATTGGCTAGCATTTTGGCGCTATTGCCACTTACGACTAATGCAATCACTATCGTTGGGCTAGGAATTGATCGCTCTGGAAGTATCAATTCAAGCGATTTTCAATTACAAATTAATGCTTACAAATCGGCAATCGCTGACACTTCAGTAATCCCTCTAGACAGCTCAGTTGCGATTGGTGTTTGGAGTTTCGGATCAAGTGTAAATGAGCACTTTGCTCCTTCTTTGATCGATTCAAATAATATTGGCGATTTGCTAACTTCCTTCGACTCCATTCCATCCGGTGGCCTCACCGCACTCGGATCTGCTATTGATACCATTTCCTCATCTATACTTGGTTTCGCTCAGCCAGGTGACAGAACCGTAATTGACATTTCAACCGATGGCCGAGACACAACAGGTGGCAACCCTGATGTATCAAGCGCAAATGCAATTGCAGCTGGAATAGATCAAGTGAATGGCTTGGGAGTTGGGCTCAATGCAGACTTAAGTTTCATAGGCGGTGTAGACTCATTCGCCATAAGCGTAGACAATTTTTCTGATTTTGAAGATGCAATAAAACGCAAACTGAGAATAGAAGCAGGCGGTTCACCAATTGTCGTAATCCCTCCGTCGCCAATATCGCCTAATAACCCTACTAGTGTTCCCGACTCACACGGAACTATAGGATTACTTTTTCTTTCATTTGCAGGTCTTCTCTTCGGTCGAAAAAAAATGAATTCCAATCGATCATAGAGTAAACTATCACAAAGAGAAGAGGGGTTCTTCTCGAATAATTCAAAGAGGTGGCCGTTGTAATAACGGTCACTTTTTCTATCTATAGAGCTAGTGTATAAGGATTCTCTCATATCCATAAGCGCCTTGCATTCGAAATATACAGCTGTAGACGCTAGAGCATTTTTCTTTTATTTAGCTTCATTTTTTTAGCGCTTTTTGATAAAAAGCGCTATTAAAATGCGACTATTTTAAAGAAAGTTGCTCTAGAGTGTTAGTATCAAAGCCACCATTGCAGTGAAAAATGCCATTAGCTCCCCTTTTTTTATGCGGACTCCTCAAGAAATGGTGACTCTCGAAAGACTGACAGCTTGGGATTGTGGCAGTCTCCCCTATAAGAGAAAATAGTCAAAATTTTCCCTTCCATCTCGAGTTCTAGGCAAGGGGTTACTACAGGCAAATTTGATGAGCGATACCCTTTCTTGATTAGCTCTACTAACCCAATCCAGAAAAAGCCGAATATATCACCGATTCCTTTCGATTCGACTCGAAATGGCAAGGGAGCCGACGATAAGAACTCCTCCTACCACAATCCCCATTCCAATCGTTTCGCCTTTGATAAAAATAGCTGACTCAATCACACCACAAAGCGGAATCAGGAAACGAAATGACGAAAGAACGTTTACACTGTAATTCTCAATCAAACGATTCCAAAGCGTGAACGCAGTTGCCGAGAGAATTGCCAAATACACCGTCACTCCAAACGTCGCCCAAGAAAACGAAGTCCAATAACTTCCCCAGCCCTTTGCGCCTACTGCCATCAAAAGAAACCCTCCAATAAAGAGCGACAACGCAGTCAGAGCCCGACTACCGCCTCTAATAGCCTCTCGCTTTATCCCGATCGCCCCAATCGACGACGACAACGAGGTTAATAAAAAGGCAATAGTTCCAATAAGGACATTACCGCTCCCGACTCCAGGACGATAAACGGCTATACAGATTCCAACTACACAGCAAAAAAGCGTAATCCATTGCCTGCGATCTGGCCAAGAAGTCCTCAACATCAAAGGAGCCAACACAACCCACCAAAGGCTTCCCGCTCCCACAAGCAACGCCCCCAACGCCCCGCTGGAAACACTCAGAGCGAAATAGAAAAACAAATACTGGAAGAACGTCTGCCCAAAAATGATCATCCCTAAGCTTGCAGTGGAAGACTCCCGAGCCACTTTCAAAGGGCTGCGACGACAAAATGGCAGAATAAGCAACCCCGCTAAAGCAAACCGACTTCCTGCAAAAACGAGTTGCTCGCTCAGTTCAGTAATTTGCAAGAACTCATAGCTGTTCTTGATTACTGGAAAAGCGCTTCCCCACAAAAGAGAACAAAGCAAAACTTGCAGATAAAAACTAAGCGGTAAAATCTTCATCGAATATCAACGCACTATCTGAAACTCGCTCCAAACAGCCAATACAAAATATATTCCATCGATTCTTGTCAGTTAGCTCTCGATCCATATTTTCCAATTTAGAACATGCACGAAACTAACATTCTCAACGACTTAGCTTGGATAATGTTTGCCGCAGCAATCGCGGCCCTAACTTTTCACAAACTCAAACTTCCTCCGCTTCTTGGCTACATAGCTGCTGGCTTCGCTATTGGCCCCCAAGGACTCTCGCCCGATTTAATCGAACTCTCCAACGTTCTTGAATTAAGTGAACTCGGAGTCGTTTTTCTCATGTTTTACATAGGCCTAGAGTTTGATCTAAGCAAGCTCAAGAAGGTCCTAATGCCAGCCTTTTTAGCCTTGTCTCTGCAAACGCTCCTTATGCTTTTTGTCGGCATGGAAGCCAGCCGCTGGCTCGGACTCTCGCCTCTTAATGGATGGTTCCTCGGGGGAATTCTTTCCATCAGCTCCTCAATGGTATCCGTAAAATTGATGCGGGAGAAAAAGCTCTTTCACCGTCCTCACGGACAGACAGCAGTGGGCATTCTCATTTTTGAAGATTTTCTCGCCATTCTCTTTCTTGTTCTACTCAGCGGTGTGGCCCAACGAGGTACAATGGACTATACAGCCGTAGGCCGCTCCATTCTCTTCATAGGCATATTCGTCGTGGCTATTTTCCTACTCGGGAAACTCAGTGCTCCTCGGGTAATGAAAGCCCTTGAGAGCCGCGGAACGACTGAAACGGTAACACTAACGACTCTCGGCCTGATATTCGGCGTCAGCCTCGTCGCGGAAGCCTTCCATCTTTCATGGGCTCTCGGGGGCTTCCTCGCGGGGGCGATTTTATCGCGTACTATTCTGGCACATCAAATAGAGAAAATCACCGAACCGTTACGCGACCTCTTTAGCGCCCTATTTTTCGTGTCAGTCGGAATGCTAATCGACCCACTCGGCATTTGGCAAAATGCCCCAGCCATCTTGCTTATATCCGCTATTGTGATCGTCGGCAAATTCGCATCATGCTGGTTCGGCCTATTTTTATCTGGACAAAAGCCTATGTCCGCAGGCCGGGCCTCACTTGTGAAATCTCAAACCGGCGAATTCGGTTTTGTCATCACTGCGATCGGAGCCAAATACGCCGTCACCGACCCAGCACTTCAGTCAATCGCTTCAGGCGTCGCTTTCGTCACCATCCTTGCAACGCCCACTCTAATTTCCAACCAAGATAAAATTCTCAATTTCATCGAACGATTTTCCCCACGAGCTGCCAAAGAATTTTGCACTCTCTTCGAAAAATGGGAACTCACCCTAAGACTCGCACTGAACAAAAACACCTTTTTACAGCTCGCCCGAAAACCGATACTCAGAATCGCTATTCACTTTCTCTTGGTCAATGCCATCATCATCGCAGCCGCCATAATTTCCGAACACGTTTCTTCCCCTTCTTTTCTTCCGATCTCACAACTACACTTTCAGCAAGGCATATTCATGCTCTCAATCCTTTGCAGTCTACCGTTTTTGGTAGATACTATGAGAAACATGAACGTGCTCGTTCTTCTATTCTCCGATGCGGCACTTAGCCGATCAGTCTTTCAGCAATTTTCTAGAGGAGCATACCGATCAGTATTCAACGGCCTTATACTGATACTCATGTTATTCATCTACGGTTCCGTCTTTCTAATTATCGCCGCCCCTTACTTCCCTACCGGGAGCGTATTTACTGTTTTCCTAATTCTCGCTCTAATATTCGGATTCATCTTTTGGAAAAAGCTAATCCTCATGCACAACGGGTGGGAAAAAGCTCTTATCGATTCCATGAACCACGAAAACGAAGAGCAGATCTCCAAACAGATAGAGTCCAACTTAAAAAATCTACGCACAAACCGACCTTGGAACGTGGAAGTGAAGCCGATAATTCTAGAAACGAGCAGCCAATGGTCTGGACAGAAAATTCGTGATCTAGACTTACGCAACCAAACTGGAGCTCTTATAGCTGGAATGGAACGTGGCGGATTCGAACTTGAAACCATAGCAGCTGAAACACGCCTGTATCCAAACGATAAGATTTTCCTACTTGGAGAGATCAATCAAATCAACCAAGCAGCCAATCTCCTCAATAAGCAATCTGCCACCACTAAGGAAAAAGAAACTAACAATTTCGCTTTTGCCAAAATACCGATCCCACCGTTTTGCCAATGGATTGGCGTCCCAATAATGGGCACAGACATTCGTGACGATTTTAACGTAACAATCGTCGGAATACAAAGAGATAACAGACGCATTGTCGGACCTAGCCCTAGCGAGATATTGCTGGAAGGCGATCTACTTCTACTTATGGGAGCTCAAGAAAAATTACAGGCATTCGAGTCGTCTCTCTCGGAGTAAAAGATCCCCGGAGCAAGCTCTCGACCTGTCGGTCGACTGACGCTTCGCGTCAGCGAGGCATTTGACTACATTTCTAAATCCATTTGCG
>JAKYXN010000137.1 GCA_022538095.1 Puniceicoccaceae bacterium K14 | reverse complement strand
AAAACAACACTCCGACGCGAATCGTAGACAACGATGGTGATTTCCCAGTCGCAATCAACGACTTGCGGGACCGATTCCCCGACTCGATCCCCTTCCCCGCCAAAAAAATCCCCGACGCGAGTTTTTGGCTCAATGTCGGTTTTCTCGGGGGCAAAGCATTCGGCGAGAGCAACCATTTTCAGACGAGGAAGCTAGCGGCTAAAATGATAATTACGAGCCGTTATTTTTACCGATCTTAGCGGTCGGATGCGTGGCGGCGTGGACCTGCTGAAGCTGCTTAATCGAGAGATGCGTGTAAATCTGCGTCGTCTCCAATCTCGCATGGCCAAGCAAGGCTTGGATCATTCGCGTATCGGCACCGTTCTCAAGCATGTGAGTTGCGGCGGCGTGGCGGAAGAGATGGCAAGACCCTGTCTTGCCAAGATCGGCCGCTTTCACGTAATCGCGGACCATTTGCGTCAATCGATTGGGAGTAAACGCTTCGCCAAGATTGGTCAAAAAGAGAGCGTCGTCGCTCTTCGTGGATTCGAGGCTGGGCCTCGATTCCTCGAGGTAGCGATTCGTCCAAGCAAGCGCTCGTTCGCCGATTGGGACCATGCGATCTTTCTTTCCTTTTCCCAATCTCACGAAGACAAGCATTCGATCGGGATCCAGATCGTAAACCTTGAGGTTGGCGATCTCCATTCGACGGATTCCCGTCGAGTACAAGACTTCCATCATGGCACGATCTCGAAGACCCATCGCCGTAAGCGTATCCGCTTGGCCGAGCACAAGCTCGGCTTCGCGGGGATTCAAAACGTGCCTGGGCAATCGCTTTTCCACCCGTGGAAGATCTAGGTCAGCCGCCGGATTCGCTGGCAAAAGATCGCGTTGGCAAAGCCATTTGAAGAAGGCTCGAAGCGGAAGCAACCTTGCGTGCTGAGAACGGAAAGAGAGTTTCTTTCCGTTCTTCGGATCTCGATAATTGAACAGCCATTTCTGATAACGTTCCAGGATCTGCTTGGTGATCTGCCCTGGCTGAACAAGGCTTCGCTCTTCGCACCACAGCGCGAAGCGATTGATGTAGTTTTCTCGATTGCGAACCGTAGTTGAAGCATAGTTACGGATCGCCAAGTAATCGAGATGCATGTCGCGAAGGGCGGCAAAGCCGAGCGGGTCGCTCGGATCGCCCACTTGCATCTTATCAAGCTTTTCTCCCTTCTTCGGCATGTATCTACGTTACGACGCAGCCCTTTCGTTTTCGTCGGCCGCTTGCGCATTTTTCGAGGATTCGTCCGATTTAGGCTTCGAGCCCTCTGGTGAAGCGGCTTCGCCGCCATCACGAACCCAGCTCGAACCATGCTCGTTGGGGGCTCGTTGGATACTCGAACTTACATCCTTCAAGCTCGAAGCTCCCGTTTCGATGCTCGAAGTGGGCGTCGTAGCTCCAAGACCGTTGACATCGAGCAAGCCGATCAATTGCGGCTTTTCGCTTTCGGCGTCGCCGTCGAAGGCGAGTTCGTAGCAAAAGCGTTGACCTCTGCCTCCATGATGGGCGATCACATATTCCATTTCCTGAAGCTTGTTCAAGTGAGTTCTCGTCTGGAACTCCGTCCAGCCGGAGAAGCCACGCACTTCCCGACGAGTGAACACGCATTGATCCCTATCAAGACCTTTCTTCTGGCAACGTTCCTTGACCAGAAGATCGAGAAGACGAAGCAAACGCCGCGTTTGCGGCGGAAGCTCGTCAAGCGAGCGGCCAAGGACTTCGTGAGCGATCTTGTTCGCAGCCGCGATGTCGGATAATTCAACCTCGATGTATTCCAAAGAACCTTCGGTCTTGATCTTCCGTTGATGCTGATGAAGCAAAGCGATCGTTCTTATCAAGGTCAGATACTTTACGTGATCTCTTCGCGTACGCGTGCGATCGCTGCGGAAGGTCAAACGAGGAGCAAAGGGGTTGACGACGTGCAAAGATCGTAAAAGACGCTGGGCATTTCTGTGAGTATCCAAGATTCGATTGCGTTCTATCTTTCGTCGAAGACCTTCCAGCGTGTCGGCGTCTCGTTGCAAGCTGTGGATTGCTTCGGTTTGCTCTCGACTTTCGTCGACAGTCAAAACCAAGCAACGATTCAAGAGCTCTTCGTCGATGTCGACGGCCGTCGTCGTCAAGAAGATCATCACCGGACCTTCGACTTTGTACTCTTCCGTTTTCAGTCGTCCGTTGTCGTCCTTGCCAGTCGAAGCGATCGTGAGCTCGCCTTCTGACTGAAGGAGCTTCAAGGCGTAAGACGCCTTCTCAGCTCCTTCCTCTTCAACGATAGCGAGGATCTTATGCTTCAAGTTGGACTCGCCCAAGTAGTACAGGCTTTGCCCTGTCATGGCCGAGTACTTGATTCGTTCCTCTTCCGGCATCATCTCGAGAACGGCTTCCATCAAGGAAGTCTTCCCCGCTGCGCTCGTCGATTGGATGATAATTGCAAGTGGACGATCTAGCTTTCTGGATACGGCAGCCAGATAACCCGCAAGCTTGTTCGTCTCTTCGCCGACTACGCCGCAAGCGGCGAAGTCAGACAAGATGCGATCTAAAAGCTTGGGATCGCGGAGCAGATCCAAGGCTTTCGTTTTATCGTCTTCGCTTAGCTTCGGTCCCGAGGATTCGATTTCGAGATCGTCGCGAAGACGCTTCTCTTGCAGCTCTTCCAAGGCTAAAAGCACCTTGCCGAGATCCCTTTTCAAAAGCTCGACTTGCAACGTTGTCTCGTCGGCAGCCGCCAAGATAAAAGCATTTCGCTGCTTCGCCTGGTACAAGTCGAGATTGTCGACGTGAAACAGGCCGTCGAACATCACTCTCAAGTTGATCTTCAACACCTCCAACGAAGCATTGCGGCCCAAGCCACGAACGCGATAGACGCGATCTCCAATCGTAACTTCGCAATCTTCTCCAAGCTGTGCCAGCTTGACCGCGTTGTTCGCCTGCGGCGAAGGATCTTTTTCTTTAGCGGCATCTTCCGCAACGACCAAGCTGCTAACATTAGCAGCTAATTCTTTAGAAGAAGAAACGCACGTATCTTCTATCTGATGACAGTTCTCGTTCTTTGAGGACAAAATCGGCTTCGCCGACTTTACCAGCAAAGCCAAAGATTTCTCGGCCGGTTTCACGGCCAAAGCGTAGCTGTTGGCGTCATGACCTCGAGGAAACTCGACGCGGAAGCAGTCGATTCCTAGCGAACCAAGACGCGAAGCGTCTCTTTCGACGGCTCGATCTCCCGCTTTGTCGGCGTCGTAGGCAAAGAAGACTTTCCGCGTTTTTCTCGTCGTAAACGCCTTCAGGTGATCGTCGCTAAAGCCTTCGGTTCCCCAGATGCAAGTGACGTTGCGGATTCCAACAGACCAAAACGTCAAGGCGTCAATAACCGATTCAGTCAAGATCACATCCCTCGAATCGAACGCGGAAGCGTTCAAGAGGCCGCGATGCGGCCCAGGCAAGTAAAGATGATAGATCCCGCTTTTCTGCTTCGAGATCTTGCGACCGTAAACTTCCACGATTTCGCCTTTATCATCGCGGATCGGGAAGACGGCGCATCCATTAAAGTGCTCGTGACCAGTCTCCCGATACAAGCCAATCTTCGTTAATCGATCTCGGATTTCTGCGCCGTCCTTGCGATTCTTCTGCGGAAGGCGAAGACCGAGCGTTCGATCGGAGAAGCCGATTTCGAAGGCGTCAATCGCCTCTTCGCTGATTCCGCGACCGAGAAGATAATCCATCGCCGCTGGCGTCTTGGCCAACTGCTTTCGATAATAGTCCAGGACCTGGCCGAACAAGGCTTGGTCTTCGGCGTCGAACGAGACCGGACTTTCCAACTTCGGAACCGTCGAGATCTTTTGTACCTTATCGTTGGATACTTGATTGAGTTTCCCTTCGAGAAGGATCTCGGCGGCGTGTCGGAACGACAAGCCGTCGTGATCTTGCAGGAAGCGGATAGCGTCCCCGCCTTTGCCGCTGCTCATGCAATGCCAAAGATTCTTTCCAGGAGTGACGATGAAGCTCGGAGTCTTTTCGTCAGTGAACGGAGAGAGACCGACAAGGTCTTTCGATCCGTGAGGTTTGAGTTCGATGTTCTTGGATCTTACCAAAGCGGCAAGGTCCACGTTTCGCTTGATCCAATCGAGATCTTCTTCGGGGATTCGAGGCATCAGGATGCCTCCTTCCTGCCTTGCGAACCGTAGCAAAGACGGTTTATACCTTGTCTCATTCTGTGGATTAGTGCATTCTTCTTCATAGATTTTATCGATTTGAAGGTCGGGAACCGTGGTCGCCAAACTGAGGTTTCCGGCCTTCTTGTTTAGTGAGGTCGTCAAGCTATTTTTAAACAAAATTAGTTAAATTTTGTTGCTATCATTTTAGTTAGTTTTTGTAACTAAAACATGCAAGCTCTTTTCTCAGACAAGTCGTTTTGGCCAAAAGACCCGTATAATGCGGCCATGAACAGAGGACGACAACCAAAGCAAGAAGCTCCAGCATTCGGACAGCGACTCGTTTCGCTGCGCCAGGAAAAGGGATTAACGCAATACGATCTCGCCGAACGGCTGGGGATTTCAAGAAACAGAGTCGTCTACTACGAACGGCGATGCGAAAACCCTTCCGTCGACTTCGTCCAGAAGGCAGCGGAGGCTATGAACGTTTCAGTCGAGCAACTGCTCGACAAAGCAACTCCAATCACCACCGAGAAGCCTACTCCCCCAAGAATCAAGAAGTTGACTGACAGACTAGCCCGACTGCCACGCAACAAGCAGAGCGTCGTCTTGGAGATGCTCGAAGGATTTCTAGAGAAGGCCGAGTCATAATTGTTTTTCTTTAGCGGCCAAGGATTTCCAAGCCGCGGATTGTCAACTTGGAGATCCGCGAAGCGGATACGAGGTTGACAACTGGGCGGCTAAAATAGATGAGCCGCAAAAGGAGGATCAAAAAACGAAAGCTTACTTACTAAGACCCGTCATCCGTGGCGGGTTTTTGTTATTCTTTAGACGCCCTCCCGTACTCGTCTCTTTTTCGCGAAGCGGAAAATGGACGAGAAGCCGAGAGCGAAGGCATTTGCTTCGGCTTCGCGAAGCAAGGGGCTGAGCCGTTAGTCGCTGCGATTCTTGGAATCGTAGTTGATTTTCATTACGACTGCCCTGAGCTTGCCGAAGGGCCGCTGATTATTTCTGTCCGTAGGCGTAGAGTCGTGGGCCTGCGATGGCGACGCTTTGGCGTCGGGCCGTCGCTACCGAGGAGGCGCAGCGCGAAGCCGCCGTAAAGCGACAGCACTTGTTCGAGCAAAGCGAGTTTGCTGGCGTAGGTGGATACGTGATCGGCGACCGGAGCGGACGAGCCCCGACGACTCGCGACGACAGCGTGGGCCTGCGACTCGGAGCCGCCACACTGTGTGTGGAGGACAGGGATCGGGTGCCGCCCATCGCCGAAGGCGAAAGCTCGGGCGGCG
>JAKYXN010000136.1 GCA_022538095.1 Puniceicoccaceae bacterium K14 | reverse complement strand
AGCCCTCTTGCTCGAAGGCCTTGATCGCTCCTTCGATAATTGATTTCCGCTTCTTGGCTTTTCTCAGTTCGTTACCGGAGAGTTCTGAATCCATGGAGCCATAGAAATAAAGTACACTCGCGAGTGCAATTTTTTATTGCTATAAAAAAACTACACGGATAAGTTTACTTTTTCACTTTAAAAATATGGTTCGCCAAAGATCCTCATAACACAGGACACGCTGCAGCTTGAGATAGAGCCAGGTGAGAAGGCGCCGGAAAACTCTGAATCTGACTAACTATGTTGCGTCTAAAAAAATCTGAATGGATGATCATTGGCGGTCTCCTCTTCCTAAGCCTCGTCCCCTGCGTCGGCGGCGTTATCCGACTTATCGAGCTGCACGGCGGGCCGGAACTCATGCCGCACAATCCACGGGTTCGATCAGCGCCAACCCCGGTTATCATTCACCTACTCGGTTCCATCCCCTATTGCGTAATCGGGATTCTGCAATTTCTTCCCACCGTTCGAAATGCCTATCCAGTATGGCACCGGCGGAGTGGCCGCATCTTAATCGTGTTAGGATTACTATCAGCCGTCTCAGGCTTGTGGATGACGCATTTCTACGGTTTCCCCGAAGAGCTTCAAGGGCCGCTCCTCTACTGGGTCCGGATTTTCGTAGGCACTGGCATGATTGTATCGATTGCCTTGGGACTATCAGCCGTTTTAAAGAAGAAGATCTCCGAGCATAAAAAATGGATGCTTCGAGCGTATGCCTTAGGCCAGGGGGCGGGCACTCAAGTCTTCGTTGCCCTTCCTTGGATATTAACAGTCGGCGAACCCTCCGGATTAACACGCGACATCCTGATGACGCTCGCTTGGGTGATTAATCTCTTCGTCGTCCAGCTCTCAATTCGCAGATCGCGAAAAGCCGACCTCCCTACAAACAAACGCTTACATCAAAAGACTCTCGTTTATTAATAATGACGATATAACGCAATCTCGACACAGGAAGTTGCTCTGAGCTTATTTCAATCGTGCAAATGGAGTGAATACAAAGCAAGACAGCCGCCTAGCTGACATTACCCCGTTCTCAAACTAAATCAGAAATTCCACAAACTTAACTTACTGACGCGTCGGCATAATTCGATTCTTCGAAGTGATTGATTCACCTTCTACCTTCACGCATTTCCGTCTTCTCCTTCCCAACAAATTCAAAGACAAAATGTAGCCTCAATTCTTTACCTCGAACTTCGATGCTTGACATGCCTCTAACTTCTAGGTGTTGTCGCGTTCATGCCAAGAGACTTGTTTATCGATGGGGTTCCCGAGCTCCTCATGCTTCGACTTCTAGCCAGAAAAGAAATGTATGGCTACGAACTCGTAAGCGAAATTAGCAAACGCTCTAACAATGTCTTCACCTTTGGCGAAGGCTGTATCTACCCGATTCTTCATCGACTTGTGCGACAAAAAGAATTGAGCGTTCGCAAAGATACCGTATCAGGTCGCTCAAGACGTTACTACAAGCTGACAAAGCTAGGAACAAAACGACTCACCACACTAGAAACCTCTTGGTCGAATGTTTCACGCGGAGTCGAATCATTTGGAAAGGAACTCGGCCATGCAACCTGAGAACCAAATTGAGGCTATTCGATTAGAGCTGAAGAGAAATGGAATTAAAGGTAATTACGCCGAGGACTTGATTGAAGAATGGAAAGACCATTTAGCGTCTCAAATTGAAGAACTTTTACATTCTGGATACGATGAAGACAACGCTCAAAGAATCGCTAGGGAGAAACTAGGATCTCCAAATTCACTTGCTAAGGCCGCCAAAATTCAGAAAGAAAAATCTAGCTGGTACGACAAGTACCCTCTTCTCGCGAGTTCCATTTCTGGACTTCTCATAATCTTATTAAGCCTTGGTTCCTTAGCTGCTGCTGGTTTTTACTTAACGAACAAACAATTTGCCGCTAGCACAACTACTCTAGCAACAAGCCTCTTCAACCTCCTACCTTGGATTATTGGTTTACTCTGGCTCACCCATCAAGCAAGACAACAACTGCTCAATCGGAAATCCTTCGCTTGCTCGACCACCCTCGCGTGCCTCTTCCTCTGCTCTTCATTCTTAAAAATCGATCACTCCATTTCTACAAACACCTACGCCCAACTCTCTTTCGGTATTGGTTATTTCTCTTTCTTCAGCGGGTCTAAAGTATTCGTTACCTTACTACTTTCTTTATACTTCTACATTCCCAACCGCATCGAGCAAACTACATCACACTAGATATGGGAAATTGGAAAGGTACAATATTCCTAGTCACAACCCTGGTGCCTTTCCACCAAGGATTGTCTCAGAGCAATTCTGGCACGCTTTGCTATAGCGAAGAGGAACTATCAAACCTTTTCAAGAAAACTGCTTCACATGAAAGCCACCTCGATACTGAAGACATTGAGGAGATGGAAATCGTTCAACTTAAGCCATTTAACGTACAAGCGGATGATCTAAAATACAACTTACCTCATCCCTTAGAAGAAAATATCGATCGCGAAAAAGATAGACGAACTCTCCTTCGACTGAGACGCAAGGCAGACTTCGACCTCATCTCCTCCATGCGAGCCGACGATGCGTTTTGGACCGGAGAAAATGACGCCAACCGAAATCCGGACATTCCTCAAGTCGGATCAATCGACTTCACGCCTATAATCAACGCTCTAGTTAAATCCTTCAGTGGAAAAAAGAAAAAGGAATTATTTGATACACGTTAAGGTTGAACAACCCACCTAAATCCGTAGGGTCTCGGTTCACCGAGAGCCGTGCAATGATCTACTTACAAAACGCAATTAAGCCACTTCGCCCACCAAACCAAGCAAAAAGGCTCCTGTATTGCGCAAACCATGTATCAATGTAACCGTGACAATTGCTTTCTTCAAAGAAACTTCTCTCCAAATGAGAAACGAGTAGGAAAAAACGCAAAAAGCAGAAAACGCAAAAATTCCCCAAGGCAGCCACGCAAGTGAATGCAGCCCCGCCCAAATCAAGGCACTCAAAATCACGGTAAGATCCATTCGCTTTGTTAGACAACCTATCAATTTGAAAATTGGAATCATCAACAGTGTCTCAAAAATCGGCGCAAAAACAATATATCCAAAGGCATCCATGAAGCTTGTCCCTCCAAGATCCTCCGGAGTTTCCAATTCATAGAAACTGAGGACTAGCAAAGCGATCAAAGCTGCGGAGGAGAAGCTAACAAAAGCTGCCTTCACCGCATAAGAGAAAATTCCCTGGTCCGTGTCTCTAAGAAATTTCATTCAAATTATCACTCAAGCGTCAGCGCACAAACAAAAGCTATAGGCAAAGAACTCCGTATCTTTCACAAAGCCAATTTTCTCATACAAACCTTGAGCAACCTTATTGGTCTTAGCCGTCCCGAGGTCTACGCGCACTGCCCCGACTTCACGAGCAAGCTCAAAGGAACGCTCTATCAAGACCTGTCCAATTCCACCCCCTCGCTTGCCTTCAACAACGAAAAGATCGTTCAAAACGACAATCTTCCCAAGAGATACCGAGGAGTAAGAAAAATAGTTTAATACAAACCCAAGCGCTTCACCCGCCTCATCATAAGCCAGAAAAACCGTCGCTTCATTCTTTTCGATTCTTTCCCGCAAATACGCTTCATATTTGCTCGGATTCGATTCCTTTCCATAGAAGACCATGTATTGATCAAAGAGCGGGACCAAGTCGGAGAGATTATCTATCTGTAATCGTTTTATCATTATATTGAAACTGTGGCTGGCCAAATGCTACTCTTGTTTACCTATTTAACAATTTGGAAGCTCGAGACGTATTCGATTTGCAAGCCATTATTATGCCAAAGAATACTTAAATTTTGAAATCCTGCACCTACTCTCCTCCAGCAAATATGTGCGAAGAAATAATTCCATAGTCCGTGCCATCCCAGGTAATCCCGATCTTTCCAGTTCCCTCAGATCCAAACTTCGAATCATCTCCTAAATCGAGAATAAAGTGCAAAGTATATCCACTCAAATTCCCCTGACTCCCATTATATACATAATGTGAATACGTTCCACTATCAACATCTCCAAAATAATCCCTCAGCATTGCATAGTTTTTCTCCAAATCCTCGTCTTTCATTTGAGAGCGTGCGAACTCAGAAAACAAGGATGCAAATTCCACCAAATCACCGCTATTGTACTTGTCTCTAAAAGAAGAGAATATCTCTTCAATAACGACCTTATTGATCTCTTCCGGAAGCGGATTGACAGGCTCACCGTTAGCTGTCGATGACAAATCGTTTATTGCTATCTTCTGATACACTAAAACGGTAGCGGCAAGATTCGCAACCAATAGCAACAAGATTGTAATTAGGAGGGGTTGAGAGCTACTTTTCATCTAATAATCTTTCGTAGAGTTTTTCGAGCATTAACGATATATCACTCCAATCTTCTATAAACATGCAAGCTCGAAGAAAACTTATAGGTACAGCCCACTCCGCTTCTAACCTCCATTTCTATCTGTGCTTTCCGTAGTCAAAATTCTTTAACAGCAATAACCCATTCAAGAAGTCCGCAAAATCTTCTCCATCTTCTTTCCCTTAACCAGCTCATTCACCAATTTGTCAAGATAACGAACTTTATTAATCAATGGATCTTGGATCTCTTGCATCTTGTATCCACTGACGACTTTCATTTTGCTTCTTTCAACGCCAAGTTTACCTGCAGAAGCGCGGCTGATTGTGTTTACCGCAGCGCAAACACAAGCAATGCAGCGAAGGTCAGGTTGAACTTATTGTTATGTGAAGGTTTGTCATTGAATGAGGTTGATCATTTCTTTGGCAACTAAAGCAGCTGATGGTAAGAACATTGTTGAGACAATTCGCTGGTCCACAACCACCTCATGTTTGTCCGCCAGATTTTCTTTATTTAGTGCAATTGCACCGTTTTGATTAAGCTGACTCTCAATCAGAAATGGGAGCAATGTACCCTGTTTCGCCCAAGGCTTTGTGGTCTCTGTTGAATTGGGAAACCCAGCAATTTTTTTCCCCTTAACCAAATAATCCCCATCTGTTAATTTCACATTAACAATACCTGCGGAACCATGCCCGCCTACGCCAACGATTCCACCGGATTCATAGATATCTGCGATAATCGACTGCAACGAGGCATTATCAGCTACGTCAAACATCACACCGTAACCACCTCCGGTAAAGACACACCAATATTCGTCAGGATTAACTTGATTTGGAGCAAGCGTACTTTTGGTTTTTTCGGAGAAGCCTTCGTATTTGATGGTGTAACTGATCATTCCAATAGGATCTCTCATAAAGTGTACCTCTCCTCCTTTGGGAGATACAAAGTCTACTTCATAGCCGTGACTCAGAAAAACGTGATAGGGAGGAGCAACTTCAAATAAATCATTTCTAGCTTCATGCTTTTCGGGATCACCCATGTCGACAACGTTTGACACTACGATCAGCACCTTTTTTGCCTCTATAGCTTGTGTCGATGCAGCGCCGAAACATAGCGCACAGAGTATAATTATTTTTGTTAGGCCACGCGGACAAATTCTTAATTTTTATAAATTCTTTGCTTGCAACAAGATATCGAATTAGCACATAGTATCCAATGTCAAATTACAAATCTGATGAAATGCCCTCGGACATTCGAGAGGAGCTAAAAAAATTAACAACGCTTACCGTCAGGAGGTAAGCGGC
>JAKYXN010000135.1 GCA_022538095.1 Puniceicoccaceae bacterium K14 | reverse complement strand
TCCAGAAGCTCTTCTCTAATCTTTTCTTTCATATGATATGCTTTCTTTTTTAAAGCACATCAGACGCCAGTTACACAAAAATTCTTACAGGCTCTGCAAGACGTTCCAGAGGATCAGTATGCACAACTCTTTAACTTCTCCGAAAAACCAGCTTCGCTTCCACTCGCCCATCTTCTCGGTTTTGTAGGGAAACGTTGCCTCCGTGCATGATCATGATTTCACGTACATAGCTGAGACCAATGCCACTGCTTTTTTGGCCTGTCGCAGGTCGAGGCAACGAGTAGAAACGCTCGAACACCCGCTCCAAGGCGTAATCAGGAACCCGTTCCCCTTCATTGATCACAACACACTCTACCGAAGACGAAGACTCCTTTATCTGAATTTCTAGCTGCGAACCCATCGGAGAAAACTCAATCGCGTTTTGCAATAGGTTAGTCAGAGCTTGGCGTATTAAAAACCGTTCTCCCAAAATGGATACGGCTTCCGGTTCACACTGAATGTCGAAAGCGATGTAACTCGATGCGAGCTGCGTTTCAAGATCTGTTAATAATGCACCCACAAGGCTCAGCAAATCGATTTCTTCAACGTTTCGCAATTCCTTGCGCACTTCCAAAGCAGCGAGTTCCAGCATACGATCAATCACACGGCGCATACGCTCCGATTCTCGTCTCACATTGCCCAAGAAACGAGCACGCTCTTCCGGACTCATCTCCCCTTCCAACAATTCCGCAGCTCCGCTGATGCCCGACAGCGGAGACTTAAGTTGGTGCGTCAGACTTTGAGCGTACTCTTCCACATACTGCTTCCCTTCCAAAGCGTCTTTCATCTCTTCGAAGGCTTGTCCCAAGGCATTCGCCTCCATGCCAAACAAACGTGGAAGGCGAGCATTCTCCCCATCTCGAACCGCTTGAGCGTAGGCAATCAAACGACGAATCGGCCGCGTTAAAAAAATCGAAAGCACCACGCCGAGTACTAGTATAACAAATGCTGCTCCCGTTCCGTACAATCGCACGCGCCTCTCTGCTTTTCTTATGAGTTCGTTAATATAGGTCGTCGGCTTACCCACTGAAACCACGCCCGCGACCTCTCCATCTACATAAATGGGAGCGGCTACATATAGGACCAGCAATGGCTCTCCGTTTTTAATCATACGAGTCGCTCGAGCACCATATTCACCTCTCAGTGTACGCGACACATCAATCCATTTTCCATAGTTGGATCCAATATTCTCTGGCGTATGTGAATCGTATAAAACAACGCCATTCTCATCTGTGACATAAACACGCAGATCCACTTCGCGCTTTTCAAGGCTATATATTTTCGCATTAAGAGGCCGCTGGTAAGCTCTTTCAAACAAATCTTGCACTGCTTTCGCATCTGTATTTCCGCTTTGGAATTCATATTCCATTGCGCTCGCCAATATGTTCACCGTATCTACTAGAGATTCCTCCATCGACTCCAGGTAACGCGGTCCGATCTCTTTCATGAGCGTATCCAAAATCATATAAAATCCACCGCCAACGATTGCCAAATAGGCCAACAAGATACTCCCGCGGATTGACAATTGTCGTTTGAAAATCCTTACCCAACGGGGCGCTTCAACCGACGAATCAAATAACCAAGTAAACATAATACGCTCCCGCTAAGATTGATTCAGCTTGATAGAGTAACCAATGCCACGATGGGTAATTATGTAGTCTTCCTTAATCCCCGCTTCGCGCAACTTTGAACGTAAAGTCTTTATGTGCGCATCCACAGTCCGCTCGCCACTGGCTTCCGGTTCTTCCCAAACGCGATTCATCAACTGCTCCCGCGTAAGCACCCGCCCTGCACTCTCGAGCATTACACGCAACAAACGAAACTCATAACGAGTCAACCGAAGTAATTCCCTAGTGCCCCCTACATCAAGGTAAGATATCTCATACTTTCCATCGTCCACTACAAAAGGACCAAATTGTGATAATTCTTTTTCGGCTTTGCCCGGGGGCGAATGCACAACTTGCTTTGACAAACGCCGAAGAACGACTTTCACCCGCACAACCAATTCACGTACACTAAACGGCTTCGTCAAATAGTCGTCGCCTCCAATCTCCAATCCCAAGATTCGGTCTATCTCGTCGTTTCGAGCGGTGAGGAAGATAATGGGAGTTTCGGAAACTTTTCGGATCTGCTTACACAATTCAAATCCGGAGAAATCCGGCAAACCGACATCGAGTATTACCAAGGAAAAGTCCTTAGACTCCAAGGACTGCAAAGCCTTCTCGCTAGTCGACACCCACTCGCTGGTGATTCCCTCCTGTTTCAATCCAAAGCAGATATTGTCAACGATCGAGGGCTCGTCTTCGACAATCAAAATATGGTGGGCGGGGTACATTTCTAGATTTGAACCTGAAGCTCTTAGCGCTGCAAGCAAAGAGACAGGAAGACTGAATCAATAAAACCGTAGGGCCAATCGTTGGCTGGCCACCTATTGCCTAGCCTGATCAGCGAGCAGACCTAAAATAAACGAACTGGTGATTCTTTTTTAGTATTCACCAGTCCACCACTCGTTAAATCAATTTGAGGGCACAGTGTAAACTTCGACTAAACCGATACCAGGCAATAGATTCTTCGATGACAATATGACTGTATAAGCTCCCGGATCTACAGTAACTATCATAGCGGATGAGGCGCTAGCGCTTGAAAGAGCCGTTGCACCGACCGCATTTGCGGTTTCTGTAATCAAAACTACGTCCTCACCATTCCAATCGTCATTGTTTGCCAAGACTACGCCTTCCGAATTATAAAGCTCAATCTCTGTGTCAGAAATTGCATCGCGAATCGAGAATGGAGCGCGTGTCAGTTCTCTTCCTACTCCTTGTATCAACACAGTCATTGGTTCGGTTCCTTCGACCACAAATCCAGCGATCGCCACTTTGTCTCCTTCCAGCACATACACTCGTGTAGAGATATTAATTAAGTCGCCTACAACCTCTGAGTTATCTCCTAAGCCATCAGCATCCGTGTCAGCCCACTCGCTCGAATCTAGCGGGAAAAGATCATCGAGGTCGGAATAACCATCGTTATCATCATCGGTATCGGCATTGTCTCCTGTGCCGTCTTCGTCCGTATCGACCCACTCCATTGGATCTGAAGGGAAAGCGTCCTTACTATCCACATACCCATCACTATCGCTATCCGGCTCCTTACTTACAAATTCCGGCTTCACCAGATCATAGCCATCTTCGCCATTATATAAAGCGACATTGTCATAAATCGCGGTTCTCATTTCACCTTCTAGATGCCCATCGAATAAAATATTATTCCCATCGTACGCTGCATCATACGCCCCGTCTACAAAGTAATTGTACTGACCGAGGGAGGTCCCAAAGCAATAGGTGCCGTTGATCATACCAGTGGAATCCATATCACCCCATCCGATAGTTTGATCCGTCAAATCGACCTTCAACTCTCCATCAACCCATATTTCAACGGTACCTTTATTATACTCCGCCAGTTTAACGTGCACAACGACATCGACGAATTCGTCTCTCGGAAAATCGGGTTCCACCAAGACATGTGTTTTGTTCTGCACGCTATTGTATCGGTGCTGCCATACAAGGGCACCGCCATTGCGACCGTCGAACTTAAGCATACACATATGGTTGGCCGCGCCGGACGAACCATTGTAACCCCAGATCTGCATCAATCCTGCATTAGTATTCGGATTGTTCTCCATATAGTCACTATTGATTTTTATACTCAAGCCCATCCAGATGTGCTGCGTGAAGATGATATCGTCAACCGGCCTAAACTGAGCTTTTCTGCCAGAATTCGTGCCATTATAAAGAGTCTGATCCCAGCGAGTTTGGACAGATCCATCGACAAGGTAAACACGAGCCTCCTGATCCGTCTTGTTCACTTCATAGGGACCAAAGGTCCCGTCATCAAAGTTATGAGCGATATAAGTCTGCCCAGTAAGCAGAGTCGATAATCCCAATAGCTGGAATCCTACTGATAAATTTCTTAAGATTTTGTTCATAATGACTTTCTGCTAGCTGTGAATGGATCAGTCATCCACTCAAAGATCCTCTCACGATCCGGTATGAATAGGCTTTCAGGGCAATAAGCACACCCGTTTTGAATATTAAGTAACGAGCAAGCTGTAGACCCAATGCACCCAGTTCATACTTACGAGGGTAAACACGCTTACACTGTAAAAGCGAGAAGGTGTGAACATCGAGATGACCGCTAGCTACTCCTTCAACCCAAAAACAATCTTATCCACAATCGAAGGCTCATCTTCAACAACTAGAATGGGACAAGACAGGTGCATTTTTCGATTTGAACGTGCCCACACACCTACAGCAAACACAGAGCGTTCTGTGCGGAGACGTGTTTGGACAGTAGGTTTTAAGCTTGGCGCCTTGCGACGCCATACAAGCCCCTACCTTTTCCAAGCTTGAAATCCGACACAAATCATAAAACCATATCTAGAAAGCATATAGTTACTGATTAATAACTGCGAATTTGACCGCCCCCGCCTTAAAACCTTCACCACTACAGTTGCAAAGTCAGCTGTTCAGCAGAGCGAAGAAAATTTCGTTAGAAATTCTAAACAATTCCCACAAAGAAAAGCAAATTGACCTATGCAAAACAGCTCTACCCTTGAATCTCTGAAAACTTCACATATTTAAATTTATGAGCACTAGAATTAAAATACTTTTTCTAATTATGGGCTTCTCGCTCAATTCACTATTCGGGGAAAGCGATTCGATGACTGGAAAAGGACTCGAAGAAATATTGCGCGAAATTTCTGGAGACAACATTGCCGCCAATGGCAACGTAATCGAATTCGAATTTCAAGAAATACTCTTAGTCTGTGTCTTTGATGAAAGCCATAATCGGATGAGAATTATATCCCCCATCAAGAAGTATGAAGACGTGAGCAATTTCGAAAAAAATCGTATGATGGAAGCAAACTTTCATACTGCGTTGGATGCCCGCTACTGCGTGAGCGACGGCGTATTGTACTCCGCCTACATTCATCCTTTGTCATCTTTAAAGAAAACAGACGTTCTTTCCGGCATTTACCAAACAGCCAGTTTGCATGTGAGCTTTGGAAGCGATTATAGCAGTGGCATTTTTACATTCGGAGAGGAGCCTGACGACAAAGATATGATATAAGCACTCAGAGAGTGCCCAATAAATCCACCTTCGAGTAGTCAGAGATTTTTCTGAAACCAAAAGGGCTCTTCCATCGTATTTCTCTTTGGATTCATGTGCCCTTTCGGCAAAGCAGTCTACCTGACTACCAATGAGAAACTCTATTACCTCACACCTTAAGCCTTGCCGGTCAGTTTGTATCCTTCTCACTGCATTTTTTTCCACAAGCATTTTGCCGCCACCATACGAATTTCGGATGAGGACTTTTCCCACACCTTCGAATTTAGCAATGTCTCCACTTATGATTTCAAATTCAATCTGGACACCCCTCTTCAAGCGGGCCTGATTAGCGACCCGCCAATAAACAACATTCAGTATTCAGTTAGTGGAGATTTAGGAAATGGTACTCCATCTGGATTCTCTGCATTTGCATTCCAACTTGACCATATTTTTGAATTAAGTCCGCCAATCTCTGGTAATGAATTCTACGCCCTAAACTCTGAAAGCTCAACAGGCAGTACGCTTCAATTTTCTGTATCCGCTACAGCAGATCTATCGGATGGCTTACAAGTTAGCGAACTAGAGCATCTTTCATTCATTCAGTCGCATAATTGGCATGCTTGAAGAATGCCTCGCAATCCTGTTTCGTGATGGATCTCAACGCATCGGCCAGA
>JAKYXN010000134.1 GCA_022538095.1 Puniceicoccaceae bacterium K14 | reverse complement strand
AGGGAGTCGGGTTGTTCGCTTCGGAGCCATTGGCTGAATTCTGACTCTGCGTTTTCGTTTGTCGGAACAAAAGGGATACAACGATTTTCAGACGGGAGGGTTCGATGCCAATCTAGATAACCGGCGGTCCGTTTTTTCCTCAGAACATTAGGTCAACATATATAATATTTGCTCTACAAATCGGTTGTGTAGCGAATTCGCTTCATTTTGAGGTCCTAATTGTCGCTTTGTGTTATTCCAATGGACTCGATTTGTGAGGCGAGTGGAACTATCGTGTATTTATAGAAATGTTTCAATGAGTTTGAAGGTTCGATTGGATGTTCAAAATGAAGAGTTCTGTATAATTCGTCGCTAATTACATCCTCGGAGGATTGGCTAGTAGAAACATATTTCCAGTCTTCTAGATTGTGACTATGCTCTAGTTTGAATTGGTAGTCGCTACCTTGTACCAACTTTAATGAAAATCTCATATAAGATCCATCAGTTCGCTCTTCTATTGAAACGTCGAAAGGTCGGTCAGCCTTTAAAGGATCAAGACCAAACACATATTCTTGAAAATGTGAAAGCCCGTCAGAGTCAGTATCAGCGTTTCGGTTTACTAAATTTTCTATAGTTGAGAGATTTTGAGGACTTTCATTCGCAGGACTTGTCTGTGGAAGCCATTGTTCATAGCTTGTGGCTGGAAATGGTTGCTCTGAAAGTCTGTCAATCCATTGGATTAGGTCTGGGGTGGAATTAGTTATTTTTATTGTATCTTCGTTGTAAAGGTCGACTGCCGTAACTATGTTCCAGTATGCAGATGAGGGATTATCTGTGCGCTCGGCCAAAGCGTAATAAGCACGTAAGCCTCCAGTGGTGCTTATGATTTCCAAGTGACTGGATCCAATTTGTCCTGAACGAATTGATTTTTGTCCATTTGTAGATACATTGCGATCAATCGCCCAAGGACTTTCTCCCCAAGTTCTGATTCTTGAAAGTGGAGATTCGATTGCCCGTCCAAATTCTTTAGTAGAAAACAATTGAGTTTCCTCACTCATTATTGTTTCGGTTCCATTTGAAATTTGAATTGTGTAGCTTGCGAAATCATCTTCAGAGACCGATCTAAAGGATATCGTATTTGAAGTTTGGCCTCTTAATTCGATTCCGTCTTTAAGCCATTGATACGTCACCGTATCCCCTCCGCTGCTTGCTGCTGTGAATTGAACAGAATCACCGAGAAAAGTCCCAAAGTATCTTGTGTTTATTGCAGCGGTTAGATCTTTGTCGATATGAAGGTAGTCGATCCAGCTAATTGTTTCTTCCCCTTCGAAGTAAAAGTCAGCGTAACCACCTTCGTATGGTTGAAACAAAATTCTATTCCATCCAGCGTCTAATTGAATGGTCTCTGGGATTCCGTTTACTCCTAATACTTCTACGCTTGAAGCCGATGTGTTAAGCCAAATAGCGTAATTAACACCAGCAGAATATTCTTCCATCTGTATTACGAATATTGGCCCATTTATAAGTAGAGATTCGTTTCCGTAATATTTTGTTTCAGAGTCAACTAAAGTTTCTAGGGTTTCGACTACTTGTACGTTAGGATAGTCGAGAGCGGCAGAATAATCAATTTCTTCTGACTCAGGCAAATAGACGTTCTGAGTAACCAAAGGTTGGTTAATTTTTCCTGCTTCATTTTGAACGGATTCTTTTGTGAAAACTGTTGTCTGTCCCTTCGGTAGAAGGGAATTCGAGGCATTTTGAGGGAGATTATTTTCCCATTTTCCTCTATCCAACCAAACGCGATTGTCTTTCGAAGAAAGGCCTACATGAATCAGTGTTTTTTCGCTAGATGACTCTTCGATTTCGATTTGGTATTTCGTCCAATCTTCTTCCGTGTCTACGACAGAAATAGGAAAATTGCTACTGATAGGTGTTGAACTAGGGTTTTCGGACCTAGCCCAAAAACTGAATGATTCTTGTGGTTTAAGTATTTCTAAACTGACCCAGTTACTTGGAAAACGTAAAGAGCTATTCGAAGGATCTATTAAAACGGCTGCGTTTCCTTCGAACTCAGAAGAAGCCTCGCCTATAACCAAATTTCCATTGTGATTTGTGTTTATGGTTAATCCAGGTTCACCGAATGCCTCTGAGATTGGGACAGTAACAATGACTTCGCGGATCGGCCCAAGTGCTCGTCCGTATTGATTGCTAACTTCGAGGTAGTAATTGCCGCTATCTTCAAGCGTGGGAGAATCCAAGGTTAAATATTCTGAGATAGCGCCAGGAACTGGGACACCTTCTTTAAACCATTGATATTTTGGATCCGACGCTGAGAAGTCTCCAGGATAGATTGGATGTGTTGGAATGCCAATCGTTGCGTAGATTGGAAGTTCGCTGCCTGGAATAGAGACCCCAAACCCTGGAATCAATTCTGACGGGTTTACTGTCAAATAAACTTTTCTGCTTAAGACTTCGGTTGAGTACGGATTGGAAATTTCCAAGGTGTACTCACCATTGTGCTCAGGCCTTGCAGAGTAAATTTCTAAACTTGGCCCATCGATTTCAGGAAGCGGGATCCTATCTTTGTACCACTGATAGGTCATAGGTGGAGTACCCCCAGCTTCGAATTCGAGAGCAATGCTTTGTCCTGTATCCACATTGATAGGTAAATTTGGTTCTTCGGTTGTGAAAAATGCCCCAACCTCGATATCATTGATTGAGAGTGTTGCTTTCTGACTTGAATCGTGTCCCCATGGGTTTGATACTTTTACATAGTATTCGCCCTCGTCAGAGTAGAGGGTGTCATCAATGATTAGTGTTCGTGATTTTTCGCCTTCAATTTCTACGCTGTTAAAGTACCACTGGTAAATTGGTTCTGGACCATGAGTCGTTGCTTCGAACTTAGTTTGGGTGCCGAGAGTAACTTCGATCGATTCAGGCTGATTTATAATAACCGGTGGAACTTCTCCAATTGGATATGTTTTGAAATTATCGATTTCAGCTACTTCCAAGCTTGTGTATATTTCTGGGATTCGAATTTGCGCTGTCCAAAAGATCCACTGTTCCCCATCATCTGGAAAATTTGTTTCTACTAACTTCCATCCATTTTCACCAATTCCAATAGTCCCTCCGTAATTGCTGCTATTAGGGAAACTCAGTGGTAGTTTGTCGTAGGTATTCAGGTTATTATACTTGAGCCAAAACCTTGTTGTGGCTGGTCCTTGGATCTTGGTTGCGAATTGGAAAGGCTTTGTTGCGTTTGTCGTATTGTAAGTGAGATGACTACCTCCTAAGGACTCTGGGTCGTCTTCTTTTTTCCAAAATCCAGGTTCAAAATTATAGAACTCCGAGTCTACGCTATCAAGGGCTTCCGCTATAAGCGGATCTGGTGTGCCGGTTATTACAGAAAATGAAATGGATCTCGAATGGTCTGCATTGCTAACTTTAGCGATGTATTGACCTGCATCTAGAGTGGAAATGTCAAATATTTTGAGTTTTTGAATTTCTTCACTTTGGATAGTTTCGCCATTGTGTTTCCACTGAATCGAATAAGGTGAATCGCTACTCACGAGAAATTCTAATTCTAAATCTTCGCCCTCTGGTATGAAAATTTCTTCAGGTGAAATAGCGGTCAAGGTTAGAGGTAGTGGGACACTTGTTGTCGTCAGTAACTTATGCAAGTCTAAGGCACCTCCTGTTGAGCATTGGGAAGCTAGCCGATCATCTTGACGGATGGAGAATAGAATTCTGCCTACGCGTGTATCGAGAGTTTCATTCGGAAATACTGCTTTTCCAAGTGCGGCTGCTCCAGTTACAAAAGGGGCTGCCATTGAGGTACCGCTTATCGTATGATAGTCACTAGGATATCGATTATAGGCGGATAGTATTTCACCGCCTGGAGCAAATAAATCAACGCTCTTACTGCCTCTGTTTGAGAAACTGGATACTTCACCAGTCTGATCAATCGATCCTACGGATATAACGTTTGGTAAATTATATGATGATGGATAGTTTGGACGATTGTTCGTATTCCTTCCGTCGTTTCCAGAGGCGGCGACGAAAACTATATTAGCATCTGCTGCCTGTGCTATTGCGTTTTCTAATGCTTGATTGTAGCTTTCCGGTCCTCCTCCCCAGCTGGCGTTGATAACAGAGGCATTGACTGCAATAGCGTAGTAAATACACTCTATTGCTCCGAGAGCGTCGCCGCGGCCTTCCGCACTGAGGAACTTTAAGTTTAACAAATTGGTGTCCCAAAGGACGCCTGCAGTACCTCGTCGGTTGTTTCCGACAGCTCCGATAATTCCAGCAACATGAGTGCCATGTCCAGAATCATCATTCGGCTCAAGCGAAGGATTAATTATGTTTATGCCATAGACATCATCTATGTATCCATTTAGATCATCATCAATTCCGTTTCCGGGAATTTCATTTTGATTCTTCCAAAGATTTTCCGTGAGGTCTTCGTGATCAAGTCGAATGCCTGAATCGATTACAGCTACAATTTGGTCAGATGCGTTAGTTGCAATTTCCCAGGCTTCCGGAGCATTGATGTCTGTATCCCCAGAATCGAGTGCCCATAAATGTTGTTGGGTGAATTTGAGGTCGTTCGGTATAACTGTTGAGGCGTAATAGATGGGGTTTGGCTCTACTAATATATTAGATCTAGATCCGAATTGGTCATTGAGAAGCTCCAGTGCTGTATCGAGTGAATCAATAGTGGGGGTGTCTATTTGGAAAACAACTACAGGTGATGGTCTGTTAGGTTTTAGAATTCTCCAACCAATGCTAGTTGCTGCGCTAGCGAGTATGGATTCATCTGATTCATTTGTATTTGATATGAGTAGTTGGTTAGCGACAATTGCTCTGAGATGAATAGGTTCGGTTGAGTCGTTGCCTTTCGGAATTAGATCCTCGATAAGTATCGGATTTGGAAGATCCGGCACTGTCACAATTCGTTTTCTTAAGAGTACGCTAGAATCTTCAGTAGTGGGTTTGATCTGCTGATCCAGCACTGTGGCATTATTCCATTTCCAAGGTGGGGTTTTAGCGTTTTCTTTGCTACTTGGTTTTGTTTCCAATAGAGCATCTGACAAAGTCTTAATAGGCGAATTACTAGGGTCTGCTTTTTCTGATGTTTGTTTTATTTTATCATCGTAAGAATTCGAAGAGCTCGTCGTTGACGGATTGTCAATGAGTGTGTTTTGCCAAATAGAGACAATCGCAATTAGAATTGATAGTGGGATGAGCGTGCGAATAGGAGAAACTTTCATAAAACTAAGAAACAATCTTACCTGGGGTTAAAACAGGATCCAATCAGAGGCAGCTAGAATTCAGAGAGCTAAAAGGGAGTTTTTTAGGGTTAATTGATCGAATCTTGCGTAATGCAATTAATAAGCCAATCAAAATTCCATACTTATTGCCCAAATGTTGCCCCAGTCGGGATTTGGTGCGACACGAGCTGGCAACACCTTGGTATGCTTGGAATCTGCTTATCTTCGACTTTGGAGCCTTCGTTTTATGGGCGAACTATCTTGTCTTTTCTGTCCAATGTCTAGATACATTCTTCTCGAATGTATTGAGCGTGATTTCGTAGTTGGGAGGTTGTTTGATAGGTGTAACAATATAAAGACTACATAAAAATATGCATTGATATAATGTTCATCGTTTTTATTGTGAATAGCTTCCCAAAGATATAGCAAACGAAATTACTTAGATTTACGTTAGAAATTGAACGAAGTTCCAGCATGTTTTATTGAATTTTGAGAGTTAATTCTCTCCTTGGCATTATATGGCTAAAGAAGATATCCAATAGTCTGATCCTTGAGTGATTATCGAAGGGCGAAGCTTCAGGGTCTACAATCTCTTAAGGGTTGGCCCTGGTTTCCAGATTCCTTTGATGAGGACTTCTGTGGGGTTTGAGGGGAGGCCGTTTTGGTTGATGTTTAAACTGCTGACGACGAGGTCGACGGCGGAGGCTCCGACTCGTTGGAGGTTGCCGTCGATGCCGGCGGAGGTGTCGATTTCTTGTTGGGT
>JAKYXN010000132.1 GCA_022538095.1 Puniceicoccaceae bacterium K14 | reverse complement strand
TTGTTCTTTATCATCGAAAACTTGATATAATTTTTGCATCCTATTGCAAATCAATTACTTGAGAACTTACACATTTTGTCCACACGGCCTAGTAAGTGTCTTATATTTTCGAAGAATCGAAGAAAGATCCAAATTCTCTCCGAGGGAGAATAAGACATGCAAATGATCTGGCATTAGAGTAGAACATTTCAACTCGATGTTTTGGTCTCTATGTAATTGGCGTAGCGTTTCAATGAGACGTTTGCCTATAGTAGGATCACAAAGCCCATGTTTTCGTTTTTCCGTACAGAGTGTAATGAAATAAGTCGAACCTGGCAGAGAAACCCTACCAACTCTAAGCTGCCCTGTTTTCCTGCGTGGATACGAATTCACTGTTTTACCGTAGGGCCTCAGCTCGCTGAGAGCCGCAATTGTTTAAGTTGATGTAGTTATGGTTCCAGTGAACGGCACTCAGCAAGCTGAGGCCCTACAGGAAGAATCACCCTTTCAGGCCGATTGCTCGGAAGCCTTCGTCGGTGATGGCTCGACCCTGAGGTGTGCGGTGGAGAAAACCGTTTTGTATCAGGTAGGGCTCGTGTACTTCTTCGAGCGTGTCAGTGGCTTCCCCAACGGCGATGGCTAAGGTGCTAAGGCCTACTGGGCCACCTTTGTAGGTGGTTGCGATTGCCCGTAGTATCCGTTTATCCATTTCATCGAGGCCAAAGCGATCGATTTCTAGGAGCTCAAGCGCTTTTTCTGCAATCGGTTTGGTGATGACTCCATCGCCTTTCTCCTCGGCGTAGTCGCGTACGAAGGAAATGAGATTGTTGCTGATTCTCGGTGTTCCACGGGAACGCTTGGCAATTTCGATACCACCCGCATCGTCGAGAGGTACATTAAGAATGCGGCAGCTCCGCTTAACGATAGTAAGCAAGTCTTTAGCTTTGTAGTAGTCGAGCCGTGTTTGCAGAGTGAAACGGCTGCGAAGCGGCGCGGTTAGCAGACCACTTCGGGTAGTGGCGCCGACCAATGTGAAGCGGGGAATGTTGAGACGCACAGATCGAGCATTCGGTCCTTGATCGATCATTATATCGATTCTATAGTCCTCCATTGCTGAATACAGGTATTCTTCCACTGTTTTGGGAATACGATGAATTTCATCGATAAAGAGGATGTCACCTTCTTCGAGGTTAGTCAGCATCCCTGCAAGATCGCCTGCTTTTTCAATGACTGGGCCAGAGGTGATGCGGACTTTGCAATCCATTTCGGCGCCGAGAATGAACGAAAGGGATGTTTTTCCAAGGCCGGGAGGCCCGCTAATAAGGATATGGTTAAGAGGTTCGCCGCGTTTCTTAGCAGCGCCTGTCATTATGCGAAGGCGTTCGATTGTTTTCTCCTGCCCTGTGAAGTCATCAAACGAAGGAGGACGTAGGATGGATTCGGTATGGCTACCCATAGGGTTCTCGAGGGCGCTAGCCATGTAGTCTGTTCCTTTGGGAGTGTCTGTCATTTTTAAAGTGATCGCTATGACTGATAAGAAACGAGATAATGGCAAAGGCAAGATTATCGAAATGGATTATTTATATCACTAAAAAGATGAGTCTCATTGCAGATGGGTCGAGCAGAGTCTTTTGACCGCCTATAGGGTGGAGTTTGTTCCTTCCTGCCGAGCTTGAATCTCAGGGAACTCCTTTTGGTTTTCATTTTGGCGTTTGGAACTAATAGCAAAAATCCTGCGTGCCACTTATGGGAGCCTTTCTTTGGGGATGGTTAAAACGTACCTTTGAAAATTGGATAGAGAACGCCTGGCAAAAGCACATAATATGACGATGGCTCACTGTGCCGGGTATTTTGTCCTGCTCCCGTAAGAGCTAACTCAAGTCTGGTCAAGTTTCAGGGAGGCGCGTCAACCAGCAAAACTATGAATGGATATGGGCAACACAAGCAAGCCCTATAAGGACGATGAAATCGTCCGCATATCCAAAGAAGGGGAATTCCGGTCGCCGCCACGTATCCACCTGTGCCAGCAAACTCGTTTGGCTAGTGACCTACTTCTAATTGATTTCTATGTCGTAGCCGGCTGGGTACTCTTTGGTTTTGCCTTTTTTGAGGGTGATCTTGATTGGCTTGTTAGATGAGTAGTAGAGTTTGCCATCGACTTGTCGGAGCTCTGCGGATGCGGGCCCGTCGACTGACTCAATTTGGTATTTGCCGCTTTTGATCAGCGTACCGCTACCGAGATAAAGGTATTCGAAGGATTTCCCGTTTTGCGGTGCGATGCCGAAGGTGCCTTGAAAGGCGACTTTCTTGCCCGCGTTGTGGAGCTCGCCGTCGATCCCATTTAGGATCGTTTGCTGGCTGCCTGAAGTAGATTCAACAGAGAGGGCGACGAAGGTTTCTGTATTGGCGATCTTGTTGATTGATTCGATTGCTTTTTCTCCTTCGTTATAGACTTCGAATATGCCTACAAATGGATTTGTTTTGGCGTTATTCTCGTTCTGGCGAACGATCATAACCGGGGTCGTTTGCGGGCTCTTGTTGACCATGCCTGGAGTGATATCTGAGCGAAGTGTCACTGGGGGAGCATCGACGAAGTAGAGCTCGCGGCCTTCTTGTCCCATCATCCATAGATCAGTTGTGAGAGTTGGCGATACGTCTGTGATGTCCCAAGTTGCGACGAAGTCTTCAGTGTATTCAAGAACCTGTGGGTTCTTGAAGAAAGAGTAGGCTTCGTTGTGGTGTGTGCCTAGGCTGTCGACGCTTTCTAGCTTCAAGCCTCTACCGGAGGCGTTTGCTAGGCTGACGTTATTGCCGAGCACGTGTTGGATGTAGTCGTTGTCTTCTTGGTCCGAACGGAAGATGTCAACGTAGTAACCCGTGGTAGGCGAGGTGCGTACCATTGCGACAAGACGACGTTTTTCATCGGCTGATATGTCTGCGAAGGAGCAAGTGGGCGAGGTTTCTACTGTGTTGTACAGTCCTTCGGGATCTGACATTGGGTCCATGGCATTAACAGTGATTTCTCCGCGCGCGTAGCCCGGGGCAATGGTATTGGAACCGGCAACTCCACTATGGTATTTGAAATCCTCTGACCAGTAGGATTCGTAAGAGGCTGACTTTGCTCCGATTGAGTAGCCTTTGCCATAGAATTGCATTGCGAGGCCATTTGAGGAGAGGTGGCTGCGGTGTCTGCCACCATATAAAGTGAACATCATTCCATCCTCTTCGCTGTTGCCATTTTTCATGATCAGGTGGCGGTGGAATTCCGAGTAGGCTGTACGGTGGAAAGGTATTTCGCTACCAGATTCTGGAAGTGGCTGGTAGAGGCAGAGGCCTTTCCAGTCGATTGAGCTACGGTCGTATTGCCCTGAGTTTATTCCTTTGCGAATGACTGTAGCCATGGCGCGTGCGTTTTCAGTGTCTCCCTCTTGAGTGTAGTAGGTGAGCATGCGTTCGAAGACGGCGAAACTTGCTGGCCCCCCTCGCATGTCCCCGAATACTACGTAGTTGCCGCGAGCATCTAACCAGCCGAAATTTGCCATTGCTGCTTTTTGCACGAGTGGCGTGGTTGCTACAGTGTCGACTCCGTGACGGTAGAGAGGCATAGCCATCTCTAGTACTGAAGAAATGATTCCAGAAGCGTAACCAGGAGACTCGGGCCAGAGACCGGTCTTCTCGTCGAACATTTTTATTAAGTCTGGAAGTGCCTCGTGGTAGTCAGTGGTGATTTCTGTGTAGTAGGGAATGTAATACTCGCTGCCTTTCCCGTCTTCGTAGAACTCATTGGATTCGAGAGCGAGCATTACAGGGACGATGTTAGTAAATCCATTTACATTCCAATTGCCGTGTTTGCCACCGCGAACAAGGCCAAGGTCGATGAAACGTTTGAATACAGTGCCAGCTACTTCGGTGATGTTCTTTTCGAGGGTTGCGAGGTGTTCGTGAGGATTTTCGATGAGGTAGTCGTGCACGAAATCGTAAGCGATCGCAGCGGGGACTTGGTGATTGTCGTGGATTTGCTCGTAATCGTAGTAGCCCATGATTCCGCCTGGAGCGTAACCGCCAGGGCCGCCAGTAGATTCGTCTGGGTCGAGAGGTGGCTCCATGTAGTAAATCCCGAGTAGCCATGTATTCAAAATATCACCCGAAAATTTGGCGTACTTTTCTTCTTCGGTAAGCCAGTAAGCAAAGGCTGCGGTTTCTGCAAGATTGAGGATGTCTTCGTTATTGAAGCGGATCATGTGCCCCGACTCTTTGTAGGGGACAAGTACTGGAGTCTTGTCATCGCTGGAGCGGTCGATGCCGAGCATATCGCCTGTTTCGTTGTACGGGATGCGGTCTCCGAGTGGGACGTTTATGTAGTTGTTCCATTTACGCATTCCCGGTAGTCTGACTGTGGGCACGGGAGCATTGCCTTCGCCGTAGTCCCAATCTTGCTTTTTGATATAACATTGGGTGTAGCGTTCGCCATCTTTCCAGTACATCGCTAAGCGTGAAACGATCCATTCGGGATCTTTTTCATGGCGATCGGCGTGCGGTTCTATCTTTGCTTTTATTTTTTTCCACGCGTCTTTCGCCCATTGCTCGTTTTCGATTTTCTCGAGGATGGCTTCGCGCTCAGTGTCTTTCGCGTAAAGAGACGGGTACTGCGAGGCATGGAGGTTGATGCTTCCGCAAAGGAGAGCGAGGAGGAGAAAAAAGGACGGGAAGGTCATACCTCGTAGTTGTGTTAGAATTTTTCTAGGGGTCTTTGTACTCATTTTAGTTTTTAAAAAGGTCGTTTGGTTTTTGAGCGAATTGAGCAATCGTAAGGATTATTGGGAAACTCGTTTTGAGTAAAGCGTGCTTAATAAGTAACCTGTTATCTTCAGTTGTTCGCTAGTCGCCTATCAATTCGCCGTACGTGGCGCAATAATCCTTGCGTTGGCAGCTATGGCAGGGATCGCCGATCCATAGAGTGTCGAATTGAGCCATGATTGATCGAACCAGTTCAGGGTCATCGGTTAGGATACCACCTTCGAAATTACGCCTGTCTTTGCTTTTTACACCTAGGCCAGCTCCAGTGAGGTTGGCGCTTCCAGTGTAGGCTACTTTGCCATCGATAATAACTGATTTGAAATGGGCTCTTGGACAAAGGATCATTTCCATGCCGTCGATTAGGTTGGGGAAACGGTCGAAGTCCTTGCGGAAGGCGGGACCGGGCTCTTTTGCATGAATGAGGCGAATGGAAACCCCGTCATCGACTAGCTCCGAAAGTCGCTGGAGAAACGGAATAGAGCGTTTCCCCCGGAGGATGTGCATATCCTTAATGTCAGCCGTAGCTATCCACAAAAACTCTTGGCATTCGTTTACTGCTTCAACGATGACCTCGTGGTGGATTTGCAGATCTTGAATGAAGCGAGTGGGCATGATAAGGAGTGAGTTGTGAAGAGTAAGGAGTCAGTTTTTCTAGTTCGATGGTGGGTTTCTTGTATGACCGATGGGTGATCGTGTGTGCGAGGACTATGTAACCGGAGGGGCGGAAAATTGCTTTGGTCGCTATACTTTCCCTCAGAGCGTAAGGGCAATTTAAGAACGAAGTGATGAAACAAAGTGAAGAGTGAAATTTTGCCCTATCAAAAAATGCTATCCACTTGATAGAATGGTAAGGTTTTTATTCCATCGCTGAAAGTTAGCGAATCGCCGGAGAAAATTATAAAGCTGCGGTCTAAAGGGGTTGATTTGTTGGAGAAATGAAGAAGGCCTTTTTTGAATGAACTATGGTAGGTAGAGCTCGATTTGATTTCAATTCCAGTTAGTAGGTTGCCCGACTTATGGAGGAGGTCGAAGGCTAACGTAGGAATAGTGGGGAAGAGCGTTGCGAACAAGAGTTGTTTTACCTGCTTGCCTCGGTCCTAGGATAGTTACGACAGGGAACTCTCTTAGCTGAGTTAGCAGCTCAGTTTTGATGTGTCTCTTGATCATCGCATTGAATGTATTCGTGTAAATACGGAAATAAAGTCCGGATTTGCACAAAATAACTCACTAAAGAGTTTATTCACGAACACGCTCTAGAGCATCTTTCATTCATTCAGTCGCATAATTGGCATGCTTAAAGAATGCCTCGCAATCCTGTTTCGTGATGGATCTCAACGCATCGGCCA
>JAKYXN010000131.1 GCA_022538095.1 Puniceicoccaceae bacterium K14 | reverse complement strand
AGTAAACGTAGCAACGTTCCGTTTCGATTTGAGACATTCATAAAACATACCAAATCACAGCTCTAAAAAATAGACGCTCTACGACGGACGGTTACTCAACATTAGTGAATTTATATATATTAAACGGCCAGACATTGGACACGTGTTCCCAACTACCGCCAAACTTCGCTCCTGCCTTATCAGTTGAGTCGAATTCAAACAAATGAAAGAACCCATAAATGGTGTAATCATTTATCATGGCATTCTCTTTAATCAGGTTCCAATCATCCTCTGACATTCGCTCAAATCGTACGAATGCTCGATTGGTATAATAAAACATACTACCACTCGTCTGAAAGCTTAAAAAGACATCGCCTTCATCAGTATTCTCATTGATCCAATTCACGCCTGTAATGATCGGACCTTCATGAAATAAAAATTCATACGCTTTAGTTCGTTTCACTTGAAAAGCACCGTATCCAATGGCGGCTACAGCTAAAAACAACGCAACATAAGTTTCTGTTTTTCGTTCAAGCCCCTTATAAGCAATTCGTCTAACAAACTGCGAAACAACGAGCACACTCCCATACAATAGTGCCGGCCAAGCAGCTAGAGTATAACGCAATATCCACCAATTCTCATAAGAAGCGTAATAAAAAGCGTGAAATCCAAATATCAATACAACCCATACCCACGCTACAGTTACATCTCTTTTGTGTTCATCCCAAAAGAATAGTGAGAAGGGAAAAAGGATAAGTACCATTGGGAATAGTAACATCAGTAACGTACGCCCGTAATAGACAATGCTCGGCAAGAAATGCTCAGCCCCAAAAAGGTTTTCTACTTCGCCATATCCATTCGATATCGGCGACCCATAAACCTGATAGTTAAAAATTGCCCAAAAAAGAGCGACCGGAGTTCCTGATAGAAAAATCAACCACCACCAACGCTGTTGTCGAAGCTGAAATAGCAAAGTAACTACAACTGGAATGAAGAAAAACACATTGGTCAAGCGCACCAACACCGCATATCCTAAACCCAACCCCAGCAAAACAGCATAACGTTTTCTGAGATGAGCATGCCTTGCGTGAAACCAACACCAAGCACCCAATGCTCCGGTCAAAATATCCGTCATCGGTAATGAACCTATTTTTACAAATAATGGAGAAAGCCCGTAGCTAGCAGCCGCAAACAGAGCCCAGTAAGCACTAAGGTTCATGCTTCTAATAAAAATGAATATGCTTAACACAGCAGCCATGTCGCATAAAAACACCGACCACCAGACCGCGCTAGATTCTGGTAAAAAAAGATCGAGAAATGCCATAAACATCGGATAGCCCGTGAACGCGGTTGGTCTTTGCTCATAAGAATCCGAGTGAGCTTGAAGACCAATCGATTCATACATTCCTTTATCGAACGTCTCCAGTGGAATATCACCCACTTGTCGCATTTCCGACGAAAAATCGCCCTGCACAAACATTCGACCCAATTCCATATAACTCGACGGGTCAGCTCCACCGGCGATGTTAGAGATGCGAGTGGACATAAATATTCCCAAACACAAAACATAAAGTCCAAAAAGCCAGTAGGCTAACGATTCTGATTGTCTCTGTTTACCCATTACAACGCTTCCTGTCATTAATACGAATACACGCCCAAAGGCCCAAAGCAACAATCATTGGAACCCAAAAAAAGAGCATCCTAAATACAAGCAGTCCGCCAAGAGCATGCTCTTCCCCTCCGTTTTCGGTCAACTCCAGTGCCATCCATTCAAACACACCTATTCCCCCAGGGACCTGACTCAGAATAGCAATTACATTACCAGCCATAAAACGAATAGCTGAGCCAACAATTGAGTTTCCAGGTACAAGGACATGAAAAACGGCTATCGATGTCGCGATGTCTATCCCTGCAACAAAAATGTTGTACACCGCTAGCTTTATTGAGGGAAGCTCGAGTACCCGCTTTCCCAAACGAATTTCACCATACTTCCATACCCAGAATAAATACGCAGCAGTGAAGATAACACTACTCCACCCAATAATCGATAGCGGAACGGAAGCACCTCCTAATAGTTCCCCATCATATTTACTTAGCCATAAACAAAAAATTCCACCTATCGTAGCCCAGCCCGTAATAAAAAAAAAAGCCATTTTAACATAGAGATAAGAAATTTCCTTCACACTTAATCCATATCTCGGATACAGTACCATCCGCATAGCACTACCACTTAAAGCGGCGATTCCAACATTCATCGATACGCAGGTAGACAAAAAACTAACCTTCAGAATTTTAACATAGCTCAGCCGTTTCCCTAACCAAGCCAAAGCTAAAACGTCATAGGCAGCATAAACTAAAAAACTAAAAACTATAAATACGACTGCGAACACTAAGCTTTGCCCTTCAATTTCTAAAGCGTAGCGAAACGCCTCAGACCAATCCGCAGCCGCTAATCCTCGAATAGCCAAACCCAAAAGAAGGAACGAAATCAGTACAGAAAAAAACTTAACTAGACGACGCCCTCTCATTCTTCATTTCTTCTTCAAAACGAACATAAATCCGTGATTCAACAGCGGAATTTGCATTTTATAAAGCATAGCACGCATTACGATGAATGGCCCCGGCATCGGGTAGAACCGTCGAAAAGTAATTTCCTCAAAATACTTCGAAAGATATCCGCGAATTTCATTTAAGGTAAAAAATCGCAAGTGAGGATCCGTAATTCCACCGGGCCAAATCGACCCCTTATTCAAGCATGAGATAACTGCAATGCCCTCTGAGGATAAACGTTGTGCAGCATGCTTCAGCAAGCTGTCCAAATCAGATACAACTTGCGTCACTCCTATAGAAACTACGAGGTCAGTTACAGTAGTTTCAGGAACATCCTCGAGTAAACACGCATACAATTTTGCTTTAGGAAACCTATCGCGAGCGACACCGATTTGAGCCTGCGAGTAATCCGCTCCGTTAATTAACAGTCCATATTTCTCATACAGGTCAAAATATGTACCTGTTCCGCATCCCACATCTAAAACCGAGGAGGCTGAATTGGGAAGGTATTGATTTAGCAATTCCTCAAACACAATCCTGCGCTCCTCATGCCCAAAGCTCCGACCAATATTTCTAGCAGCATCATCGCTTTCCTGGGCAGATTGCTCAAATTTAGGGAGCCAGTAAGACTCTAACTTATCTGAATTTTCTTTTGCCTTCCTAGACATACATTTTCTTCAAATTCTCACACCAACGACTCATAGTACTTTGCGAATCAAATGCGGGCCTAAACGATTGGCAACCCACAAAGGAGTCCTTTTCCAGCCAGCGCACGCCATTCGATAAAACGGAGTATCCAGAACCGGAAGTTTTCTAGAATGGTCCTTTTGCCAATAACTGTAAAAGAGAGGAACGGCCTTCGCCCCCCAAGATGCTTTGAATCGGTAAGTCCCTTGTGAACAATGACTCCTTCCTAAATCGAAGTATTTCAACCCTCGCTTGCATCCGTATTTAATAATCTCCCAATAAAGAACATTATTTATACTCGACCCGCGCACGGACTTTAACGTCGCTGCATACGGATGATAGATCGTATCGTTTTCAATTAGACAAATTGCAGCCGAAACCGCTGTATTATCCATATAGATTACGATGAGCTCCGCACCCTCCCCGAATGATTTCAATATATTGCGATAGAACAAAGGTGAATGAGTCGGTGTTCCTAAGTCCCTCCAAGCTCTAGATACTACATCGAAAAAATCGGCCAATAACTCCTCCCTTCCCCATTTCACGAGTGCATTCTGTTTCAACCCCTTACGCGTTTGATTTCGAGTCTTGGAGCTCACTCGATTTGTCCATACATAATCGGGGCCTCCCGCAAGATTCAGAAGAAAAGTACTATAATTGTATTCTGTATCAAAATGTATCGAAATTTTGCTCAAATCACAGTGTCTACTTTTAATCAATGCATAGTCTACTTCCAGTTCCTCAAAAAACGCGGTAAGTCTATTTGTATCGTCTTCCAAAATCCCTTGGAAGCGAGCACTGTCCGTGAGAAATGGGGCTACCGTTGCATAAGATTTTCCCAAGATTTCCGAACTTCGATAAAAATGCCCATAAGAGCTTTCGTGACTATCTAATGAATACGTTTCAGAAACGACACTCAGCCATGCACCGGTATCTCCAGGATATTGTTCTCCCTCAATGCTCACGAATGAAATAATTTTCTCACCGTCTGAATCGGACGTAACGGTTTTTCAATGATATCCAAAATCATCGCTTGAAGAAGCATTTGAAAACCGATTATCGAAGGGAAAAGCCCCAATGCTACCGTTCCAACTGTCTGCGTTGCTCCGTTAAAATGTCCTTCATACCATCGATATAACCCAAAGCCAATCCCACCAAAACAGAGTACAGATCCCACCACTAGAAATACCGTCACAGCACTCATATCGTAAATAAAGTACCGCCAAATCACTCTCCGAAAAAATCCACGCAGTAACTTAATCGGAAAAACTATTAAAGAGGAGAAAACACTTAAACTAGAGCTTTCAGTTCCGTAAACCGCGGGAATTGGTATTTCACATGCAGTCGCGCGAATCACATTTAAACGTATCAAAATATCACACTCAAAAAAATATCGTTTCTCCAATTTAGAACGATCAATCAATTCCAATGCTGAACGATGAATTGCTACGTATCCATTAGTTGGATCAGATAAATTCCAATAACCACTCGCCCCCTTAGCCAAAAGAGTCAGTCCCATATTTCCAATACGTCGGACTAGTGGCATCAAAGAAAGAGCTGCCATATCAAAAAAACGATTCCCCTTTGTATAGTCTGCTTCCTTAGCAACTATTGGAGAAATTAAGGATTCCAAGTAGCCAGGATCCATCTGCCCGTCTCCATCCATCTTCACGAATATGTCACAGTCAGACTCAAGAGCCGCATTGAATCCAGTCACCATAGCTCCACCCACTCCCTGGTTTCGCTCATGATGCATAACTCGGCAACGTTTATCCAAACAATGCTCTTCCACATACTTCCCACTACCTTCAGGACAGGCGTCATCGACCAAATAGATGATAGAAACAAAATCCGGAATCGCAGCTAGCAACTCCAAAATGTGTTTTTTCACTCTATAACACGGAATAATAACAGCAATCTTAGCTTCACTCAGGGACATTGTAGTCGCTTTTCTAATTCCAAATCATTTTTCGTCACGAAATCAGAATATGTGCAAATCGAATACCCCATTGCAACTATTTGCTTAAGCTTATCTATCACCGTCTTACGATTAACGAAAAGCATATGGTTCAAAACCGGTCGTCCTGCTAACTCCTTTTGATAGTTCCATCTTTGCTTACAATCAATATCGTAAGGGTGGAAATAGCCTACGACTTGATCCAAACCAAAAAAACAGCGACGCAATAAAATCAATGGAAGTAGTCTAAAATAGGTACCACAGGAAAAAGGAACTTTCACTCCACCAAAATTTACAAGCGTCGCGGGTATCTCTAAAACGGAATCAATCATTCTGGCACTTTGGCCAAACCCCGGCCAGCCATACAGTGGAGTCGAAGCGGGAATGACCGAACTAGAATAAGATATCCCTAAAGAGGCCATAATTTCGTAGACCCAACTCGTTTTCTCAGAAACCGACATCAACGGAGCACGGTATCCAGTTGGTTTTCTTGAAGTTACTTCTGCTATCGCGCGAATGTTCGCTAGAAGATCATCTCGAAATCGTGCCGGGTCGAGTTGATCTAAAGGTATATGTTTATCACCATGGCAACCAAGCTCGTGCCCTTCCGCTTCTATTCGTTTAAGCAAACTCGGGAACTTCCGTGCAACGTCGCCTACGACAAAAAATGTGCAGTGGCCACCGACTTCATCCAAAAAACTAAGATAAGAATCTACTAACTCTTCCAATGCCGTCGCTGACTCATCTGGATTTCCATCACCGGTATAGAATTCTTCTAGATCAATGCTGAAAAGAAAGCGCTTCGATGTCATGAATTGATAACCTTCAAGACAAATCGCCGATAAGGCAACTCATGAAAGTCTGCATGTTCCCCTCATTTCCATTCGAGGCGTTGCAAGTGCCCTCTTTCGTAGGGCTCGAGCTTGCTCGACGCCGTTATCTTCTATCGTTTTCGAGCC
>JAKYXN010000130.1 GCA_022538095.1 Puniceicoccaceae bacterium K14 | reverse complement strand
GCCTAGGCTGTAACAGAAAACGATTAACCAATCGATCGGGCTCATGAGTATTCGAAAGCAGCTCCCGTGCCTTGAGTTATAATTAGTATAAATAGCAGTTACATGCAAGCTCTTCGAAATGGGCATTTTGGTGAAAACGATGCTAGTTGTGTTATGGTATATTTGGCTCAAGCAGGTGGTGCTAAAGTGAATACTGACGTCATTGCAGGCAAGCAGCTGAAGGCTTGGTGGTACGATCCAACAACGGGACAGACTCATTTTATAGAAGAAACTGATGATGAAGGCATGTATTCGCCATAGTGGATACCGTAGATTTACAAAGGTATGAGTAGCCCTGATTGGGTGCTTGTTATCGACGATGCGTCACTTGGCTTTCAGGAGCCGGGTTCCTGAAAGTTTTGAGATTTATCTCACGAACACGCCCGAGGCACTCTACTTGGCCAAATTAGATGACTTGTGTACTAATTTGCGTCGGAGGTCTTTGAGGAAAGATAGGCGATTAGGTCTTTAAACTCTGAGACAGTCATTAGGTTTTCGAGGCCAGCTGGCATGAGTGAATGAGGTAAGGCTTCATAGCTAAGAATGTCGTTTTCTTCAAATCGCTCGTTCTTTCTATTTGTTGTGTAAAGGGTGATATCTTTCGTACCCCAGACATGGTCGATTTGGACGCCTTGGTGTAGCTTTCCATCCCGAGTGCGTACGCCCCAAGCTTGAAATTCAGGGCTTAGAGAATCGGAGGGTTTGAGGATGGAATGTGCGATTTGCTCGCGACTCATCGAATCGGCGAGGCCCCTCAAATTGGGACCGAGAAGGCTAGTGGCACTGTCCATCGAATGGCAATTTATGCACATGTTTTGCGGGCCTCTAAAAACACGACTTCCGCGATCTGGGTCGCCTCCTTCATTGTTAATGGCCTTCCAGCTTTCGATAGTGTTTGGCCGTTTGGAAGCGAATGGGCGTGTTGGGTCGAATCCAAAGAGACTCCTTTCAATGCTTTCGGTAATAGCGTACTTTGTTGGGTCACTTATTCCGGCGTGATAGATCGATTCAAGTGCTTTTCTTATTTTCGGATCGCCCGCGTACTTTCCGAGAGTTCTTGCAGATTCCAGAGCAAGAGAGTCGTTCGAATGTTGAAGCAATATAACAAGTTGTTTTGGGAGTATTTGATTTTGTAATGAAAGATAAAATACGGATTCGATTCGTATTGATATCGGTTCTGTCTCGTTTAGCGCGAAAGAAATGAGTTTTTCAGGAAGTCCATCAATCTCGCTTTTTTGAACGTTTTTTATCGCTGCTAATCGAATTGCAGTTGATTTGTTTTCGAGCAATGTGAAGGCAATCTCGGGTTTTAGTTTTCCGACAGCTAAGGCTCTGATGTCGAAGGGCAGATTGGAGTCAGTCGCCAGCTTTTCTATTAGTCCTGGTTCAAGTTTGCGCGGGATTTGGGTCGCTTTTTTATCTTGGATGTTTTCGAATTCGTTTATGAACAGGGGATTGATCATCTCGACTGCTGCTAGATAACTTTCGAAAACGGATGCGGTTACCTCACCTGCGAGCAAGGCGGCATCAAGCTCGGTTCTGAGTTCGAGTTGCCTGCTTTCAGCGGCCCACATAAGGCCGAACTGACGAACCGATGGATCCGGGTCGTTGAGTGTTTGAGTAATGTATTGAAAAATAGAGGATGGTGGATATCTGCGTAGGGCAATAAAGACTCCCAAGCGAATGGCCGCTTCTTCTGACTGGCTGAGCTCGAGGGCAAGCACTGTTTGCTCGGGGCGGGCCAGCCACATTGATCCGTAGTGACGTTTGAAAGGGTCTGGGGATTTGAGGAATTGAGCGATGGTGGAGGTAGTGGGTGACGTGCGACTGTGCTGGGTAAATTCGTAATCGATTTTTGGCGCTCCATTGGCTATTCGCCAGATACGTCCTTTCCCATGGTTTGGGTAGTCGACGAGTACCCAATCAGTAACGTAAAGGTTTCCTTTACTATCTTGCTTGATAGAAACGGGACGGAAATTTTGATCTCCTTTCATTAGAAGCGTTTTTTCAGGAATCCCGTTTCGGATTGTGTGTCGCTCGATTGTATTTTCGTTCCAAATAGTTATTAAGTAGCTTGTGACGTTTTTTGTGGATACGTCGATTAGACCTGACGGGGCTTCACCAGTGCCTGATAGAAAGGGAAGCGTGCCGGGAATTTCGCCATTCCAGCTTTGGAAAGGATGATTGCCACCACCACCAAAGATAGCTTTGTATCCGTAGTCGCCCCCTTCGACGACTTCTAGCAGGCGGTTTGGACCGCGGGCATCGGGATCGTTGTCGATAAGCATGAGCTTGCCTGTATGATCGAAGGTAATGTCGAATGGATTCCAGAATCCAGTTGCCCAGGGTTCTACATTCGTACCGTCTGCATCGGCCCGTATCACGTCGCCTCCGTCTCCGAATCCCTCGACATGGGAGCCGTCCTTGCCTGTGACGATGTGGTAAGCCGCCCCGAGGTTTCCTCGAGTTAAGTACATTTTCCCGTTTGGATCGAAAGCGATGCCTAGCCATCCACCGTGTGGATTCATTGAAGACGTTTCTAATTTGAGGACTGACTCTATTCTGTCGCATTTCATGTCGCCGTCGCGATCGGGAAGGGCGACGACCTCGTGCGCGCAAATGGCGTACAGGGTACCTTCTGGTGAAAACGCCAGGTTCATGGCCATATTGAGACCTTCGGCAAAGACTTCAACGCGCTCGGCTTTGCCGTCATTATCGTCATCGTAGAAGACTTTAATGAGGTCGCGCTCGGGGCCTTGGTAGTCGCTAGGTGGAATATGGGTATGCGATTCGATGACGAATATTCGATCTTGATTGTCGATTGCCATTCCAACGGGAGTAACGATATCTGGATTTTCCGCAAAGAGGCTCAATTGCATTCCCTCCTCTTTTAGTATTGGCTGAGCAGAGACCGAGATTGATATTAGATAAAGGGTGAGAGCGGTTTTTAGGTAAGGAACGGCCATTGCCATTGAGATTTTATTGATCGTTTGAAATATACTTGGCGAACATTTGATAGGCGGATGCGAGGTCCTGTTCGAGGGAGTCGGGAGAGATAGGCGGGGCTTGTTCGATAACGAGATAACCTTGGTAGTCGTGGCTAATCAGAGCTTGGATTGTTCCGTGGAGATCGGTGATTCCTTCTCCGAATCGTACCGTTTTGTATTCGCCAAAGGTTTTGCAGTCTTTTAGATCGACATGATTGGTTCGGCTATGGAATTTTTCGATGACATCAGGAATGGATATACCCGCTCCATCGAAGTGTCCGGTATCCAAACAAAGCCCGACAGAAGGTGAGTCGATGGCGCTGAAAAGTTCTTCGTAATCAGCGATGTTCTCGAGGTTGTTGTTCACGTGATTTTCGACGCAAATGAGTACCCCCATTTCTTCAGCAGCAGGTGCGATTTCTTTGAGTGTATTGATAATGTCATGCAATCCTCCATTGGAGCCACGTTTTGATCCGGTGAATTTGACTCGTTTGCACCCGAGCTTAGAGGCAGCTTCCATGCACCAGAGTTTGTGAGCGATTTCTTTAGTATCTGATTTGCCGAAGCTCTGTCCTTGAATTGAAATCGGAGTGAGGTTTTGAGCTTGGCACCTTGCAGCAATGCTCCGAAGCCCTTTGGGAGTGAGGTTTCGGTTGTACCAACAATTAAATTCTATGTTTCGGAATCCTGCTTTGGGTGCTATCTTGAAGGTTGGTTCAAAATTTTCGTCTCCGAAGCCATCACTGCAGATTGTAGCGATGGCTAGTTGTATGCTGTTGATCTCTTGGGATGAGTTTTCTTTTACTTTTGCCTCTCTTGCTGCGAGTATAGTGGCTCCTCCTAGTGTGCCGAGTGCGGCGGTTTTTATGAAATCTCTTCTATGCTTCATTTTTAGAATTTGGCATTTTTTGTTCGTATGCGGATACGATCCTAGTTCAGCGCATCTCGCATAACTGCTTTAGTTAGATTCTTTTCTATCAGCCATTGTGCATACCCTAGAAAAGCTGAGTAGTGAGGAACCTTTCCTATAATAGGCGGATAAGCAATTTAAGCGTCGTTGTTCCCGTAAACCTAAGCGTCTAGGTGATCGATTCTTACTATAATTTCCAAGCCTTCACCGTGGAATACTTGCCCTACGCTACGCCGATTGGCACGAGTAGCCCCAGAAGCCGTTTACGATATTAAAAATGCGGGCGCCTCTGCAATTCTCTCCGTAATCTAAATGGTCGACGCTCGCGAAGGAAAATCAATAAGATTGGCTAATTGTTTGGTATAAGCAAAAGTGTCGATAACGACCGCTAGTCTATGTATTCATAAGTAAGTGTGTGATGTACGTCGACCTCGAACGCCAAAATGGGCTTCTAGTCGATGCAATGAAGATTGAACATATAGCTGTGTGGACACGTGATGCGAAAAGGCTGACTGCCTTTTATATATCTTTTCTAGACGGTAGGCTTAGTGAAGAACATAAGGATCCGGATACGGGTTTTTATTCTTGTTTTATTGAATGTTCAGAAGGAGCCCGTTTGGAAATTATGCAAGCGACAAATGTTGAAGATCGACCTGACTCATTGGTGGAACGAAGTGTTGGTTTTACGCACCTGGCGTTTCGAGGAAACGCGGCAGCGGAAATCGATGCGATCGCTGAACGCTTTGTTGAGAACGGCTACCGAATGGAAAAGGAACCGGTGACCATGGACGACGGTTACTATGAATGCTCCGTGTTCGATCCGGATAGCAATATCATAGAATTCACTCACAAATCCAATTGACTCTGGAATGTTGGGGTGATCAAGCGATTGAACGTAGCCAAACGTGTATAAGTAGTAGGCCCAGGGCGACTACGAACGAAACACTAATTAGTACTATTAGCTGTCCTCTCTTCGGAGAGTCTATTGAAAAGGATTCAATCGGCTTCCTTTTAGAGGCAATCAGCATAATAGCTGTCGATACCAGAAACCCAAATAGATTCCACCAAAGCCAGCTCATTTGAGGAACAGCTTGCCAAAGGGTAGCATTAGTCGCGATGCCAGCGAAAAGCGCTATAACTGAGTAGGTGGGTGATTTGAGCTCTCGTTGTGTGAGTAAGAATACAAAGCAGGCGAGTATGGGGCCATTGAAAGCGGAGCTGACAGCGTTTACCAAAACGAGTACGGTCGCTTGCGATCCACTGAAAAGAAAGGCTAATCCACAGCATCCGACGCCGAAAAGAACGGTTAAGGTACGAGCTCTTTGAAGTGGATCGTCAAAAAAGGGGAGCGGAATTTTTTTGCCTTCAAGAAAGTCTTTTTCCAACGCTGCGCTCAAAGAATTTATGTTTGAATCGAGGCTCGACATGGCCGCTGCTAGAATTCCTGAAACGATTATGCCTTTGAGACCAATCGGTACGTACTCAATAATAAAATACGGAGCAATGAAGTCCGGGTTCTGCCCAAGCATTTTTCCCTGCAACCACTCCGATTGTTGGAAAAAGAGTCCGAGTAAAACGCCAAAGCTACAGTAAGTTAAAACAAGCGGAAAGCGCAGGCTGCCATTGAGTAGAATCGCTTTGCGTGCGGTTGCGACGTCTTTGGCAGCCAGTAGTCGCTGTGCTTGGCTTTGGTCGCAGCCGTAATATGCAAGGTAGAGAAAGAAGCCTCCAATCAGCATTGGCCAAATGCTATAGGATTGCCCGTCATTGAGACCATTACCAGACAGCTGGTAAAGGGATAGTCGATCAGAGTCAAAGTTTCGCAAAGCCTCCCAGGGCGAGTCGATCAATGTAAAAAGAAAGATGCTGCAAATTAGGGCGCTGAGCCAGAGAACAACAAGTTGGATAATGTCGGAATAGATGTCTGCTTCGATTCCGCCAATAGTTGTATAAATGAGAGAGAGACCACCGACGAGTACAATGCTCGTGGGCAGCGATAAACCTAAGCAAACTGATACGACTACCGACATTGCATAGAGAGCAACGCCGGTCGCTAATCCACGTCCGGCGATGAAAAGGGCGCTGAGCGCTAAGCGAGTAGGGCGTCCCATTCGCTCTTCGACTGCCGAGAAGATTGTTGTGGCTCCTTCCTTCTTGTAGCCGATTACAAGATACAAAGTACCGATTGCGGCGAGCG